>NZ_AFJI01000056.1 GCF_000264785.1 Edwardsiella ictaluri ATCC 33202 | reverse complement strand
CTGCGCAAGGTTTGGAAACAGACGCGGGATCGGCGGCAGGAACTGCCTGCTCGGGCTCGCGATCCAGCACCTGCTCGGGTGCGTGCTCCTGAGGCTGATCTTCCTGCTGTCGGCCAAATCCCAGCCAGGAGAAAAATCCACGTTTCTTATCTTTTGCCATCTTACGACTCTACTCCCGCCTCAAATCAAGGCTATAAGCGAACTCCCGCCGTTAGCTGGCGCGGGCAAGGCCGCGCGGCGAGAGACACCAATTCGGTTTAAAAAATATCAAAGACTGAGTTTATCACTTAACCATCGCTCGCAACATGGATGTAACCGGGTTTCGGGTGGCATTTCAATCAATAAAGGATTAGGCTGTGTTTGGCCTGCGTCCGAGAATACCGCAGGCGGCATTTTTGGCCAGCGCACATGGTGAAAGCGGCAGAGCAGGCCATTAAACCGTATGTTACGGCCTACGCCGTGCTCGCATCCACTTTGCCGCCGACTCCGATAGCGGGCGAACGTAGGACAGACATCCGTCTGACTCCACTCACTGTTTCCCCAACGACACTAACAGATTACATGGCAAAAAAACCTCACGCACAATCCTGCGGCCAGATCCGCATCATCGCCGGACAGTGGCGCGGCCGCAAACTGCCGGTGCCGGACAGCCCGGGCCTCCGCCCCACCACCGACCGGGTACGTGAAACCCTGTTCAACTGGCTGGCACCGATCCTGCACGATACCCAGTGTCTGGATGCCTTCGCCGGCAGCGGCGCCTTGGGGTTTGAAGCCGTCTCACGCTATGCAGCACGCGCGACCCTGCTGGAGGCCGATCGCCTCGTGGCAGCGGGGCTGCGCAAAAACGCGGCCCTGCTCAACGCCCCCCAGCTTGAGGTGATCCATACCGATACACTGCGCTTCCTGGCGCAAAGGGGAACACCGTATCAGGTGGTATTTCTCGATCCGCCCTTTCGCAAGGGGCTGCTGAACGACACGCTGACACTGCTGGAGCAGAACGGCTGGCTGGCGGCGGACGCCTGGATTTATGTCGAGTGTGAGGCTGACAGCCCTGCCCTGGCCACTCCGGCCAGCTGGGCGTTACAGCGTGAAAAGGTCGCCGGACAGGTCGCCTACCGGCTATACCGGCGCCAGGTAACAGAGCAAAACGAGGGAGACAACCATGTGGATTAATATCGGCCGCCTGCTGATGCTGGGTGTATGGGGATTCATGCTGGCCAACCTGCTGCACGCATTTCCGCGCCCGCTGAACATCTTCGTCAACGTAGCGATGGTCTTTATGGTGCTGATGCACGGCCTGCAGGTCACCATGCTGAAGAGCACCCTACCGCTGGAACAGCGCAAGCTCGGCTTTTGGTTGGAACTGCGCATCTTTCTGTTCGGCGTATTCGAGCTGCTCGCCTGGCAAAAGAAACAACCGCCGCGCCAAAAAAAGTAAACGGATACCGCTCAGGCAGCATCCGGCGTAAAGTCGATAAACCGGCTACCCTGTACGCGCAGGGTTCCCTGCACTCCCGGTCTCAGCACAGCGCAGTCACGCCCGGGCAACGTAAAGCGCAGCGGTGCACCCCCGCCCTCGCCGCTGAACAGCAGCGTATAGCGTACCGTTTCAGCGACGATCTCCTCCCGCTGGCGCGAGCGCAGCGGCGACGGCAGCGCGCGCTTCTCCGTCAGAGTCACCCGCAGGATCTGCAGTGGCGCGGCATCGTTGGCGGCATCCTGGCGCCGCTGCTGAACAAAGCGCTGGGTCGCCAGCAGCACGATCGCGGCCACCACGATGATAAAAAACAGCGGCGTGCGCTCCATCAGGACTTCTTCCCGTTAAATAGCGGAAATACCGCCACATTATCAGCCAGATCAGAAATGCGGGCGCTGCCGCGCTCGGTCACGGCATCGATACGGATCACCGCCTGAATCGGGATATAGCTGCGCGTTACCCCGGCGAACTCGCTCTTCAGCTTCTCTTCACTCGGATCGACCAGCAGCGAGCCGTGGCTGCCAAAGACGAAATCCGCGATCTCAATAAAGCCAAACAACGGACTCTGTATGATTTCCCGCACGTACAGCTGATAGTTTTTTCCGTTATTCATGAACTGGATACGGTATAGCGGCTGACTGGACATGATACGGCGTCGACTCCTCCGTTAAGACATTTAACACAATCGCCCGACGGGCGCGCCCACAGCCTAACATAGGGAGCATCGCCTTTGCATCGGCAGCGGGAAACCATTGTCGCCCCCGACGCCATCCCCTACACTCAGAACATGGACTCTTTGGCGCGTGGCGCCGATCCCCACACCCTAGGTTAGGAGGCTGCATGAGTTGGGCATTTCTGGCGGTTCTATTTTCCGGCTGGCTGTACGTCGACGCCAGTTACCGAGGTCCTGGCTGGCAACGCTGGCTATTTAAACCCCTGACCCTGCTACTGCTGCTGATGCTGGGTTGGAACGCACCACATCTGGGACCCGGCGGCTATTTCATTCTGCTGGGCCTGCTGGCCACCCTGGCGGCGGACGCCCTGCTGCTGCTGCCGCGTGAACGGATGCTGTATGCCATCGGTGCGCTGTTTCTCTCCCAGCTGCTGTATACCATCAGCTTTGCCAGCGCCATGACCCTGACCCTGTACTGGCCGCCGCTGCTGATCCTGCTGGCCATCGGTGTGCTGCTGCTGGCCATCATCTGGGGACCTCTGGAGACCCTGCGCTGGCCCGTGACCACCTACGTGGCGATGATGCTGGTGATGGTATGGATCGCCGGTGCCCAGTACTTCACCCGCGGTGACGATCAGGGGTTCTCCCTGCTGCTCGGTGCCTGGTTGCTGCTACTGGCCAATGCCGTCTGGCTTATCGACCGCTTCCGCACTCACTTCCGCGCCGCCGGTGCTCTCATCGCCTTCGGCTACTTCGTCGGACACTTTCTGATCGTCCGCTCCCTGTATCTCTGATCCACCGCCGCCGACCTGCATTCCACGGGGCCGGCGCTACCCCCGCCCGAACAAACGCCGGTTCATATCTTCAATGCGCCCGTGCAGTAGGCGATTCTGCAATGTCTTGCACCAGCTGGCGGAGAGCCCGGCGCAGGCCAGCAAGCGGCGGTACTCCGCTTCATCGAACGGCATGTGGAAAACAATGGCGATACACTGCGCCACGCTGATATCGCCGTTGCACGACACCAGCTCCAGCGGGCAGCGATCGCCAACCCGCCCTTCCGCCACGACGCGGTACAGCCAGCCACAGCGGCCGCTTTGCTGCATGTGCAGGGAGAGATCGCCTAACTCCATCATCTGATTCAGCTTGTAGCAGGGAGAGCGCGGCTGAGTCACCTGAATCAGCGCCTCGCCCCAACGATAAATATCGCCGATAAAGACCGACGTCTCATCCATCCCGATGGTCGACAGGTTTTCACCGAAGACCGCGGCCTCAAAGCGCTCCGCCTGCTGAGGATAGGTCTGTCGCCAGTAATCATAGTGCTCGCGCGGATAGTGACACAGCGCCCGATCGGCGCCGCCGTGTACCTGCGATTCCGCCTGTTCATCCCCGGCCAGACCCAGACGCAGCAGCGCCAGGGTATCGGTCATCTGGCGCTTAACGATAGCGCTGCTTTTACCGCCGATAAAAGGTGCACAGCGACCAACGTAGACTTCGGGATAGCGCATGACGATAGCTCCAGATTAGGGGTAAAGGATTTTCCAACCGCCACTATAGCGGGCAACGGCTGCGGAGAAAACCGCTGCATGCGGTCATAACTCAGACAGCGCGCAGACGCTGGGGATGGGTAAAAATAGTTCCCTTTCCGGGACGGCAGAACCCCACCAGCGTCAGATTGCAGCGCTCAGCCACTTCAATGGCCAGCGTGGTCGCCGCGGAGACGGCGAACAGGATCTCCACCCCACACATCGCCGCCTTCTGTACCATTTCATAGCTGGCGCGGCTGGAGACCAGTGCCGCGCCGGCCTGCCACCCAGGCTGGCGAGCACGCAGGCCCAACAGCTTATCCAATGCCACATGACGCCCCACGTCCTCGCAGCCACCCTGCAGCACGCCCTTGCCGTCAAGCCATGCGGCGGCGTGGGTACAGCCAGTCAGGTTACCGATGCTCTGCACCTCACGCAGGCGCGCCAGCGCACCGTCCAGCACAGCCAGATCGAAACGCTGGCGAAACGGCAACGGCGCCAGCGGGCGCAGCGCATCGCCAATCTGCTCCACACCGCACACACCGCAACCGGTTCGGCCAGCCAGCGAGCGACGACGTTCCTTCAACGCCATAAAACAACGGCTGGAAAGCTCTATCTGAACCTCTAGCCCATGACAGGCCGTCTGAACCTCCATGCCGTAGATATCCTGCGGCGAACGGATGATCCCCTCTGACAGGGAGAAGCCCAGGGCAAACGCCTCCAGCTCCTTGGGTGATGCCATCATCACCACGTGAGAAATACCGTTATAGACCAGCGCGACCGGAACTTCATTGGCGACCCAGTCTGGCCGCTGCTCACTCGGCTCGGTACGTGGCCAGACCGGAACGGTCGTCGCGCCGCACACGCTCTGCGACATTAGAGACGTTCTCTTATTCACCTGCTATTCCCATCAAATTGACCGACAAGGAAAAAATCCAGAATCCCCCGCCTGCCTATATATCCATGGCGATCACTTTTCACCAACATGACCGCCGCATAGCGCAGTACGACCGAAATGGCAACTCAATAATTTGAATCACATGGCAAAAATGGAAAAAATGAGCTAAAAAAAGTGCATTTTCCTAGCAAAACGCACCCTGTATTAAAACCTCTCATTAACATTTTGATATACTTTCATGGTACACTGCGATTAGGGAAATAATACCCAAAAAAGCGATACGCAATAACAAACAATGAAAAGGAAACACACCGGCAGCATCGGACCCGCCGGCGTTGTTCAACAAACAATGTGGTTATTTGAGGAGCAATCCATGCAAGTCAGCAGAAGACAATTCTTCAGGATCTGCGCTGGCGGTATGGCAGGAACAACGGCAGCAGTGCTGGGCTTCGCCCCGTCGCTGGCTTTGGCACAAACCCGGCAGTACAAGCTACTGCGCGCCAAAGAAACCCGTAATACCTGTACATACTGTTCCGTGGGCTGTGGGCTGTTGATGTACAGCCTGGGGGATGGAGCCAAAAACGCAAAGGAGAGTATTTTTCATATCGAAGGGGATCCGGATCATCCAGTAAACCGCGGCGCGCTGTGTCCGAAGGGCGCCGGTCTCATCGATTTTATCCACAGTGAATCCCGGCTGCAGTATCCGGAATACCGCGCACCCGGCTCCAACGTCTGGCAGCGCCTCAGCTGGGATGAGGCCTTTACCCGCATCGCCCGCCTGATCAAACAGGACCGCGATGCCCACTTTATCGCCACCAACGCCCAGGGCGTCACCGTCAACCGCTGGCTGAGTACCGGGATGCTGTGCGCCTCGGCCTCCAGCAACGAAACCGGCTATCTGACCCAAAAGTTCAGCCGGGCGCTGGGGATGCTGGCAGTCGATAACCAAGCACGTGTCTGACACGGACCAACGGTAGCAAGTCTTGCTCCAACATTTGGTCGCGGTGCCATGACCAACCACTGGGTCGACATCAAGAACGCCAACCTGATAGTGGTGATGGGCGGTAACGCCGCCGAAGCCCACCCGGTCGGCTTCCGCTGGGCGATGGAAGCCAAGATCCATAACAACGCCAAGCTGATCGTTATCGATCCGCGCTTTACCCGCACCGCCTCTGTGGCCGATTTCTATACCCCGATCCGCTCGGGTACCGATATCGCCTTCCTCTCCGGGGTGCTGCTCTATCTGATCGATAACCACAAGATCAACGCCGAGTATGTGAAGAACTACACCAACGCCAGCCTGCTGGTGCGTGAGGACTTTGCCTTTGAGGATGGCCTGTTCAGCGGCTACGACGCCGAGAAGCGCCGTTACGACAAGAGTAGCTGGAACTACCAGCTTGACGAACAGGGCTTCGCCAAGCGTGATGATACCCTGCAGGATCCTCGTTGCGTATGGAATCTGCTGCGAACTCACGTATCACGCTACACCCCAGAGGTGGTCGAAAACCTGTGCGGCACCCCCCGCGCTGACTTCCTGAAGGTCTGTGAATACATCGCGGAGACCAGCGCGCCGGATAAGACCACCTCCTTCCTGTACGCTCTGGGCTGGACCCAGCATACGGTCGGCGCCCAGAACATCCGCACCATGGCGATGATCCAGCTGCTGCTGGGCAACATGGGGATGGCGGGCGGCGGCGTCAATGCGCTGCGCGGCCACTCTAACATTCAGGGGCTGACGGATCTGGGGCTGCTGTCGACCAGCCTGCCGGGCTATATGAGCCTGCCGTCAGAGCAGCAGACCGACCTGACCAGCTACCTGGCCGCCACCACCCCGAAACCGACCCTGCCCGGCCAGGTCAACTATTGGGGGAATACGCCCAAGTTCTTCGTCAGCCTGATGAAGTCCTTCTATGGCGATAAGGCGCAGGCGCAAAACAGCTGGGGATTTGACTGGCTGCCCAAGTGGGACAAAAGCTACGACGTCCTGCAGTACTTTGAGATGATGTCGCAGGGTAAGGTCAACGGTTATATCTGTCAGGGATTTAACCCAGTCGCCTCGTTCCCGAACAAGAACAAGGTGGTCGACTCTCTCTCCAAGCTGAAGTTTCTGGTAACCATCGATCCACTGAATACGGAAACTGCCAGCTTCTGGCAGAATCACGGTGAGCTGAACGCGGTCGATCCGACCACGATCCAGACCGAAGTCTTCCGCCTGCCCTCCACCTGCTTCGCCGAAGAGAACGGCTCCATCGTCAACTCTGGCCGCTGGTTGCAGTGGCACTGGAAAGGCGCCGATGCACCGGGGATCGCCCGTAGCGACGGCGAGATCCTCTCCGGGATCTTCCTGCGTCTGCGCGAGATGTACACCAAAGAAGGCGGTGCGCTGCCGGAGGCGGTGCTCAACATGTCCTGGGACTACCTGACGCCGGAAAACCCGCATCCGGAAGAGGTGGCCCGGGAGAACAATGGCCGGGCATTGGCCGATCTGACCGATCCGGTCAGCGGCGCCGTGATCGTCAGGAAGGGACAGCAGCTCAGCTCCTTCGCTCAGCTGCGTGATAACGGCAGCACCGCCAGCGGCTGCTGGATCTTCGCCGGGAGCTGGACCGAAGAGGGCAACCAGATGGCGCGCCGCGACAACAGCGACCCCTCCGGCCTGGGCAATACCCTGGGCTGGGCCTGGGCCTGGCCGCTGAACCGCCGTATCCTGTATAACCGCGCGTCGGCGGATCCGTCGGGGAAACCTTGGGATCCCAAGCGCGAGCTGCTGCACTGGGACGGCGCCAAGTGGATTGGCATCGATATCCCGGACTACAGCAATGCCCCGCCCAACAGCGGCGTCGGGCCGTTCATCATGCAGCCAGAGGGGATGGGGCGCCTGTTCGCCATCGACAAAATGGCCGAAGGCCCGTTCCCGGAGCACTATGAGCCGTTCGAAACCCCGCTGGGCACCAACCCGCTGCACCCCAACGTGGTATCCAACCCGGCGGCACGCGTCTTTAAAGACGATCTGGCGCAGATGGGCAAGGCGGAGCAGTTCCCCTACGTCGGCACCACGTACCGTCTAACCGAGCACTTCCACTACTGGACCAAGCATGCGCTGTTGAATGCGATCATCCAGCCGGAGCAATTCATCGAAATCGGTGAGCATCTGGCCAGCAGCAAGGGCATTGCCAACGGGGATACGGTGAAGGTCAGCTCCAACCGCGGCTATATCAAAGCCAAGGCGGTAGTGACCAAGCGTATCCGCACCCTGCAGGTCAACGGTAAGGCGGTCGATACCATCGGGATCCCGATCCACTGGGGCTACCTTGGCGTGGCGCGTCCCGGCTTCCTGGCCAACACGCTGACGCCGTTTGTCGGCGATGCCAATACGCAGACGCCGGAGTTCAAGGCGTTCCTGGTTAACGTGGAAAAGGTGTAACGGAGGCTAACCATGTCACAGCAATCCCAAGACATTATTAAGCGTTCGGCCACCAATTCCCTGACGCCGCCCCCCAACGGGCGCAATCACCAGGAGGAAGTGGCCAAGCTTATCGACGTGACCACCTGCGTCGGCTGTAAGGCCTGTCAGGTGGGCTGTTCAGAGTGGAACGATATCCGGGATGAGGTCGGACACTGCGTCGGGGTGTATGACAACCCCGCCGATCTGAGCGCCAAGTCCTGGACGGTGATGCGCTTCTCGGAGGTCGAGGAGAACGGTAAGCTGGAGTGGCTGATCCGTAAGGATGGCTGCATGCACTGTGCCGATCCGGGCTGCCTGAAGGCCTGTCCGTCGGCAGGCGCCATCATCCAGTACGCCAACGGTATCGTCGACTTTCAGTCCGAGCACTGCATCGGCTGCGGCTACTGCATCGCCGGCTGCCCGTTCAATGTGCCGCGCATGAATCCGGAAGACAAACGGGTGTACAAGTGCACCCTGTGCGTCGACCGCGTCACCGTCGGCCAAGAGCCAGCCTGCGTCAAAACCTGCCCGACCGGCGCCATCCACTTTGGCACCAAGGCGGCGATGAAGACGCTGGCGGCCGAGCGCATCAGCGAGCTGCAGGGCCGCGGCTTCGCCGATGCCGGCCTGTACGATCCGCCGGGCGTCGGTGGCACCCACGTGATGTATGTGCTGCACCACGCCGACCGGCCCGAGCTGTACCACGGGCTGCCGAAGGATCCGCATATCGATACCCCCATCACGCTGTGGAAGGATGTGCTCAAACCGGTCGCCTTTGCCGGTTTCATCGCCACCTTTATCGGGCTGCTGTACCACTACATCGCCGTCGGCCCCAATACGGAGGACGCAGACGATCACGGCGATACGCCGCGGGGTAACGCTGGCGGGCAGGAGCATAGCCAGAAGCAAGGACATGCAGAGGAGAATCACCATGAGCAAAAATAATCTGATCCTGCGCACCCGGTTTATTGACCGGGCGTGTCACTGGACGGTGGTGATCTGCTTCTTCCTGGTCGCGCTATCCGGGATAGCGCTGTTCTTCCCCACGCTACAGTGGCTGACCGAAACCTTCGGAACACCGCAGATGGGGCGGATTCTGCACCCCTTCTTCGGCGTGCTGATCTTTGTTACCCTGCTGGTTATGTTCTTCCGCTTCGTAAGGCATAACCTGTTCGAACGCCAGGATATTCCCTGGTTTAAGGGGATCATTGAGGTGCTGAAGGGCAACGAGCACCTGGTGGCGCGCGTGGGTAAATATAACCCGGGGCAGAAAGCGATGTTCTGGAGCATCATGAGCCTGATCCTGGTGCTGCTGATCACCGGCATCATCATCTGGCGCCCCTACTTCGCCGACCGCTTCCCGATCCCGCTGGTGCGCTACTCGCTGCTGCTGCACGCCGTCGCCGCCATCGTGCTGATCCATGCCATCCTGATCCATATCTACATGGCATTTTGGGTCAAAGGCTCGATCAAAGGGATGGTGGAAGGCAAGGTCAGCCGTCGCTGGGCCAGAAAACACCACCCGCGCTGGCTAGAAGGAGTGGAAGAAAAGGAGGCCCAGTCCGGTAAAAAGCCGGGCTGATCCCCCATTCTGTCGCGGACTCCCGTCGTCCCCCGGGCGGCGGGAGTCCGCGATGTATTCACAACACATCAGACGAAACCCTATGAGCATTCGAATTCATCCCCAGGAGCAGATCGACGCCAAAAGCCGCTCAGGCGCACTGGGACCGATCGCCCCGCTACTACTGCCCAATCTGCAGCGACTGTACAGCCAACGCGCAGAGCGCCTGCGTATGCTGGCAGACGGACACCCGCTGACCGACTACCTGTGCTTTGCCGCCACGCTGGCCGACGCGCAGCAACAGGCGCTGTTCGATAACCCGCTAACGCTGGATCTGGCGCCGGTCGTCGCCAACGCCGCCGCCAACGGCACCCCGCCACTGGCGACGCAAACCTTCGCCCGGACGCCCCACTGGCAGCGGCTGCTGCTGGCCATCATCGCCGAGCTGCGTCCCCAGGCGCCGGTACACGTCCTGCCGGTGCTGGAGGGCCTGGAGAAGTGCGCCGCCGGTGAGCGCGAAGCGCTGGCCAGCGCCCTGCTGGCGGGCGACTACGCCGCCGTCGGCAGCGACAGGGCGCTGTTCCTGTGGGCCGCCCTCTCTCTTTACTGGGCCCAAATGGCCAGCCAGCTGCCCGGACGGGCACAGGCGGAGTACGGCGAACAGCGCCACGTTTGCCCGGTGTGCGGCAGCATGCCGGTCAGCAGTGTCGTTCACATCGGCGGTAGCAACGGACTGCGCTATCTGCACTGCAGTCTGTGCGAAAGCGAATGGCATATGGTGCGCGTGAAGTGCAGCAACTGCGAGGAGAGCCGCGACCTGAGCTATTGGTCGCTGGAGAGCGAGCAGGCGGCGGTGAAGGCCGAAAGCTGCGGCGACTGCGGCAGCTATCTAAAAATCCTATACCAAGAAAAAGACAGCGGCGTCGATGCCGTGGCCGACGATCTCGCCACGCTGCTGCTGGATGCCAAAATGGAAGAGGCGGGCTTCGCCCGCAGCAGTCTTAACCCCTTCCTGTTCCCCGGGGAGTAAGACTCAACGCCGGGCGCAGCGCGCCCGGCCATCCCGATAGCGCTTAGAGGTACATCTTGCGCAGATAGTGCGGCACTGCATCGTCCGCGTTGCTGCCGATCACCGCCATCTGCGGCAGCAGATCCTTCAGGCGCTGGTGCGCATCGGCCATGATGCCCCCTTTGCCCGCCATGCTCAGCATCTCCATGTCATTCATGCCGTCGCCAAAGGCGATACACTCTTGCAGACCATAGCCCAAACGGTGCGCCACAAACTCCAGCGCATGTCCCTTCGACACCCCACCGGCCATCACCTCTAGACAGGTGGGCAGAGAGAAGCTGACGTTCACCCGATCGCCCCAGCGGGCATTGATCGCCTTCTCCAGCGGCAGCAGCCGATCATGATCGGCGCAGGTGTAATAGACCTTACAGATGCCGTCCGCCGGCAGCATCGCCGACTCAAAGACATGGTAGTGGAACACCGACTCCTGGAAGAACGCCCGCTGGGCGGGATCCTCACGGTTCATAAACCAGTCGTCGTTGCGGTAAACATTGGTCAGGATCTGCGGGTCATCGTGCACGATCGAGAAGAGATCGCGGGCGATATCGGGATCCACATTATCACTGAAGATAAGCTCACCCAGCGGATCGTGCACCCGGGCACCGTTGGAGGTGATCATAAACGCCTTGATCCCCAGACTGTCGCGCACCTGCGCGATATCGATATGGTGACGTCCGGTGGCGAAGACGAAGTGCACCCCTTTCTGGGTCAGCAGGCGCAGGGTTTCCCGGGCAAAGGGGGTCAGGGTATGCGCGGGCGACAGCAGGGTGCCGTCCATATCCGAAGCTACGATATGATACATAGAGTACGTTCTAACCTCAGCTGGGGTTGGCGGCAATAGGTGCCGACGATTCATAAAATTGTTTAAAAAACAGCATGATAGCGGTTATCGCTTCGGCACGCTGGCTGTCCCGTTCAAACAGGATCTCATGACGTGCGCCCTTGATGACCAGCGGCGCGCCGCCCCAGGGGGCGTTGCCGGCGGCAGCGAGTGTCTGACAGAAACGCAGCTGTGACGCATTATCCACCACGCGATCCTCTGCGGCCTGCAGCAGCAGCAGCGGCGTGACGATCTCCGGCGCCACGCGCTGGACCCGTTCAGCAGCGGCCAAGCTTTCGGCGACCCACTGATAGGTCGGCCCACCCACCTGCAGCCGTGGATAGTCAGAATAATAGCGCAAAAAACGACGATACCGCACCCGGCTGTGCGTGAGTTCGTTAACCATAAATGGCAGGGGGCGCCAGTAGCCTGTGCCCAAGGCATAGCGGGTGCGCCGCTCACGGCGGCGCGCGGCCCAGGTCAGGATGCCCTTCGCCAGCCAGCGCGGCAGCGGCAGACGGATCCCGGTCATCGGCGCACACAGCGCCGCGGCGGTCAGCCCCGCGGGGCGGCGGGCCAGAAACAGGGCGCTGATAGCACCACCCATCGAATGCGCCAGTAAAAAACGCTGCCGATAGGGGCGCGCCAGCAGCTCACGCTGCCACAACTGCTGCAGATCATCCACGTAGTCGTCGAAGCGCTCCACGTGACCGCGGTGTGGGTCGTTCAGCATCCGTTCGGAAGTTCCCTGGCCGCGGTGGTCGATGATCACCACGTCATAGCCGCTCACAAACAGATCGTAGGCCAGCTCCGGATATTTCATATAGCTTTCAATGCGCCCCGGGGCGATCAGTATTGCGCGGGTGTGCCGTGCATCGCAAAAGGCCACGTAGCGGATCGCAATGCCGTCAACGCCGCAGAATTCGGCCTCCCGGCGCCGCTGCCAAAAGTTCAGCAGCGGTCCGGTCGTAAACGCAGCAAAGCCACGCTCACGCGTCAGCCAGCCGTGGATCATGGAAGACATCGGTGTCATTGTCATGGTATCGCGCAGGAAAATAAGGGTAGCGCGGTGCGCCGTTACAGCGGGCTATTGTGGCATAAAAAGTGTCCTGCGGGGAGCTCTCCCCCTGCGGCACGGCGCACCGCCATTATGAGTCCCGCGCGCCGATCCCACCGCCGTCATCGAATAAATTCACTTGCGCATCGCGGCACATCTTGTAAGTTTGAGGATTATCACGCCGTTGCGCGCCGCACTGACGCGCGGCGGCCGATCCGTAACTCGTCACCATCCAAGGCAGGAGTGCATATGAAAAACGTTGGTTTTATCGGCTGGCGCGGCATGGTTGGCTCGGTGCTTATGCAACGCATGAGCGAAGAGCGCGACTTCGACGCTATCCGCCCGCTCTTTTTTTCAACCTCGCAGCATGGCCAGCCTGCGCCGACGTTCGGCGGTCACGGCGGCACGCTGCAGGATGCCTCCGATATCGACGCGCTCAAGGCCCTGGATATTATCATCACCTGCCAGGGTGGCGATTACACCCACGCCGTCTACCCGCGGCTGCGGGCGGCGGGCTGGCAGGGTTACTGGATCGATGCCGCCTCTGCGCTGCGGATGCAGGATGATGCCATCATTATCCTTGATCCAGTCAACCGCGCGGTGATCGATCGTGGCCTGGAGAACGGCGTTAAAACCTTTGTTGGCGGCAACTGTACCGTCAGCCTGATGCTGATGTCTCTGGGCGGACTGTTCGCCGCCGATCTGGTGGAGTGGGTCTCCGTCGCCACCTATCAGGCCGCCTCCGGCGGCGGTGCCCGCCATATGCGCGAACTGCTGACCCAGATGGGGATGCTGCACGGCCAGGTGGCCCCAGCGCTGGAAAACCCGGCCAGCGCAATCCTGGATATTGAGCGCCAGGTCACCGATCTGATGCGTAACGGTACCCTGCCGACGGATAACTTTGGCGTTCCGCTGGCCGGTAGCCTGATCCCGTGGATAGACAAGGCACTGGATAACGGTCAGAGCCGTGAGGAGTGGAAGGGGCAGGCCGAAACCAATAAGATCCTGGCGAGCCCCCAGACGATTCCGATCGATGGTCTATGCGTCCGGGTCGGTGCCCTGCGCTGCCATAGCCAGGCCTTTACCGTTAAACTGAAGCGCGATATCGCCATTCCTGAGGTGGAGCAGCTGCTGGCCCGCCATAACGAGTGGGTGCGGGTGATCCCCAACGATCGCGAGCTGAGCATGCGTGAGCTGACGCCGGCTGCCGTCACCGGAACCCTGGCTACACCGGTCGGCCGTCTGCGCAAGCTGAACATGGGGCCACAGTATCTGTCCGCCTTTACCGTGGGCGACCAGCTGCTGTGGGGTGCCGCCGAGCCGTTGCGCCGCATGCTGAGGCTACTGCTCTAGCCCGTGCCCTGATGCGGTGCTGGCGCTGTCGACGGGGGTAACCTCCCCGTCGTTGGTGACCACGGTGGAGACCATACAGGCCAGCGCCGTCATTCCCCCATCGAATAGCGGTGCAGACGGTCAGAAAGCCAACGCCCGATCCGCCCAGCACCGCGCCGATGGCCCGGGTATTGGCGATAGAGTCATCGATATGCAGGCTAAAGTAGACCCCATAATGCAAAACATGGAGAAATGGAGAAGGAGAAGGAGAAGGAGAAGGAGAAGGAGAAGATGAGGTAGCACACCAGCTTATGCTGGCAGACGGATGGTTACCTGCATCAGCAGAATAAACAACGGTGTTTTACTCAGCAGACAGGCAGGCGCACATTTGCTGCAGCAGAGACAACATCAAATCTATCTGGCTGACGCCCATATCCCCACCTTCACCAGGGTGTGTCGTCATTATATGCCGACATACTTTCCGCCGCTGCGCTGCCGTAGACAAAAAAAAGCCAGCACCCGATGCTGGCTAAAAATTGGAAGCAATGTGAGCAATGTCGTGCCTTCCCGGTGGAGGAGAAGCCACCACCCGAAAAACAATTTAATGATAATTATTATCACATATTGGTGTAAAGCGTTTTTGTAAGAAAGTGCGAGCCGTGCGATACATCTCTACTTATTGATATTTAATAATATTATCTGTTTTTATCCCAATATAAGGATGAAAAGGATAACTTTGTTAACTATTGGTTTAACTCTGTACGGTTTACAGCTCTCACGGGCAGAACTATAGTTGGCCCACTTTTTAGTTGGTGGAGATACCCTCCTTGGACAGTCAGAGTCATCAGGACAACACGCACTTATCCCTGGCAAGCTGACCATCTTCACGATGTGCTGCTTGCCGAACCCAGGCGGGCAGCAACACTTCATCTCGAACTGCTGCATACCCTTAGAAATGACAGACGCGCTGCGCACTGTGCACGCGTAAATGCGGACAGTTATCATGCTGTTTTATACACAGGCACTGTTTCCTCCGGGCGAATAAGCTTCGCCGCGGCGTACATTATGCCGTTGCTAACCTGAAACGCTGCGTGTAACGACGCAAGATGCGCCGCGCCCAACGTTTCCCTACGCCTCACACGTAACGTACAGACACCTTTTGCCGGGCGGCAGGGGTGTGCTCAAAAAAAGCCAATGAGTAGCGCACTATGACTCAGATGATCGATCAAAACACCGAGGCTCTTGACAGCCGCCGGGAAAAGCAGAAAAAACGCCACGCTATCGCCGATGAAGCACGCGTCAGCCTGGACGCCACGCTGGCCAACCTCTCCGCCAATACATTGGGGCTGGAAGAGGACGACGCCCGCGACCGTCTACAGCTGCACGGCCCCAACCAGGTTGCCCATGATAAGGCGCCACCGGCACTGATTCAGTTCTTCATGGCATTTAACAACCCCTTTATCTATGTACTGATCGCGCTGGCGCTGATCAGCTTCTTCACCGACTACTGGCTCCCGCTGCGTCACGGTGAGCCGACCGATCTGGCCGGAGTGATCATCATTCTGGTGATGGTCTCCCTCAGCGGACTGCTGCGCTTCTGGCAGGAGTTCCGCACCAATAAGGCCGCCGAGGCGCTGAAATCCATGGTACGTACCACAGCAACCGTGCTGCGTCGTGCCCATCCGTTTGCCCAGAGCGAATGCCACGAGATACCGATGCAACAACTGGTGCCGGGCGACATCATTCTGCTCTCCGCTGGCGATATGGTACCGGCCGACGTGAAGCTGATTGAGTCGCGCGACCTGTTTATCAGCCAGGCCGTGCTGACCGGGGAGTCTCTGCCGATCGAAAAATATGACGTGACCGCCAGCGTGCGTGAAAAGTCCAGCAAACCCTGCGGCACCGAAGGCAGCCTGCTGGAGCTGGCCAACGTCTGCCTGATGGGCACCAATGTCTCCAGTGGTACGGCCCGGGCAGTCGTGGTCGCCACCGGCAACCGCACCTACTTCGGATCGCTGGCCAAGTCCATCGTTGGCACCCGCTCGCAGACCGCCTTTGACCGCGGCGTCAACAGTGTCAGCTGGCTGCTGATCCGCTTCATGCTGGTCATGGTGCCGATCGTGCTACTGATCAATGGCTTTACCAAAGGCGACTGGACCGATGCCGCGCTGTTTGCCCTGGCTGTCGCCGTCGGACTCACGCCGGAGATGCTGCCGATGATCGTCAGCTCTAACCTGGCCAAAGGTGCCATCACCATGTCGCGGCGTAAGGTGGTCGTGAAGCGCCTCAACGCCATCCAGAACTTTGGCGCCATGGACGTACTGTGCACCGATAAGACCGGCACCCTGACCCAGGATCGCATTATTCTTGAGCACTATCTGGATCCCCAGGGTGTCGAAAACCCTCGCGTCCTGCAGCTGGCCTGGCTGAACAGCTATCACCAGAGCGGCATGAAAAACCTGATGGACAAAGCGGTGATCCGCTGCGGCCAGGATCAACCGGCCATTGAGGCGATGGCCGGCTACAGCAAAGTCGACGAGCTTCCGTTTGACTTCAGCCGACGCCGCCTCTCTATCGTAATCAGCGATGAGCAGCAGAACCATACGCTGATCTGTAAGGGCGCCGTCGAAGAGATGCTGGCCATTGCCAGCCACATTGAAGATCACGGTCAGGTACAGCCGCTGGATGAGGCACGCCGCGCCGCATTGCAGTCGCTGGCAGAGGGGTATAACCGCCAGGGATTTCGCGTGCTGATGCTCGGTACCCGCGATCTCGGTCACGATGGCTGTGCGTTTCCCCTGAGCATTGCCGACGAACGCGATCTGACCCTGTGCGGTCTGCTGACCTTCCTGGATCCACCGAAAGAGTCCGCCGCCACCGCCCTTGACGCGCTGCGCGAAAACGGCGTCGTGGTCAAAGTACTGACTGGCGATAATCCGACCGTCACCGGTAAGATCTGTCAGGAGGTGGGGCTGATACCGGGAGAGATCCTGCTGGGCAGCGATATCGAAAATATGGACGACCAACAGCTGGCGCAGGAGGTGGAGCTGCGTACCGTATTCGCCAAGCTGAGCCCGCTGCAAAAATCCAGGGTACTCAAAGCGCTGCAGAATAATGGCCACACCGTCGGGTTTCTTGGCGATGGGATCAACGACGCGCCGGCGCTGCGTGACGCCGACGTCGGTATCTCCGTCGATACCGGAACGGATATCGCCAAAGAGTCGGCGGATATCATCCTGCTGGAGAAGGATCTGATGGTGCTGGAGCAAGGGGTGATCACCGGGCGTGAGACCTTTGGCAATATCATCAAATACCTGAACATGACCGCCAGCTCTAACTTCGGCAACGTATTTTCTGTGCTGGTTGCCAGCGCCTTCATTCCATTTCTGCCGATGTTGGCCATTCAGCTGCTGCTGCAGAACCTGCTGTACGATCTGTCGCAGATGAGCCTGCCGTGGGACCGGATGGACAAGGAATTCCTGCGCAAGCCGCGCAAATGGGATGCCAAAAACATCGGGCGCTTTATGCTGTGGATCGGGCCGACCTCATCCCTGTTTGATATCGCCACCTATGCCCTGATGTGGTATGTGTTCTCTGCCAACAGTCTTGCTCATGAGTCGCTGTTTCAGTCTGGCTGGTTCATCGAAGGACTGCTGTCGCAGACGCTGGTCGTGCATATGCTGCGCACCCAGAAGATCCCGTTCATTCAAAGCTGCGCCGCCCTGCCGGTAATGCTGACCACCGGGATCATCATCGTACTCGGGATCTATATCCCCTTCTCGCCGCTGGGACATTTTATCGGCCTGCAGCCGCTGCCGCTGGCCTACTTTCCGTGGCTGGTCGCCATCCTGATGAGCTACTGTGTTCTGACGCAACTGATGAAGCGTTTCTATATTCACCGCTTCGGTCAGTGGTTCTAATCCCAGTGGAGCGCTGCGATATCACGCAGCGCTCCGCGAGCCCCCGGGTAAAAAAACGCCGGGAGCATACTGATAAACAAGGAAATGCCATAGAAAAACAAATCATCTTATAAAATATTTTTAGCAGCATAATTCTTATAACTTTATGAAATACTAAGAGTAGTCTTAACTTCCCCCCCACTTTTATCGCCAACAAATCAAAAAAACGGCATATTTTACTTTTCCCCACCCAGCCTTCTCGCCGATAATGCGCCGCGTTCATGTCCACAAACTGGCGTAACGCATATGCTACATCTCTTTGCAGGGCTAGATTTCCATACTGGCCTAATGTTAGTCCTCGCGCTGCTCTTTGTGCTGTTCTACGAAGCCATCAACGGCTTCCACGATACGGCCAATGCGGTCGCAACCGTGATTTACACCCGTGCGCTGCGTTCGCAGATCGCCGTGGTAATGTCCGGTATTTTTAACTTCCTCGGCGTCATGCTGGGCGGCCTGAGCGTGGCCTATGCCATCGTTCACCTGCTGCCGACCGACCTGCTGCTGAACGTGGGCTCCGCCCATGGGCTGGCCATGATGTTCTCCCTGCTGCTGGCGGCGATCATCTGGAACCTGGGAACCTGGTATTTCGGTCTGCCGGCCTCCAGCTCCCACACCCTGATCGGGGCCATCATCGGTATCGCGCTGACCAACGCGCTCATGACCCATACCTCCGTGATGGATGCGCTTAACATACCGAAGATGATTGAGATCTTCCTCTCACTGATCATCTCGCCGATCGTCGGCCTGCTGCTCGCCGGTATGATAGTCTGGATGCTACGCCGCTACTGGAGTGGAACCAAAAAACGTCGCCGTATTCATATGACTCCGGCCGAGCGTGAAAAGATCGACGGCAAACGTAAGCCACCGTTCTGGACCCGTATCGCCCTGATCATATCGGCTATCGGTGTCAGCTTTTCCCATGGCGCGAACGATGGGCAGAAAGGGATCGGCCTGCTGATGCTGGTACTGATCGGTGTCGCCCCGGCAGGTTTCGTGATGAACATGGACGCGACGGGATACGATATTGCCCGTACCCGCGATGCCATTACCCACCTGGATCAATACTATCGTCGGCATCAGGCTGAGCTGAGCCACGTCATCAGCGCGGAACCGGAAGTCCCGGCCAACGAAGATGTCAAAGGCGCCAAGATATTCCACTGCGACCCTGCCCGTGCCCAGGTCGCCATCGCCAGTGCGCAGGGCATGCTGACCGATCTGCAAAGCTACGATCAGCTGAGCGTCGATCAGCGCAGCCATATGCGCCGCCTGCTGATGTGCGTCGCCGATACGGCAGGTAAAGTGGCCAAACTGCCGGAAACCAGCGAAACCAATAAGCGCTTCCTGACCGATCTGCGTAAAGATCTGCTGGCGACAGTGGAATATGCTCCGATGTGGATCATCGTCGCCGTTGCCCTGGCTCTGTCACTGGGCACCATGGTCGGCTGGCGCCGCGTCGCCACCACCATCGGCGAAAAGATCGGGAAGAAAGGGATGACCTACGCGCAGGGGGTCTCCGCGCAAATGACCGCCGCGGTCTCCATCGGCGTGGCCAGCTACACCGGGATGCCGGTCTCCACCACCCATGTACTCTCCTCTGCAGTCACCGGCACCATGCTGGTCGACGGCGGCGGCGTACAGGGCAAAACGGTGAAGAACATCCTGCTGGCCTGGGTACTGACGTTGCCCATGGCAATCATCATCTCCAGCCTGCTGTACTGGCTGGCGCTCACCTTCGTGGTCTAACGGTCCGTTAAACGATAAAAAAGCCCGCAAATGCGGGCTTTTTTTTGGTAATTGACCTGTCCTGAATAGCGTTGACACGTTGCTGACTAAAATCTGGAGAACGTGATAATGACTGATTCAAACGTACCCAACGTGATTATCCTCTATCCTTTAAGATAGCCGTTGTTGAGCAGGTCGAAAAAGGCGAGATGACCTATAAACAGGTCCAGCAACGATACGGTATTCAGGGACGCGCCACCGTTCTTGTCTCGTCGCGTAAATATGGCCGGCTTGACTGGACCTTGGGCTCCCTGACCTAGCGAAGAGGAAACTGCCTGTGACACAGACAAATCCCTCACTCACACCCGAGCAAAGAATCAAAGAACAGGAAGAGCAACTGAAGCTGGTAAATCAGAAAGCTAATTTTTTTAGTCGGTTATCAACGTCCTGAAAACGATGACAAGGTGAGCATGGTAAAAAAGTGGCCCGGCAGGTCTTCGCGCAAAGTCAGGCCGTAAAAATAACCGTTACGCGCGCATGCCAGCTCCAGGGGCACAGCAGACAGGCCTGGTATCAGGACAAGGGCAGGTACAATAAATGACTGGGGAGTAATATTCATTTCATTGATTTTATTTACCATATTCAGAGAAATCAGCCACAAATTGGTACGTGTAGACTGCACTATCTACTGAACAATCAGGCCGACAGAATGCTGAATATCGGGCGGGACCGCTTGTTTACCCTACTGGATGAACACCGGCTCCTGATACCGATGAAACGGGCATATCACAAAACCACCAACAGCCATCGTCGGTTTTACCGGCATCCGAATCCGCTGAAACCCGGCCCCGGACAGGTTACTACCCTTAAGCTGGAGCAGGTCTGGGTTGCCGACATTAGGTTAGATGTCATAAAGTCCAGCCAATCAAGCAGCGTACGCCCACCCCGGGAGTAGTACGCAAGACGCCAGCGCCCACAGGCTGCCAAATGGCAGATGGGAAAAGAGCACCGGCATCGTCATAAAAGCCAGCCCTGGCCCGGCGCTGGGATCCAGCCTGGCCGCGCTCAGCGCGGGAAAAATTATCAGCCCGGCCAACACGCACACCAGGCAGGAGAGTGCCACCACCCACAGACTGGAGCAGGCCACGCCGCGACGGCCCGGCAGATAGGCGCTGTAGGTGGTGGCCGCCACATCGGGAAATTTTCAGATGGTGCCGATACCAATCGCCGATCCGGCGGCGGCTGGGATATTCCCCACCCTCGATGACCACTGGGGACCGTGCTCGGCCGTCTGGCCGCTGGCTAACATTTGACTCATAACATCGATCCGATTGAATTACGGATCGCCGACATTCGTCTTGAGGGTATCTGCAATAGGGCCGCCATCCGACGGCCCTGAAAGAGTGAATGATGTGCGCAGGCCGCCCTAGGTGCTAAGGAGTAGGTTTAGCAGGCGACGCTGGGTTGACATGGTTATCGTATCCCACCATGAGAGGCTCTTCTCCGACCTGTAACAATCCCGGGCGTTAGGCAACGCCCGTTTACCCTCAGTGCCAGAGCATCAGTGCAATCAATGCGACCACCACCAGGCCACACAGAGCGCTGGTCAGAATAAACTGACGGCGCAGACGCTCGCAGCGACGGATAAATTCCCCGTCATGGTGATCGCAGTAACGGCGCTCATAGATATAGCGCACCAGGCGCAGCTGTTTGCCAGGCTGCCCGTGGCTGGTAAAAAAGCCGCCGCCATCCACGTACTGGTACAGCAGCGGATCGCAGCCACGCAGTACCACCAGCAGGGCACGCAGGGAGGAGTAATAGCGCAACATGTTGACCACACACACAATAAACAACGCCCAAAATAACGCGACGGTATTAATCATGGTTTCCCCCTCCCGGCATCCTCACGGCATAACCTCCGTGCCGTGGACACCCTATCCAGACAGACAACGCCGACGTAGCTGACTTGCCCCGCGCACGGTGTTGTTATGAAGAGACGGCGAGCCACGGCGGGCGGGCTCTCCTGTACTTAGTGTAGGAAATCTGGCGACAAACCGTACAGAGATCACAAAATTTATTTATATATTACATGGCACGCCGGAGTTCTCTACGCTATAGGTTATAGATTTCATTATATATTCATGAAAACAACCACAAAAATAACATCATGGATATGGGGATTCCGGGGATAAATCAACTTTTCCGCGTAATAGGGAAACAGTACTTGATTTACCCTGCGGCGATCCTTATAAAAAATGGGTTAACTATGTTACCTGACGCGGTCCTGCAGTCGTGGGGCAGCGTTTACAACTGACTCCGGTCACGGTCTTCTCCGGGATGGTCATACAAAAAACTACCCTGTGAGCCGCACGACACATCTCGCTGTCCGGACAGTGCTAACATACAGGCATCGCCAGCGCGCCCACCGGGACGGACGAAACCTGTAATCACCGTTAATCGGCTTTAGGAAGGAGCTATATTATGGCTTATAAACACATCCTGGTTGCTGTAGACCTTTCTCCGGAAAGTAACATACTGGTCGAAAAAGCCGTATCCATGGCGCGCCCCTACAATGCCATGGTTTCGCTGATCCACGTAGACGTCAACTATTCCGATCTGTATACCGGCCTGATCGACGTTAATCTGGGCGATATGCAAAAACGTATCTCCGATGAAACGCACCATGCCCTGACCGAGCTGTCGCAAAACGCGGGCTATCCGATTACCGAAACCCTGAGCGGCAGCGGCGATCTTGGTCAGGTGCTGGTCGACGCCATCAAGAAATACGATATGGACTTAGTCCTGTGCGGTCATCATCAGGACTTCTGGAGCAAGCTGATGTCCTCCGCCCGCCAGCTGATTAATACCGTTCATATCGACATGCTGATCGTCCCGCTGAAGGATGAAGGGGACGACTAACTTCACGTCGATCGTCCCGCGGTTGCTTTATCACGCCGGCGCGTCTCTACGCGTCGGCGTTTTTTATTTTGGCCACAGCATACCCCCAACCGTTCTTCAGGATAGTGTGATTCGCCAACAAAATCGCACCATTTCAAAATAATAAACCATAAAATAATCATTTATGCCGCATTTAATGCAGCCTATCTGCTTATAAAATGGCATTCTGTTTCATTAGATCGTGGGGTGACAGGCCCCGCCGACCCTTTTCGCGACATAACAATAATCTGAGATCAACCACAATGAACAACACCGCGCCCGGTTTACTCCACCAACCCAAGCCCTTCTTCATGATCTTCTTCGTTGAGCTGTGGGAGCGCTTCGGTTATTACGGCGTACAGGGCATTCTGGCCGTCTTTTTCGTCAAGCAACTGGGCTTCTCACAGGAGCAGGCCTTCATCACTTTCGGTGCCTTTGCCGCGCTGGTCTACGGACTGATCTCTATCGGCGGCTACGTCGGCGACCATCTGCTGGGCACCAAGCGCACCATGGTGCTCGGCGCCATCGTGCTGGCGCTGGGCTACTTCATGACCGGTATCTCGCTGCTGAAACCAGAGATGATCTTCATCGCTCTGGGGACCATCGCCGTCGGCAATGGTCTGTTCAAGGCGAACCCGGCCAGCCTGCTCTCCAAATGCTACCCGCAGAAGGATCCTCGTCTGGATGGCGCCTTCACCCTGTTTTACATGTCCATCAACGTCGGATCGCTGCTCTCCCTCTCCCTGGCACCGATCATCGCCGAGCGCTTCGGCTATGCGGTGACCTATAACCTGTGCGGCCTGGGACTGATCATCGCCCTGCTGGTCTACTTTGCCTGCCGCGGCATGGTACGCAACATCGGCTCAGCACCGGATCATCAGCCGCTGAACTATGGCAAGCTGCTGCTGGTACTGGCCGGGGCCGTGGTCATGATCGCGATTTGCGCCTGGCTGATGCACAACGTCGGCGTCGCCAACATCGTGCTGATCGCCCTCTCCGCAGTGGTGCTGTACTTCTTCTTCCGCGAGGCCTTTAAGCAGGATAAAACCGGGCGCAACCGGATGTTCGTCGCGTTCATCCTGATGGTCGAAGCCGTCCTGTTCTACATTCTCTATGCGCAGATGCCGACCTCGCTTAACTTCTTCGCCATCAATAACGTCCGCCATGAGCTGCTCGGCTTCGCCATTAACCCGGTCAGCTTCCAGGCGCTCAACCCGTTCTGGGTCGTGGTGGCCAGCCCGGTCCTGGCCTCGATCTACACCCGCCTGGGCAGCCGCGGCCGCGACATGACCATGCCGACCAAATTTACCCTGGGAATGCTGCTGTGCTCTCTGGGCTTCCTCACCGCCGCTGCCGCGGGCATGTGGTTTGCCGACACTCAGGGGTTAACCTCTCCCTGGTTTGTGGTGCTGGTCTACCTGTTCCAGAGCCTCGGGGAGCTGATGATCAGCGCGCTTGGGCTGGCAATGGTCGCCGCGCTGGTCCCCCAGTATCTGATGGGCTTTATTCTGGGGATGTGGTTCCTGACCCAGGCCGCCGCCTTCCTGCTCGGTGGCTACGTCGCGACCCTCACCGCGGTCCCGGCGGGGATCCACGATCCGCTGCAGACCCTGCCCATCTATACCGGCGTCTTCGGTAAGATCGGTATCGCTACGCTGATCGTCACGCTGGTGATGGCAGCAATGGTACCCTGGCTTAACCGGATGATGAACACACCGATCGATGGCCAAAAAGCCTAATTATTCTCTTCTCAATAAAGCCCTGACAGCACAGGGCTTTGTTCTTTTTTTCTCCAGCTAAAACTCCTTGCGCTGCCCGTGTGAAGCGATGCTATAGTCCCAGACAGCCTATTTTTCAGGCTAATGACAGACGTCTGCGACACAGCGAATGCAATCCAATAATAACAAGGAGTTTTTATGGCTCACCTCGCATCAGTCGATCAATTCATGCAGCATGTCCAGCTGCGCGATCCCCATCAGCCGGAGTTTGCACAGGCCGTCCGTGAGGTCATGACAACCCTGTGGCCTTTTCTGCAGCAGCACCCCCACTACCGCGACAGTGCCCTGCTGGAGCGGCTAATCGAGCCGGAGCGGGTGATCCAATTTCGTGTCAGCTGGGTGGATGACCGTAACCAGGTGCAGGTGAATCGGGCCTGGCGCGTACAGTTCAGCTCGGCGATTGGGCCATTCAAGGGCGGAATGCGCTTTCATCCCTCGGTCAATCTGTCGATCCTCAAGTTTCTCGGCTTTGAGCAGACCTTTAAAAACGCACTCACCACGCTGCCGATGGGCGGGGGAAAAGGTGGCAGCGATTTTAACCCCAAAGGGAAAAGCGCCGGTGAGATCATGCGCTTCTGTCAGGCGCTGATGACCGAGCTGTATCGCCATCTCGGCGCTGATACCGACGTTCCGGCGGGAGATATCGGCGTCGGCGGACGCGAGGTCGGCTATATGGCGGGAATGATGAAAAAGCTCGCCAACAACACCGCCTGTGTATTTACCGGCAAGGGGCTCTCCTTCGGCGGCAGCCTGATGCGCCCAGAGGCCACCGGCTATGGGCTGGTCTATTTTACCGATGCCATGCTCCGGCGCCATGCCATGGGGCTGGAGGGCATGCGCATCGCCGTTTCCGGCTCTGGAAACGTGGCGCAATACGCCATCGAGAAAGCGATGGCGCTGGGCGCCAGGGTCATTACCGCATCAGACTCCAACGGCTGCGTAGTCGATGAGGTGGGATTTACCCCGGAAAAGCTGGCCCGCCTGTGCGCGATCAAGGCGACGCCGGATGGCCGGATCGCCGATTACGCCCGCGAGTTTGACCTGATCTATCAGGAGGGGCGCCAGCCTTGGCACGTACCGGTCGATATCGCGCTACCCTGCGCCACCCAGAATGAGCTGGATGCCGACGCCGCACGCACCCTGATCGCCAACGGCGTGCGCGCGGTGGCCGAAGGGGCCAACATGCCCACCACCATTGAGGCCACCGACCTGTTCTTAGCGGCCGGCGTCCTGTTTGCCCCCGGCAAGGCGGCCAACGCCGGTGGGGTCGCCACCTCAGGACTGGAAATGGCACAGAACGCCGCGCGCCTCGGCTGGCGCGCAGAGGAGGTCGATCGCCGTCTGCAGCAAATCATGCTGGATATCCATCAGGCCTGCGTCGACTACAGCGGCGGTCAGAGCGGACCGGTGCACTACGTGCGCGGCGCCAACATCGCGGGCTTCGTGAAGGTCGCCGACGCCATGCTGGCGCAGGGCGTACTGTAGTCCACAGCCCTACAGCGGCAGCGACAGTCGAAAACAGGCACCCTGTCGCTGCCGCGCGATCAGAGCGATATCCCCGCCGTGCAGCTCCAGCATCCGTTTCACGATCAGCAGCCCCAGCCCCCCGGCGCCGTAACGCGCCCCGCTGGATGACAGCGGCCGCTGGAACAGCGCGCTGCGCAGTCCATCGGGAATCCCGGGACCGCTGTCGCACAACTCAACCCACAACTGCCGCCCCTCCTGCCATAGGCGTACGACGATGCGCCCCTCCTGCGGCGTATGGCGCACGGCGTTATCCAGCAGGTTGGTCAGTACCCGCTCCATCATATGGATATCAGCCGAAATCAGCGGTAGGCCAGTCGCTACGTCGGCGCTCAGCGTCAGGCCGCGGGCCTCGGCCGCCAGCTCAAACTTTTGAAACACATCCTGCAGCAGCTCGCTAAAAGAGAAAGGCTCGCGCTGCGGCTTCACCGCACCGTACTCCAGGCGCGCCAGCTCAAACAGCTGCTGTGCCAGATGCCCGACCTTCTGGCTTTGGGCCAGCGCCGTATCCAGGTAACGCCGTCGATCGGCGGCGCTCAGGGTATCCCGCTTCAGGCTCAGCGTCTCCAGATAGCCATGCAACGACGTCAGGGGCGTGCGCAGATCGTGAGAGACGGTGGTGATAAACTCGCGCCGCTGGCGATCCTGCTCGGCCAGGCGCTGCCACTGCTTGGTGATCCGCCGCGCCATGCGGCCAAACGCCCGCTGCAGCTGGGCGACCTCATCCTCGCCGCGGATCTGCTGCAGTGCGGCCAGCGTCGCAGGCTGTACGGTCTCCAGCCCTTCGTGCTCCAGACGCCCCACCTGACGCGTCAGGGCGTGAACCGGGCGGGTGACCCAGCGGTAGACCAGCAGCCAGGCCAACAGCCCGCAGACCAGGATCAGGGTTATCGACCAGCTGGCCATGCGCCAGGCGGAGCCGAACCGGACGTTGTCGCTCAGCCGGCTGTAGTTCTCTCCCAGCAGCACCACATACAGATAGCCGCGCGTATGGCCGTTCAGCGATAGCGGCGCGGCGCTAAACACCTTACGGGCGTCCGGGCTGCGCGGATCGTCACCGTACAGCGGCAGCGATTTTCCCGCCAGGAACGCCGCGATCGGCGCCAGACTGACCTGATGGCGCACGATACGCCCCGGCGGCGCCGCATCGCCAATGATCCGCCCCTGCTCATCCAGCAGATAAACCTCCACGCTGGGGTTCACCGCCATCAGTTGATCGAACAGGTTTTTTACCGACGCCGGATTCAGGCCGTCGGCCTGCAGCAGCGGGTTATGCTCGGCGATATGACGCGCCAGATTCGCGGACAGACGCTGGATTACCTGCTGGCTATACTGCGTATTACTGCGCAGCTGCAGCCAACCGGTCAGGGCGCTGCACACCAGCAGCAGCAGGGCAAACACCAGCGTCAGGCGCTGCGCCAGGCTCAGGCGGCTCATACCGCCCCCCCGGCGTCGGCGAACCTGTAGCCGGCGCCCCAGACGGTCAGGATCAGCGCCGGCTCGGCGGGATCGGCCTCGATCTTGGTACGCAGGCGGTTAATATGGGTATTGACCGTATGCTCGTAGCCGTCGTGTTGGTATCCCCACACCTTGTCCAATAGCTGCAGACGTGAAAATACCTGCCCGGGGTGACGGGCAAAGAAGTACAGCAGATCGAATTCGCGCGGCGTGAGCTCAATCGGCCGCTCCCCCACCCACACCGCCCGCGCCATGGGGTCGATGGTCAGCAGGCCATAGCTCAGGCGTCCCCCCTCCAGCATCAGGTTGCGGCCCATTGCCTCCTGGCGACGAAACAGCGCCTTTACCCGGGCGACCAGCTCAATCATGGAAAACGGCTTGGCCAGGTAATCGTCGGCTCCCAGTTCCAGCCCCAGCACCCGGTGAACTTCGCTGGATCGGGCGCTGGTGATGATGATCGGGGTATAGCGGGTCATGGTGCGCACCCGGCGGCAGATATCCAGCCCATCCACGCCCGGTAGCATCAGATCGAGGATCAGCGCGTCCCATCCACCCTGTTCAACCAGCGCCATCCCCCGATCGCCGTCGGCAGCGTGGGTCACCCGGTATCCCTCATCGCACAGATGCAGCGTCAGCAGTTCGGCAATCAGCGTGTCATCCTCTACCACCAGAATTCGTTTCACCGTCATCACCGACTCCCCCAGCAATGTTTTTTCCAGTCTACATGGCCTGCCGGAGGCGAGTTATCACATTTTGTTTATAACCCCGCCACCATGGCGACAGGGTGTTTACTTTCAATCAAAGCAACGAAACACGCTCCATCTTGATGGAAGCGGGCGCTGAGCGGCCGGAGGCTGTTGTGCCCCCCAGAGGGTTTGGCGACCATCCAGTCGATGGTCCCGGACACCCGCCATATCATCGAAACCATGAACCAGAGCAGCTACCGCATCGACACCATCACGGTCAGCGGCGGCGGGACCAAGAACCCAATCTTCGTTCAGGAGCACGCCAACACCACCGGCTGCGCCATGATGGGCACCGTTGCAGCCGTCATCTTTAACACCCTGCCGGAGGCGATGGGTGCCATGAGCCGCATCGGCAAGACCGTAACGCCGCAGACCAACAGCATCAAGCGCTACTACGATCGCATATACCGGGTGTTCCATGAAATGTATCAGGACCATAGGAAGTATCGCAGCTGATGCAGGAGGCGAAATGACACCAGGCGCAGGCGGCCTGGCAAATCTATAGCGCCGAGCTGGCCCACCGGCTGTCGGCGCTACAGGTGAAGGGGGTTCCCCTGATCGCCGCAACGGAGAATCCGCGCTCGGCCATCGCCCGCGCGGCGCAGCTGACGCTGGCGACCGGGGTACAGCACGAGATAGACCCGCTCAACATGCTGGCCACCACCGCCATCATCTTGGTGTTGGCCCTGTTCGATGCCGCCTGCGCCTGTCTGATGCAGCGCAGCGGCTACGCTCGCCAGACCCTGCCGAGCGTACATCCCGGCGGCGACGTCGGGCTAAGCCTGCTCCGCAGCGCGGACGATCAGGCCAGCGGCGCGTAGATGTCGAAGCGGTGGCTTTTGGTCAGGGTCGCGTTAGGGGTTGCGACGCCAGCCAGCGGCGGCGCATAGTCTGGCCGCTTGACCACCACCCGCTTGGTTGCCAAACGGCGCGCCGGCGCCAGCAGGGCATCGGCGTCGTCATCGGCGCCGACCAGCGCCTGAAACACCCGCATATCTTTCTTCACCAGCGCACTTTTCTGCCGGTGAGGAAACATCGGATCGAGATAGACCACCTCGGGGCGGGGCGTCAATGTCGCCAACGCCTCGATACTGGAGGCGTGCAGCAGGGTCAAGCGCTCGCGCAGCCAGGGGCCGATCTCCGCATCGGCATAGCCACGCTGTAGACCGTCATCCAGCAACGCCGCCACCGCCGGGTGACGCTCCAGCATCCGCACCCGGCATCCCAACGACGCCAGTACAAACGCATCGCGGCCCAGCCCGGCGGTGGCATCGACCACATCGGGTAGGTAGCCGCCTTTGATGCCAACCGCCTTGGCCACCGCCTCACCGCGCCCGCCGCCAAAGCGTCGGCGGTGCGCCAGCGTCCCGCCGACGAAGTCGACGAAAATGGCCCCCAGCTTCGGCTCATCCAGCTTGCGCAGCTCCAGTCGCTGAGGCGTCAGCACCAGCGCCAATACAGCGTCGGCGTCATGACACAGCCCCCAGCGCTGCGCCAGCGCGCTCAGCGCCGCCGCATCGGCACCCTCCTCCGCCAGCAGCTGAACCGCCGCCATCAGCCCTTGATCCCGTAATGACGCAGCATGGCATCGATCTGTGGCTCACGCCCGCGGAACGCTTTAAACAGGGTCATCGGCTCATCGGAGCCCCCCTGCGACAGCACGTTATCCAAGAAGGCACGCCCGGTATCAACGTTAAAGATCCCCTCCTCCTCAAAGCGGGAGAAGGCATCCGCCGACAGCAGCTCAGCCCACAGATAGCTGTAGTAACCGGCCGCATAGCCACCGGCAAAGATGTGGCTGAACGCGTGTGGGAAACGCCCCCACTCCGGCGACGGCACCACTGCCACCAGCGCCTTGACCTGACGCAGGGTCTCCATGATCTGAGCGCCCTGCGACGGGTCGAATTCGGTGTGCAGACGGAAGTCAAACAGCCCGAACTCCAGCTGGCGCAGGATAAACAGCGCGGACTGATAGTTCTTGGCCGCCAGCATCCGCTCCAGCATCGCCTGTGGCAACGGCTCGCCGCTCTGATAGTGGCCGGAGATAAAGGCCAGCGCCTCCGGCTCCCAGCACCAGTTTTCCATAAACTGGCTCGGCAACTCGACCGCATCCCACGGCACCCCGTTAATACCGGAAACCCCCGGGGTTTCGATACGGGTCAACATATGGTGCAGACCGTGGCCAAACTCGTGGAACAGCGTGGTGACTTCATTATGGGTGAACAGCGCCGGCTGATCGCCCAACGGGCGGTTAAAGTTGCAGGTCAGGTAGGCCACCGGCTTCTGTAGCGTGCCGTCGGCGCGACGCAGACGCCCGGCGCAGTCATCCATCCAGGCGCCACCGCGCTTGTGTTCGCGCGCGTACAGATCCAGGTAGAAGCTGCCGCACAACTCACCATCGCTGCCGTACAGCTCAAAGAAACGTACCTCTGGATGCCAGACATCCACGTCGTGACGCTCTTTGGCCGTGATGCCATAGATGCGATGCACCACCTCAAACAGCCCGCTCAGCACCGTCGGCTCGGGGAAATAGGGACGCAGCTCCTCGTCACTGATGGCGTAGAGATGCTGCTTCTGTTTCTCGCTGTAGTAGGTGATGTCCCAAGGCGCCAGCTCGCTGACGCCATAATGGCGCAGGGCGAAGGCGCTGAGCTGCTCCAGCTCCGCTGTCCCCTGTTTATGGGCACGCTGCGCCAGATCGTTGAGGAACCCCAACACCTGCTGCGGATTTTCAGCCATCTTGGTCGCCAGCGACTTGTCGGCGTAGCTGGCAAAGCCCAGCAGCTGGGCCAGCTCATGACGCAGCGCCAGCGTCTCGTTCATGATGGCGCCGTTGTCCCATTCGCCTGCGTTCGGCCCCTGATCGGAGGCTCGCGTGGTAAAGGCGCGGTACATCTCATAGCGCAGTTCGCGGTTGTCTGCATAGGTCATCACCGGCAGGTAACTCGGCATATCCAGCGTCAGCAGCCACCCCTGCTGGCCACGTGACGACGCCAGCTCATAAGCCGCCGCCAGTGCACTCTCCGGCAGGCCGGCCAGCGATGCCTTCTCCGTCATCAGCTTGCTCCAGCCCATGGTCGCATCCAGCACATTGTTGCTGAAGGCGGAGCCCAGCTCGGACAGACGCATGACGATTTCGCCGTAGCGCTTCTGCGCCTCCGGCGGCAGGCCGATACCGGACAGCTCAAAGTCACGCAGCGCATTATCCACCGCCCGCTTCTGGGCCTTGTCCAGCGCCATGTAGCCCTCTCCCGCCTTCAGCTGACGGTAGGCCTGATACAGCCCCTGATGCTGGCCAACCCAGGTACCGTACTCCGACAGCAGCGGCAGGCACTGTTCATAGGCCGCCCTCAGCTCCGGGCTGTTCTGCACTGCATTGAGGTGGCTGACCGGCGAAAAAATACGCCCCAAACGATCGTCGGCCTCAGCCAGCGGTTGTACCAGATTCTCCCAGGTAAAGGGGCCGGTCTGCGCCACCACTCGTTCCACCGCGACACGGCAGTCGGCCAGCGCCGCGCTCACCGCCGGTACCACATCCGGTGGCGTAATACGGGAGAAGGGCGGGAATACAAAGGGAGTCAGCAAAGGATTGGTCATCTGCACGTGTCCTATAGTCGGCGGGGCTGACACGGCAGCCCCGGAATTCGGGTTATCCGCCGCGTGACGCCGCGGATAAAATAAGGCGTAATGAACCTAGGATGGGGACTGTGGCGCAGAAAATCAATCTCTGCGCGCACGGACTAGAGAGTAGCGGCGAATGCGACGCGCCGGATATGTTGTGCCAGCTCGGCCAATCGGGCGTCATCGGCGCGCTGGGCATCGTGGGAGGAGAGATAGCCCTCATAACGCGTGAAGAAACGCTCGCTGCGCGACTCGATGGGGCGCCATTCGGCCATATTGGCGGTGCCGTGCATCGGGAACAGCTTACTGTGCACATGATCCACGCCAAACCCCTCAAAGAACATGCCGCAGCGGCCCACGTCCTCAAAGGCAGCATCGAGCAACCGCGCCACCTTCTTGGTAGCCAGCGTCAACTTCGCCAGCACATCGTCGGGCAAGTCGAAGGCATAACTGGGGTAATGGCGCTTGGGGATAACCACACTGAACCCGTCCGTATTGGGATAGATAGACAGAAAGGCCAGATGCCCGTCATCTTCCCAGATCTTATGGCACGGCGCCTCGCCGCGTACGATTTGACAAAAAATACAGCTCATCGTCTTCGCATCTCCTCAATGGCGGCGCACGGGTTTATCACGCCTCGGCCCATGAAATGGGGTATACTTTATCCAATATCGCGCCGCGCCGGTCTCTGCCTGTCGCGACCGCATTAGTCAGGCTTCATTTTTAACCCGAATGACTCACCAGAAGCAAATCACCCTATGTTAAGTTACCGTCACAGTTTTCATGCCGGCAACCACGCCGACGTTCTCAAGCACACCGTCCAAAGCCTGATCATCGCGGCGCTGAAGGAAAAGGACAAACCGTTCCTGTACCTCGATACCCACGCAGGCGCCGGGCGCTATCTGCTCAGCGGCGAACATGCCGAGAAGACCGGCGAATACCTGGAGGGGATCGCCCGTCTATGGCAGCGCGACGATCTGCCGGAGGCGCTGACGCCGTATATGGACGCCGTGCGTCACTTCAACCGCTCCGGCCAGCTGCGCTATTACCCCGGCTCTCCGCTGCTCGCCCGGCAGCTGCTGCGCGAGCAGGATCGCCTGCACCTGAGCGAGCTGCATCCCAGCGACTTTCCGCTGCTGCGCGCCGAATTCCAGAAAGACGGGCGCGCCCGGGTCGTCCGTGAAAATGGCTACCAGCAGCTCAAGTCCCAGCTGCCGCCAGCGACACGGCGCGGCCTGATCCTGATCGACCCGCCCTATGAGCTGAAGAGCGACTATCAGGATGTAGTGAAAGGGATCCAGGAGGGGCACAAACGCTTTGCCACCGGCACCTATGCGCTATGGTACCCGGTGGTGCTGCGCCAGAACATCAAGCGAATGGTCCATACCCTGGAGGAGACCGGCATTCGCCGTATCCTGCAGATTGAGCTGGCGGTACGCCCGGACAGCGATCAGCGCGGGATGACCGCCTCCGGGATGATCGTCATCAATCCGCCGTGGAAGCTGGAGGAGCAGATGCGCAGTCTGCTGCCCTGGCTGCATCAAGCGCTGGTTCCACAGGAAACCGGCCACGCCAGCGTAAACTGGATCGTCCCAGAGTAATTCCACTCGCTTCATACGGAATTTGTGCCCTGCCGACGGCAAGATTTTGCTGTCGGCCCACCGCAGCGTTACACTTCGGAGCAATCCTGCAATAGCCGCGGTATCTCGCCATCCTGCCTCCGGCAGAGAGGCATTGCGGGGCAAATCCGATTTGTTGATAACGCGAAGACATCCCTATGACTAAACATTATGACTATCTCGCCATCGGCGGCGGCAGCGGCGGTATCGCCTCCATCAATCGGGCGGCGATGTACGGCCGCAAGTGTGCGCTGATCGAAGCCAAAGCGCTGGGCGGCACCTGCGTCAACGTGGGCTGCGTTCCGAAGAAAGTGATGTGGCACGCCGCGCAGATCGCTGAAGCCATCAAACTATATGGCCCGGATTATGGTTTTGACACCACGCTCAACCGTTTCGACTGGCAGCGCCTGATCGACAGCCGCAGCGCCTATATTGAGCGTATTCATCAGTCCTATCAGCGCGGTCTGGGAAATAACAAAGTCGACGTTATCCAGGGAGTTACCACCTTTATTGACGCCCACACGATCGATGTCAACGGCGAGCGTATCAGCGCCGACCATATCCTCATCGCCTCCGGGGGACGGCCAGCGCACCCGGATATCCCGGGCGCAGAATATGGCATCGACTCCGACGGATTCTTTGCCCTTGACGCGCTGCCACAGCGCGTCGCCATCGTCGGCGCCGGTTATATCGCGGTCGAGATCGCCGGGGTGCTCAACGCGTTGGGCGCAGAAACCCACCTGTTCGTCCGCAGGCATGCGCCGCTACGCAGCTTTGACAGCCTGATCGTCGATACCCTGTTGGAGGTGATGCACAGCGAAGGGCCTCAGCTGCATACCCACAGCGTGCCGCAGTCAGTGGTTAAAAATGCGGACGGCAGCCTGACGCTGATGCTGGAAAACGGCCATAGCCAGACCGTCGATTGTCTGATCTGGGCCATTGGCCGCGATCCGAATACCGACCGCCTCAATCTGGGGGCTGCCGGGGTCACTACCGACGCCAACGGCTATATTCCGGTTGATGCGTTCCAGAATACCAACGTTCCCGGCATCTACGCCGTCGGGGACAATACCGGCGCCGTCGAGCTGACGCCGGTCGCTGTCGCCGCCGGGCGCCGCCTCTCTGAGCGTCTGTTCAACAATAAGCCGCAGGAGCACCTGGATTACAGCAATATCCCCACCGTGGTCTTCAGCCACCCGCCGATCGGCACCGTGGGACTGAGCGAAGCGCAGGCGCGTGCGCAGTACGGCGATGAACAGATTAAGGTCTACACCTCCTCATTTACCGCCATGTATAGCGCGGTCACCCAGCACCGTCAGCCGTGTCGCATGAAGCTGGTGTGCCAGGGGGCGGATGAACGGATCGTCGGGATCCACGGGATCGGCTTCGGTATGGATGAAATGCTGCAGGGCTTCGCCGTGGCGCTGAAGATGGGCGCCACTAAGCGGGACTTTGACAATACCGTGGCCATCCATCCGACGGCCTCTGAAGAGTTTGTTACCATGCGTTAACCCGATGTCACGCTACGGGCCAGCCCTCGCCGGCCCGTATGGCGTTGGCACGCTTATGCCGGGCGCGACGCCTGACTCTCTGGCAATGTAAATAGGGCAACCGCCTGGGACAGGCTGCAGGCCCGCTCCTCCAGCGATGTGGCGGACGCGGCGGACTGCTGCACCAGCGCAGCGTTCTGCTGGGTCACCTGCTCCATCTCACTCACCGCCTGACTTACCTGAGCGATCCCCTGACTCTGTTCGTCAGAGGCCGCCGCGATCTCGGCAATAATTCCGGTGACCCGCTGGGCAGCACCAACCACCGACTGCATCGTCTCTCCTGCCTGCGTCGCCTGCTGGGAGCCGGTATCGATACGCCGTACCGAATCCTCGATCAACGTACGAATCTCACGCGCCGCCTGGGCGCTGCGCTGAGCCAGACTGCGCACCTCACCGGCCACCACGGCAAAGCCTCGCCCCTGCTCTCCGGCGCGCGCCGACTCTACTGCCGCATTAAGCGCCAATATATTGGTCTGGAAAGCAATAGAGTCAATCACCCCGGTAATGCTGGCAATTTTACGTGAGCTGTCGGCGATCTCGTCCATCGCTGTGACGACCTGGCCGACCACCGCTCCGCCCTGATTCGCCGTCGCAGAGGCGCTGCTGGCCAGCTGGCTGGCCTGGCGGGCGTTATCGGCATTCTGGCGCACCGTAGCCGTTAACTGCTCCATGCTGGCCGCTGTCTCCTCCAGAGCGGCCGCCTGCTGCTCGGTACGCGACGATAGATCCGCATTGCCGACGGTAATGTCACTGCTGCCGTGCAGCAGTGTATCGGCGCCGTTGCGCACCTGTCCGACGATCGAAATCAGCGCCTGCTGCATTTCACTGATGCTGTGCGCCAGGCTCCCCAGCTCGTTGCGCCCGCCCGCCAGCGTCGCCGACAGATCGCCGGCGGTCAGACGACGCAAATGCGCGTGCAGCTGGGCCAGCGGCCGCAGCAGGATCCCTCGCGCCGCCACCCCGGCCAGGATGATTAACAGCACAACCGCCAGCGCGATCCCGGCCAACGTCCACACCATACGCCCAAAGCTGCGCTGGTTGGCGTCGATCCCCTGCTGCAACAGGCCATGATTCTGGGCGCGCCACTGGGCATAAATCTTCGCCATGGCCTCCTGCGCCTCCTGGGTCTCCAGCTTGCCGTAAGCCGGATAGTCGCCGGCGCGCAGGTAGTGCGATGAATCGCGCAGCAGGCGATACAACGCCGTGAAGCGATGCTCAACCTCCGCCGCTAACGCAGCGTCCTGCCCAGGCAGCCGCGGCGCGGCACGATAGTTTTTGAAGTAGCCTTCGGCGCTGTCCAGCGAAGCATTCGCCGCATTCAGCAGCGAGCCGATTTCAAGCTGTGCCACCCCGGCATTTTGCTGCTTCAGGTAACGAATCGCGACACGGTTAATGGTCACTCGCGTCATCACCAGCGTCTGCCAGCCATCGGCCAACTGCTCCTGCTGATAGCTCAGCGCCCGTGACTGCGAGAAGTTACCCCGATCCTGCGCGATCGCCATATAAAATAGACGCCCGGAAACTCCCTGCAGCAGGATAAATATGGCCAATAAGACGATAATTCCCGTGATAACCCTGACGTTTTTAAACATGCCGTTTTCCTAAGTGCTTTAATGGTATGTATCTAATAAGGATATATCGGCAGGGGCGTTGGAAAATTCGCGATATTAGTCACATAAATATACGCTCGACGTTTATTTTTTTATTTTGAAAAACAGGATGAAATATGATTTTTATCAAAAATCATTCGGTTAGATGCATGTCATTGGCACAAGCTCACCGCAAGTGTATAAACAATCAGATTTATTGATTTAAATACAGTAAATCATGATAACTCATATGATTTTAATCCGGTTAATAAATTAAATTTAATTAAATTTATTAAAACCATCACTCATTGCTCAACTCATTCGACGGAGTAGGGGCACCCCGTCGGCACATTGGGAGAGACGGTGTACAAGCGCGTCACCCGGATCACCCGATCGTAGTCGGCCGGGAAGCCTTCGCTGCCTTTCCCCTCATCCACCCCATCGAACTCAACGTACACATGGGGATAGGGCTGGTTGAACTGACTGCGCTGACGGGCTATCTGGTTCTCTGCCGCACGCAGCTGACCATCGTTGTCATACAGCCAGGCATCTCGACCACCGCCGCAAGGCGTGAATCCACTCACCTCAAAACCTTCACTGTATATACCGCGAAAAGCGGGCTCTACCGTCGTATCACTGCACCCCGCCAACAGCATCGCCAACCCCAGCATACATCCCGCTCGTCTCATATCCCGCTCCTGCTCCGTACCATTTTGAGAGACCCAGCATATGCCATTACAAGTTAACTGCGTATCAATCTCAGCGTACACCGCGCCATTCCAGACATATCCTACGGCGATCCCACGGGTAAAATGCGCCATTTTACGCGGGTCGTAGTGACAAAGGGTTGGCGTTTACCCGGTTCAGCGATATGGTAAAACCTATTTTATTTTTGGTAAGTTATACGGGTTGGATAATGGCAAAAATTCGCGTTGGCATTGTGTTCGGCGGTCAATCCTGCGAGCACGAGGTTTCTCTTCAATCAGCAAAAAATATTGTCGAAGCGATCGATCAATCACGTTTTGACGTAACACTTATCGGTATCGACAAGCAGGGATACTGGCATCTATGCAGCGGGCAGGACTACCTGAACCATGCCCATGACCCACAGCATATCGCCCTGAATCATTCAGAACGCCGTCTGGCGGTGATCCCCGGAGCAATCCAGGGACAGCTTATCGATAGTGTCAGCGGTGAAATTCTACCCTCGCTGGACGTTATTTTTCCCATCGTACACGGCACGCTGGGCGAGGATGGCTGCCTGCAGGGTATGCTGAAAATGCTGAACCTGCCCTTTGTCGGATCCGACGTCATCGGCTCCGCTGCCTGCATGGATAAAGAGGTATGCAAACGCCTGCTGCGCGATGCAGGCTTGCCGATCACCCCCTTCGTCACGCTGACCCGCGCCACGCAGACCCACTACAACTATGAGACGCTGCGCAGCCAGCTGGGCGAGACGCTGTTTGTCAAGCCGGCCAACCAGGGCTCCTCCGTCGGCGTCAACAAGGTTCGTAACGCGGATGAGTATCACCGCGCGATTGCCGATGCGCTGCGCTTCGATCATAAGGTAATCGTCGAACGCGGAGTGATTGGGCATGAGATTGAATGCGCCATCCTCGGTAACGAGGTGGCGCAGGCCAGCGTCTGTGGCGAGATCGTCCTGCACAGCGACTTTTATTCCTATGACAGCAAGTACATCAGCGCACAAGATGCTCAGGTGGTCGTGCCGGCAGCGATGGCGCCCGAAGTCAGCGAGCGCGTCCGTCAAACCGCCCTACGGGCGTTTCAGGCGCTGGAGTGCCGCGGTCTGGCACGCGTCGATGTCTTTGTAACCGCAGAGAATGAAGTCATTATCAATGAGATCAACACACTGCCTGGATTTACCAATATCAGTATGTATCCCAAACTGTGGCAGGCCAGCGGTATCAGCTATCAGGCGCTGATCACCCAGCTGATCGAGCTGGCGCTAGAGCGCCACCGCGTGGACAGCCAGCTGTGCCGGGCGACAGGCAGCCTCTAACGACTGCAGTTCAGAGCCTGCAACGCAGGCTCTTTTTTTACGAAATATCGCGAATAAAGATTAAAAAATCGGTCTCGACTCCAACTTAGAGCCGCTAACAAAACCGAGTTAGCAGGCATGACACGAAAAATCATCAGTAAGCAGCTCTGGAAATCCTTACAGCCACTTCTGCCGCCCCAACAGCCTTCGTCATGGAGTGGCCGCCCACGCCTTGATGACTATGCCGTTCTCAACGGTATTCTGTTTGTCCTTACGACTGGGATACCGTGGGAGGACTTGCCCCAGTCGCTGGGTTTTGGCAGCGGAATGACATGCTGGCACCGGTTAGCGGCTCTTAGTCACTGCCACGGATGCGTAGAATATCTATCAATTCGATAATGCAGGGATCGGTCGTCCGGCTTTTATGATAGTGCGCATATATGGTTCCCGTGGAGCGCCCCAGGGTGTGATCCAATACCTGAACCTCCACCAGACGCGCAAACTCCTGGGCAAACTGCTTGCTACACAGCAGGATATAATCGCTGGAGGCCGCCACCATCATCAGATTCAGCAACGATGAGCTGGAGTAGATCGGCGCCTTCCGGTGAGGGTTAAGTACCTCATCATCCTCAAACAACGACGGCCACATCGTCAGGCTCAGGTAATCCTCCTGCGCCAGCTGCTCCAGCGTAAACCCCGGGCCGATGCGGGGATGGCCCACCCGGCACAACACTGCGGGCTGTACATCGAATACAGGCACATTGGTAATCATCCAGTCTGCGTATTTCTGCGGCGTAAAGCTGATATCGATTTTCCGCGAGCGTAGCCGACTGATATCCCGGGTTAAATCACCATCATGGGTTTCCGTCATCAACGCTACGCTGTCAAATGGGTAATGGTAACGCTGCAGCAAACGGGTCAGATAAAACTCCAACAACGGGGACATACTGAGCTTTAATCGGGTCTGACGGCGATCGCCCTGGTGAATACCATTGGTTAAATTCGCGGCGCGCTGAATATTATTTAATGCCTGCGCCAGATTAGGCGTAATATTGTATGCTAACGCTGTCGGCTCTAACCCTTGCTTGGTCCGGATAAACAACGGGTCGTTAAATGCATCACGCATTTTTTTCAACGCGCGGCTAATCGAAGCTGTAGAGCTGCCCAACAACTCTGCAGCCAGTGTTACACTACGCGTATCCATCACGGTCAGAAAAGTCCTAATAACACTCACATCAACATCGAGCATATTTTTACCTTTGGTCAGCCACTACAGCAGGATCCGCATACTGGCACGGCCATTGTAAATTCAGGATATTTTTTATGCAATTATCCTATGCTGGCAACAGAGTTCATCGTTAAAATATGCCGTCATCAATCTGATACAGAGGATAAATAAAATATTTATCCTCACCATGAACTCAGGTGCCAAGTGGCCACTATCGGGCGATAGTCCATTATTTTACACCTCTGTAAACAGGTATCATCATGCAGATCCGTCACCGCTATACCTATGGCCTTGCGGCAACGCTGCTGCTGCTGGCTGCCGCCGTCACGCTGTTGCTGTATCATCCGCAGAGCGATGCGCTGTGGCGCATTGTCAGCCAGCAGTGTCTCCCCCACCAGCAGGCAAGCGGCGATCCCGCACCCTGCGCCTATCTGGACCGCAGCCAGGGCTACGCCCTGTTCAAGGATCGTCGGGGGGCGCTGCAGTACCTGCTGCTGCCCACCGTCCGTAGCAGCGGCATCGACGATCCGCAGCTGCTCAACCCGGCGACGCCCAACTATATGGCGCTGGCGTGGTATAGCCGCCCGCTGTTAAGCCAGCGCTACGGCCAACCGATAGCCGATAGCCGGCTCTCGCTGACCATCAACTCGCGCGCGGGACGTACCCAGGATCAGCTGCATATTCATCTCTCCTGCACCCGTCAGGCGGTCGTCTCCCAACTGTGGAAAATCTATCCCACGCTCGGAACGCAGTGGCAGGCAGTCAGCAATGGGATCAATGGTCACCCCTACTGGGCAAGACGATTGAGCAATGAAACGCTGGCGCGGGAAAGTCCTTTTATTCTGCTCTCCCGCTTAAACGGGGCGCATGATGATATGGCGGCCTATGGGCTGGCGCTGCTGCCGGCGCCGGACGGTCAGCTGATCCTGCTGGCGACCCGCCGGGCGCTGTGGCGCGGCAGTCTGGCCTCGATTGAGGAGATTCAGGACCATCGCTGCCCGCAGCTGTATCCCTCGCCGCCGCACACCGACTAGCCGGCGAAACGCTGAGGTAATAGGGGAAGACGTTCAAACTGGAGCGGTCGTGACAGGTAGTAGCCCTGGGCCGCACAGGCGTCCGAGCGTTGCACCAGCTGCCAGGCCTGAGCCGTCTCCACCCCTTCAACAATCACCCCACGCGAGTACTGGCGCATCATCGCCACCAGCGCCATAAATAGATCGGTTCCCTGCTGCGTCTGACACAGCAGGGCAAACACGGCGCGATCCAGCTTGACGAACTCATAGCGGACATCGATGAGCGAAGAGAAGTTAGCCAGGCCGCTGCCAAAGTCATCCAACCATAGGCGATGCAGATCCGGCAGCCCGTGGATCGGTGCACTGCCATGTACATGCTCAAGTATCTCAAAGCGTAAAAACGGCAGTTCACCGATCAGCGTCACAGCCTCAGCCTTCTTCTGCAGCGCATGCAGCACCTGGCCATCCACATTGATAGAGACAAACAGGCCATACTGCCCGAAAAAAGCACGCCAGTGATGTACCAGGCGCAGCTGTTCCAGCAGCACCTGCAAACGCAGCGACAGCGGAATATTGGCGAAGTAGAGTTCCGGTGAAAGCCGCTGCGTCGGCTGATCCGGGTGAGCCACCTGGGTTAGCAGCTCGATGGCCAGCAGACGGCCACAGGTAGAGTAGATAGGCTGAAAAGTGTACTCCCGTCCACAGGACTGCCAATCGGCACTGCCCAAGGTATCGTGGTGCAGCAACGACACGGCTCCCGGGCCACCGGATACGATATTGCCAATATTCATGCATTTCCCATCCGTTGATCTCTGAAGAACGGCAGCCTCTGCGCCCCTATAACGGGAGCCCAGCAGTGGAGCATACCCCTCCCTACTGCTGTGTTTATCGGCATGTATGATAAAAGCTTTAACCCCGGTAGCAGCAGGCTCCCGGCCTCCATTCAGAGGTGGGTTTTTAGATCCAAATCATATAAAAACAGAACGTTGTTTTATTTTTATTGACGAGGGTATTTCCCATCGACAAACTAGAGGTCATTTTCTCTGGTTACCACGGGCTGATTTCCCATGACGAGCGCGAACATTGCCATTATTGGCGAATGCATGATTGAACTGTCACAGAAAGGCGCAGATCTAACGCGCGGATTCGGCGGCGATACCCTGAACACCGCTGTATACCTGGCCCGTCAGGTGCCCGCCGAACGCCTGTCCGTGCACTATGTCACCGCGTTGGGCTGCGATAGCTTCAGCGGTGAAATGATCGATTCTTGGCAGCAGGAGGGTCTACAGACGGCTCTGGTTCAGCGCATGAACGATAAGCTGCCGGGGCTGTATGTGATCGAAACCGACACGTACGGCGAGAGGACGTTCTACTACTGGCGCAACGACGCCGCCGCCCGCTACTGGCTGCAGAGCATCGAGGCCGATGCCATCTGCGACCGTCTGGCGCAATTTGACTACCTGTATCTCAGTGGGATCAGCCTGGCCATTCTGGATGACGCTAGCCGTGAACGCCTGATGCTGCTGCTGCAGCGCTGTCGGGACAACGGCGGCAAGATTATCTTTGATAATAACTACCGCCCACGTCTGTGGCAGGGGATGGAGCAGGCCCGCAATGCCTATCGCGCCATACTTTCCTGCACCGACATCGCCTTCCTGACGCTGGACGACGAAGATTTACTGTGGGGGCAGCAGCCGCTGGATGCCGTACTGGAGCGGACTCACGCCCTTGGCGTCAGCGAGGTCATCATCAAGCGTGGCGCCGATGCCTGCCTGGTCTCCATCGGCACCCGGCGTGATGAGATCCCAGCGGTCAGACTGGCCAAAGAGCAGGTCATCGACACCACCGCGGCCGGAGACTCTTTCAGCGCTGGCTATCTGTCTGTCCGCCTGATGGGTGGCGATGTACAAACGGCAGCGGCCCGGGGACACCTGACAGCCAGCACGGTGATCCAGCACCGCGGCGCCATCATTCCCCGCGACGTCATGCCCGCCTAACCATCCACGGTGGGCCACACAGAACAACGCCAGCTCACGCCGGCGTTGTTCTGTCGCACCTGTCGCAGCGTACGTACCTACTGCGCCAGCGGCTGAGACGGCGTAGTTTCGTGAGCCGGGTTTTCAGCGGCGGCCGGCTGGGATGGTGTATCCACCGTCTCCGCGGTGACGGCCTCTTCACCCTCGAGCCCCATCACCCGATTATACTCCTCCAGCAGCCGGCCAACGTTCTCCTCTGCCTCGCCGCGCGGCTGACGCAGCACCACGGCAGGTTCCCGCGACAGCATGATATGCAGCTCCTGGTTAATATCGTCCAGCGTCAGAGCGCTCAGAAACGTCTGACGCAGCTTCTGATAGGCCTCCGGTGCGATATCCACCACACCACTTTGCTGTGAGCGCAGACGCTGACTCATCAGGATTTCGGTATTGGTCCGCGCATAGGTGGCGAACAGGTGGCTCAGCTGATCGTTCTTTTGCCCCAGCAGAGTGTCAAACTCCGTCTGGGTAATCCCATCATCACGCAGCGCGGACATCTCATCGGCGATAAACGCCAGCGTCTTACTCAATGACGCCTGGGCCGTCTCTAAATGGATTGCACACTGCGAGCGCTGATACTGCACCTGGCAGTTAAAGCTCAGGTTCACACTGCCTTTCAGCGCGCTGTTGGCCAGCACCTGTTGTAGATGCCAGAACAGCGCCTCGCGCGCTAAGTCGCTACGCCAATAGCGTAGCAACATCTGGGAGTCGCGGATCGGCTGCCACGGTGTATCCCAGACCAGCGACAGGATATCCTGCTGGGTACCATCGGCGATCAGGCTCACCGGTGCCGCGGCCAGCGCCGGCAACGCCGGCACGGTGGCAGGCGTCTCCCGCTGGCCGCTCAGGGAGCCGAAGGTTTGATTAATCTGTTCACTCAGCGCCCGGGCATCCACGTTGCCAACCACATACAGTGTTATCGCATCAGGGGTATACCACTGATGATAAAAGGCCTTCAGCTGCGTCGGCGCCAGTGGAACCACCGCTGCCCGTCCGGGCTCATGGCCCAATAGGTTGGATCCCTTCAGACGGTAGCGCCACCAGGGATCGCCAGCCTCGCCGGGCTGCGCCATCACACGGCTGTCGGCACCTTTCAGCGCCTCACCGACCGTCTCGGCATTCACCTGCAGATCGCCGGCAGTATTGGCCAGCCAGCGCAGGGCATCCTTCATCAGATCGGGGCGGTTATTGGGCAGACTCAGGTTATAGCTGGTGTAGTCGTACGAGGTGATCGCTGTCGGCATCGGGCGGGCGGGATCGATTGCCTGCTGCCAGAACGACTGCAGTGCGGGCGCATCAAGCCCCTTGCCCTGCGCCAGAGCCAGGCGCGGCAACAGGTGGGCATACCCCATCTGCTGAGGAGACTCCGACAGCGAGCCGGTGTTGACGATCATACGCAACTCAATGCGATCGGACGGACGCTGCGGTGTAGCCAGTATCTGCCAGGAAAGACCATTCGACAGCTTGCCCTCCTGCCAGGCAGGGTCGGGTTGTAGCGTTTCAGAATGCACGCAGGTACCGGCCATGGCCAGCGCCAGCCCACCAACCATCAGACGCAATTTGGTGTATTGCATGTGAACCCCTACTCAAATCAGACAAAAGCGTAACCCACGCATATAGGTGTTGTTCCGTTAGACCACAGAAAACAGCCAAAGTCGCAAACGCTTAAAAAAATTCCGCGTAACGCTACGCGTCGGGAACAGGAAATAGATGAGATCATTATAAAGGCGCCCCCGACAGCATCAAGCCGCAGGGGGAAACATTCACTCTCGGTAACAAAAATCCGCCGGGGGGGAACATTCACCCCCGGTAACAAAAAGCCGGGGGCGATGGCGGAATAAGAGGAGAACGCGACGGCACACTCTTGCTGCCGGGCTGGAAAGGCGCTATGCGATGGGATCCCTCAGAGCGCTGTCACGGCCTCCGAGTACGGCATTCATCTGTTTTTCATTCAGTTGACGACAGCGCTTGGCGACAACGATCGTCGCCACACCGTTGCCGATCAGGTTGGTCAGGGCCCGGGCTTCCGACATGAAGCGATCGATGCCCAGGATCAGTGCCAACCCGGCTACCGGAAGATGCCCTACCGCCGACAGGGTCGCAGCCAAGACGATGAAGCCGCTGCCGGTCACGCCGGCGGCACCCTTCGAGGAGAGCAGCAGGACCACCAGCAACGTCACTTGATGCCAGATATCCATCTGGGCATTGGTCGCCTGGGCGATAAATACCGCCGCCATGGTCAGATAGATAGAGGTTCCGTCCAGATTAAAGGAGTAGCCAGTGGGGATCACCAGCCCCACCACCGACTTCTGGCAGCCCACTTTCTCCATCTTGTCCAGCATCCGTGGCAGTGCCGACTCCGAGGAAGAAGTACCCAGTACGATAAGCAGCTCCTCCTTAATGTAGGCAATAAAGCGGAAGATACTGAACCCGGTCGCCTTGGCGATGCTGCCCAGCACCAGCACCACAAACAGGGCGCAGGTGATATAGAAGCACAGGATCAACTGCCCCAGCTGTACCAGCGTTCCCACCCCATACTTACCGATGGTGAACGCCATGGCGCCGAAGGCACCGATGGGGGCCAGCTTCATAATCATGTTAATCACGCCAAAAATCACTTTGGCAAAGCTGTCGATCACATTGAAGATCAACTGCCCTTTTTCTCCCAAATGGTGCAGCGCAAAACCAAACATCACCGCAAACAGCAGCACCTGCAGGATGTTGCCGCTGGCAAAGGCACCGATAACGCTGCTGGGGATCACATCGAGCAGGAAAGCCACAATGCCCTGCTGCGCCGCCTGATCGGCATAGACCGCGACCGCCTTGGTATCCAGCGCGTTCGGGTCGACGTTCATACCTACGCCCGGCTGCAGTATGTTAACCACCACCAGGCCGATGATCAGCGCGATGGTACTGACCACCTCAAAATAGAGCAGCGCAATGGCACCGGTGCGCCCCACCGCTTTCATGCTCTCCATACCGGCAATACCGGTCACCACAGTACAAAAGATCACCGGTGCGATGATCATCTTAATCAGTTTGACAAACCCATCGCCCAACGGCTTCATCTGGGTACCCAGATCGGGATAGAAATGGCCGAGCAAAATACCAATAGTGATAGCCACCAACACCTGTAGATAGAGGCTCGTGAAGATACTTTTTTTCATGATTTTTATTCCTGGTCGGGTACGAACGCGCAGCTTCTGCATCCCGAATGGCGGGTATTGCATGCGTTTAAAAGTAACATTAAGTTAACAATATGAAAACGCGGCATTTCAATTATAAAATTTATTTAATCAAATCTATGAGCTGAAACGCATAAGACCCTGCAAGAATTATCCGTATTGCTAGCAGAGATCGTCGGTGCTATATGGAGGGAACCACCACAGTGGCCACCGGGTAATTCGCCAGAAAATCGCGCTGTGACAGCGCCGGTGAGAAGAAGTATCCCTGTGCATAGTGAATACCGTTAGCCAGTAACCAGTCGCACTGCCCCTGCGTCTCCACCCCTTCTGCAACCACCTCCAGGGAAAGCACCTCGGCAATCGAGCTGACAATGCGCACCAGCGCACCGTCCAGTGGGATCTGATCGATAAAACTTTTATCAATTTTAAGAATATCGACAGGCAAATGACGCAGGTAGTTCAGCCCGGAATACCCCATGCCGAAATCATCCAGCGCCACACGCACGCCCTGGTTACGCAGACAATCCAGCGTATCGGCCACCCTGTGAATATCGCTGATATAGGCGGTTTCGGTAATCTCCAGATGCAGATGCTCTGCTGCAATCGCATGCTGCAGCAGCAGGGTCTCCAGGCGTTGACCAAAGCGGGCGTCGGCCAGCTGCAGCGCAGAGACATTCAGCGACAGCGGTATCATCAACCCCCGTCGCTGCCAATCGACCAAAATCCGTACCGCCTCTTCCAGCACCCACTCGCCCAGTGCCACAATACCGCCCTGCTCCTCGGCCAGCGGAATGAACTGAGATGGCTCACTGCAGCCGCCGTCCTGCCGGTGCCAGCGGATCAGCGCCTCCGCCCCCGCCAGCCGCTGGCTGCGCAGATCAATCTGCGGCTGCAGGTACAGCTCAAAATCGCCCTGCCGCAGCGCGTTCAGAATCTCATTCTGCTGGGTTAAGCGTGCCTTGACACGCTCAGCCAGCTGGGGCTCAAAAAACAATACCCGATTCTTCCCGTCCGTCATCGCCATATTCAGCGCTGAGCGGGCCTGCATCAGCAACCGCTCCGTCTGGCTAAGCCCGCGATCCTCCTCTGATATCTCCTGCGACGGTCGACACATCGCGATCCCGATAGCCGCCGTTGGTCGCAGCGCCAGATTGTCCAGAGTCACCGGCTGCGTTAAGAGGCTCATCAGACGCTGAGCCTGCTGCATGGCATCGCTCGGGCGCGCCACATCGCCCGCCAGTATCAAAAAACCATCCTGGCTCGCCTGCGCCAACAGGCTGTTCGGCGAAGTCCCCTCATGCAGGCGCTCTACCAGCGTCATCAACAGCATATCGCGCTGCCCGCTGTCCAATACCCCCGTCACCTCCTGCAGGGTCGGGATGCTGACCATCATTACACACTGTCCCTCATGCCCATCCTGGCTCTGCTGCTCAAGCAGCGACACAAACAGCGTCTGACTGGGAAGGTTCGTTTGGGAATACTGACTCATGGTCTGGCGGGTCTTCTCCAGCACCTGCTGATTACGGTTATAGGTACGAACCAAGAGCCCCAGCTCATCATCGCCGTGATGAGGTAGTTGAGGAAGCTGATGGTAGTGCGGCGCCTCCCGCGGCATGTTGCGCAGCTCGCGAGCCAGCGCCCGCAGCGGATGCACCAGCAGGCGGTTCATGCACCAGCTGATGGCCACCGTCAGGATCAACGCCAACAGCAGATAGGTCGACACCATGGTCGCAAAGGTCGTGAGAATAAAACGGTACAGGCGGAATGAGTCCACCTGCAGGATCAGGTAACCCAACGGATGATCCGGCGTCGCGCGGCCACGATCTATGCCATACAACGGGGTGGAGAGCTGCAGTGGCAGATGGAAGAGTCGGCCCGCCCAGCGCGGCACGGGCCGCACCGCGGGAAAGTGACCGCGCAGCACCTGTACCTCATGATGAGGTAATACGATATCAGCCCGCGCGAGAATTCCACTTGCCCGCAAGCCGTCCAGGATCTGCTGGGTCTTGACGACATCCATGTTCAGCATCGCATCGGCCAGCGGCAGACGCACCGACTGGGCAATACTCTGCAGCTGCTGGCCATAGTCATCCTTACGCTGCTGCACAAAGTGAAACAGCTGAATTACCGTGAAGATACAGACGGTCACCAGCGCTACCGAGGAGACCAGCGCCATCTGTTTTATGGTTAAGGAACGACTGACTCGCAAACTCTCTCTCCGCACACAAAATTTGCTGACGGCCTGCTGCCGCGTCGGCGGCGCCCGCAGGCCTCAAACCGGCCGAGTATACTGGATTAACCAACGTTATTAACTATACCAAAAGATCGTTTCGCGCCTTTCCCATTCCATCCCTGGGATGAATGAGAGCCATCATGTTCCATATCCACATAATATTACGTAAAAAAAACGCTGCGCAGCGGCCTGTCCACCCGCGCGCGACGCATCTGTCGCCACTCTAGAAATCGGCATAGGACCGTAGAGGCTACGAAGGAAGATCCATGTCGCCCTGCCACCCCTGCATAAAGTAACGCACATAGATAAGCGCATGGCTGGGGGTATAGTCCTTCGCCTGCTGAAGATAGCCTCCGGCGCCGATGCACCAGTGGCTTCTCAACCACCGCACCACGATCGCCCGTAGGGTACAGCCACTAAGATCCTTGTCGTCATGCCCGAGCATATTGCCGAGCCAACGCTGACTCAGCGGTTATCTTCATTAATCAGCTTGTAGTAGCTCCCATTCAGCGCAGGCTGCTGCTCTCGGCATTCTTGCCCTCCAGGTAGTCGGCGATCAGCGCGACGCCATTGCGCCGAACAGCGCCCCACACCGTACCGCAGCGGGGATCCCACTGACCGAACGTTTCAACCTCCCCGAGGCGGACATCGCTGTTCTGCGGGTCGGGGATCAAAACGCTCTGATATCCTTTCTGGGCGGCAGAATAATCGTTCCGGGCCACTGCTCAGTCAGCCAACGTTAGCGCGATCGCCGTGGTGGCGGTCTGACGCTGTAAGTAAGCAACCGCTTACTATTCATGGCCGCCATCGCAGATGCCGTCGCTCCACTACACCGCAGGGCTCTATTGCAGCACCGCCTGAGCCCGATCAGGCTCACCAGCGTACCGACGTTCAGCCAGATACCGTCAGACGCGGTGCCTCGCTCAGCTTTTCCAGTGGACTGACGTCCCACCAGGGCCGTCTCCTGCGGCTACAGGTAGGCCAGCGTCTTATCTGGCGATTTCTGCTGGTAAATACTCACAAACTTCCTCAACACACGGCCATTAAGTGGATCGCGCCGCAGCGCCAGGCGATATGGTTGCTCCGCCAGCGCCAAATACCCCAGCGTAATCAGCAGCCAGTAGCGGTTAGCCTTCAGCAGGCTATGCCATTTACTAAGCTGATCGCTATGTGGATCGGCCACGATAGCGAATTCAAACCGGGCGATCGCTCACAATACCTACCCCGGCAGATGAGCAACCGTACGTCAGTACTCTGGCGCAAACACCAAACACCCGCGGGAGCGACATGCCGTGCATAGACTGCAACGGCTGCCGCCTACTGGCCTCCGGACGCCAACAGGCGCGCCTGCTGCAGCGCCTGGTCTCTCTCCGGCGTACTCAGCATCACCGGCATCCACACCGTTTGGCACACGGCGGCATCCGGTGCCGGACTGCACGACGTCCTGATAAGCTGGTTTGCAACGACGATATCCCCCAGACACAACAGCATGCGAATACGCGCCGGGATCACTTCAGGATCATCATCAAACGGTCGAGCAACTGCGTTACCAGATCATAACGCTGCGCGGATTCGCCTATGCATACCCGCACCTCACTGGCGTACTCAACGCCAGTGTCACCGGTAAGGCAGTCAGGCTCAGTCGGAAACATCGCATACGGAACCCCAGTTTGGCACCAGTTCACCCTGTAGATTAAAACGGTAACGCCGCTGATCCCATCCCAGGCCAAACAGCGTCAGGACTGAACTGTAGTAGTTATTATTCCCCGGCAAGTTGTCTTTTACCCGCTGCCGCTGCGCCGCCAATAACGGACTGTTGCTGGCATCCAGAAACGGCAACATGGCGGCCGAGAACCCAACGTTGCCTTCACCCTGGGGCTCTACGCCCAGTACACCGACCTTTTCAGGGATATATCCCAGACGCTCACTCAACGCCACCATCGGCTGCCAGTGCTTCACCAGCGCGCTTTTGGCCGGAGCGCCATCGGCCAGCATTCCCGCCCACAGATAGGCCCGGATGGCATCATAGCCGCTGATATAGGCCCGCCCCGGCGTCGGCAGCCAGCCCTTATTCCGCTGCCAGTTTGTCCAGTCCGGCACGATGCCATGCGGCGACGACGCCTCTAACATGCGCAATGCGCTGTACTGCAGACGGTTCCACGGTCCATGCAATGGCGCAATCCGAGCCAGGATCTGCGGTGGCAGGTAGCTTGGATTTATCGTCCACAGAGCGCCAGAGCGGAACCCCTGACGACCCGGCAGCAGCATCATGCCAAATCCCGGCAAGGAGACCACCTCCTCCCGGGCAATCCGCGCCAATAGCTGAATACTCAAATGTTGGTAATCGGAATCCTGCCACAGGCGCCCGGCCTCCAGCAGCGTATAGGCTATCCACAGGTCGGCATCCGAGGCAGAGTTATCATCCAATATGCGCCAACGCCCGTCATCATGGCGTCCCCACTTCCAGGCTGGCAAACGCTGGCTCAGACTGCCCTGCGACAGATTATTCTGCGTCCATGCCAATAACTTACCGAACAACGCGCGATCGTTATTGACCAAGGCAAAGAACAGCGCATAACTTTGCCCCTCCGAGGTGGTTACCTGGCGGGGAGAACTGGGATCGATAACCCGCCCGTCAGGGCTGATATAGCCCTGACGAAACTGCTCCCACTCATGCCATTCACAGGGTGCGCCAACGGTGGCGACGCTGACACACAGCAACGCAGCGGCCATCAGTGTACGGTAAACAGACTCTTTCATATGCTTATTTTCCTATCGTCGGGATCCAGACGGCGACGCAGCATCCACGGCACCTGCCACAGCACCAGGCTCACCAGAATAATCGCCAACAGCGCCAATGCCGCCAGAATGAACGGATGCGAGGAGAAGATATACCATAGGCGTTTCCACCAGGGCAGGTGGCCGACACAGTAAATGTCGCCTACCCGCAAACTATTGACACAGGATGTGCAAATAATGGAGAGCGAGCCATACATCACCGTGGTTTTACCGCTGCCAATCAAGCCATTATTAAGCAGCTCATTACCCTGCCAATTGACTGCCAGCAAAGCTGCCTCGCTACGCTGCGCATGGAAGCGACGAACTGACAGCGCACCCTATCATGCATCGCATTGTCCTCATGATTGAGGCTGGATCGGACTTTTTACCCCGCAGCACACCGGCAATGCCCAGTGGATTCAAATGACGACATTCACCCTTACGGCTCCGGACGGGTTAACCTTGGTACCATTGGCGCTCCGCAACTGAGTCTGCAGAAGGGCGTACGGTCGATACCCCGGTGAGCAGCCTGCCTTTATCACTGAGTATGCCAATATCAACCGACAGTGCCGCTGCGGATTCCGGCGCAACGCACTGTACAGAAAAATAAAAAATCTGAGCGACCGGCTGGGTAGCTTTTACGCCAGTGAACAACAGCGGCAAACCTATTTCCCCGATGCACTGTTCCCTTCAGCCCCCGCTGGCGTCACAGGCTAATATTGACCATAAGCTGACGGCATTCGACGGCGAACCCATCTTCAACGATCAGGCGATTCTGCAATCGCTGGCACCATACGGAAAAACTGGACGATATCCACACAGCCAGCGTTGTCAGCCCTGCCCGACGGCAATACGACTTTATCAATAGCGACCGGGAAGCCAACTGTAAACCACGGAGACAAAATCTACTCGCTCAGCTCAACACCCTCCTGGACGATCTGGCGAAATCCGGAAGCCATATCATTGGTAGTGATTGTGCCGGCGCAACTATGCCTCCACCTCACGCGCCACAGCAAAACAGGCGATCATCTGATCGTCATAGCGACGCAGCGGCGGCTGTAGCTGGCGACAGGTATCAAAGGCGCAGCGGCAGCGGGCATTAAAGGCACATCCGGGCGGCGGATTGAGCGGGCTGGGCAGCTCCCCACTCAGCTTAATCCGCTCGCGGCGCATCTGCGGGTTCAGCCGCGGCGTCGCCGACAGCAGCGCCTGGGTATAGGGGTGACGCGGATTGCCGAACACCGCCGCCTTGCTGCCCTTCTCGACGCAGCGCCCCAGATACATCACCATCACCTCATCGGCGATGTGCTCCACCACCGACAGATCGTGTGAGATAAAGACATAGGAGAGCCCCAGCTCCCGCTGCAGATCCATCATCAGATTGAGCACCTGGGCACGCACCGACACGTCGAGCGCCGACACCGGCTCATCGGCGATCACCACGTCCGGATTTAACATCAGGCCGCGGGCAATGGCGATGCGCTGGCGCTGGCCGCCGGAAAACATATGGGGATAGCGATCGTAATGCTCGGTCTTTAGGCCGACCCGCGCCATCATCGCCAGCGCCCGTTCGCGCCGCTGATCGCGTGACAGCGATGTATTGATCCGCAGCGGCTCCTCAAGGATCGCACCGACCTTCTTGCGCGGGTTCAGCGAGGCGTAGGGGTTCTGGAACACGATCTGGAGCTTCTGGCGGCGCAGCTTTTGCGCCTGCGCATCGGGCCGCAGCAGATCCTGGCCCCGATAATAGAGCTCGCCGGCGCTCGGCGTTTCGATCATCGTCAGCAGCCGTCCCAGCGTCGACTTACCGCAGCCTGACTCCCCGACCACCGCCAAGGTTTTCCCCCGTTCCAGGCTGAACGAGACACCATCCAGCGCCTTGACCAGCCTTTCCTGGGAAAACAGCCCGCTCTTGACCGGATAATGCTTTTTCAGGTCCACCGCCTGCAGTAACGGCGTCTGTAATATGGCTTCACTCATGCTGTCGGCCTCCCGGCGTCGTCCAATGGGGTGTGGCACTTCACCGCCCGCCCGTGCAGGCGGCGCAGCGACGGCTCCTCGCGGCGGCACTGCTCGGTCGCATAGGGGCAGCGCGGATTGAGCAGGCACCCCGTCGGGCGATCGTACTTACCCGGTACCACCCCCGGCAGCGACACCAGACGCTCGCCGTCCACCGCAAACTCGGGCAGCGCCCGCAGCAGCGCCTGGGTATAGGGGTGACGCGGCGTGTGGAAAATCTCGCCGGCCAGCCCGGACTCCACCACCTGCCCGGCGTACATCACGATGATCTTATGTGCCGCCTCCGCCACCAGCGCCAGGTCATGGGTGATCAGCACCAGCGCCATATTTTCCCGCTGCTGCAGCGCCAGCAGCAGTTCGATGATCTGCGCCTGAATGGTCACATCCAGCGCAGTGGTCGGCTCATCGGCAATCAGCAGCTTGGGACGGCAGGCGATCGCCATGGCGATCATCATCCGCTGACTCATACCGCCGGAAAGCTGATGCGGATAGACCGACAGACGCGAGGCGGGATCGGGAATGCCGACCTGAGTAAGCAGATCGATGGCACGCTGGCGCCGGGTACGCCGGTTGCCCCCCTGATGCACCTTCAGCGCCTCCATAATCTGAAATCCCACCGTGTAGCAGGGATTCAGGCTGGTCATCGGGTCTTGGAATATCATCGCCACCTCGGCCCCCACCAGCTGGCGTCGCTCCCGCTCGGAGATACGCTGCAGATCGGCGCCGTTAAAGCTCAGCCGCTGTGCCATCACCCGCCCGGGAAAATCGATCAGCCCCATAACGGCCAGTGAGCTGACCGATTTGCCGGAGCCGGACTCACCGACAATCCCCACCACCTCTCCCTGTTCAACCTGGTAGCTGATGCGGTCAACCGCACGGAAAGGGGCACTATCGTTACCAAAATGCACCGATAGCTGATCTACATCCAGTAATGCCATGTCCCTCTCCTTACTGCTTCAACTTCGGATCCAGCGCATCGCGCAGGCCGTCGCCCATCAGATTAAACGCCAGTACCGTCAACAGAATGGCCAGTCCGGGAAAAGTCACCACCCACCAGGCGCTCTGGGCAAACTGCAGCACATCGGACAGCATGGTGCCCCACTCCGGCGTCGGCGGCTGGGCGCCCATTCCCAGGAAACCCAGCGCGGCCATATCGAGGATCGCATTAGAAAAACCCAGCGACGCCTGCACGATCAGCGGCGCCAGGCAGTTGGGCAGGATATTGACGAACATCTGGCGCAGCGCACCGGCGCCAGCCACCCCGGAGGCGGTCACGTAGTCGCGATGCACCTCCGCCAATATCGCGGCGCGCGTAAGGCGGACATAGTGTGGCAGCGCCACAAAGGTCAGCGCCAGCGACGCATTGACGATAGAGGGGCCGAACATGGCCACCAGCACCAGCGCCAGCAGCAGACTCGGCAGCGCCAGCATGATATCGACCACCCGCATGACCAGCGCATCCACCGCGCCGCCGAAGTAGCCCGCCAGCAGCCCCAGCACCACCCCGAGGATCAGCGACAGCGCAACCACCAGGCAGCCCACCAGCAGCGACAGACGGGCGCCGTAAATCAACCGCGACAGCACGTCGCGCCCCACGTCATCGGTACCCAGAATAAAGCGCCAGCTGCCGTCGGCCTCCCAGACCGGCGGACGCAGCAACGCATCGCGGAACTGCTCCTGCGGCAGGTGCGGCGCAATGATATTGGCCCCCAGCGCCACCACCACCACGATCGCTACGTAGATAAGCCCTGCGACGGCGCCTTTATTGCGGCGAAAATAGTGCCAGAACTCCTGCAGCGGCGTCATCGGCCGCGGGGCCGGGACACCGGATGGGGTGGTCGCCGTCGCGGCCGTTGTTGGTTCAGACATCAGCGGCCTCCTAGTGTTTATGGCGGATACGCGGGTTAACGATGCCGTACAGCACGTCGACCAGCAGGTTAACCAGAATGATCATACTGGCGACCAGCAGAACACCACCCTGCACCACCGGATAGTCGCGGCGCTGCAGGCCATCGATCAGCCAGCGCCCCAGCCCCGGCCAAGAGAAGATAGTCTCCGTCAGGATAGCCCCGGCCAACAGCGTACCGACCTGCAGGCCGATCACCGTCACCACCGGCAGCAGCGCATTGCGCAGGGCATGCACCACGATCACCCGCAGGCGGCTCAGCCCCTTGGCACGGGCGGTGCGGATATAGTCCTCGCTCAGCACCTCCAGCATCGCCGAACGGGTCATACGCACGATCACCGCCAGCGGAATGGTACCCAGAACAATAGAGGGCAGGATCAGGTGCATTACCGCATCCTTAAAGTCCCCCGGCTCTCCCCACAGCAGGGTGTCGATCAGCATAAAGCCGGTCAACGGGTGGCTATCATCCAGAAATACCGTGTCGCTGATACGCCCGGAAACCGGCGTCAAATCCAGATTGACCGAGACCAGCATAATCAGCATCATGCCCCACCAGAAAATCGGCATGGAGTAGCCGGTCAGCGCCACGCCGACCGCCGTATGATCAAAGACGGATCCCCGCTTGACGGCAGCCAAAACTCCGATAGGGATCCCCAGCAGTACCGCGAACAGCATGGCGCAGATCCCCAGCTCCAGCGTCGCCTGAAAGCGCGGCACAAACTCCTGCCATACCGGGGTCCGGCTTTTCAGGGACTGACCGAGGTTGCCGTGCAGCACGTCGTCGATATAGATGAAGTATTGTTGGTATAGCGGCTTATCCAGCCCCATCTCAGCCATGATTTGAGCATGACGCTCCGCGGAGATCCCTCGCTCGCCCGCCATGATCATCACCGGATCGCCGGGGATCATGTGAACAAACGCGAATGTCAGCAACGTAATACCAATAAACGTTGGGGTGACCAGCCCCAAACGCCGGAGAATAAACTGCAGCATAGCCCGAACTCTCTGTAGTTGGCCGGCACTCACCCGTCGGCCCGCTTCGCCGCGCAAGAGTGCGCTGCGCCTGACCCCGGATACCGCCTGACCTCACGGCCGGCGGTACGGTTCACGAAGCCCCTTACCCTTAAGGGGTGACAGGATTACTCCAGGGAGACCTGATTGAAGTGATGCTTGCCCAGCGGATCCACCACGTAGCCCTTCACCTCTTTACGCACCGGCTCATAGACGGTGGAGTGGGCGATGATCAGCGCCGGTGCCTGGCCATGCATAATCACCTGGGCCTGGCGATACAGCTCGGCGCGCTTGGCCTGGTCCGCCTCGGCACGCGCCGGCTGAATCACCGCCTCAAACGGCTGATAGCACCAGCGGGAGTAGTTGGAGCCCTGCTTGGCCGCATCGCAGCTGAACAGCGTAGCGAAGAAGTTGTCCGGATCGCCGTTATCGCCGGTCCAGCCCATCATCACCGCCTGATGTTCGCCGTCTTTGGCGCGTTTGAGGTACTCTCCCCACTCATAGGTCACAATCTTGGCTTTCACGCCGATCTTGTCCCAGTCTGCCTGGATCATCTCGGCCATACGGCGCGCGTTGGGGTTATAAGGACGTTGTACCGGCATCGCCCACAGGTCAATGCTGAACCCATCCGCTAACCCGGCCTCCTTCAGCAGCGCTTTGGCCTTCTCCGGATCGTACGGATAATCCTTAATCTCATCGTTATAGCCCCACATGGTCGGTGGTATCAGGTTTTTCGCTGACTGCCCGGCCTTCTGATAGACAGCCTCAATGATGGCCGGTTTGTTGACCGCCATGGTCAGCGCCTGGCGCACCTTGACGTTATCCAGCGGCTTTTTATCGACGTTAAACGACAGGTAGCCCACGTTAAGCCCTGGCTGCTCCAACAGGGTAATATTCTTATCCTGCTTCATGCGCGCCAGATCCGCCGGATTCGGATACGGCATCACCTGACACTCATTCTTCTGCAGCTTGGCATAGCGCACCGAGGCATCCGGCGTAATGGAGAACACCAGGCGGTCGATCTTCGGCTGCGGACCCCAATACTCTTTATTGGCTTTATAGAGGATCTTCGAATCCTTCTGGTACTGCATCAATTGGAATGGACCGGTGCCCAGCGGCTCCAGATCGATCTTCTCCGGCGTACCTGCCTTCATCATGGCATCGGCATATTCGGCAGACAGGATCGACGCGAAGTCCATCGCCAGATCCGCCAGGAACGGCGACTCCGGGTGATTCAGTTCGATACGCACCGTGCTATCGTCCACCTTTTCGACCCTGGATATCAGCTCCGGCAGCCCCATCCCCTGGAAGTACTCATAGCTGCCGCCGGAGACCTTGTGGTACGGGTGGCTCGGATCGCGCTGGCGTTCGAAGGAGAACACCACGTCATTGGCGTTGAAGTCACGGGTCGGCGTAAACAGCTTACTGCCCTGCCACTTCACCCCCTTGCGCAGGTGGAAGGTATAGGTCTTGCCATCGGGACTCACCTCCCAGCTCTCCGCCAGCCCGGGCACGAGCTCCGTGCTCCCGTTCTTAAACTCGATCAGACGGTTATAGATGGGTACCGAGCTGGCGTCATAGGTGGTACCGGAGGTAAACAGCTGCGGGTTAAACCCCTCCGGTGATCCCTCAGAACAGTACACCAGGGTTTTCGCCTGCAGACTGCCGGCAACTGCCAACGCAACCAGGCCGATACCCCATTTCAGCGCGACGGCGCCTGCGCCACGACCCGTAGATGCGTGATTATTGGAAGACATAACATTGAACTCCATACTGTGATGTTGTGTGACCCGGCAGATATCTGTTTTTTTCTGTACGATCCGTCCGGCAACGGCCTGTACGGCCAAGGTGAGTAGACAATATCCCGGCGAGGAACGACTCATCGGGCAGTCCATCAGCGAATAGATGCACAATCCTGAAGCGCTGTTTTCACCTTATACGCCCCAATCTCTCAAGTGTTCCGGTTAACGTCAATATGACGAAATGCAATTTATCGCCTAATAAATAGGCAATATTTTTGTATAAAAAAGGATAAATAAACCTCACAAATAGGTCGAAATCTGCCCACGGTAAAATTGTGCCGTGCATTCCACTATGTAACAAAATTTTACCAGTCGATCGCCCTATCGCCGCTGGAGAAAAAATTCATCTCAAATGGTTAATATATGTACAGATAACCCGGGGAAATGCCATTAAAACAGGGGAAAACGCTACTTGAAACCGGGGCCACAGGAACCGAAGCAGCCATTTTGCGGAAACGGCCTCATGCACAGACACGCCTTAGCGCTATGATCGCAGACGTCATCATCACCGGGAGAAATACAGTGTCACAGGCAACATTTGAACAACTGCAGCGACTACTGGACGAGCAGGGCGCGCGCTATCGCGTCGTTGAGCACCCCAGCGCGGGGAAGTCAGAAGAGGTGGCCAAAATTCGCGGTACCCAACTCGGCCAGGGCGCCAAGGCGCTGGTCTGCCACGTCAAAGGGAATGGGGTAAAACAGCATGTGCTGGCGGTGCTGCCCGCCGATCAACAGGCCGATCTCAACGCGCTGGCGCAGGGCATCGGTGGTACCCGCGCATCGTTGGCAAGTCCGGCAGAGGTCAGCATACTGACTGATTGCCTTTTTGGCGCAATCCCCCCTTTCAGCTTGCATCCCGACCTGCTGTTGGTCGCCGATCCGCTGCTGTTTACCCGCTTTGAGGAGCTGGCCTTTAACGCCGGTACACTGGAGCGCTCACTGATCCTAAACTGCGCCGACTACCAGCGCATCGCCGCACCGCGCCGCGTCAACTTTATTCGCCGCCAAGAGAGCTAGGGCGACGCACGCCACCTTGGCCAAAATGCAAAAAGCCCAGCCATAAAGGCTGGGCTTTTCAGGAAAGCTGGTCGGCGAGAGAGGATTCGAACCTCCGACCCACACGTCCCGAACGTGTTGCGCTACCAGGCTGCGCTACTCGCCGAATGCGGGGCGCATGTTACTGCTAGCACTACCCGTCGTCAACACCTTAACGTCCACAGGGAAGCGGCTTTTTTACGTGTGGCTGTAAAGCCGTCATAACGCAAAAAACCCAGCCGTAAAGGCTGGGTTTTTCAGGAATTTGGTCGGCGAGAGAGGATTCGAACCTCCGACCCACACGTCCCGAACGTGTTGCGCTACCAGGCTGCGCTACTCGCCGAATGCGGAGCGCATGTTACTGCTAGCCTCACCCGCCGTCAACCCCATTTTCTCATTACGTCCGCCATTTGTTGAGAAAACCGGCCATCCGACGCTAATTCCATCCCGTTGTCTGCATTTTAGCCACAGTTCACCGCCTTCAGATAGCAAAAAGCATGGCCGAAGCCATGCTTTTTTTATCGAACCACACACAGCGAACTCAAGCGTTAACCTGCACCGCCGGTGGCGTTTTGCTCCCGGTCTTTCTGTGCACGCAGGAACGGCAGCAGAAACAGCGCGGACAGACAGGCCGCTACGGAAATCACGACGAAAAAGCCGTTCCAGTGCCACACTTCCATCACCCGGGCGATCGGATAGCCGGAAAGCGCTGCTCCCAGATAGGCGAACAGGCCGACAAAACCGGTCGCCGCGCCAGCCGCATCCTTATGGGAACACTCGGCAGCGGCCATCCCGATCAGCATCTGCGGGCCAAAGATGAAGAAACCGATAGAGAAGAAACAGGCGGCCTGCAGCGCATAGCTGCCGCCCGGCATCAGCCACAGCGCGGCCACAGAGAGGAAGATCCCGATAGCGAAGATCAGGTTCATGGGACCACGGTTGCCGCGGAACAACCTGTCTGAGCCCCAGCCGGCGACCAGAGACCCGATAAAGCCCCCCACCTCAAATAGCGACAGCGCCGAGTTGGCAGTCATCAGCGAGTAGCCCTTGGTCTGGGTCAGGTACAGGTTTCCCCAGTCATTGATCGCGGTACGCACGATATATACCAGAACATAAGAGACTGCCAGCAGCCAGATGTACTTATTCGTCAGCACATAGCGCTTGATGATCTCTTTATTGGATAGCCCCTTGCCTTCGGACTCCTGCACCAGCTCAAGGGCGTCATTACGCCATTTTCCGACGCTCGGCAACCCCATCGTGACCGGCTTGTCGCGCAGGCGCCAGCACATCAGCAGCCCCAGTACAATCCCGATAATCCCGGGGATGATCATCCCATAGCGCCAGCTGAAGTGCAGGGAGATAAAACCGACCAGCAGCGGGATCAGCGCGCCGCCGACATTATGGGAAGTATTCCAGATGGCCCACCAGCTGCCGCGTTCGGCGCGTGAATACCAGCTGGTCAGGATCTTCGAGCACGGCGGCCAGCCCCAGCCCTGGAAGAAGGCGTTCACCATCCACAGCGCCCCCAGCACCAGCAGCGACGAACTCATCCCGAAGACGATATTGATAATACCGGTCATGATCAGCCCCAACCCCATAAAATAGCGTGGGTTGGAACGATCGCTGATCATCCCGGAGATAAACTTGGAACAGCCATAGGTGATATAGAACAGCGTGCCCATGATGCCGATATCGGACATGCTCAGCCCCAGATCACTTATCATTTCCGGCATGATGAAGTTGAAGCTTTTGCGGGTAAAGTAAAAAGCGGCGTAGCCAACATACATGACCCACATCAGCTGGATGCGCCAATATTTATAGGCAGCATCAACCTTGGCACTATCCTGAATCTCGGGTGCGTCGGTGCGGCTTTTCAGAAAAGACCACATGGGGAAATACCTCGTGCGTGAAAACTCATCGTTGTAGACGCTATGGTGCGTCGCGCACGCACGGGATAACTAATACAAATCTCCCGCTGGCACTAAGAAAATCTCCTAGTTTCCCGCCTCACCGGATAAAACTGCGGGCAGGATCACAACCAGTCGGGTCCCCTGATGGCTCTCCAGGTGCAGCTCCCCACCCATGGCGCAGATCCGCTCTCGCAGGCCGCGCAGACCATACCCCGGCATCAGGCTGAGCGTATCCACCCCGCAGCCGTCATCACAGATATTCACGTGCAGCAGACCTCCGGTATCCTGCCAGCCCTGTACCTCTATATGGCTGGCCCGCGCGTGGCGACAGGCATTTGTCACCCCCTCCTGACACAGGCGGTACAACGTAATTTTCAGGGTGTCGTCCAACGCGGCGTCGTCGATATGCCAGCTTAGTCGCGCCGTGGTACCCTGCTCCGGCGGTACCAGATCGCGCAGCAGCGCCGAGAGCGCTGCCGACAGCGGCAGATTGCTCAGCGATGCCGGCCATAGCTGCGCCAGCAGATCGTGTACGCCGTCATATACCCGCAGAGCGTGGTTTTCGATGGCCTCGGCGCTGGCCAGCAGGCGCGGCTCATCGCTCAGCCGCCGAATAATGCCCGCCTGGGTGCGGATCACCGTAATGGTCTGCCCGACCTCGTCGTGCAGCTCACGGGCGATCTCCCGCCGGGTCACCTCCTGCGCCATGACCAGCGAACGGGCCAGTGAGCGGTTCTCCGCCAGACGCTGCTTCAGCTGGCGGTTCAGATCGCGCTGCCGCTCGATCCCGGCACCCAGCAGCATCCCGGTCAGGCTCTGTGCCAACAGCGACAGCAGCAGATCGCGGTGCGGGGCATCGCCCTGCGGCTCCGTCGCGATCAACACCACGCCGTTCAGCAGCGTGGCCAACAGCGCCCCCTGCCAGCCATAGCGATACGACATGAAGACGATGGGGATCGCCAGGCAGAAAAGGACAAAGCGGCGCAAATCGGCGTGCTGCGCCAGGTGCTGCAGCCATAGGCTCAGCGCGAACAGCAGCAGATAGCCACCGATATGACGCAGGCGCAGGTTGACCGGGCAATGCAGGATCCCCGGCGTCAGCGGCAGCCACCTCTGCTGCGCCAAATAGTGCCAAATCAGCAGGCAGGTCGGTGCTACCGTCAATCCGCCGCACAGCCCCAGCAGCAGCGGTGGCCCCGGCATAGTACCGGTCGCCAGCGACCAGGAGAGCGCCTGGAGCAGCGCTGCCAGCGCCACCAGCGCCCCCTGCTGCAGCGGCCAGCGCCATTCAGCCCCTTGCTGCTGCTGACGCCGCAGCCACTCTCCCGACGCCCAGGCGAGGGCCATGCACAGTAGCAGTCCCCCCAGAGTTCCCCACAGCCAGCTGCCGCCGCCCAGCTGATGGCTCAAAAACAGCTGCACAGCCACGTCGCCGACCAGAATGCCGGGCCAGTAGCGGTGCGGCGTCTGCAGCAGAATGCCCATCCGTAGACCGAAGGGAAACAGCAGCAGTGCATCGACGGGCGCCGTCACCAGTGCCGCACCAATAGCCCACAGGCAAAATCCGGCGATGGTATAGCAAAAGAAGATGGCAATGCTGGAGATCAGACGCTGCATCACTGCCCCAACAGGCGGTGCGCCAGCTCAACGTTGTTGTTTACCCCCAACTTGATGAACAGATTGGCACGATGGACGTGTACGGTTTTCGGCGACAGACCGAGACGTTCAGCCACCTCCCGCACCTCTAGCCCCTGGGCCAGCATCATCGCCACCTCACGCTCGCGGCGGGTCAGGGGATCGATGCGGGTACGCGCCAGCTGCTGGGCAATCTCCGGCATCAGATAAACACCACCCTGTGCGACAGTGCGTACCGCGCTGGCCAGATCCTCAGGACGGCAGCGCTTAGACAGAAAACCGCGCGCACCGCGATCCAGCGCCAGCTCTACCAGCGCCGCGCTGTCGTGCATCGACAGCATGATCACCGCCAGCCCGGAGGGCAGATCGGCCAGCAGATCCAACCCGCTTTCATCAGGCATCGAGATATCACAGATACAGACCTGCACATCCAGCCCCGGCAGGCCGGCCCGCGCCTCTGCTGCCGAGCTGAACTCACCGACCACCGCCATATCCTTCTCCAGCGACAACAGCTGTACGAAGCCGGATCGCACGATATAGTGGTCATCGATAAAGGCAATACGGTAGGTCATGGCGGGCTCCGGCGGATAACGATAGCGCTCGGATTATACACATACTCGGAGGGGTCCCGTAACGGCGCAGCGCCAGAAACCCATCATCAAGGCAGGAAATACGGGCCGCCGTGGGCCAAGGCTCACGCACTACCCGTGTAACCCCGGCGCACGCCTCACAGGGCTGGCAAGCAACCTTGCGGCGCGCACCGAGGCGGCGATCGTAGGCGGTGATGGCGGGCCCCTGGCGCCTCACCGCCCCCGCAGATCAGGCGAGCTTAAAGATCTCCATGCTCTGTATCAGCTGCTCGCTTTGTGCCTCCAGCGACGCCGTGGCCGCGGTGGATTCTTCTACCAGCGCCGCGTTTTGCTGTGCCACCTGATCCATCTGAGCGACAGCCTGGTTTACCTGCTCGATACCGCGGGTTTGCTCCTGAGAGGCACCGGAGATCTCCGCCATCAGCGCCGTCACGCGTACCACCTCGCTGGAAATTTTTGCCATGGTTTCCGCCGCCGCGCTGACGCGTCGCTCGCCGTCGCTCACCTGACGCACCGAATCTTCGATCAGCAGCTTAATCTCTTTCGCTGACTGGGCGCTGCGCTGTGCCAGGTTGCGAACCTCACCGGCCACCACGGCAAAACCACGCCCCTGCTCACCGGCACGCGCCGCTTCTACCGCCGCATTGAGCGCCAGAATATTGGTTTGGAAGGCAATCCCGTCGATTACGCTGATAATATCGGCGATCTTCTGTGAACTATGAGAAATGCTGCGCATGCCGACGATCGCCTCATTAACGATACCCGCGCCCTGATTCGCGCTGTCGGAAACGCCGCTCGCCAGCAAATTAGCCTGCTCCGCATTGGCCGCGTTCTGACGCACCGTCGCCGTCAACTGCTCCATGCTGGCCGCTGTCTCCTCCAACGACGCTGCCAGCTCTTCGGTACGCTGCGACAGATCGCGGTTACCGGCGCGCAACTCACGGGCACCGACATCAACCTGTTCGCTGGCGTCACGTACCCGGCGTACCGTCCCGGCCAACGCCTGCTGCATCTGTGCCAGCTGTCGACCCAGGTGGGCTATCTCCGAGCGACCGCTCAGCGCCAGCTGACAGGTCAAGTCCCCGGCGGCGATATGCTCCACCTGCTCATCCAGCTGAGCCAACGGCCGCAGAATGATGCCGCGCAGGGCGTACCAGCAGAAGCCCCCGACCGCCAGCAACAGTACGCAGGCAGAGATGATCAGGATCATGGCTCGCTGGTAGTCCCGCTGCGCCTTTTCCAGCGCCTGGTGCCCCAGCGTATCAGCAAACTTCCGAAATCCGCGCAGATCGCGGTCGTACTCCGTTGAATGGTTGTTAACCTGATTCTCCAGCAGGGAATAGTAGGTATCCAGATTCCGCGCAGCCAATGCCTGTACCATCGGCTGCAGGCCATCCTGAATATAGGCGTTATAGCTCTGTTCCAGGCGGATACTCAAACGCTGTCCTTCCACAGTAACTTTTTTCAGCGCGGAGAACTGTGCCATGATTTCATTGGACTCAGCCAGTAACGTCTCCACTGTACGGCGACTTTTATCAGCATCAGCGATATGTTCCAGCGTCAGCTGACGGGCTGCAATGGCTGCTGCAGAGCGGGCGCGCAGCGTCGCACTGAACCCGGTAGAAAGCGGCCCCAGCTCACTTGCCTGTATCTGGTTTACTACCGCCAGCGAATGATTACTCTGGCCTAAGAAATAAATGCCCATGCTGCTGATAAAGAATAGCAATAAGGTATAGGCAAAGATGATGACAAGCAGTCCGCCACGAACTGTAATTCGTTGATTCATTAATTATTCCCTGTAAATAATACTGCGCCATGATGGGATCATCCCTTGGCCAGGTTTACTGTTTAAGTCAGCGTTCGATTTATCGGCCACAGGGACGAAAACTTGAGCCAGATCACACAACAAAACAAATCAGCAGCGTATATACGGGGGAAAATGGAATAGACGGCGCTGCCGCGCAAGGAACCGGCGCCGCCGCGGCAGCGCCAGAGATACCGCCCTACTCAGCGGCGGCTCATCGCCTCCGACTTCGCGATACAGCGGGTGATAGCCTCGATCACCGACGCACGCATGCCGTTCTCCTCCAGCGCGGCCACCGCCTCAATGGTCGTACCGCCCGGCGAACATACCATATCCTTCAGCTCCGCCGGATGCGTACCGGTTTCCAGCACCATTTTTGCAGCTCCCATCACCGCCTGGGCCGCAAACTGATAGGCCTGAGCCCGGGGCATCCCGGCGCGAACCACCGCATCGGCCATCGCTTCAATAAACATGAACACATAGGCCGGTGACGATCCACTCACCCCAACCACGGCATGGATCAGCGACTCGGGCACGACCTCTGCCCGTCCGAAGCTGCGGAACAAGGCGACGATCCGGGCACACTCTTCGGCGCTGACCCGCCCGTTCGGGGTTACAGATGACATTCCGGCATTGACCAGCGAGGGCGTGTTGGGCATCACCCGAATCACCTTCTGCTGCACCGGCAGACCTTCCTGGAGGGTCTCGATCGTCACGCCGGCTGCAATAGAGACGACGATAGTCTCAGCCCGCAGACTCCCTTTAATCTCCTCCAGCAACGCCCGCATTCCACTGGGTTTAACACCCAGCACCACGATATCCACCGCGGCGGCCAACGCCTGTGCACCGGCGGCCGCGCCAACGCCATATTCATCGACAATCGCCCTGACGCTGTCAGCGGTACGGTTATACACCAGAATATCCTGCGGCCGCGCAAACTGACTGGCCAACAGCCCCCCCAGTATGGCCTTGCCCATGTTACCGCAGCCAATAAACCCGATTTTCTGCTCCACGTAACCTCCAGCCCAGTATTTCATCATTAAGACAGTGCACCCGATGCAGCATGCCACCTTGCGTCAAGCCTACCATCAAGCGCCGTGGAAAAATATGTCATAGGATGTCCCTCCTCACGCGCGCCTCAGACGAGAGTAAATACTGAAAAGTACGTCGCCACGAGTAGCCTAAAAATAATATGGTCAAACGATATAGCTATAAATTTTTTGATGATGCATCCAATCAGTAGAACATGTGTTTTTCGATAAAAGCTCCGATGACTTTTTCGTGGATCTCACCGAGCGTGAGAAGCAGATTGTTTTACGGGCAAGCCGCTTAATGTGGGTGCGAAGCGTCAGGTTATTACGCACAATGCGTTGGGTGAGTATTTTGCCGGTCAGATGTTTATCCTTCGGCACCTCCCGGCCATCGCTGCTCCGGTTGTCGCTGGTGATCATACCAATGTTGAATGGCGTGATCAGTACCAGTAGCTCCCGGCAGCTTTCATCGGTTTTGGGACCAAAAGTGTAGGCCAGTACACCGCCTGTTTTGGTGTTGTACGCGTACCAGAGCCAGTGCTGCCGGGCTTTACTGCCCACAAAGCTTCATTGCTCATCGAGTTCGTAGATAAGCGCCACATCTTCATGAGCAGCCGGGGATGATGTTATTCGCCTCGGCGTGAGTTTTTAAAGTGCGAACAAAGACACCAGAACTGGTTCCCCCCGCCAAGGTTCAGCACGGATACGCCATATGCTGCAAAACCGGCGTCAGGCACGCTCGGAACCACGGCGTATAGTAATCTGGTTGCTGAGCCATATGCAGTAAGATCGCCGTCGGCTCACGGAATACAAAGGCATCCGCCTCAGCCAGGTTCAGCTGGGGCATCCGATCGCTCTGGCCGATAAAAACGTGGGTAAATTCATGCTCCGTCAATCCCCCTCCAACATCCAACCGATAGCACAGCGTCAGCCCTGGAGTCAGATCGCACAGCATCCCCATCTCCTCCTGCAGTCGGCGCGCTGCTGCCCGCTCGACAGCCTCGCCCGGCAGCGGATGACTACAGCAGGTATTGCTCCACTGCCCACCGGCATGGTACTTATCAGCGGCGCGACGCTGAAGCAGCAGCTCGCCGCGCGCATTAAAAATATAGACAGACAGCGCGCGGTGCAAACATCCCTGGCGGTGCGCCGCCAGCTTCTCCATATGCCCCTGCACGGCGTCATGCTCATCGACCAGAACGACCTCAATCACCCCATTCTCTCCCAAACATACCCTAGAAACCGGACGACACGCCAAGCCCGTTTGAACGCTCACCATCTGGACAGGCAGGGTTACCATACCCGATCGCGTCCAGGCTTTTTAGCCCCCGAAAATACTTTAGCAATAAAAATCGAATACACAGAGGCCAACATGCCACGATCACAACGCCTCATGGAAGCGAGGAAAGGATGAAGGAAAGGAAGGGTACAGGCAAAGGGACGACATCCTTGTCGGCAGCATCATGCTAAAGGGATAGCACGGCAGGAAAATTATGGCAGTATGCCGCCATCGCGGTAACGGTGTACATAGTTCAACGGAGTCACACCATAATACTCTTTGAATACAGAAATAAAGTAAGAGGTACTGCTATAACCGCATAGCGTCGATACCTGAGAAATGTTCTTATTAAAAATCAACAACTGTTCCACTGCATAGCGCATACGGCAATCAGTCACGATTTTGCTGTAGCTGGTCTGTTCATTTTTTAATTTTTTCTTTAAAGAGCTTGGGCTCAGACACAGGCAACTGGCGACCGCCGTCAGGCTCCATGGCTTATGAATATCATTCTGAATCATATTATATACATTCGAACTTATATTACTGCGAACCATTCTCATTAAAAATGGTATAAAGCTTCTATTATTAAGGAAAATGGATAAGGCGGCAAATGTCAGTGAGCGCTTACGCTCAAACTCTATCTCATTGGTCTCCCGCATCACCGAGTGGCTGGCAGCCTCACGGAACACATAGGGCGTACGACAAGGCTCTATCATATAAGGCGGAAATCCACGCGATACCGGCGTATAGTGGGTGAGATCTTTCTTTAAAAAATGCAGATAGTCTTTTATTAGATCACAGGAAACATAGAGAATCAGGGAGGAGTCCAGCGTAGAAAAATCGATTGAATCATTTTCAACGGAGACTAGCATCAGATTATTTTCAGTAAATTTAACAATATCCCCTTCGCAAAATCTAACATCCGTATCTTTCTCTGTTAAAACTATCGCACAACATTCATCACAGCAAAGTTTCATAGCAGAACATCCTACATAAATGTAAAAATGCCTTATCAAAATCACACTCTAACGTCCTAACACTTGAATAAGGCATAAACAGAGGTCTAAATCTGACATCCAATGTCAGAATAAAATACCTAATCATACCATGATTTCAATACAGCTCGCACAATATCAATGTATCATTATCTTTACGCAATTATATAAATCGTAGCATTCCTATCAAAAAATGAACTTTTTTTACTAAAAAACATATTTTTTAATAACGAAGATTTATATAAAACTAAAAAAAACGCGGAGATGCCTCCGCGCAATCATTGCTTTGCCAGTCTAGTGCTACAATGTTTTTACTACATTATCGTCAGCGAAATACCGACAACAATCCTTTATTACGTAGGAACAACGGCCAACGCCCGTTATCTAGTGATGCTCATCGCGATACCGTACTACGGCCGATGCGCACGATCCCCATGTAAAAATGACACGATAGAATATTATTTCAAATAACCCATATAAAAAAAGCAATATCCTGAAATTATATTATGTGTCTCTGTGTTTATTATCGTTCAGACGCAGGTCTAATGCAACGCCATGCATCAGCATGCTCTTTTCAAAAAATCATATATATCAATCATATGGGCGGGAAAATAACTAACTGATGAAGAGATTTACTCTCAATAATTATTTTTTTAGCTGATCATGCTATTTCACCCGCACCGTCAGCGTCATTCTGTACTCCGCTTTCCCTCGCGCGCGGTCGCACTCGTCCAGGCACCGTATCACGCACGGTGACACAGTGCCTTAAGCACATACGTGACGCGCCGCTGCTCAGCGGATCACCAGCACATTGGTCTTGGCATGGCGCACAATCGCCGCTGCATTAGAGCCAAGTAGATAGGTCTTCACACTGGGACGATGCGAGCCAACCACAATCAGATCGGCACCCATCTCCTCTGCCTGCTGCAACGCCTCATCACGCGGCGTACCAAAGCGAATAGTATATGACATGCACTCGCGCGGCAGGTCGATACTCTCGATCAACGTCAGCAGCTTCTCCTCCGCATTAGCAACTGCCTTGTTTTCAAACTCTTTAATACCAAATGAGTAGGCGGTGACAAACGCTTGGGCATCCGGCAGCACATACAGAAAATGCACTGCGGCATCCGTTAGCTTTGCCATATAAATCATATGCTCCAACGCATTCTGTGTCAGTACATCCTCTTCAATATCGACAGGTACCAAAATATTTTTGTACATCGTAACCCCCTCCTGGCTCACTCTCAAAGTGCGTCATCTTCAGCACCGATCCCCGAGTCACATTCACCAGTACCTGCTGGTCACTCGCCCGGAGCTATAGCGCCCTACTACTCTACACTGCAGCATACTGCCAGATAAGAATAGACAGAATTGATTCACAGCGCTTTTGTGAGATACCACAGAGTCCGGAGATTGTTTTCGTCCGTGCCGAGACGCACCCAGCAACGCTCTCGACGGTACGTCGATGCAATCGACAGAGGATGCTACCCAGACCGGAGTGCGACCCATGATGCCATGATGAGCCTGCTTTGCTCAGCGTATTATCAGAGCATTCCCCAAATAGGATGCAACCAACTACCTTCACTTTACTAACAGGAAAACAGAACGCCTACCAACGACAAATAATAAAAACAAATGAAAGTAAAACCCACTTACTCTTTCTCCATTGTTTCTCCATTTTCCATTATAATAATAGTCTTTGTGAATAAATTATGAAGTACTGAAATACAGAACGCCTTTTTATTTTTATTGCACCCTCTTTGCATATCGCTTTAACATTTTGCGCCGCACATTACGTTAAAACAGAGGGGAGACAGCACAAAAAACACACGCTATAATCGACAACAAATAATATAGGGAATTTAAATGCTCACGATGAGCAGGGCATTTTACGCTAGAAATACCTAATGGGTTAATAGGAGTCCATCATGAGATATATTGTCTTATTGCTTGCAACACTGATATTAAGCGGCTGCGCACATACCCCAGCAGTACAGAATCATAACGTCGGCAACCTGGCCGACTGTAGCATGTGTTCCTACAACGACACCTTCTACACCGATTTTGATGAGTAATGTCTGCAGGGCAACGATGGCCGGGGCCCCTGCGCAAAAACTGCCGCGCCTCATGGTAAACACGCCGAGCAATCGCAGATACGGCCGCATTCGTCCGATGGGCTTTCTACGGCTCGGTTTCGCTGCAGCGACAATATACCACTGTCTGCTCAGCCTGTGCGGTGGTGATGCAGCATCCCAGCCAGCATCACCCATAGCGCGAGGCTTACCAGGAGCAGCGATCCCAATAATACGGCATGCCAACCAGCGCTGTTCAGCAGCACGCCGGACAAGAAAGAGCCGACGATCATCAGGCTAAAAATAATAAAGTCATTCAGCGACTGCACCCGCATCCGCTCCTCCGGGCGATGATAGTTGAGCAGGTTGGCCGAGGCACCGGTAAACCCTAGGTTCCAGCCTATCCCTAACAGGATCAGCAACAGCCAATAGTGCATGACCTCCTGACCTAAAAATCCCGTCAGGATAGCCAACAGCGTGATCGCCAGCCCTGCCGTACCAATAAGCTCCGCGCCAAAGCGGTTAATCAGCCTGCCGGTAATAAATCCGGGGGCATACATTGCGATCACATGCCACTGAATACCGAGCGTTGATGCGTTCAGAGAAAGCCCGTGCATATGCATAGAGAGCGGCGCAGCCGTCATCAAAAAATTCATTACCGTATAGGAGACCGCAGCCCAAAATATCGTGCGCATGAGTCCGGGCTGGCGGGCAATACTGCGCACAGATCGATACATCGATGGTGTCTGCGCGCTGACGGGAGGGATCACCACGCGACGCAATACCTGTGCTGCAGCAACGGCAGCCAGCGCCTGAGCGATAAAGGCAGTGACCAGCGGATACGATGGCCACAACGCGAGGGATCCGCCGATCAGACTAGGCCCGATAACCCCTGCCGCTACGCCACCCGCCATAACCAGCGACAGCGCCAACGCGCGTCGCTCTGGCCCAACGCCATCGGCAGCGGCAAAACGAAATGAAAGGCTCACCGCGGCATAGGCTCCCCCCATCAGCGCTGCCAAGCAAAACAATTCAAAAGCGGCGATGAATACGGCCAACGCTGCCGTCAGACCAGCCAGCATTCCCAAGGCCGTGCCTGCCATAAACGCCGCTTTTCGTCCACGTCGCTTAGCCAAATAGCCAAAGGGTAAGATACAGGCCGCCATACCAGTCACAAACAGCGTGATCGGCAGCGTCGACAGCGTGTCATAGGGTGCCAACCGATGGCCGACAATCGCCCCTGTGGCATAAAACACCACCGAATTCGCCCCGGCCAGCGCTTGCGCCGTCGCTAGGCAGAGAATATTTTTATTCTGCTGCTGCTGCGAAATCGCTATACCAATAGGATTATCCATAACCCTACACCTATAAAATCAAACTCAGTTAATATTTATGGCATAACGTATAAATATGCCGCCCTATCCTCCCGAGAATAATAGATTAGGTAATATAAAAACAGGTGACAAACGGTGCGTTGAGTCAGACGGAGAGCCCAAGAATGGATAGAGTGAGAGATAATGTTAAATAGAGAGCTTACATATTATTTTTTATATATGACCACCGTTTATCCATTCACCTCAACAGTACGATAACTTTATTAATGAAATAGTCGCCCCCTACATATTGTGCCTCAGAGAGACGACCATTTCATCAACATGACCCGCTCCCCGTATGTGGTCTACTCATAATCAGGAATAACCGGCCTCATTCTGGCTGCATATTCTGGCAACCAGCCGATTTTTCAGCAAACGCTGAGGGTATCCAGCCCGGTTCACAATGGGGACGACGCTGGTTATCGTGTATGCGCCAGGCCTCGATTTTGCACCGTTCATCCACCAGAGAGATGAACCCGTTTTCATTCAGACCCGCCTGCCTTAACCTGCCGTTGAAGGATCCCACCGTCGCGTTGTCTGCCGGTGTTCCCGGGCGGGAGACGCCGATCCCGCTTTCATACACCCACCTATCCAATATGTTCCCTGCAAATTCAGAGCCATTATCGGCTTTCAGCACCTGCGGTAAAGGACGCCTGTGCGCTATGCTATCCAGCATCCCGGCCACGTCTGTCGAACGCAGATGCTGTCTCACGCCTATCCTCAGCCATTCGCGGGTGTAGCGGTCGAAGCCGTCAACGGGCGCAGCTCTCGCCCGTCAAACCACGTATCAGAGACAAAATCCATGCCCCAAATCTGGTTTGGAGGTAGGCCCTGAGGCTGCGGCTGCCGCCGCTGGGCTGATTTATGGCGGCGTGGCCGTTGAGGCGCCGCGACAGCCCCTGCTCACGGTAGAGGCGGTAGATCCGTGTGTGATTATCATGCCATCCCTCACGTCGGAGCATCAGGTGTACCCGGCGATATCCGTAGTGAATTCGCGTTTCGGTGATCTCCCGGATACGCAGGCACAGTGCGCTGCCATCGGCAGCAACGGAGCGATACCTGAACGAACTACGGCTGACCCGCAGTGCAAAACAGACCTGTCTTGCGCTGGAAACCCTATCGGCGCTGTCAATCCCTGATCCATTCGCACAGAGGTGCCAGTGTCAGCCCTTTTTTGCCAATACCCCCTGCAGCATCGCCTTGTCGGGGCTAAGATCAATAGCCAGCCTCCCTCTTCAGCCGTAGATTTTCCTCTGCCCGTTGCCGCATAGGTTTGAGTTCAGAGGGGGATATTCCGCCGTATCTCTTTCGTCAGGTGTAAAAGTGGCGTCGGAGATACCCAGCTTGCGGCAGACATCCAGCACGGGCGTATCCAGCTCAGTCTGCTTCAGGGCAAAGACAATCTGTCTCTTCAGTGAATCGTGACTTTTTCATCGACACCACCTCCACTCAGGGGCGTGTTTCTCATGCCGGAATTCGCTGTCTGAATGGAGCAGGGTCAATTTTTTATGCGCTGGGCGTGGGCGATGCCAAATAAAAAACGGCTCCCATCGGGAGCCGTTGCATTCGGCGCTGGCTGAGCGGCGCTTAAGCTTTATATGCGGCAGCGGCGCGTACGATGGTGGCGAACGCATCGGCCTTCAGTGAGGCCCCGCCGACCAGTGCACCGTCGATATCCGGCTGCTTGAACAGATCGGCCGCATTGGCTGCGTTGACAGAACCGCCGTACTGGATAATGACTTCCTGCGCGGCTTCAGCGTCGTGCTGGGCAACGTGATCGCGGATAAATTTGTGTACAGCCTGAGCCTGTTCCGGAGTGGCAGATTTTCCGGTGCCGATGGCCCATACCGGTTCATAGGCGATAACGGCGCCTTTAAACACCTGAGCACCCATGGTTTTCAGTACGGCATCCAGCTGGCGGGCGCAGACTTCTTCCGTTTTACCTGCTTCGTTTTCGGCTTCAGTCTCACCGATGCACAGCACCGGGATCAGACCGGCTTCTTTCAGTGCGGCAAATTTTTCTGCGATGAACGCGTCGCCTTCTTTGTGGTAGGTACGGCGCTCGGAGTGACCAATGATGATGTATTTTGCACCGATGTCTTTCAGCATCGCTGCGGAGATTTCTCCGGTGAATGCGCCGGAGGCATTGATACTGACGTCCTGGGCACCGAGGGCAATACGGCTACCGGCCAGTTCATGGGCGGCCATATCCAGATAAACTGCCGGCGGAGCGATGGCGACATCGCAGTTTGCAACGTCGCTCAGTTCACCGCGCAGGGCGGCAACCAGTTCATGAACCATGTGGCGGCTACCGTTCAGTTTCCAGTTACCCATAACTAATGGTTGACGCATTTTCTTTCCTCCAATTGGGAAACACATAATCGAAATCAACTCGCCTTGTCGGCATATTCTGTCTGACAGTATAAAAATCTTGGGTGTCAGGCACTTTGTTTTCCATCATCAAATGGCTAGGGACCTCATGATCCTGCATCCTCTGATAGAGAAAGCTTAATCGGTTCAACAGCGAAAGTAATGCCTTTTTCACCGCTATCAGATACCACATAACGTAAAGAGCCATCCTGCTGGCTGTAATAGGGCTGGCTGCGGCCGCGGCTCAGGAGCTCCGCGACTTTTTCCAGGCTCTGCTGCGGGGAGATGGTCGGGGAGAAGCTTTGCATCAGAGCAGCCATGTAGCGGATAGCCAGCTGGCGATCGGGCGTTTCAGCGCCGTTGCGGGCGCCCCGTTTTTCTTTTCCCCGCTCTCCGTCCCCGCTGGGGAGATAGGTTATCTGCAGGCTCTTGATTTTTCCGGTGCCTTTCTCCAGAACGACGGAGGAGTAAACGGCGGCATTGATGCGCGTCGCAGCCCGGGTCAGCGGCAGGTTTTCATCTCTGACACTGATGGCACGGTACTCTTCCAGCGGTAACGATGGAAACGCCTGATTATAGTGAGCGCGGAAGTTGACCAAGGTGAGATCGAACGTCGGTGCGCCGGGGCGCAGGTATGGCGCGGGCTGAGGCGCTTCTCCGGTAGCCTTCGGCGATGCGGCGTAGACTGCCGTCTGACAGGCCAGTACGAACAGGAATAATAGCGTGATCCGTGACATGATTCTGATCCGGTATACAGCGAGGTAGCGATCCGATAGATGATTAAAGCGTTTTCTGACGCCGGTTGTCAAAAAGGCGCGTAAAAATTCCGCGATACGGCGATGGGATCGGGTACACTGCGCCGCTCTGTTGACTGAACCGAACGACAAAAGGATGAGTGATGGGCCTACAACAGTGGTGTTTCTCTTTACGCGGCCGCCTGGGGCGTCAGGCGTTCTGGATTTGGATGGGCGTCTGGGCGTTGCTGCTGTTGGCACTGTTCTCCCTGGCAGGTGCAGCGCTGATCCCGCTACAGGCCGCGGCGTTTCTATTGGTTCTCTCGCTGTGGCCCACGGCCGCGGTATGGGTCAAACGCCTGCATGACCGTAATAAGTCGGGATGGTGGGCGCTGCTGGCAGTGGTGGCGTGGATACTGGCCGCTGGGAACTGGGAAATCCTGGGTGCACTGTGGACATGGGCACTGGGGCGATTTCTGCCGCTGCTGATCTACGTCATGCTGCTGCTGGACTGCGGTGTCTTCGTTGGTACTGCGGGCGATAACCGCTATGGACCGCCGCCGCGGGCGCTGAACTGGCGCTGTATCGGAGAGTAGGCCGGAGGGACGACGCCGGGAAGACCCGGCGTCAGACGTATTACCAGTAGTGTTCGCTGGTGATCTGGCCCGGTTTACGGCGTAGGTGCTTACGCATTGCGCGGGTCTCTTTCAGCAGCTGTTGTGTATCTCGCACCATCTGAGGGTTTCCACACAGCATGACGTGACTCTCTTCTGCGCTGATCGGCAAGCCAACGGCTGCCTCCAGCGCCCCGCTGACGATCAGATCGGGGATACGCCCCTGTAAGGCCCCGGGCGCCGCCTCACGGCTGACGACAGCCTGGATACGCAGCTTGCCACCGTAGCGCTGTGCCAACTGCTGCATCTGCGGCAGGTAACTGAGATCGGCTGCGTGGCGTACGGCGTGTACCAGGACCAGATTTTCAAAGCGGGCCAGGTCACGGCCCTCTTCCAATATGGACAAATAGGGGCCGAGCGCGGTGCCGGTGGCAAGCATCCATAGCGTCCTGCTGTCCGGCACTTCGTCCAGCACAAAAAAGCCGTTGGCCTCATCGCTGACCAGCAGGGTGTCGCCTGGGTGTAGCGCAGCCAGACGCGGGCTGAGCAGTCCATCCGGCACCGTGACCAGATAGAACTCTAGCGTATCGCTGCTCGGCGGATTGACGAAGGAATAGGCCCGCTGAACGCGTTCGCCGCCAATATCCATACCCAACTTGCCAAACTGCCCTGCCTGAAACGGCTTAATGGGCACCTGCAACTGAATGCTAAACAGTTTATCGGTCCAATGCCGGACCTGTGTGATGGTGCCCGTTACCCATTCGGCCATACGTCAATCACTCCCGGGATGTTATGCGGTAGGCGCAGCGGCGTGAGTCACTGATGATGTGCTCCACACGCTCAATGTGATATTCCGGGCCCAGCAGGCGGTGAAGCAGGCGAAGCTCGGAGTGACACAGCTTACCGCAGGTATTGGCAGCAGTGCCAATCGGACAGTGGTTTTCAATCAGTACCACAGCATTATTTTCGAATTCGACCTCTGCCATATAGCCATCAACCTGGCGCAGGCGTGCCAACGCCTGAAAACGAGCTTCGCCTTCGGGATGCTGCGCCAGCTCACTGACGTAGCGGGTATACATGGCATCCTCTCGGATCTCGATCAGTTGCTCAATACCCTGGCTGCCGAACAGCTTTTGCGTCCCTTCCAACAGCGTGCGTGACAGATCGTGGTGGCGATCAGGGAATTGAGCATGGCCTTTGTTGGTCAACGACCAGAAGCGGGTGGGGCGTCCCACCTTGGTGCGGGACTCTTCATAGCACACCAGTTCGCGCTGTTCGAGCTGCTGTAAATGCTGGCGTATGCCCATTGTGGTAATAGCAATACTGTCGGCCAGCATTTTTGCCGACTGTGGCCCCAAGCTCTTTAACTGCAGCAGAATTAATTCAGGTGTCTTCATGGCACGGATCCTTGTGGTAAGCGAGACATTAATGAAGGATTCAGTTTAATAATATATAGAACATCATTAAATAATAGATATTATTTATTTTTAAATCGGTCGCAAAATACCCGCTGCATTGTCACATTTAATTTACGCCTACGGCGATAACGCATGACAACAAAAAATCAGTATAAATAGCAACTTGTTAGATTTTTTTTAGATTTATCTGTTAGATTGTGCGCAACAATATAGTTATTGATTTTACATATATGGCTATATGGTGGTTTATAGTCCTGGTTAATAATGCGTTGGTAAACGTAACATAATGAGAAAGTTAGAAAATTTTCACCTGCTGGTCATGTTGATCCTGTTGGTCGCTGTCGGTCAGATGGCACAGACGATTTATGTTCCCTCTATCCCGGATATGGGACGCGATCTGGGCGTGCGCAGCGGCGCGATACAAAGCGTGATGGCGGCGTATTTGCTGACCTATGGCGCCTCGCAGCTAATCTATGGTCCGCTCTCCGATCGCATCGGCCGTCGGCCGGTGATCCTGGCAGGAATGGGCATTTTTATGCTGGGTGCATTGCAGGCTATGCTGGCGCCCAGCCTGCATATGCTGGTGATGGCGGCAGCGCTACAGGGGATGGGTACCGGTGTCGCCGGGGTGATAGCCCGTACCATGCCGCGCGATCTGTACAACGGTACCTCGCTGCGTTATGCCAATAGCCTGTTGAATATGGGGATTCTGGTCAGCCCTCTGCTGGCGCCGGTGATTGGTGGCCTATTGGACGCCTTTATCAGCTGGCGCGCCTGCTATGCATTTCTGCTGCTATTATGCGCCGGAGTCGCCTACAGCATGTTCCGCTGGCTGCCGGAGACCCGACCGGCCGCGGCGGGTCACAGCAACCTGTTCAGCAGCTACCGTCAGCTGCTGAGTTGTGGCAGCTTTGTCTGCTATCTGGTGATGCTGATCGGGGGACTGGCGGGGGTCGCGGTGTTTGAGGCCTGCTCCGGCGTTCTATTGGGCGGCGTGCTGCACTTAAGCGGTATCGTGGTCAGCATTCTGTTTATTCTACCGATCCCGGCGGCGTTCTTTGGTGCATGGTATGCCGGGCGTCCGGGCAAGCCCTTTGCCACCCTGATGTGGCATGCGGTGCTGAGCTGCCTGCTGGCTGGGTTGCTGATGTGGATGCCGAGCTGGTTTGGCATCATCAATATCTGGACGCTGATCGTACCGGCGGCACTGTTCTTTTTTGGTGCCGGCATGCTGTTTCCTCTGGCGACGACCGGTGCCATGGAGCCGTTTCCACTGTTGGCCGGGGCCGCCGGCGCGCTGGTGGGCGGACTGCAGAACGTCGGATCTGGCGCGATGGCCTGGTTTTCCGCCCTGCTGCCGCAGAACGGACAGTTTAGCCTGGGGATGCTGATGAGTGCGATGGCGGTAATGATTTTGCTGTGCTGGCTGCCGATTGCACACAAGGTGCGTCAGCAAGGACAGATCATGTAATACCCAGGATGTCGGGCTGATTCACAGCGGCGTGCCGAATGGCACGCCGTTTTACGTTGGTCACCCGCACTGTTACAGAATGATATCGCGGATCTGAGCGTCTTTACGCTCCAGATAGTGAGTTGAGCGGATACGGCGGATGGTACGGGACTTGCCGCGGATCAGCAGGGTTTCGGTGGTGGCGACGTTGCCCTTACGATAGATGCCCTCCAGCAGGTCACCCTTGGTGATCCCGGTGGCGGAAAAGATCACGTTATCGTTGCGCGCCATGTCGCCGAGGGTCAGCACCTCACCGGCGCAGATCCCCATCTGCTCACAGCGCTGCAGCTCCTGTTCGCCCAGGCGGCGGTTTTCCGGCGTATCGCCCTTCACCTGGTGGCGGGCCAGCAGGCGGCCCTGCATGTCGCCGTCCAGCGCGCGGATCACCGCGGCGGAGACGACCCCTTCCGGCGCACCACCGATGCCATACATGACGTCCACTTCGCTTTCCGGCATGCAAGTCAGGATCGAAGCCGCGACGTCGCCGTCAGGAATGGCAAAAACGCGTACGCCCAACGCCTGCATCGCGGCAATGTCAGCGTCATGACGCGGCTTGGCCAGGGTGATCACCGTCAGATGGGACAGCGGCTTGCCCAGGCGGGCGGCAATGTTACACAGGTTGGCCTCCAGCGGCAGATTGAGATCGACGCAGCCTTTGGCCTGAGGGCCGACGACCAACTTCTCCATATACATATCCGGTGCATGCAGGAAAGTGCCTTTATCGCCGACGGCCATCACCGCCAACGCGTTGGCCTGACCCATGGCGGTCATGCGGGTTCCCTCAATCGGGTCGACGGCGATATCGACCTGATCGCCCTGGCCGCTGCCGACGCGCTCACCGATATACAGCATCGGCGCCTCGTCAATCTCCCCTTCGCCGATGACGATCTCCCCGTCGATGTCGACCCGGTTGAGCATGATGCGCATGGCGTTAACCGCGGCGCCGTCTGCCGCATTCTTGTCGCCGCGCCCTAACCACTTATATCCGGCCAGTGCTGCTGCTTCTGTAACGCGGGAGAACTCGATGGCTAATTCACGTTTCATGATAGTCCTGCAGTGATGAGATAAATAAGCAATAAGATGACGGGGGGCGATTCTAACACAGGCACAGTGAAACGTTTGCGTCGGAAGAACGCCATAACCTTGACCAAAAATAAAAAAGGGGGCGATTCATTCGCCCCCGCCGTCGGCCTGCCACCGGTTATCAGTCGTGATCTTCCCAGGCCTGCGCGCGTACCACCGCTTTCTTCCAGCCGCTGTAGCGATAGTTGCGCTCGACGGTTTCAATGCCGGGGCGGAACTCACGCTCAATGCTGGCCTTACTGCTAAGCTCCTCCAGATCGCTCCAGTAACCAACGGCCAAACCCGCCAGGTAGGCCGCGCCGAGTGCCGTGACTTCCAGTACCGCCGGACGTTCAACCCGAGTACCGAGAATGTCTGACTGGAACTGCATCAGGAAGTTGTTGGCGACCGCGCCGCCATCGACGCGCAGGGACTGCAGGCGGGTATTGGCATCGGCCTGCATGGCATCCAGCACGTCGCGGGTCTGGTAGGCTATGGACTCCAGGGTGGCACGGATGATGTGGTTATTGTTGACGCCGCGGGTCAGGCCAAAGATGGCGCCGCGGGCATAGGGATCCCAGTAAGGGGCACCCAGACCGGTAAAGGCCGGTACCACGTAGACGCCGTTGCTGTCTTTCACCTTAGTGGCAAAATACTCGGAGTCCGCCGCGTCGTTGATGAGCTTCAGCTCGTCGCGCAGCCACTGAATGGAGGCGCCGCCGATGAATACAGCTCCTTCCAGTGCGTAGTTCACCTCGCCGCGCGGGCCGCAGGCGATGGTGGTCAGCAGGCCGTGCTGTGACGGTACCGCCTTTTTGCCGGTGTTCATCAGCAGGAAGCAGCCAGTGCCGTAGGTGTTCTTTGCCATCCCCGGCTGTACACACAGCTGGCCAAACAGCGCCGCCTGCTGATCACCGGCGATACCGGCGATAGGGATACGGGTTCCACCCTTACCGCCGATGTTGGTTTTCCCATAGATTTCGGAGGAGGCGCGCACCTGCGGCAGCATCGCACGCGGGATATCCAATACCTTCAGCATGCGCTCATCCCAGTCCAGCGTGTGGATGTTGAACAGCATGGTGCGGGAAGCGTTGGTATAGTCGGTGACGTGTACCCGGCCTTGAGTCATCTTCCATACCAGCCAGGTATCGACGGTACCGAACAGCAGCTCGCCGCGCTCAGCGCGTTCACGGGCGCCTTCGACATGGTCCAGGATCCACTTCACCTTGGTGCCGGAGAAGTAGGGGTCGACCACCAGGCCAGTGTTGTGGCGGATGTACTCTTCCAGTCCATCGCGCTTGAGCTTTTCACAGATATCGGCGGTACGGCGGCACTGCCAGACGATGGCGTTGTAGACCGGTTTACCGGTCTCTTTTTCCCAAACGATGGTGGTTTCACGCTGGTTGGTGATGCCGATGGCGGCAATCTGATCGGATTCGATATCGGCTTTGGCCATCGCCTCTGTCAGGGTAGAACTCTGGGTTGCCCAGATCTCCATCGGGTCGTGCTCCACCCAGCCGGCCTTGGGATAAATCTGTTCGAACTCGCGCTGGGAGGCGCTGATGATATTGGCATCGTGATCGAGGATCACGGCGCGGGAGCTGGTGGTGCCCTGGTCAAGAGCGACAATGTATTTTTGTTCGGTTGTCATGATCGTTGTCCTGGTTGGGGGTCGGTGTACGGAGTTCGCTCAAATGCCGGGGAGAACCCTCCCCGGAAACCTTATCAGGCTTTGGATTTCTCGCTGTTCTTTTTCTCTTCTTCTGCGATGCAGACATCGCAGGGGAGGTGACGACCGATCAGCGCGCGGTAGCCAAAGGCCCCCAGGCAGGCACCGATAATTGGGCCAACGATGGGAACCAGGAAGTAGGGAATGCTGCGCCCGCCGGTGAAGGCAATCTCACCCCAGCCGGCCATCCAGGCAAAGGCTTTCGGGCCGAAGTCACGGGCCGGGTTAAGGGCAAAGCCGGTCAAGGGCCCCATGGCGGCGCCAATGACGGCGATCAGGACACCAATCAGCAGCGGTGCCAGCGGCCCACGCGGAATGCCATTACCATCGTCGGTCAGCGCCAGAATCAGACACATCAGAATGGCGGTGATGACGGTTTCAACCAGCAGCGCCTGCCATACGGTAATATGCGGGTTCGGGTAGGTGGAGAAGATCCCCGCCAGCGTCAGGCTCTCTTCGCTGCCGCGTACCATATGATGGGTTTGCTCATAGTCGATGAACAGATTGTGGTACATGGCATAGACCAGCGCAGCGGCACAGAATGCGCCGGCGACTTGGGCGATGATGTAGGGGAGCACTTTGCGGCGCTCAAAGCAGGCAAACAGCCACAGAGCGATGGTGACCGCCGGGTTGAGGTGGGCGCCGGAGATAGCGGCCGTCAGGTAGATAGCCAGAGCGACCCCCAAGCCCCAAATGACGCTGATCTCCCACAGACTCAAAGTAGCTCCGGCCAGTTTCAGGGCGGCCACGCAACCACAGCCGAAGAATATCAGCAGGGCGGTGCCCAGGAATTCGGCGATACACTGTCCTTTTAATGTCGTACTCGCGATCTGGCTCATAAAAGAAATCCTGCGACGAAGAGGTGGAAGATAAATGCCGGCTCTGAATGGAGCAGGTTACGGGTGCGATGTGAATTTATCGTTAACGAGCGAAAACGAGAAATAGCGAAATTTAAATGTGTGTGTGCCGTCAAAAAAATGTTTGATATCGCTTATTTTGTGCGATTTATGCCGGAAAAGTTTTGTGATCTGTCTACTGATGGGGATCACGCCCATTGGATATTGTTCTTTTTTGTTTGATTGTAACCTTTTTTAAACTGACTTTTTCAGCGTAAAACGCACGCAATTGTGCCTGAATGTGTTACAGACTGGGACGCGGCCTAGACAGTGGGAGGTGGGCTACATACAATCGGGATAATCTAGGCTGTGTCCCGTAACGTCGGATGAATAGCGTGGCAAGGGGTCAAATGGCTCCGATCCTCTAGGACGCGTGTCGAGAGGTGCGCCGTCATAAACCGAGGTCTGCTACGCCCTGCGACCTTCGTTTTGACAATGCGTCTTTGACACTGCATACGCTGACGGGAACACGGCTAAATGGATTGCGTGCGTAGGCCTGATGGTCTGCGCGGTTAGGGCGCCAATTTGAATGTGTGTGCTGCCACAGTGCGGCCCGCACAACGGCAAGACGTACGCCTGGCTACTATTAAGGGGACAGACCATGTCATTTGAAGTATTTGAAAAACTGGAAGCAAAAGTTCAGCAGGCGATTGACACCATTACCCTGCTGCAGATGGAAATCGAAGAGCTGAAAGAGAAAAACAATCAGCTTAATCAGGAGGTTCAGCAGGCCGCGAGCAACCGTGAAGGACTGCTGCGTGAAAATGAGCAACTGAAGCATGAGCAGGAGGCATGGCAGGAACGCCTGCGCGCGCTGCTGGGAAAAATGAATGAGGTGAACTGATCGCCACCGCACGGTTCACCATAATAAAAGGCGCTCGGTGAGCGCCTTTTGACTGTCGGAAGCACGTCATCTCTTATTCGATATCCAACGGCTCTTCAGCCAGGATAATTCCGGTGTTATCAGCATACAGATGATCGCCGGAGAAAAACGTTACACCGCCAAAGTTGACGCGAATGTCGCTCTCACCAATGCCGTCGCTGTCGGCGCCGACGGGAATGGCGGCCATGGCCTGAATGCCGATGTCCAGCTCCTCTAGGTCATCAACCTGGCGTACCGCGCCGTAGACCACGATGCCCTCCCATTCGTTTTGTACCGCCAGACGCCCCAGTTCGGCGTTGACCAGCGCCCGACGCACCGAGCCGCCACCGTCGATGACCAAAACGCGTCCCCGGCCATTCTCCTCCAGCAGATCGTAGAGCAGGCCGTTATCTTCAAAGCATTTGACCGTAATAATCTGGCCGCCAAAGGAGGAACGCCCGCCAAAATTGGAGAACAACGGTTCTACAACATTCACCTCTTCATGGTAAATGTCGCACAGTTCGGAAGTATCGTATTTCATGGGTCCACGTCCGGTTGCCGCAGGGGGGTATCAGTATATCCCTTTAATGTGGCTGTTTGCAAAAGCAGCAGTATCCCCCGCGTGAAACGCGGGGGATACTGCTGCAAAAGGGATTAACTCAGTACGGTACCGATGGCAAAGAGCAGATTGGTCAATAGGGCGCTTTTCACCATATTTTCCAACATGGGCCGCATGGCCTCCGGCGAGCGTTGGTGCAGGACATAGCTGGCATGGCGGTACAGCATGGGAACAGCCAGCACAAATAGCCAGCCCACCAGACTATGCAGATCTAACAGGGCAAACAGTGCCAGACACAGTACCGCGCCGCCCAGCAGGGCTACGTGGTAGTAGCGGGCGATGTGTGGCCCCAGGCGTACAGCCAGGGTGTTTTTACCGTTGCGGGCATCGTTTTCGATATCCCGCAGGTTATTGATATTCAGTACCGCCGCGGCCAACAGACCGCAGGCCGTTGCCGGTAGCATCACCACGCGGTTAAAGGTGCCCGCCTGCAGGTAGTAGGTACCGGCAACGCTCAGCCAGCCAAAAAAGATCAGCACCGAGATATCGCCTAGGCCGATATAGCCATAGGGCCGGGTACCGACGGTGTAAGTGATGGCGGCGATGATAGCCATCAGGCCGAGTAACAAGAATCCAATGATATCCTGGGGTTTTTGGCAGGCGACGGCGATCAGCGCGACGCCGGAGGCGATGGTCAGCAGCACGGTGATGATCAAGGCCCGCTTCATCTGAGCCTGGGTGATCACACCTTTTTGCATACCGCGCAGCGGCCCAATGCGCTCCGGGGTATCACTGCCCTTGACGGCGTCGCCGTAGTCGTTGGCCAGATTGGAGAGGATCTGCAACAGCGCCGCCGTCAGCAGCGCGAGCAGAGCGATGCCGAGATTAAAGGTTTGCTGCCAAGCGGCGATGGCCGATCCGGTCACTATCGATGCCAGCGCCAGCGGCAGCGTACGCAGACGCAGGCTTTCCAGCCAGGCTCGAGGCCGGCTGATCGGGGTTAATGAAGTCATTATATGGTTTCAGTCACTAGGGCATGCGACCCTCAGCAATGCGCTGAACGGCCCGTTGCCGGGTTATCTCATGTGTTTATCTTAACAAACCGTTAGCTGTCTGTTGCCTCAACCAGTGGCAATAAAAAAGGGGAAGGCAGACGCCTTCCCCCTAGCAAAGACCGAAAAGGACGGTTTCTGCGGGTGATTATAGAATAAACCGGCTCAGATCTTCATCTGCTACCAGCTCATCGAGGTGATTACGCACGTAATCGGCATCGATGGCGATCGCCGTACCATGCATTTCGCTGGCGTCAAAGGAGATCTCTTCCATCAGACGCTCCATCACCGTGTGCAGACGGCGGGCACCGATGTTTTCCGCGCTCTCATTCACCTGCCAGGCGGCCTCAGCGATGCGGCGAATACCGTCGGCGCTGAAGCTGATGTTAACGCCTTCGGTTGCCATCAGCGCCTGATACTGCTCGGTCAGCGAGGCGCTCGGCTCCGTAAGAATACGCTCGAAGTCTTCGGTGGTCAGCGCCTGCAGCTCAACACGGATAGGCAGACGGCCCTGCAGCTCCGGGATCAGATCGGCGGGGCTGGAGACCTGAAACGCGCCGGAGGCGATAAATAGAATGTGATCGGTCTTGACCATGCCGTGCTTGGTATTGACGGTACAGCCTTCGATCAGCGGCAACAGATCGCGCTGTACCCCTTCACGGGAGACGTCCGGGCCGGAGCTTTCTCCGCGCTTACAGATCTTGTCGATTTCGTCGATGAAGACAATACCATTTTGCTCCACGGCGTCGATAGCCTGCTGTTTCAGCTCTTCCGGATTGACCAGCTTGGCGGCCTCTTCTTCGATCAGCTGTTTGAAAGCATCCTTAATTTTCACCTTGCGCGGCTTGGTTTTCTGACCGCCCAGGTTTTGGAACATGGACTGCAGCTGGCTGGTCATCTCCTCCATTCCCGGTGGCGCCATAATCTCGACCCCCATCGGGGAGGCCGCCAGCTCGATTTCAATCTCTTTATCATCCAGCTCGCCTTCGCGCAGCTTTTTGCGAAAGGTCTGGCGTGCAGGGGAGCTTTCATTGGTTTGTTCGGTCTGCCCCCAGTTGTTTTTGGCCGGGGGGATCAGGGCGTCCAGAATCCGCTCTTCCGCCATCTCTTCTGCGCGGTAGCGGTTTTTCTCTATGGACTGCGCCCGGATCATTTTCATCGCGGAGTCGGTAAGATCGCGGATGATGGAGTCCACCTCTTTACCGACATAGCCGACCTCGGTGAACTTGGTCGCTTCAACCTTGATAAACGGCGCATTGGCCAGCTTCGCCAGACGGCGGGCAATTTCGGTCTTACCGACGCCGGTTGGGCCGATCATCAGAATATTTTTGGGGGTGACTTCGTGGCGCAGCGCCTCGCCCAGCTGCATACGGCGCCAGCGATTACGCAGCGCGATCGCGACGGCGCGTTTAGCCGAGTGTTGGCCAATGATGTAACTGTCGAGCTCGCTGACAATTTCGCGTGGGGTCATTTCAGACATGATATACAGTCCTTACGCTTTGGAGTCTAATTCTTCAATGGTGTGGAACTGGTTGGTATAAATGCAGATATCACCTGCAATTCCCAGCGCCTTTTCTACGATATCGTGGGCACCCAGCTCGGTATTTTCCAACAGCGCGCGCGCCGCTGCCTGGGCATAGGGGCCGCCGGAACCAATGGCGATCAAGTCATTTTCCGGTTGCACTACGTCACCGTTGCCGGTGATGATCAGCGAGGCGTTTTCATCGGCGACGGCCAGCAATGCCTCTAGTTTGCGCAGCATACGATCGGTACGCCAGTCTTTGGCCAGCTCAACAGCCGCTTTAACCAAGTGGCCCTGATGCAGCTCCAGCTTGCGCTCAAACAGTTCAAACAGGGTAAAGGCGTCGGCAGTACCACCGGCGAATCCCGCAATGACGCGGTCATTGTACAGGCGGCGTACCTTGCGGACGTTGCCCTTCATTACGGTGTTGCCCAGCGTGGCCTGACCATCCCCACCGATCACTACTTTGCCGTTGCGGCGAACGCTAACTATTGTTGTCATGAACAGACCCCCGTGGCTATAAAATAATCCTCCCGTCGCGCGGGACGGGAGGCATTACCTGATTACATGGGGGGGATTTCGCAAATTTCAACCCCCGGCGGCAAGGGTGATGCAGCCGGACATGCCGTTTCCTTTCAGACGACCGATCATTTTGTCCGCCGCGGGGCGGCTGGCGTAGGGACCGAGCAGGACACGATGCCAGCCTCCTCCGCTGGTGATGCGGCTTTCAATTCCGCCAAAGGCCAGCTGGGCCCGTACCGACTCGGCCTGATCTGTGTTACGGAAGGAGCCGCACTGGATCAGCCATTTCTGACCGGATGCTTTCTCCGCTGGCTTCTCCCGGGCGGTCTGTAGCGGCGCCGGTGTGGCGTTGGTCACCGGCACACTGCGCTCTTTTTCACGTTCCCGGCTGACGGGCAGCGAGGTTGGCGTCTGGCTGGGGCGGGCGTTGGTCTGGGGCTGAGATAATGGGTTGCGCGGCGCGACCTCCGGCTGACGCACCGACTCCTGATAGGTCGACTGCGGTGCGGGCGTTTGCTGGGCATAACGCTGCTCCGGCAGGCGGCTGTTGCGCGGCGTTACGGTTGGCGGCGTCTGATCGTTGTAGGGCACCTCCGATAGCTGGGTCGGCGCCTGGCGCATGTCGGCCTGCATCTGTTCCAATAGCTGGCGCTGCTCATCCGTCAGCTGAGGCTGCCCCGGCAGCGGAGCCCCGCCGCTGGGTTCAGTCGGCGCCGTGACACCAACCTGGCGATTTTCCAACTCTTTAATATAGCTCCAGCGCTCCTCGGGCTTGGGCGGAAGACCATTTTTAGGATGCTGTGATGCGACCGGCAGCAGCACATCACCGCCCGGCTTATGCTGGGTCAGAAAATAGAGGCCACCGGCAAAGGTTGCCAGCACGGCCAGGGCAAGCACCATCATGGTTCTGGATACGCCGGAACCTGAGCGCCGCTTTTTACCCCGGCTATTGCTTTTGCGTTTGGCGCCCGAAGCGCGCCCACTGCTCACATAGTCTCTTTGTGCCACTGTCGTTTCACTACAACTGAATAGTCAATATCAGAACGCCATGTTACTGAACTCGGATTCAATTCACTAGCGTTTCGGAACAGCCGTACTACCGCGGATGATGAGTTCGCTCTCCAGCAGGCACGAACCGCTGACCACACGATGGTGATGTAGCTGCTCCAGCAATAGCAGCATAGCCTCTCGGCCAATCTGATAGCGGGGCTGCGCCACAGTTGTCAGCGGTGGATCGGCGTACTGCGCCAATCGGATGTCATCGAAACCGATGATAGACAGCTCCTCTGGCACCTTGATCCCAAGCCGCTTCGCCTGTGACAACGCGCCTATCGCCATCACATCGCTGTGACAAAACAGTGCCGTGGGTGGCTGCGGCTGCGCCATCACCTGCGCCAGCGCCTTGGCGCCGGCCTCGAAGGTAAAATCGCCATGCGCTACGTAGCCCGTTTCGCTGAGGCCACAGCGGCGTAACGCCTGGATATATCCCTGCAGGCGGTATTGGCTCAGCGGCATGTGCTCTGGACCGGCGAGGCAGCCTATCCGCTGGTGGCCCAGATCATGCAGATAGAGCACGGCCTTGAAGGCGGCGGTCAGGTTGTCAATATGCACCGTCGGCAGCTCCAGCTCCGGCGCAAACTCATTGGCCATCACCATGGGTGGTAGATTGCGCTGTTCTTCCTTACTGGCATCGAAGGGGATATTGGATCCAAGCAGCAGCATGCCATCGATCTGCTTGGTGATGATCAGGTTAACGAAAGTTTTTTCCTGCTGTATCTGCTGAGCGCAGTCGCCGAGCAGAACCAGATAGCCGTGCTCGGCGGCGGTACGCTCGATCCCCTGGATCACTTCAGCAAAAAACGGATCGCAGATGTCCGGGACGATCACCAGGATAGTGCGTGACTCACCGCGCTTGTTACTGCGGGTCAGCGTATGAGGGGCATATCCGACGGCTAAAGCAGCCTGCTCTACCTTTTGTCGCGTGGCGGCCGACACCTTCTCTGGATTCATCAGCGCTCGCGATACCGTTGCGGTTGATACGCCGGCATACTCCGCCACATCTTTCATGGTGGCGTTCATTTGCTTCTCTTCCAACGCGTTTCTCCTTGCGTCAGTCCATGCTGGCGCGATGATATGACTTCCCGATCATTATCCCGCGGCGAAGGTAACGATTGCGCCAGCGATAGCTCTGTTCTCTCCGTAGACAGCCTCGTTCGCTGTCAACATCGGCCACCGTCAATGGATGGCCGATGAATATATGATCACATATTAAACGGAACATCAGGGGTGACAGTTACTTAATTTGCAGGGAAAGTGTGATATGAATTGATTTTTTCGATCCCGATCGCACTTCATTTCCACGCCGCCGCCCTTAACTGTCGGTAGGATCGACGTCTAACGACCATTTCACCTTCTTATAGGCCGACAGCGCGCTGACCTGTGGCAAAACCTCCTGCAACAGGTGCTGCAGTTTGACACGTGACGGATGTTGGGCCAATAGCTGCCAGCGGTAACGGCCGCCGCGTTTGGGCTGCAGCGCCGGAACAGGGCCAAGCAGCCACAACGACGCGTCGCACAGCGGGCTGGCCTCCAGCCGTGTGCGCAGCTGCTGCAGAAAATCGCAGGCGTGTCGGTTGTCGTGATCGTCGGCGCGCAGCATAACGTGGTGGGTGAACGGGGGCAGAAATACACTCTGACGCTCCTGCAATGCCTGACGGGCAAAGGCGTCATAGCCCTGATGCAGTAGTGTTTGCAGCAGGGGATGGTCGGGGTGGTGGGTCTGTAGCAATACTTCGCCGCGTTTGCCTGCTCGTCCGGCACGTCCGGCAACCTGGGTATACAGCTGGGCGAAGCGTTCGGCAGCGTGAAAATCGGCGGAAAACAGCGCACCGTCGACGTCCAGCAAAGCCACCAGCGTGACATTGGGGAAATGGTGCCCCTTGGCCAGCATTTGGGTACCGATCAGGATGCGCGCCCCACCCTGATGGACCTCTGCCAGCTGTTGCTCCAGCGCCCCCTTACGGCTGGTGGTATCGCGATCGATGCGGGTCAGCGGGATCGAGGGAAACAGATCGGTCAGCTCATGTTCCAGCTGTTCGGTCCCCAGCCCGACCGGCACCAGATGGGTAGATCCGCACTGCGGGCACTGGTGTGGAACCGGCCGTTGGCTGTCGCAGTGGTGACAGCGCAGGGTTCGCTGGCCCTGGTGCAGGGTATAGAAGTGATCGCAGCGCGGACACTCGGCTATCCAGCCGCACTCATGACACAACAGCGCCGGGGCGTAACCGCGGCGGTTAAGGAACAGGATCACCTGGTTTCCGGCATCGGTGTGGCGGCGGATGCGCTCGATCAGCGGTGGTGCCAGTCCAGCCTTGAGGGGCTGCCCCTTGAGATCCACCAGATGCTGCGCGGCGGGCTTGGCATTACCGGCACGCTGGGTCAGACACAGCCGCCGGTACTTGCCGACGTCGACGTTATGCAGGGTCTCCAGCGCCGGGGTCGCAGAGCCGAGAATGATGGGGATATCCTCAAGGCGAGCGCGCAGCACCGCCAGATCGCGGGCGTGATAGCGCCACCCCTCCTGCTGTTTGTAAGAGCCATCGTGCTCTTCATCGATAATGATGCCGCCCAGGCGGGCGAACGGCGTAAACAGGGCTGAACGGGTGCCAATAACGATCGCGCTTTCGCCGTCGCGGGCGCGCAGCCAGGCCGCCAGCCGCTCGCCGTCGTTCAGCCCGGAGTGCAGCACATCGACCGGCACGGAAAAGCGCTGGCGGAAGCGGGCGATGGTCTGCGGCGTCAGGCCGATTTCCGGGACCAGAACCAGCGCCTGACGCCCGCGGACGAGCAGGTTTTCGATGATGCTCAGATAGACTTCGGTCTTGCCTGAGCCGGTCACGCCAGCCAGCAGCCAGGGGCTAAAATGGTCATCGGCGGCGCGGATGGCGCCCACGGCAGTGGCCTGCTCTGCGTTCAGCGTCAGGCGATCGGTGCAGAGGGAAACATCGCTGCGCCAGTCACCGGGGGCAATCGCCTCACTCTCCAGCGCGATCAGGCCCTTGCTCTTCAGTGCCTGTAGCGCGGCCGCGCTGAGATCGAGCTCTTCCGTCTGATGGCGGTAGATCGTGTGGCGCTGCAGCAGCGCCAGCGCCTGCTGCTGCTTGGGCGCCCGTTTCAGGGAGAGGGGATCGGTTTGCTGCCCCAGAGGCGTCATACGCCAGCGCCACAAAGGCGTATGGCTGGCCGCCTTGCCCTGGCGCAGCAGCATCGGCAGGGCATGAAACAGCACCTCGCCAATGGGGTGATGGTAATAGTCGGCGGCCCAGCGCAGCAGGCGCCACTGACTGTCGCTGAACAGCGGCTGCGTATCCAGCAGGTGGTTAATGTGCTTTAGATTTTCCAGCGGCAGATCACTCTGCTCGCCAAGCGCCACCACAATGCCAATCATCTCACGGCGGCCAAAGGGCACGCTGACCCGGCAGCCCGGCAGGGCCGGCATGTCGGAGGGCAACAGGTAGTCAAAGGTGCTGGCCAAGGGTACGGGCAGCGCTACGTAGGCTACGGACATCGCTTTTTCCTGCGGCTTAACGGCGTTACAGTGTACACCGGATAGTATCTGGATCGATGTGAGTGATTGCGCTGGACGGCTATTTTCTGTATGATTCGCCGCCTTTGATATAATTTTGTATCAAACCCGATTTTATCAACCACGCGTGGTGTCTGGCGGAAAAGGGCCGGATAGCGACGCGGCCTTAACAGAGGTTTTCCCCATGAAAGAAGGTATCCATCCGAACTACGTTGCTATCACTGCAACCTGCTCTTGCGGCAACGTTATCAAGACCCACTCTACCGTTGGTCACGATCTGAGCCTGGACGTGTGCGACAAATGCCACCCGTTCTACACCGGTAAGCAGCGTGACGTCGCTACCGGCGGCCGCGTTGATCGCTTCAACAAGCGCTTCAACATGGTGGGTTCCAAGTAATTTGGATCCGGCGAAAAAGGCACCCTCCGGTGCCTTTTTTATTGCCGGAAAAATGCCACGGCTCGCTCCTGCCAAGACAACGCCCGGGGTGAATACACCCGGATGCTACACGTATCAGTATTCCCAGGTTTCAGGATCGATCCCCAGCAGGCGCATCATTTCTTTGGCCTCCTCTGGGATTTCATTACTGCGATCTTTGCGCAGATCATCGTCATCCGGCAGCGGCTGGCCGGTAAATGCATGCAGAAAGGCTTCACACAGCAGTTCGCTGTTCGTCGCATGACGCAGGTTATTCACCTGGCGGCGGGTGCGCTCGTCCGTGAGTATTTTTAATACTTTCAGCGGAATGGATACCGTAATTTTTTTAACCTGCTCACTCTTTTTGCCGTGCTCAGCGTAAGGGCTAATGTATTCACCGTTCCATTCTGCAGCCATGAGGAGATACCTTCACAAAAAATTATTCAAAGACAACGGGCTATTATGCCTGATTGTACCCCGTATCCCTAACACAATGGCGTGATCAGCATGGATGCTCACGTTTGTCGCGCCGGTATCTGGGGAAGCGATAACCACAAACAGACTATGGCAATTTTAGCGGCTAATCCCATCTACCTCAATCTACACGCAAAGACTTTTAGATGGCTGGATGTATTGACGTCCATTTTTGCAGCGGTTACGCTCTATCCATTGTTGGCACCATTTCAGGGAGGGCAATCAGGTGCGCTATCAACCGGCAACTCAGGCAGTACGCTGTGGGCTGAACGACGATGAACAGTATGGCAGCGTGGTTCCCCCAATCCATCTTTCCACCACCTACAACTTTACCGATTTTAATCAGCCACGCACGCATGACTATACCCGGCGCGGGAATCCCACACGAGACGTGGCCGAGCGGGCGCTGGCGGAGCTGGAGGGGGGCGCCGGTGCGGTGGTGACCGCCAGCGGGATGGGTGCCATTCATCTGATGTGTACGGCGCTGCTCTCCCCCGGCGATCTGCTGCTGGCGCCGCACGACTGCTATGGCGGCAGCTATCGCCTGTTCGATAGCTTGGCGCGCCGGGGCGCTTTCCGGGTGGTATTTGTCGATCAGGGCGATGCGCAGGCGCTGGCCCAGGCGCTGGCGCTGCGCCCAAAGCTGGTGCTGATTGAGACGCCGAGCAATCCGCTGCTGCGGGTAGTGGATATCGCCGCGATCTGCGCCGCCGCGCAGCGGATGGGTGCCCTGACGGCGGTAGATAATACGTTCCTCAGTCCGGCACTGCAGCAGCCGCTGGCACTGGGCGCCGATCTGGTGCTGCACTCCTGTACCAAGTACCTGAACGGCCACTCCGACGTGGTGGCCGGGGCGGTGATCGCCAAAACGGCGGCGATGGCGCAGGAGCTGGCCTGGTGGGGAAATAATATCGGGGTGACCGGCGCACCTTTTGACTGCTATCTGCTGCTGCGGGGGCTGCGCACGCTGGCGCCGCGTATCGCGCAGCAGCAGGTCAATGCGCTGCGCATCCTCGACTGGCTGCGGACGCAGCCGCAGGTCGCGCGGCTGTATCATCCGTCGCTGCCCACGCACCCCGGCCATGCCATTGCCGCCCGCCAGCAGCGGGGCTTTGGCGCCATGCTCAGTTTTGAGCTAGAGGGAGATGAGTCCCATCTACGGCGTTTCCTAAAATCCCTGCAACTGTTTACACTGGCAGAGTCTCTGGGGGGGGTGGAGAGCCTGATCTCCCATGCCGCCACCATGACCCACGCCGGCATGGCACCGGAAGCGCGCAGGGCAGCAGGCATTAGCGACAGCCTGCTGCGTATTTCCGTGGGTATTGAGGACGGTGATGATTTAATCGCTGATCTGGAACAGGCATTTCAGGCAGCAGCAACGAGGTAAGCGATGAGTGCACAAGCGGTAACGGGGCAGCAGCAGGCAGATCGCCAACTGCATAAGTTCGGCGGCAGTAGCCTGGCAGACGTAAAGTGTTATTTGCGCGTCGCGGGGATCATGGCGGAATACAGCCGCCCCGGCGACATGATGGTCGTGTCGGCGGCGGGCAGCACCACTAATCAGCTGATCAGCTGGCTCAAGCTCAGCCAGAGCGATCGCATCTCTGCCCATCAGGTACAGCAAGCCCTGCGCCGTTACCAGAGCGAGCTGATTGTCGGCTTGCTGCCGCCGGAGATGGCGGAGCCGCTGCAGACGCACTTTATTCGGGATCTTGAACGTCTGGCTGCGCTGCTGGATGGTGAGATGGATGAGGCGGCCTATGCCGAGGTGGTGGGCCATGGTGAGGTTTGGTCCGCCCGGCTGATGGCGGCGGTGCTTCAGAGCCAGGGCCTGGAGGCGACATGGCTGGATGCACGGGATTTCCTGTGCGCCGAGCACGCAGCCCAGCCACAGGTGGATGAAAGGCGCTCCTATCCACTGCTGCAGCAGCTGCTGGCCCAGCATCCGAATAAACGTCTGGTGGTAACCGGCTTTATCAGTCGCAGCGGTGCGGGTGAAACGGTATTGCTTGGCCGTAACGGCTCTGACTATTCAGCGACACAGATCGGTGCTCTGGCCGGCGTGCGGCGCGTGACTATCTGGAGCGATGTCGCCGGGGTTTACAGTGCCGATCCGCGTAAGGTGAAAGATGCCTGTCTACTGCCGCTGCTGCGTCTGGATGAGGCCAGCGAGCTGGCTCGCCTGGCTGCACCGGTGCTGCATGCCCGCACGCTGCAGCCGGTGTCCGCCAGCGATATCGATCTGCAGCTGCGCTGCAGCTATCAGCCGCAGCAGGGGTCAACCCGCATTGAGCGGGTGCTGGCCAGCGGTAACGGCGCCAAGATTGTCACCAGCCATGACGATGTCTGCCTGATTGAGCTGCACGTTACCACTGGCCATGAGTTCAGTCATATACACCAAGAGGTAGAGCGTATTCTGACGCGCAGCCAGCTGCGTCCGCTGGCCAGTGGGATCCATCGCGATCGTGGATTGATTCAGTTGTGCTACACAGCAGAAGTGGTCGGCAGTGTATTTAAGCTGCTGGAGGAGTCGGCGATCCCGGGTCTGCTACAGCTACGCGAAGGTTTGGCGCTGGTGGCGATGGTCGGCGCCGGCGTATGCCGTAATCCACTGCATGCTCATCGTTTTTATCAGCAGCTTAAGGATCAGCCTGTCGAGTTTATCTGGCAGTCGGAAGAGAGCATCAGCCTGGTGGCGGTGTTACGCTGCGGCCCGACGGAGGCGCTGGTGCAGGGGCTACACAACTCGCTGTTTCGGGCAGAAAAACGCGTCGGCCTGGTTCTGTTTGGTAAGGGTAATATCGGTTCCCGCTGGCTGGAGTTGTTCGCGCGTGAACAGGGTAACCTGTCGGCGAGCAGTGGTTTCGAGTTTATTCTGACCGGGGTGGTCGACAGCAATCGCAGCCTGCTGAACTATGATGGGCTGGACGCCAGCCGAGCGCTGGCCTTCTTCGACGATGAAGCGCAGGTGCTGGATGAGGAGTCGCTGTTCCTGTGGATGCGAGCTCACCCCTATGATGATTTGGTGGTGCTCGATGTGACAGCCAGTCCCTCGCTGGCCCAGCAGTACCGCGATTTTGCCAGCTATGGCTTTCATATGGTCAGCGCCAACAAGCTGGCCGGGGCCGCCGGCGGCCACGAATACCGCCAGATCCGTGATGCTTTTGAGAAAACCGGACGTCACTGGCTGTATAACGCGACCGTGGGCGCCGGGCTGCCGGTTAACTATACCGTGCGCGATCTGCGCGACAGTGGCGATACGATTCTGTCCATCAGCGGCATTTTCTCCGGCACCCTCTCCTGGCTGTTTCTGCAGTTTGACGGCTCGATTCCCTTCAGCGCGCTGGTGGACCAGGCCTGGCAGCAGGGGCTGACGGAGCCCGACCCGCGGGTGGACCTTTCCGGCCAGGACGTGATGCGCAAGCTGGTGATCCTGGCGCGTGAGGCGGGATATGACATTGAGCCTGCCCAGGTCCGGGTCGAGTCCCTGGTGCCGGCCGGCGGCGAGCAGGGCTCTATCGATCACTTTTTTGAGAACAGCGAAGCGCTGGACGAGCAGATGCTGCAGCGTCTGGCGGCGGCCAATGAGATGGGGCTGGTGCTGCGCTACGTGGCGCGCTTTGATGCCAACGGTAAGGCACGTGTTGGCGTTGAGGCCGTACGCCCGGAGCACCCATTGGCGTCACTGTTGCCGTGCGACAACGTGTTCGCGATTGAAAGCCGCTGGTATCGCGATAACCCGCTGGTGATCCGCGGCCCAGGCGCGGGGCGCGATGTTACCGCCGGTGCGATTCAGTCCGATCTGAACCGTCTGGCGCGTCTGCTTTAGAATAATGTACGCCCGGGGCGCCGGGCAGGGATTTCTCCTTGCGCCCGGCCCCCGGTTGTGGGGTATACTCCCGCCGCATCAATTGGAAGATCATCGTCCCCGGTGGGGCGGCCGGATTTCAAATCCGGTTGGGGCCGCCAGCGGTCCCGGGCAGGTTCGACTCCTGTGATCTTCCGCCAATTAGCCTCTGCTAAAATATCCTGAAGCCAACTTTTCCCTTGATGTCCTTATCTATCAGACTTTCTTTATATTCTGATAGTTACGGTAGCACAAGCGCCATTAGAACAGCATCTTGGCAGTATCCAGCCAATCGCCCTTAAATGGACGCTTCATATTTTCAACCGCATCGATGATGTCGTGATGTACCAGCTTTTCGTTCTGGATCCCCACGCAGCGACCGCCGTATCCCTGCAGCAGCAGCTCGATGGAGTAGGCTCCCATACGGGACGCCAGAATACGGTCATAGGCCACCGGCGCACCACCGCGCTGGATATGTCCCAGAACGGTCGAACGAGTCTCACGGCCGGTCTCCTGTTCGATAAACTTGGCCAGCTCATCCACGTCACAGATATGCTCGGTGATAGCAACGATAGCGTGTTTCTTGCCTTTAGTGATACCGACCTTAATCTCTTCGACCAGATCTTCGCGCTTGAACTCCACCTCCGGCAGCACGATATATTCGCAGCCACCGGCAATCGCCGCCGCCAGCGTCAGATCGCCGCAGTAGCGCCCCATCACCTCAACGATGGAGATACGCTGGTGTGAAGAGGAGGTATCACGCAGACGATCAATGGCCTCCACAACGGTTTCCAGCGCCGTAAAATACCCGATAGTGTAATCGGTGCCGGCCACATCGTTATCGATAGTCCCCGGTAGGCCAATGCAGGGGAATCCCATCTCGGTCAGGCGCTTGGCGCCCAGATAAGAACCGTCGCCGCCGATCACCACCAGCGCATCCAGGCCAAACTCACGCATATTCTCTACGGCCTTTTCACGAACTTTCTCGTCGCGAAACTCCGGGAAACGGGCTGAGCCCAGGAAAGTGCCGCCGCGGTTGATCACGTCGGAAACACTATGGCGATCCAGTTGCTCAATGCGTCCTTCATACAGACCGAGGTAGCCATCATGAATGCCGTAAACATCTAACCCTTTGGACAGGGCCGCACGCACAACGCCGCGGATGGCTGCGTTCATGCCCGGCGCATCACCGCCACTGGTCAAAACACCGATTTTTTTGATCATGACTACCTCTGAGCTTGTGGATACTATTTCTTAGGAATGGCTTGGCGCGTACAACCCAAGCCCCGGCCGTCGGAAACGGCGACGGTCGACGTGACACCCACGCTTGCCCACAGTCAACGCCGCTGGCCGAGGGATCCGCCTGCTGGTCCATAAAATGAACACTCAATTTAATTACTGTGTAATATTATAGCAAAGTAATCAAGCTGAATTGATTCAGGTCAGCCCACTACATGGTAAATATTTTACTACGCGAAAAAAATAGCTGCGCTGTAATCCGGCTCACAAACTGGTATTTTTTAGCTCTCCCACAGCCCTTTTTGTTCAGCGGGAACCACCGAGGTCGGATCCTGATGAATAATCACATCCGCAGCGGGAAAGTGCTGCAGAAGATCGTGCTCAACGCCGTCGGCAATAGCATGAGCATCTACCAATGGCAGCGTATCGTCCATCTCTAGATGTAACTGAATAAAACGGGTTGGGCCGGACTGGCGGGTACGCAGATCGTGTACACCCAAGACACCGCGGTGCTCGCGGACAATGCGGATGATCTGATGCCGCTCCTCGGAGCTCAGGGCCCGATCGAGCAGGGACTGCACCGCATCGTACCCCATGCGCAGGGCACTGTAGAGGATATAGGCCCCAATCCCCAGAGCGAACAGCGCGTCAGCTCTGGCCACGCCGTACCAGCTCAATCCCAGAGAGATCAGAATGGCCCCGTTCATCAGCACGTCGGACTGGTAATGCAGCATGTCGGCACGCACCGCTTGACTCTGGGTCCTGCGTACCACCCAGCGTTGAAAGGTCACCAGCGCCAGGGTACACACCAGCGCAAACGCCGTAACCCACATCCCGGCACCGGGATCGTTCATCGGCTCCGGCTTGAGCAGGTGCTGGAAACCGGTCAGGAACAGGAACAGCGCTGAACCACAGATGAACATACTCTGCGCCAGCGCGGCCAACGACTCGGCCTTGCCGTGGCCAAAGGTATGATCCTTATCCGCCGGCTGCAGGGCGTAACGGATCACCAGCAGATTGGTCAATGAGGCCGCGATATCGACCAACGAGTCCACCAGCGACGCCAGCAGGCTGACTGATCCGGTATGCCACCAAGCTAAAATCTTCAAAATCAGCAAGATAGAGGCTATCACCGTCGCGCTAAGCGCGGCCACCTTCACCAATCGTGCATATTGCTGATGCATAGTTCACCTAAAGGTTGCTTAATCAGCCGCCCAGTATAGCGAATTACGAACAAAAAAAAGCCCCGCCATCATGGCGGGGAAGACAGGGATGGTGTCTATGGCAAGGAAAAACAGGGTGCTACTCGGTCGTACACTACTTCTGGGCAGAAGAATTCTGCATGTACGCTATCTGCTGCTGCCAACCGGCAATTTTCTGCTGATAGCGTGCGTTTAACTGGGCCTTCTGATCCGATGTGAGGAGGTTAAACACCATATTGCGGATCCGAGCCATCTCGACTTGGCGGATCACGCTCTCCTGTGCCATCTTCTCAGCCAAGGTTTTCACCGCAATCTCATCAAACTGTTCTGCTGTCACCAGGCGATGCATGGCTTCGATATCATGCAGCTTTACGCCTGCAAAACCGTGGCGCGTAGTCTGCATTAAATCCCGCATCTGCTGACGCTGATGCTCAGTAAGGTTCACACCATCAAACATATAGTTATGATCCATACTCTGTTGCATCATGTCATTACCCTGATACCAGCTGCATACCGGCTCACCTTCATCAGCATATACGCCGAAAGAGGTCATCATAAGCAAAGCGGCCAAGGTCAGGGTTGCAGTCTTATGCATCTCTCACTCCTATGTACCGGCCCGCTTATTGAATCGATGTATGCAGTCTACCCACACAGCTGAAAACATGCGTCAGGGGATGTAAAACTAAGTAAAGTCATGGATTAGCGGCATTTGATATCGTATTTTGCGTCAGGAGGTAACACCCAATGAATAAGATATTACTGGTTGATGACGATCGCGAACTGACATCGCTTCTGCAAGAGCTTCTTGATCTTGAAGGATTTGAAGTTATCGTCGCTCACGATGGTGAGCAGGCATTGGCAATACTGGACGCCAGCATCGATCTGCTGCTGCTGGATGTCATGATGCCGAAGAAAAACGGTATCGACACTCTCAAAGAGCTGCGTCAACACCACCAGACGCCGGTCATTATGCTCACTGCCCGCGGCAGCGAGCTCGACAGGGTACTGGGGCTGGAGCTAGGGGCAGACGACTACCTGCCAAAACCCTTCAATGATCGCGAGCTGGTTGCCCGTATTCGGGCTATCCTGCGCCGCTCTAACTGGAATGAACAACAGCAAAACAGCGATAGCGGTGCGCCGATCCTACAGGTCGATCGCCTGCAGCTGAATCCCGGCCGCCAAGAGGCCAGCTTTGACGGCCAGCCCCTGGAACTCACCGGCACCGAATTTACTCTGCTGTACCTGCTGGCACAGCATCTGGGGCAGGTTGTATCGCGCGAACATCTTAGCCAGGAGGTCTTGGGTAAACGTCTGACCCCCTTCGATCGCGCCATCGACATGCATATCTCTAACCTCCGCCGCAAACTGCCGGAGCGCCAGGATGGCCAGCCGTGGTTTAAAACGCTGCGCGGGCGCGGCTATCTGATGGTATCCGTTTCATGATCAATAGCCTGACGGCGCGTATTTTTGCCATTTTTTGGCTGACGCTGGCGCTGGTACTGATGGTGGTACTGATGCTGCCCAAGCTTGACTCACGTCAGATAACCAGTCTGCTGGACAGTGAACGTCGCCAGGGCGTCATGCTGGAGCAGCACGTAGAAGCCGAGCTGGCCGTCGATCCTCCTAACGATCTACTGTGGTGGCGTCGCCTGTTCCGCGCCATCGATAAATGGTCGCCGCCGGGGCAGCGCCTGCTGCTGGTGACCAGTGAAGGACGGGTGATCGGAGCGCAGCGCAACGAAATGCAGATCGTGCGTAACTTTATCGGCCAATCCGACAATGCCGATCACCCAAAGAAGAAAAAGTATGGGCGCCTGGAGATCCTGGGCCCCTTTCCGATCCGCGACGGCGAGGACAACTACCAGCTGTATCTGATCCGGCCCGCTAACAGCCCGCAGTCTGACTTTGTAAACCTGCTGTTCGATCGCCCGCTACTGCTGCTGCTCGTCACCATGTTGATCAGTTCACCGTTGCTGCTGTGGCTGGCGTGGAGCCTAGCCAGCCCGGCGCGTAAACTGAAAATGGCGGCGGATGAAGTCGCCAGCGGGAACCTGCGTCAGCACCCTGAGCTGGAGTCGGGGCCCCAGGAGTTTTTAGCCACCGGAGTCAGCTTCAACCAGATGGTCAATGCCCTTGAGGGGATGGTAAAGGCACAGCAGCGTCTGATCTCCGATATCTCTCACGAGCTTCGTACACCGTTGACCCGGCTACAGCTGGCCACGGCCCTGATGCGTCGGCGCCACGGCGAGTATAGCGAGCTGACGCGTATTGAAACTGAAGCTCTGCGGCTGGACAGCATGATCAACGATCTGCTGGCGCTATCGCGTAACCAGCACAAAACCGAGCTGGAGCGGGAGCCCCTACGGGCGGATGAGCTGTGGTCTGATGTATTGGATAACGCCGGCTTCGAAGCCGAACAGCGCGGCAAAAAGCTGGAGGTAACCGCCCCCCCCGGCCCATGGCCGCTATTTGGCAGCCACTCGGCGCTGGACAGTGCGTTCGAAAATATCGTGCGCAACGCCCTGCGCTACTCCAACCACCATATCGCTATTCATTTCAGCTGCGATGGGCAGGGGATCACCATCCACGTGGACGATGACGGTCCGGGCGTTGCCCCCCAAGATCGAGAACAGATCTTCCGCCCGTTCTACCGTACCGATGAGGCACGTGATCGCGAGTCTGGCGGCACCGGCCTGGGGCTGGCGATAGTCTCTACGGTGGTGGAACAGCACCACGGCTGGGTGCGGGCTGAAGACAGCCCACTGGGCGGCCTGCGCCTGACGCTGTGGTTACCGCTCTCCACGCGCAGCAGCGCGGGAAAAGCCTGACGCGCTGCGCTATACTGCGCCCCCTGACATCTGGGGGCGCAAATGCTGAATATCGTACTCTTCGAACCTGAAATTCCACCCAATACCGGTAACATTATCCGACTGTGTGCCAATACCGGCTTTCACCTGCACCTGATCGAGCCTCTGGGCTTTATCTGGGACGATAAGCGCCTGCGCCGTGCCGGGCTGGACTATCATGAATTTGCCAGCATTCGCCGTCACCATGACTATTCGTCCTTCCTCAGCGGTGAAAAACCGACGCGGCTGTTTGCTCTGACGACCAAGGGAACCCCGGCCCACAGCGATGTGACCTATCGCGACGGCGACTACCTGCTGTTTGGCCCGGAGACCCGCGGCCTGCCGTCCACAATCCTGGACAGCCTGCCGACGGCGCAGAAAATCCGCATCCCCATGCTGGCCAGTAGCCGCAGCATGAACCTGTCTAACGCAGTTTCCGTCGTCGTGTATGAGGCGTGGCGCCAGCTGGGCTATCCCGGCGCCCTGCGGCGTCAATAACGCGCGGGGGACGTCATGGACGTCCCCCGCGGGCGTGATCAGGGTGCAATCGACATCGGTTAAATACCACTGCCGCCCGCAAAGTCATGGCTGCTGCCGTTAAAGCGCTGATCCATATCCATGGATGGCTTATCGCTCTCCGGACGGCCGACGATCCGCGCCGGAACGCCTGCCACCGTCGTATGGTCGGGTACCGGGTGCAGCACAACGGACCCTGCGCCGATCTTGGCACCGCATCCCACCTCAATATTACCCAGAATTTTAGCGCCCGCACCGATCATCACCCCTTCGCGGATCTTAGGATGGCGATCGCCGCACTCTTTCCCGGTACCGCCCAGCGTCACTGACTGCAGGATCGAGACATCATTCTCCACGACCGCCGTTTCACCGATAACAATTCCGGTGGCATGATCGAGCATGATCCCGCAGCCAATGCGCGCCGCCGGATGAATATCGACGCCAAAGGCCACCGAGATCTGATTCTGCAGATAAATAGCCAGAGCTCGCCGCTCCTGACGCCATAGCCAATGTCCGATACGGTAGGCCTGCAGCGCATGAAACCCTTTAAGGTACAGCAGCGGCGTCGAATACTTATCTACCGCCGGATCGCGCTGGCGAACCGCCAAGATATCGCGCGCGGCATACTCCACCATGCTGGGATCGGCGCGATAGGCCTCTTCGGCCACTTCACGGATCGCGATGGCCGGCATAATCGGATCTGCTAATTTATTAGCCAAAATATAGCTCAGGGCACCAGACAGGTTTTCATGCTTCAGCAAGGTGGCATGGAAAAAACTGGCCAGCATCGGCTCGCACTCAGCCAGTCCCCGAGCCTCTGTTTTAATATTTTGCCAGATGATTTCCAATTCTTCTGTCGACATGATGTTGCTCCCATCATCGTAGTAGGCGGCGGCCGATGCGAATAACAGCTCCTCTGCACTCCCTCCGTCACGTCAGACGCACAGGCCTATCGCCGCCGAAATAGCCGCGCTGCCGGGGGAGTCACCCAGCCAGGGTAAAGAGAGTGGAGAAAATCTGACGATAAGTGATGTAATTAATCAGACGCGGCTGCGCCCGGTCAAGGGGAGAGTGATGATTATCCCGAGAGACTCACACCCTGAGGAGAAAGAGTGGGTATCCGCCGGCCCGGCAAATACCCACCAATACATCACCGGGCGTTTTCGTCCCTACTGGCGCGCCCCAACAACGAGAGCGCCGCCTCACGAACGTCTTTATGACAATACAGCACCTGGTAGATCTGCTCAGTGATCGGCATCTCCACGCCATAGCGCTGTGCCAGTGACATCACCTCTTTGGTATTACGGTAACCCTCGACCACCTGGCCTATCTGCACCTGAGCCTCATCAACGCCCATCCCCTGCCCCAGCATAATGCCAAAGCGGCGGTTGCGCGACTGATTATCAGTACAGGTCAGCACCAGATCGCCAAGACCGGCCATGCCCATAAAGGTCGCAGGATCGGCACCAAGGGCAACCCCTAGCCGACTCATTTCTGCAAGACCTCGGGTGATCAGGGCAGTACGGGCATTAGCACCAAAGCCGATGCCGTCCGACATACCAGCGCCGATAGCGATAACGTTTTTGACCGCACCGCCCAGCTGTACACCGATGAAGTCCGGGTTGCGATAGACTCGAAAACTCTTGCCGCAGTGCAGTAGCTGCTGTAGCACCTCGGCAAACGCCGCATCCTGAGAGGCCACGGCGATCGCCGTCGGCAGCCCCGCCGCTAGCTCTTTGGCAAAGGTCGGCCCAGAGATCACTGCCAGCGGAATATCCGGCCCCAGCGCTTCACACGCTACATCCTGCAATAAACGCCCGGTTTCCGCCTCCAGTCCCTTGGTTGCCCACACCAACCGTGCATCTGGCCGCAGGTGGGGGCGGAGCTGACGCAATACGTCACCAAACACGTGGCTCGGCACGACCACGAGGACATCGCGGCTGGCCGACAATGTACGGGATAAATCCGACTCCAGCGACAGCGTGTCAGGAAAACGGACATCCGGCAAAAAGGCCTGATTGCAGCGCGCGGCCTCCAGCGCAGCGATATGCGCTGGATCGTGCCCCCACAGCACCACCGGGTGCCCGTTACGGGCCAGCGTAATGGCCAATGCGGTGCCGTAAGAGCCGGCACCGATAACGGCCATGGAAGCGACAGGCGTTGTCATTACGCTTCCTGAGTCGGCTCTTCGCCGGCCTGCTGCTGCAGATAGCTCATGAACAGCGCGTCAAAGTTAACCGGTGCCAGGTTCAGCTGCGGGAAGGTACCGCGGGCAACCAGGTTGGTGATGCATTCGCGGGCGTACGGGAACAGAATATTCGGGCAGTAGGCGCCCAGGCAGTGAGCCATCTGAGTACCGTCGATGCCAGCGATGGTAAAGATACCCGCCTGCTGGACTTCACACAGAAACGCCGTTTCTTCACCCATGGTCGCGGTTACCGTCACGCGCAGAACCACTTCAAACACCCCGTCAGCCAGCTGGTTAGATGCCGTATCCAAATCCAGTTTAACCTCCGGCTGCCACTCTTTCTGGAAAACGGCCGGTGCGTTCGGCGCTTCAAAGGAGATATCCTTCGTATAGATACGCTGGATCTGGAAGGACATTTCAGTGTTATTTTGTTCAGACATGGTTGGTTCCTAATCTTTAGGTAATGGGGTAATCCCTATCAAACATCAATGCCGGTTTACAGCAGCGGGTCAAGTTCACCGCGGGCATCCAGCGCGTGCAGGTCATCACAGCCACCAATATGACGCCCGTCGATAAAAATCTGCGGTACGGTAGTACGGCCGCTGCGCGCGATCATCTCCTCGCGCTTTTCCGGGTTTGCATCGATAGCGTTCTCATCAAACCCAGCCCCCTTGGCCGTCAGCAGCGCCTTGGCGCGCAGGCAAAATGGGCAGGTCGCTTTGGTATAAATTTCAACATGAGCCATGATGGCTCCTCAGTCAATATCCGCTTATTTACCGCGGGCTAAGGGCAGATTATCACCCTGCCAGCCGACGATGCCGTCTTTTAGAGAATATACCTGAGCAAACCCGGCGTTAACCAGATGTTCGCCGGACTGACGGGAGGTCATACCGTTAGCGCATACGACGATCACCGGCTGTGACTTATGCTTATCCAGCTCACCGAGGCTACCGCTTTTCAGCTCGCTCGGCGTCAGGTTTACGGCGTTGGCGATATGCCCTTTGCGGTACTCTTCACGCGTCCGGGTATCGACGACAACGGCGTCTTCTTTATTGATCAGATGGGTCGCCTGGCCGCGACTCACCTCTTTCACTTTAGAGAAACGGCTTTTAAGGGTCATGACGACAACCGCCACAAACAGCACAATCCACGCCACGCTCAGCACGGGGTGGGCAGTGACGAATTGCATAATCTCTTGCATTTGCATGGGGGGTTACTACTCCCGATCGGTTAAGGGCTAAATCAAGGGATCAGAGTATACCTTTGCCTCGCTCCAAATACAGCCGATTACCGAGCGCCGGACGCTGAAACTGCGGCCTGACACGAAAATTTACCCCGGCCATCGCCTCACCCGCGACGGGACGGGACACAAAAGGGCTTCCCTTGATCTTTCTGCAGCCAATCCGCTATGGATTGTAGTAAAATTACGCTAATTCACGACGGAATAGCCGTGTATATTGGGTTGTGTCCCGCCTCTTTCCGCACAGCGCCTGCCGCTCGCGCCAACTGGACAGCGCGGGCATAGTCCACACCGCGTATGCACGGCTATTCATTCTTGAACTTATCAACATATGAGGTTGTTGCAATGTCGAACGCCAAAAAACCGATGGTTCTGGTGATCCTTGACGGCTATGGTTACCGTGAAGATCAGCAGGATAACGCAATTCTCAACGCTAAGCGTCCGGTGATGAACCGCCTATGGGCTGAATATCCGCATACGCTGATCTCCGCATCCGGTCTGGATGTCGGCCTTCCGGACGGTCAGATGGGCAACTCCGAAGTCGGTCACGTCAACCTGGGCGCCGGGCGCATCGTATACCAGGATCTGACCCGTCTGGATAAAGAGATCAAAGAGGGCGACTTTTACAGCAATGCCGCGCTGACCCGCGCCGTAGATGATGCCGTTGCCGCCGGTAAGGCTGTACACATCATGGGCCTGATGTCCCCTGGCGGCGTACACAGCCACGAAGACCATATCCTGGCGATGGTTGATCTGGCAGCCCAGCGCGGTGCAGAGGCCATCTATCTGCACGCTTTCCTCGATGGTCGCGACACCCCGCCGCGTAGTGCGGAATCAACACTGAAACGATTCAATGACCATTTCACCGAGCTCGGCAAAGGGCGCATTGCCTCGCTAATCGGCCGTTACTACGCCATGGATCGCGACAACCGTTGGGATCGCGTCGAGCTGGCCTACGATCTGTTGACCGACGCCAAGGGTGAATTCCACGCCGATAACGCCATCGATGGGCTGCAGGCTGCCTATGCCCGCGGTGAAAATGATGAGTTTGTTAAGCCGACCGTAATCCGCACCTCGGACCAGGCCGACGCTGCGATGCAGGACGGCGACGCGCTGATCTTCATGAACTTCCGCGCTGACCGCGCGCGCCAGATCACCCGCGCCTTCGTTAACGCTGACTTCGACGGCTTCGCGCGCCGCAAAACCGTTAGGCTGGGTAGCTTTATTATGCTGACCGAGTATGCTGCCGACATCAAGACCGAATGTGCCTACCCGCCGGCCTCGCTGAGCAATACCTTAGGTGAATGGCTGATGAAGCATCATAAAACTCAGCTGCGTATCTCCGAAACCGAAAAATACGCCCACGTCACCTTCTTCTACAACGGCGGCGTAGAAGATCCGTTCAACGGTGAAGATCGTATCCTGATCAACTCACCGAAAGTCGCTACCTACGATCTACAGCCGGAGATGAGTTCGGCCGAGCTGACTGAAAAGCTGGTATCCGCCATCAGCAGCGGCAAGTATGACACCATCATCTGTAACTATCCGAACGGCGACATGGTTGGCCACACCGGCGTTTACGATGCAGCGATCAAAGCCGTCGAGGCACTCGACATCTGTATTGGTCAGGTCGTTGACGCCGTTCAGAAAGCTGACGGGCAGTTGCTGATCACCGCCGACCACGGCAACGCGGAGCTGATGCGCGATCAGGAAAGTGGTCAGCCGTATACGGCACACACCAACCTGCCAGTACCGCTGATCTACATCGGCAAGCAAGCCAGCGCTGTCGAAGGTGGGAAACTGTCCGATATCGCCCCGACCATGCTGACCCTGATGGGGATGGAGGTCCCGCAAGAGATGACTGGCAAGCCGCTGTTTATCGTGAAATAATCGATCCCCATGAGGGGAAAATATCTGTTTTACATACCCAGCGCAGGCTCAGCGCCATCCGTCGGGAATACCCCGTGCGCCGCTCCGGCGGCGCACGCGTTCCGCGTCGCCTCACCCCTGCTGCCCATCTTCTGTGCCAGCGCACTGTTCGTCGGCATCAGCCTTTTCCCCTGCGCCGCATTTAGCGCAGACAACAACAAACAACAGCTGCAGTCTATCCAGCAGGACATCGCTGAAAAAGAGAAAAGCGTTAAACAGCAGCAGCAGCAGCGTGCATCCCTGCAAGAACAGTTAAAAGCCCAAGAAAAACAAATAGCTCAGGCCGGAAGATCGCTGCACGATACCCAGTCTGAACTCACCCTGCTAGAGCAGCGGGTGACTGAACTCAGCACTTCTATCCGAAAACTGCAAAGTAAAGAGAATGGCCAGAGTAAACTGTTAGCACAGCAGCTGGATATGGCGTTTCGTCTCGGCCGCCATACCGGGATGCAGGTTCTGCTCAACGGTGAAGAGAACCAGCGCAGCGAACGACTGCTGTCCTATTTCGGCTATCTGAACATCGCCCGCCAGCAGAATATCACCTCGCTGCAGGAGACCCGTACCGATCTCAGCCAGCAAAAGCGTGAGCTGGAAGGTGCCAAGAGCAAGCAAAAAGAGGTTCTGGCCACTCAGCAACAGGCTCAGCAGCTGCTGCAACAGGCGCGCGCCAACCGTCAAAAAACGCTGATGGCACTAGAGAGTTCTCTGGCCAAGGATCAGCAGCAGCTCGGTGAGCTACGCCAAAATGAAACCCGCCTGCGCGACAAGATAGCCCGCGCCGAACGAGAGGCCCGCGCCCGCGCCGAACGCGAAGCGCGTGAAGCCGCCCGCGTTCGGGCCGAAATGAAAGCGAAAGAAGCCCAGGCCAAGAAAAAAGGCACCACCTATAAACCCAGCGAAAACGAGCGGGCGCTGCTGGCCAGAACCGGCGGCCTGGGACGCCCGGCAGGCCAGGCGAGCTGGCCGGTACGGGGACGCACTATCCATGGCTTTGGTGAGCCGTTGCAGGGTGAACTGCGCTGGAAAGGCATGGTCATTGCCGCACCGGAGGGCAGCGAAGTCCACGCCATCGCCGACGGCCGCGTGCTGCTGGCAGACTGGCTCCAAGGGTATGGGCTGGTGGTGGTCATTGAACACGGCAAAGGCGATATGAGTCTGTATGGCTATAACCAGAGCGCATTGGTTAACGTCGGCGCACAGGTCAAAGCCGGGCAGCCGATTGCGCTGGTCGGTGACAGCGGTGGTCAGGGGCAGTCGGCCCTGTACTTCGAAATTCGCCGTCAGGGACAGGCGGTGAATCCACGGCCGTGGTTGGGGCGCTAACGCTGGCGTCCATCGCTTCGCCATTATGCTGGTACAGAGAGAAGGAATAAGCCTTGCGCTCACTGATCCGTCTTAGTTCACTGGCGCTCCTTTGCAGCGCACTGACAGCACCGGCACAGGCTGGAAAGCTCGCCATTGTCATTGATGACTTCGGGTATCGCCCCCGCGAAGAAAACAAGGTGCTGGAAATGCCGCTACCTGTCACCATCGCCGTCTTACCCAATGCTCCCCATGCGCGTGAGATGGCGCAGCGCGCCCACGCACAGGGGCGCGAGATCCTGATCCACCTACCAATGGCCCCTCTCAGTAAACAGCCGCTGGAGCGCGATACTCTGCAACCGACCATGAGCGAAGCGGAAATTCAGAGAATTATCCGCCAAGCGGTAGGTAACGTGCCTTACGCCGTCGGCATGAACAACCATATGGGCAGCGCCATGACCTCCAGTCTAACCGGTATGCAAAAAGTTATGCGGGCGCTGGAGCAGTACCATTTTCTCTACTTTCTCGATAGCATGACCATTAGCCATAGCCAAGTCAGCAATGCCGCCCAGGGGACAGGTATCAGGGTTATCAAGCGCAAAGTCTTTCTGGATGACACTCAGAGCGAGAGCGCCATCCGGACGCAGCTCAATCGCGCGATAACCCTCGCGCGGCGCAATGGCTCCGCCATCGCCATCGGTCACCCACATCCGGCAACGGTACGCGTTCTGCAGCAGATGCTGCACACCCTGCCGCCGGATATCACCCTGGTCAGGCCCAGCACCTTACTCAACGAGGCCGCGCGCCCCGATCCGGCGCCGTTTGCCAAGCCAGCGCATCCCCCGCTCAAACGTCCTGCGTTTGGCGGCATCAGGCAGTGCCGGGTACAGCACGCCCCCACGCCGGTTCATGTCTCTCAGGCATGGCAGATCGTGGCTGAAGGGGTTGAGAGCACTGCGCCAATTAAATGGCTTCAGGCGCGCTGGCGCTTCTGGCTGGGATGGCAGACATAAAAAGCGGGGCAAACATTCGCCCCGCTTTTTTATTAATCATCTGACTCGGTGTAGTCTTCAGCTCCTTCCATCTGCGGCTTACCGCCGGAGAGAGTATGGAAGCGCTTGGGACGACGGATACGGGTGACATACTTCGCCCATACCTTCTCCGCCTCCGTCGCCGGCTGGCGCTCACCGCGGCATACGGCAACAAACAGTGCTTCTTCGTCTGTCTGCGCCTCGCGGGTACCGAGATCCAATTCATTAAACGCATACCCAAAATGCTCAAGTAACTGAGCCTCTTTGATCGTAAAGTCACCATGACGCGAAAAGCCGCGCGGATAATGCTTGGTATCAAAGAAACGATGAGTAGTGTGGAAGCTTTCCGCCATCTGACACGCTCCTAATTCTCTATGGCCGTGCTATTTATGGCGCGGAGTATTAGTTAGCCTTGACAAGCTGTAAAACAAAACATTTAAATCATCATGATTAAAATTTTTATGGATACGCCGTGGATACCGAATTACTCAAAACCTTTCTGGAAGTCAGCCGTACCCGCCACTTTGGTAAAGCGGCCGAATCACTGTACCTGACACAGTCCGCTGTCAGTTTTCGCATCCGCCAGTTGGAAAATCAAGTAGGTACCGAGCTATTCACTCGCCACCGCAATAATATTCAACTTACGCCGGCCGGGCAGACATTAGTGCCCTATGCAGAAAATCTAATGAATACCTGGCTACTGGCCAAGCAGGAGATGATCAGCGCCCGTCAGCATAAGGCGCTTTCACTGGGAGCTCCAGCATTGCTATGGGAGTCTATGCTGACCGACTGGCTTGCCCGACTCTACGGCAATAACCCCGCGCAAATGCTAGAGGCCCGCACCGGTCAGCGCCATATCCATATCCGCCAGCTACACGAGCGCCATCTGGATCTGCTTATCGCAACCGAAATCCCCAAAGCCGATGAATTTATGAGCGAACGGGTCGGTGAATTTACGCTGGGGCTCTATACCGCTGGCCAAAGTGCATCGGCACGCCCATTCATCCGCCTCGACTGGGGGGCAGACTTCAGTCCGCAGCCCTCGACGCTGATCGAGAGTGGCGCTCCCCTGCTGGAGAGTAGCTCACTGCTGATAGCCGAGCGTATTCTGCGTCAGGTGCACGCCAGCGCGTTTTTACCCATCTCTTGGGCTGCCAGTGACTTACAGCGGCTAACCCACCCAGAAACGCTCATAAGGCCGATCTATGCCATCTGGCTGCGCAACAGCGACCGTGTAAATGAGATCCACCCCATGGTACATGATCTGCGCCGTTTTTTGATGCCGGGTGCCTGAGGGCACCGGTATTGACGCGATGAAATAACGTCGTACGAAAACGTCGTTAGAGGAAAAACAAAAAAGCCTTCTGTTTTCACAGAAGGCTTTTTATCTGGCAGGGGCGGAGGGACTCGAACCCCCAACACCCGGTTTTGGAGACCGGTGCTCTACCAATTGAACTACGCCCCTAAATAGG
>NZ_AFJI01000055.1 GCF_000264785.1 Edwardsiella ictaluri ATCC 33202 | reverse complement strand
TTTTTTTTGCCCGCTGTCGCGCAGGGAAAAAAACGGCCCCGCTGGGCCGCGTCGTCGCCTGCTGTGGGCGCCAGGTCACTCAGGCCTTTTCATCGTGCAGGGTCTCATCGCTACGGCAGTCGCCTTCGGCGCAGTGGCCGTAGAGATACAGGCTGTGGTTGGTCAGCTGGATGCCGTGCTTTTTCGCGATTTCGCGCTGACGCTTCTCAATGGACTCATCGCTGAATTCGATGACCTTGCCGCAGTCCAGGCAGATCAGGTGATCGTGGTGGTGCTGCTGGGTCAGCTCAAAAACCGATTTACCGCCCTCAAAGTTATGGCGGGTCACGATGCCGGCATCGTCAAACTGGTTGAGTACGCGGTATACAGTCGCCAGACCGATCTCCTCGCCCATATCGATTAGCTTCTTGTACAAGTCTTCAGCACTGACATGATGGCACGTAGGATCTTGCAGTACTTCCAGAATCTTGAGACGGGGAAGCGTGACTTTAAGGCCAGCTTTCTTTAACGCGGTGTTGTTGTCGGTCATTCGGATTCTGTCCTGTCACAGCGCCCGGCAGCGCCCAAGGGCCGTTACCGAACGGAAAATAATAGTGAGATTCATTATAAGGCCGATATCTCTAAATGGGAACCGTGGCGCGGTGTGCCCGGAACGGGGTGCCTGCGGCGCGGGCTTGATATAACCCACGAGTAATGAGGAAGATAGAAACAAATGACGCAGCGAACTGCGCATTATCGTTTTTATTGATGGTTGAAATACCTGCCGGCTATTAAACGGTGTCCCGCGCCGGCAGGCGGCAGACATTAACCCAGGATATCAGCCAGATGCATCTCTGTGCTGAGCTGCTTGACCCAGGCGTCCACGCGCTCGGTGGTCAGCTCCGGCTGACGATCCTCATCGATGGCCAGACCGACGAAGGTGTTGCTGTCGACCAGCGCCTTGGAGGCCTCAAAGTGGTATCCGGCGGTCGGCCAGTGGCCGACGATGGTCGCGCCACGCGCCTCGACCAGCTCGCGGATGGTGCCCATTGCATCGCAGAAGTACTCGGCATAGTCTTCCTGATCGCCGCAACCGAACAGGGCAACCAGTTTACCGGAGAAGTCGATCTCCTCCAGAGAGGGGAAGAAGTCATCCCAGTCGCACTGCGCTTCGCCGTAGTACCAGGTGGGGATACCCAGCAGAAGAATATCGAACGCCTCAAGGTCTTCCTTGCTGCTCTTGGCAATGTCATGAACTTCAGCAACGTCTTTACCCAGTTGCTTCTGGATCATCTTAGCAATGTTTTCCGTGTTGCCGGTGTCGCTGCCAAAGAAAATACCTACGATTGCCATATCGCGAATTTACCTTTTATCTCAGAAATTAAATCAGGCTGTGTCCCGGCCGACGGTCGGGATAGGCGCTGAGCCCAACGGGACGTGGCCATACACTCAGCCTACCTAGCAGAGGGATACTATAACATCTTTGGCGTCGCGGCTTTATCGTCATTGTGCGCAGCGCCGGGCGGGTCAGGTATCCAGCGGTAGCTGACTGAGCAGCATCTGCTCGATCAGCTCGCTGCGGCTGATGTTGCGCTCTTGAGCCAGACGGTTGAGGAGATCGACCGCCTCTTCATTCATCTTCAGCTCGACGCGGCGCAGCCCTTTAACCCGGTCGCGCCGCAGCTGGTTGCGCTTGTTAATCCGCAGCTGCTCTTCCCGGGAAAGCGGGTTGGTTTTGGGACGACCTGGACGACGTTCTTCCGCGAACAGATCGAGCGTCGTGCGGTCCGTTTGTTCTTTGGCCATATTCAGGTAGCGGTACTGCAAGGAGAAGGGAGTACGGGAACCCCGGACTCCGATTAACATATATACGGGATTTCACCCGACGGCACCGTACGGGGACGCGCCGCCCATTTTAGCACGCCATCATACCCCAGGGAGTGGATCAGCGACAATCCCTTATCGGCGTCGGTGCGCATTCCCACACCGTCGATGGCACAATCCGCTTAGCCCGGCTTTTTACGCTATGCCCCTGCGTCGGGGGGCGTATCGAGAAAGCGGCGCACCGCACGCAGGACGTTGTCTGGCTGTTCGGCGTGCAGCCAGTGGCCGCTGCCGCTTACCACGTGGGCGCGGGCGCGGGGAAACTGGCGGGCTATGGCCCCGCGATAGTCATCGAGAATATAGGGGGAGTCGGCGCCCTTGATGAACAGCGTCGCCCCCTGATGGGGGCCCTGCGGCTGCCAGCCGAGGATCTGTGGGTAATGCTGCTGCAGGGCCGCCAGATTAAAGCGCCAGCGCCCCTGGTGAAAGGATTTGAGCAGAAACTGCACCACTCCCTCCTGCGGCAGAAAGCGGCGCAGGATCTGCGCCGCCTGCGGGCGCGTCTGTGCCGCTGCCGCCGTCACTGCGTTCAGGGCGGCAAAGACGGTGTCGTGACGGCGGGTGGGGTAGGCCACCGGCGCTATATCCAGCACCACCAGGCGGCGCAGGCGCTGCGGAGCAAGCGCCGCCAGACGCATCGCCGCTTTGCCACCCATGGAGTGGCCAATAATATCCAGCGGCGCCAGGCCGTAGGCGTCGATCAGCGCGATGAGATCCCCAACGAGCAGATCATAGTTCATCTCGGGGGTATGGGGGGACTGGCCGTGGTTGCGCAAATCGACCAACAGCACGTCGCGCTGGGGGTTGAGCGAGCGGGCGAGCTGACCCAGGTTGTCCAGAGAACCGAACAGACCGTGGATCAGCAGCAGTGGCGGTTGGCTCGGCGGCTGCGGCGCCCGCAGCAGCAGGTGATTCAGCGTCAGGATCATGGCGAGATAAATTGTTCAGCTAATGTTGCGCACAGGTTACCACGACGACATTGAATTGTCCGCTGGCCGAGTGCCCGTGAGTTCGCACCGCGCTCGGCGGGGTTGACCCCAGCAGGATCACCGACTGTGCCGATTCCCGGACCGCATGATCGTCGGTACCGCTCGCACGCCGCATCGGTGGAGGCGTCAAAATGGGCGTTAATCACCCTGCCGTGGCGCTAAACGCTATCCGCTCAGGGCGTTTAACCTTATAATCCAATCTGACCACGTAGCAAAAGTACTGGATAACGATGAAAACGATTGAAGTCGATGAGGAGCTCTACCGCTATATTGCCAGCCACACCCAGCGGATTGGCGAGAGTGCTTCCGACATTCTGCGCCGGCTGCTGAAAGTCGGTATGGAGAGCAAGACGGCCGCCGTCGCTGGCGCGGCGTTGCCGACGCTGGTGACTCCCCCCGCCACGGCGGTATCCCGGCCGCAGGATCGCGTGCGCACCATGCGTGAGCTGCTGTTGTCGGATGAGTATGCTGAACAGAACAGGGCGGTCAGCCGCTTTATGCTGATCCTGACCACGCTGTACGCCATTGACGCCGATGGGTTTGCGGCGGCAACGGATGCCCTGCACGGGCGCACCCGTGTCTACTTTGCCGGCGATCGCAATACGCTGCTGCAGAGTGGCAATCACACCAAGCCCAAGCAGGTACCCGGTACCCCTTATTGGGTGATCACCAATACCAACTCAGGCCGCAAGCGCGCGATGGTCGAACACATCATGCTGGCGATGCAGTTCCCCATGGAGCTGATCGAGAAGGTTTGCGGCACCATTTGATAAATAACAAGCGTTAGGGAGAAGCGCAGATGGCAAATCACCCGCGTGCCGGGCAGCCCGCCCGACAGAGCGATTTGATCAATGTGGCTCAGCTGGCTGCACAGTATTACAGCCTGCGTCCGCAGGCGGATAATCCGTCCCACGCCGTGAAGTTCGGCACCTCAGGTCACCGCGGCAGCGCACAGCGCCAAAGCTTCAACGAGGCGCACATTCTGGCGATCGCCCAGGCGATTGCCGAGGTGCGTAAGGCCAATGGCGTCGAGGGGCCCTGCTTTGTCGGTAAAGATACCCATGCGCTCTCTGAGCCGGCCTTCATCAGCGTGCTGGAGGTGCTGAGTGCCAACGGTGTTGCGGTGGTGGTGCAGGAGAGCAATGGCTTTACCCCGACGCCGGCGGTGTCACATGCCATTCTGACCCATAACCGTCGCGGCGGCGCGCTGGCCGACGGTATTGTGATTACGCCCTCCCATAACCCGCCTGAAGATGGTGGCATCAAATACAACCCGACCAACGGCGGCCCAGCGGATACCAATCTGACCAGCGTTATCGAGCAGCGTGCCAACCAGCTGCTGGCGCAGGAGCTGGCCGGTGTGAAACGTCTGACGCTGGAGGCGGCCTGGCGCAGCGGCCATATCCATGCGCGCGACCTGGTGCAGCCCTACGTCGAGGATCTGCGCGATATCGTCGATATGCCAGCGATTCAGCGCGCCGGTCTGACGCTGGGCGTCGATCCGCTTGGCGGCTCCGGTATCGAATACTGGCAGCGCATCGGCGAGCATTACGGCCTGGATTTGACGCTGGTCAACGACCATATCGATCAGACCTTCCGCTTTATGCATCTGGACCACGACGGCGTGATCCGCATGGACTGCTCTTCAGAAAGTGCCATGGCGGGGCTGCTGGCGCTGCGCGATCGCTTCGACCTGGCCTTTGCCAATGACCCGGACTACGACCGTCACGGCATCGTAACGCCGACCGGGCTGATGAACCCGAACCACTATCTGGCCGTGGCCATTGACTACCTGTTCCGCCACCGTCCGCAGTGGGGGGCCGAGGTGGCTGTGGGTAAGACGCTGGTCTCCAGCGCGATGATCGATCGGGTGGTTAAGGCGCTGGATCGCCGTCTGGTGGAAGTGCCGGTCGGTTTCAAGTGGTTTGTCGACGGCCTGTTTGACGGCAGCCTCGGCTTTGGCGGTGAAGAGAGCGCCGGGGCATCGTTCCTACGCTTCAACGGTACGCCGTGGTCCACCGATAAGGATGGCATCATCCTGTGCCTGCTGGCGGCCGAGATCACCGCCCAGACCGGTAAGAATCCGCAGCAGCACTACGATGCGCTGGCAGCGCGCTTTGGCTCGCCGAGCTATAACCGCCTGCAGGCGCCGGCGACCCATGCCCAGAAGGCGGCGCTCTCCCGCCTCTCTCCGGAGATGGTGCAGGCAGACCGGCTGGCGGGTGATCCGATCACCGCGCGCCTGACCCGCGCCCCGGGCAATGATGCGCCGATCGGCGGGCTGAAGATCATGACCGACAACGGCTGGTTTGCCGCGCGTCCCTCCGGCACCGAGGAGGCCTACAAGATCTACTGTGAAAGCTTCTTGGGGGCGGAACATCGCCAGCGTATCGAGAAAGAGGCGGTCGATATTGTGAGCGCCGTACTGACTAACGCTTAAGCGCGTCATTATCCACCGCAACGCCGCGCACTGCGCGGCGTTTTTTGTCGATGGAAAACCCCCAGCTAGGCTGGGGGTTCCGGAAAGCTCTCAGCTTTGAGCCAGTTATTAAAACCCCTTTTGATTTGTTAAAACACCTTGCGGTCTGGCAACTGCAAACGTTCAACAAGAAATCAAAAGGGGGTCCCAATGGGGAATGAGAAGAGCTTAGCGCACACCCGATGGAACTGTAAATATCACATAGTCTTTGCGCCAAAATACCGAAGGCAGGCGTTCTACGGAGAGAAACGCAGGGCAATAGGCAGCATCTTAAGAAAACTGTGTGAGTGGAAAAACGTATGAACCCTGGAAGCGGAATGTTGCGCAGATCATATCCATATGCTCGTGGAAATTCCGCCCAAAATGAGTGTGTCCGGCTTTATGGGGTATCTGAAAGGGAAAAGCAGTCTGATGTTGTCTGAGCAGTTTGGGGATATGAAGTTTAGATACAGGAGCAGGGAGTTCTGGTGTCGAGGATACACCGTAGATACGGTGGGTAAGAACAGGGCGAAGATACAGGAATACATAAAACACCAGATTGCAGAGGATAAAATGGGTGAGCAGTTATCGCTCCCTTATCCGGGTAGCCCGTTTACGGGCCGTAAGTAACGAAGTCTGATGCAAATGTGCCTGTTAGGGCGCGGCTGGTAACAGAGCCTTATAGGCGCATCCGAAAAACCTCCGGCTATGCCGGAGGATATTTATTACGGGTGTACGCCAGGGAGATGTGAGCTAGGGCATAAAGCGGTAGCCAACGCCGGTTTCGGTCAGCAGGTGGCGTGGACGGGCCGGTTCCGCCTCCAGCTTTTGGCGCAGGTGTCCCATATAGATGCGCAGGTAGTGGCTGTGCTCGACGTAGTTTGGCCCCCCAGACGCTGCTGAGCAGCTGGCGTTGTGTCAGCACCTTACCGCTGTTGGCGATGAGCTCGGCCAGCAGGCGAAACTCGATCGGCGTGAGGTGCAGCAGCTCACCGTGCCGGGTAACGTTGCGTGCCAGCAGATCCACCTGTACGTCTGCGAAGCAGATCTGCGGGATCTCCTGCTGCTGGCGGGTATGACGCCGCAGCGCCACCCGCACCCGCGCCAGTAGCTCCGCGACGCCGAAGGGCTTGCTCAGGAAATCCTCGGCGCCGGTGTCGAGAGTCTCAACCTTGTCGGCCTCATCGCAGCGCGCTGAAAGTACGATCACCGGAATGGCGCTCCAGCGGCGCAGATCGCGGATGAACTCCATACCGTCGCCGTCCGGTAGCCCCAGATCGAGAATGATCAGATCCGGCTGGCGGGTTGCGGCTTCGATCAGCCCTCGCTGCAGACCATCGGCGTCCGTGACGCGCCAACCTTCGTTTTCCAGGGCGGCACGCACAAAGCGGCGGATGGCCTGTTCGTCTTCGACGATCAGAATAGTGATGGGGACGGCTGTCACGGGTTGTCTGTCATCTCCTTATCGGTTTCCGGGTCGATCTCCGGCACGGTTTCCAGCGGTAGGGTAAAGTGAAAATGGGCGCCGCCCTGCGGCGGGCTTTCGACCCAGATTCTACCACCATGTATATCAATAATGGCACGGCAAATCGCTAACCCCAAACCGACGCCGGGAATGGCGGACTCTTTATCGCCGCGGGTAAACTTATTGAAGATATGTGGCCGTTGCTCGGCGGCGATCCCTGGTCCACTGTCGCTGACCTCTACTTCGAGCCCATCGGCGCCGACCCGTGCGAGGATGGCAATGCTGGCCGTGTTGCCGGCGTATTTCCCCGCGTTCTCCAGCAGGTTTTGCAGGACGCGCTCAATGAGCGCCCCATCGCAGTTCACCAGCGGCAAATCTGCCGGCAGACTGAGGGCGAGGGGATGGCCTACCAGCATCGGCTCCAGCGTATGGATGGCGCTGCCGACGATCTCCTCCAGCGACTGCCACGCCTTGCGCAGACGAAAGCCGCCGGACTGAATGCGGGCCATGTCCAGTAGGTTATTGACCAGACGCGAGGTGTTGAGGATCTGCTGACGGATCTCCTCCGCCTGTGGGGCATGGACCGAGCGCTCGCTGGCCAGATCCAGCGTCAGTATCTCCGCCTGCCCGAACAGTACCGTCAGCGGGGTGCGCAGATCGTGGGAGAGTGCGGCCAGCAGCGAGTTGCGCAGCTGCTCGCGCTCGGCCTCCAGGCGGGCGGCGGCCGCGCTGTGGGCCAGGTGCAGGCGCTCCAGCGCATTGGCGATCATGACGGTATAGGTTTGCAGCAGACGCTGCTGCTCCGGTACCATCAGCTGGCGCAGGTTGGCCGGTTCAATGGCCAGTACGCCAAAGGTGTTCTGGGCGCTGGAGAGGGGCAGCAACTGATAGGGAACGCCGGGCAGGGTATCGGTTCCGGCGCCGGCGGGCTGGCGGCGATCCAGACACCACTGGGCAATGGCCAGATCGACGTTGGTTACCCCGGCCTCATCGCCGTGACGGGGCCGTAGCAGGCCATCGCCGTCCGGCAGCAGCAGCGTGGTGCGGGCGCCAAAGCTGTGATTGAGGGAGGCGCAGGCACTGCGTACCACTGCGTCGTGATTTAACGCGTTGCCCAGCGCCTTGGACATTTCATACATGTGGCGGGCGCGCTGCTCGCGGTAGCGCGCTACCCGTGCCTGATAGCGCATGCCGGCGGTGAGGTTCCCGATCAGAATACCGACGATCAGCATCACGCCAAAGGTGACCAGATACTGGACGTCGCTGACGGCAAAGGACCACTGTGGCTGCACGAAGAACAGATCGAAGCTGGCGACGCTGATGCAGGCGGCGAACACCGACGGCCAGCGGCCAAAGAATAGCGCCACCACCACCACGCCGAGCAGGTAGACCATCACCAGGTTGACCTGATCGAAGGTGGGCTGTATCAGCTTACCGCACAGCGAAATCACCGCGCACAGCGCCGCGGCCACCAGGAACCCCTGGATCTGCACCCGCCACTTTTCGCCGAACGGGCGCGGATCGTTTTCCCGCGGGCCGCTGGGCCGATCCTCGACGGCGACGATCAACAGGTCGAGGTCAGGGCCCAGGCGGGCCAGTCGGTCGACAAAGCTGGCGCCGGGCCAGCGCAGCCGCCGGGCCTCGCGCTGGCGGCGACCCAATAAAATTTTGCCCAGATTATGTTCGCGGGCGTAGCGTAGAATAGCGTGCTCCGGGGCAGTGTCGGAGAGGGTGGCCGTTTCCGCCCCCAGCTCCTGCGCCAGGCGCATACTGCGCAGGATGGCACGCCGCTCGTTTTCCGGCAGGCGGTGCAGATGTGGCGTCTCCACGTAGACGGCGTGCCAGACGCAGCCCAGTCGCCCGGCCAGACGGGCGGCGGTGCGTACCAGCTTATCATTGTCGGCGTACTGGCCGATGCACAGCAGCAGGGCATCGCGGGTGTGCCAGACCCGGCTGCCGCCGGGGCCACTGCGGAAGGCGCGCATCTGATCATCGACCCGATCGGCGGTGCGGCGCAGGGCCAGCTCCCGCAGGGCGATCAGGTTTCCCTTACGGAAAAAGTGCTCGATGGCGCGCTCGGCCTGACCCGGAATATAGACCTTGCCCTCCTTGAGACGCTGACGCAGGTCATCCGGCGGCAGATCGACCAGTACCACTTCACTGGCGGCGTCAAACAGCCGGTCGGGCAGCGTTTCCCGAACCTGGACGCCGGTAACGCTACCGACCACGTCGTTCAGGCTCTCCAGATGCTGTACGTTGACGGTGGTCAGGACGTCGATACCGGCCGCCAGCAGCTCCTCAACGTCCTGCCAGCGCTTGGGGTGGCGAGAGCCGGGGGCATTGGTGTGCGCCAGCTCATCCATCAGGATCAGCGCCGGGGCGCGCGCCAGCGCCCGGTCGAGGTCGAATTCGCGGATCTGGCGTCCCCGGTGTTGGATCCGCTTTTGCGCCAGCAGCTCCAGACCGTCGAGCAGGGCGGCGGTTTCGCTGCGGCCATGGGTTTCCACGACCCCGATCGCCACGTCCAGCCCCTGGGCACGCAGGCGCTGCGCCTCCTGCAGCATGGCATAGGTTTTCCCGACGCCTGCGCAGGCACCGAAGAAGACCTTGAGCCTGCCGCGCGCCGGTTCACCGACCTGTGCCAGCAGGGTGTCCGGATCCGGGCGTTGTTCGTCGTCGACCATAGCGTATCCTTATTCAGAGGACGATGAGGAGTGGCGTAGTGCCGGATCCGATGATAGCTGATCCAATGCCAGATTCAGACTCAATACGTTTACTGTCGGCTGCCCGATAAAGGCCGGCCAGCTGTCGCGCTGGAGTCTGGTAATCAGAGCCTCGACGCTGTCCAGCGGTAGGCCTCGTGCCGCGGCGACACGCGCCGCCTGATAGTGGGCGGCCGGCGGCGAGATATCGGGGTCGAGGCCGCTGGCGGAGCCGGTGAGCAGATCGACCGGTATCGGCTCGCCGACGGGCTCTTGCGCATCGTGCAGGCGCAGGCGTTCGGCGCGCACGGCCAGGGTCTGAGTCAGCAGCGGGTTGCTGACCGCCAGATTGCTGCCGCCGGAGGACTGGGCATTATAGGGATGGTCGGCGGTGGCGGATGGGCGCGACCAAAAGTAGTCGTCACGCAGGAACGACTGACCGATCAGCGCTGAGCCGACTGTATGCCCGCCGCGCTCCAGCAGGGATCCGTTGGCCTGCTGGGGGAACATCAGCTGTGCCAGTGCGGTACTCAGCAGCGGGTAGACGACGCCGGTGATCAGGGTGAGGATCAACATCATCATCAGTGTGGGGCGTAACAGCGGTAGCGCCATCATCTTCTCCTTGGGGCGGCATTTAGACCAGGCCGCACAGCGTTAAAAACAGGTCGATAATCTTGATGCCGGCAAAGGGCACCAATAGCCCGCCAACACCGTAAAACCACAGGTTGCGCCGCAGCAGCGCCCCGGCGCTTAGCGGGCGGTAGCTTACGCCGCGCAGAGCCAGCGGAATCAGTAAGACGATGATCAGCGCGTTGAAGATCACCGCCGACATGATGGCTGACGTCGGTGAGCTCAGGTGCATCACGTTGAGCCGGTTTAGCTGTGGGTAGGTGGCGGCAAAGGCGGCCGGGATGATGGCGAAGTACTTGGCCACATCGTTGGCGATGCTGAAGGTGGTCAGCGAGCCACGGGTCATCAGCATCTGCTTGCCGATGTGTACCACCTCGATCAGCTTGGTCGGGTTGGAGTCCAGGTCGACCATGTTGCCGGCCTCTTTGGCCGCCTGGGTGCCGGAGTTCATCGCCACCGCTACGTCGGCCTGGGCCAGCGCCGGGGCGTCGTTGGTGCCGTCTCCGGTCATGGCGACCAGACGTCCTTCAGCCTGATACTGGCGGATCAGCGCCAGTTTGGCCTCCGGCGTCGCCTCGGCCAGGAAGTCATCTACCCCTGCCTCGGCGGCGATAGCGGCGGCGGTCAGGCGGTTATCGCCGGTGATCATCACCGTTTTGATCCCCATGCGCCGCAGCTCGGCGAAGCGCTCTTTGATCCCCCCCTTGACGATATCCTTCAGCGCGACGACGCCGAGGATGCGGGCATCCTCCGCCACTACCAGCGGGGTGGCGCCGCTGCGCGCTACGCGCTCGACGGCCTCCTCCACCGAGCGGGGAAAGTGGCCACTGGCGGACTCGACGTAGCGGCGGATCGCATCGACGGAGCCTTTGCGGATCATGCGGCTCTGGATGTTGACTCCGCTCATGCGGGTCTGGGCGGAGAAGGGGACAAAGGTGGCGTTCAGGCTGCTCAGGTCGCGTTCGCGCAGGTTAAAACGCTGTTTGGCCAGCACCACGATGCTGCGTCCCTCCGGGGTTTCGTCCGCCAGGGAGGCCAGCTGCGCGGCGCTGGCCAGCACCTGCTCGCTGACGCCACTGACCGGCAGAAACTCGGAGGCCTGGCGGTTGCCCAGGGTGATGGTACCGGTCTTATCCAGCAGCAGGACGTCGACATCCCCGGCAGCCTCGACTGCCCGGCCGCTGGTAGCGATCACGTTGGCGCCCAACATCCGGCTCATTCCGGCGACGCCGATGGCGGACAACAGGCCGCCGATGGTGGTGGGGATCAGGCAGACCAGCAACGCCACCAGCACGGTTACGGTTACCGGGCTGCCCATTTGGCTGGCCTGTGCGCTGAACAGCGAGAAGGGGTACAGGGTAGCGCAGGCCAGCAAAAAGATTATCGTCAGAGCGATCAACAGGATGGTCAGGGCGATCTCGTTGGGCGTCTTGCGACGCTTGGCACCTTCCACCATCGCGATCATGCGATCGAGGAAGGTTTCGCCGGGGTTGACGCTGCACTGCACCACCAGCCAGTCGGAGAGCACGCGGGTGCCGCCGGTAACCGAGGAGAAGTCGCCGCCGGACTCGCGGATTACCGGCGCCGACTCCCCGGTGATGGCGCTTTCATCCACCGATGCGCCGCCCTCTAGCACCTCGCCGTCGCAGGGCAGGGTATCGCCCGCCTCGACCAGAACCAGGTCGCCTTTGCGCAGGCTTTCGGCGGCTACCTTCTGCCACGGGGTGCCGTACTGCGCCTGTTGCAGTTTTTTGGCCCAGCCGCTCTTCTTCACTCCTTTCAAACTCTCAGCCTGTGCCTTGCTGCGCCCTTCAGCCAGCGCCTCGGCCAGGTTGGCAAACAGTACGGTAAACCATAACCACAGTGTCAGGCTGCCGGTGAAGGCGGCATTGCCGCCGGTATGACCGCTTAGGATCATCAGCCAGATAAAGCTGGTCAGCAGGCTGCCCAGATAGACCACAAACATCACCGGGTTGCGCCATTGGACACGTGGATCCAATTTGCGCAGGGCATCCCGTAGCGCGGTCTTGAGCAGAGCAGGTTCGAACAGGGCTCGCTGTTGGTGACTCATGATGATTCTCTCTATTGCCTTGCGCTTACGGCTGGATATGTGCCCGCGTGTTTTGTAGCTGTTCAGCTACTGGCCCGAGAGCCAGTGCCGGAATGAAGGTTAAGGCTCCGACCAGCAGGATGGTGCCGATCAGCAGGCTGACAAACAGCGCACCATGGCTAGCCAGGGTGCCGTTACCGGCCGGTTGGCGTTTTTTCAGCGCCAGGGCGCCAGCGATCGCCATTACTGGGATGATCACTCCGAAGCGGCCGATCAGCATGACGAGCGCCAGCAGCAGGTTGTAAAACGGTGTATTGACGCTCAGGCCGCCGAAGGCGCTGCCGTTGTTGTTGGCGGCGGAGGAGAAGGCGTACAGCACCTCGCTGAATCCATGGGCGCCCGGATTGTGGATCGCGCTGCGTCCGGCGTCACACAGCAGGGCAATGGCGCTGCCGGTGAGCACCAGGGCCGGTGGGATCAGAATGGCCAGCGCGGTCATCTTCACCTCGAAGACAGTGATCTTTTTCCCCAGGTATTCGGGGGTGCGGCCGATCATCAACCCGGCGATGAAGACGGTGAGCAGGACGAACAGTAACATGCCATAGAGCCCGCTGCCCGCGCCGCCGAAGACCACCTCGCCTATCTGCATCAGCCACATTGGCACCATGCCGCCCAGGGCGGTGAAGGAGTCGTGCATGGCGTTGACCGCGCCGCAGGAGGCGGCGGTAGTCACAACGGCATACAGAGCGGATGCGAGGATACCGAAGCGGTTCTCCTTACCCTCCATATTGCCGTTGCTGTCGGTGCCCAGCGCCATTAGATGCGGGTTACCCTGCAGCTCGGCGTACATCACACAGCCCGCGGCAACGATAAAGATCAGCGACATGGTCCACAGCAGTGCGTGACCCTGACGGCTGTCACCGACGCTGCGGCCGAAGGCGAAGCACAGGGCGGTCGGCAGTAGAAAGATCGCCACCATCTGCAGTAGGTTGCTCAGCGCGGTCGGGTTTTCAAATGGGTGAGCGGAGTTGGCGCCAAAAAAGCCGCCGCCGTTGGTGCCGAGCAGCTTGATGGCCTCCTGGGAGGCGACCGGCCCCATCGGCAGCAGCTGGGAGCCCCCCTCCAGCGATGTCACGCTGACATAGCCGCTAACATTCTGGATCACCCCCTGACTGACAAAGAGCAGGCTCAGCAGCAGCGACAGCGGTAGCAGGACATACAGGGTGATGCGCCACAGATCGACCCAAGCGTTGCCCAGAGATGGATCGGCGTGGCGGGCGAAAGCACGGATCAGGGCAAACAACACGGCGATGCCGCTGGCTGCCGACAGAAAGTTTTGTACGCCAAGTCCGGCCATCTGGCTGAGGTAGCTCAGGCTGCTTTCGCCGCTATAGGCCTGCCAGTTGGTATTGGTGACAAAGCTGACGGCGGTATTGAGAGCCAAATCCCAACGCAGGCCGGGAAAGCCCTGGGGGTTGAGTGGCAGTAGACCCTGCGCCATCAGCAGTGCGAACAGCAGCACAATGCCCAACAGGTTAAAGGCGAGGATGGCCAGCAGATAGTGACGCCAGTCCATCTCGTGAGGCGTCACGCCGCACAGGCGCCACAGGGTATTTTCCGTGCGCGCCATGGCGCGGTACGGTTCGCCGTCGATCAGACGGCTCAGCAGGCTGCCCAGCAGCGGAGCCAGGATCAGCAACAGCAGTATCAGCAGACCGAGGAGCATCAGTGCATTGGCAAACATCAGAAGTCCTCCGCATGCCACAGTGCGTACACCAGATAAACCAACAGGAGCAGCACCAGTACGGCACAGGCGATCAGTCCCAGTGTCATTCTTTATCTCCTTAAGCGCGATAACAGTATCAGGATAGGAGCTTTCGGGTATAAATGAGGCAAAAAGCGGCGCGGCTGCCGTAAAAAAAGTATAAAAATGGCGGGCTTGTGCGGGGAGGCGCGACGGTGACCAGAGGGCGCCTGGCTTTAGGCCCGCGGCGATAAAGGGGATTGCGTGGATCCCCTGTGCAGGTCATGGGTATGCGCCACGCCTGGCGATGCGCCAGACCGGTCGGCATTATCGTTTGTCTCCTTTGATGGCGTAGCGGTGTACGCGGGCGCGACAAGTGGTCGGAGGTGTGCTTGATCTTTGTGCTCCCAAGGGCTATGTTGGTGCCGTTTTGGCCACCGTCTCTGGCCGCTTTTTGACGCTCCCGGCGCCGTTGCCCGCGGGCGTATTTACAAGGAAGTCACGATGTATCAGCGCTATTCCTGGCCGCGTATCTGGCTGCGCCGCTGCGGCGTTATTCTGGTGGGTACCCTGGCGTTTCCCGTGATGCTGCTGCGTCACGATCGGGCTCGCTTCTATAGCTATCTGCACCGGGTCTGGTCGAAAACCAGCGATAAGCCGGTGTGGCTGGCTGAATCGGAGAAGGTCCGCCCCGACTTTTTCTGAGCCCGCGCGCGTCCCGCTGCCTGGCAAACCCCGTCCGGCAATCTACACTTGGCGTACCGACTCCTCGTGGTCACAGGGATAGAACAAAGGAGGGTACGCCATGTCTTCTGCCATTCCCGTCGGGATCAGCGCCTGCCTGCTCGGTCAGGCGGTGCGCTTTGACGGCGGTCACCGGCGCTTCGCCTTCGCTGCCGATACCCTGGCGCCATTTTTTCATTTTCTGCCGCTGTGTCCTGAGATGGGGATCGGGTTACCGTCGCCGCGCCCTGCGCTGCGCCTGATTCGCCGCGAGGCGTCGTCGCCGGTGGCGCTGGTCAACAGCCGGGATCCGGCGCTGGACTATACGGTGGCGATGGCGGATTTCGCCGCGCATCAGCTGCCGCAGCTGCAGTCGTTGTGCGGTTTTATCCTCTGCGCCCGTTCGCCCAGCTGCGGCATGGAGCGGGTGAAGGTGTATACGCCGTACGAGTCGCGTAAAAGCGGGGTGGGGCTGTTCGCCGCCGCCCTGATGGCGGCGATGCCCTGGCTGCCGGTCGAGGAGGATGGGCGCCTGAGTGACGGCGCGCTGCGGGAGAACTTTATTGCCCGGGTATACGCGTTGCACGAGTTTAACCAGCTGTGGCAGTCGGGACTGAGCCGCGGGGCGCTGGTGGCGTTCCACAGCCGCTATAAGCTGCTGTTGCTGGCCCACTCTCAGCCAGCCTACCGTGCGCTGGGGCGGATGGTGGCGGAGATGGGCCAGTGGCCTTCGACGGCGGCGTTTGCTGCAGAATACCGTCACCGGCTGATGGCGCTGATGCGACAGCCCGCCTCACGCCGTAACCATACCAATGTGCTGCAGCACGTACAGGGCTATTTCAGCCCACGCCTCAATCCTGCCCAGCGTGCTGAGCTGAGCCAGCTGATCCTACAGTATCGTCAGGGGATACAGCCCCTGCTGGCGCCGCTGACGCTGATCAACCATTACCTGCGGGAATACCCGGACGACTATCTGGCATCGCAGCGCTATTTCTCCCCCTATCCGGACGCCCTGCGTCTGCGCTACGGTCATTAGGCGGCGCGATGAGGACGCACCTGGTGTGGCTGCGCAGCGATCTGCGCATGACGGATAACCGGGCGCTGCACGCGGCCTGCGCCGATGTCCGGGCCCGGGTGGTGGCGCTGTATGTGGCGACACCGCGCCAGTGGCTGGCGCAGGAGATGGCGCCGCGTCAGGCGCAGTTTATCTGGCAGAATCTGTTGGCGCTGCAGGTGACGCTGGGGCAGCGCCAGATCCCGCTGTATTGTCTGAGCGTGGACGACTATGCGGCCCAGGCGCGGGCGGTGCGCGAGGTGTGCCTGCGTGAGCGTGCCGATGCGCTGTTTGTCAACCGGCAGTATGAGCTGAATGAGCGGCGCCGCGACGATGCGCTGGCCGCCGCGCTGACCATCCCGTGCCATTTCTTTGACGACGCGCTGTTGCTGGCGCCGGGGACGGTGCTGACCGGCGCGGGACAGATGTTTAAGGTCTTTACGCCGTTTAAACGCGCCTTTCTGCGCGGTCTGATGTCAGCCGATCTGCGCGTGCTACCCGCGCCGTCGCCGCGCCAGCCAGGCTCTGCGCCACCGGTGCAGGCCGAGCGCTTCAATTACCCGGATGCTGAGGTGGATAGCGCGCTGTTTCCAGCCGGTGAGGCGGCAGCCCAGACGCGTCTGGTGCAGTTTTGTCACGGAGCGCTGGCGGCGTATGCGGCACGGCGCGATTTTCCTGCACAGGCGGGAACCAGCCAGCTCTCCCCTTACCTGACGTTGGGAGTGTTATCGCCACGCCAGTGCCTGGCAGCGCTGCAGCCGCAGGCACTGGTGTCGCCGGGCCTGTCGAGCGGCGCTGAGGCCTGGTTAAATGAGCTGATTTGGCGTGAGTTTTACCGCCACCTGCTGGTGGCCTGGCCGGATCTCTGTCGCCATCGTCCCTTTATTCCCTGGACGGCTCGGATCCGCTGGCGGGACGATCCGGCGGGACTGCTGCGCTGGCAGCAGGGGATGACAGGCTTTCCGCTGGTGGATGCCGCCATGCGTCAGCTGAACCGCTGCGGCTGGATGCATAACCGGCTGCGCATGCTGACGGCCAGCTTTCTGGTCAAAGATCTGCTTATCGACTGGCGCCTTGGCGAGCGTTATTTTCTGCGTCAGCTGCTCGACGGCGATCTGGCCGCGAACAACGGCGGCTGGCAGTGGGCCGCTTCAACGGGCAGCGATGCTGCGCCCTATTTCCGCATCTTTAATCCGCGTGTACAGGGGCAGCGCTATGATCCGCAGGGGCAGTTTATCCGCCGGTGGCTCCCTGAACTGCGCGATGTCCCGGACAGTGACATTCATCACCCTCAGCGCTGGGCGCTGCGGCGGCAGCGCGTGCTAGACTATCCCGATCCGCAGGTCGATCACGCCCGCGCGCGGCAGGACACGCTGTTGGCCTTTGCCCGCGCCCGCGCCGGGGACGACGGCGCGGCATGAGGCGCAGGCGCCGCAGCGTGGCAGAGACAGGGAGAGTGGCAGATGATGCAGAGGATGTGGCGCAGATGGGTGGCCGGCGGCGCGCTGCTGTGCGGCCTGACAATGTGCCCCGCGCAGGCCGCGTTTGAGCTGGTGGCGTTGGGCAGCGGCGGCGGACTGAGCGGTGATAACCTGAACGCCTATCTTATCCGCCATGAGCGCGATGAGCGCTATGTTGCGCTGGACGCGGGTAGCACTCTGCCGGGGATCGCCCGGGCGCTGGCGCTGGGGGCGTTTCCCTCAGTAAACTCAGAGCGTGCTGCGCCCTGGACGCCGCAGGGCTACGTGCTGAGAGAGCTCATCGCCGCCTACTTCATCAGCCATCCCCATTTGGATCACGTCGCTGGCCTGCTACTGGCGGCGCCGGAGGATAGCCATAAACCGATTTACACTCTGGCGGACAGCGCCGATACCCTGCGCAATCACTATTTTAACTGGAAGAGCTGGCCGAACTTCAGCGATGCCGGGCAAGGGCAGCGGCTGGGCACCTACCGGATCTACAGCGTTCGCCCGGAGCAGCGCTTTACGCTGGGCGTCAGCGGTCTGCGCGGGGTGGTCTACCCCCTCAGCCACGGCGGAGAGACGTCGTCGATGATCCTGCTGGAGCGGGAGGGGGAGTTCGTTGCGTACTTTGGCGACACCGGTGCCGATCGGGTCGAGAACAGCCAGCGCTTGGACCACATCTGGCGCCGACTGGGGCCGCTGGTGGTCAGTAAGGCGCTAAAGGGGATCATCATAGAGACCTCCTTCAGCGACGAGACGCCCGAGACGCAGCTGTTTGGGCACCTGACCCCGGCGCTGCTGAATCAGGAGATGATCAATCTGTCCCGCTACAGCGGTGGTGAAGCGGCGCTGGCGGGGCTGCCGGTGGTGATATCGCATATCAAGCCATCGCTGCGGGCCGGTGTCGCGGCGGAGCAGCAGATCATGGCACAGCTGGTGGCCGGGAATCGCAGCGGCGTGGCGTTTCGCTATTTGCGCCAGGGGGAGCGGGCGCGGTTTGCCGGAGGGGAGGAGTAGCGTATTATCCGCAAAACGATCGATGATGGCGGCAGGCGCCTGCCCGGGAGAACTCATGGATAATTTGGTTTTGGAGCAGCGGATTAACCGGTTGCTTGACGTGGACAGTATGCAGGATTACGCCCCCAATGGCCTGCAGGTGGAGGGGCGCCGCGAGGTGCAGCGCATCGTTACCGGTGTGACCGCCTGTCAGGCGCTGCTGGATGCCGCCGCGGCGGCCGGGGCCGATGCGGTGCTGGTTCACCATGGATACTTTTGGAAGAGTGAGTCGCCGACGGTGCGCGGGATGCGGCGTCAGCGCCTGAAAACGCTGCTGGCTAACGACATCAACCTGTATGCCTACCATCTACCGTTGGATGCCCACCCCGAGCTGGGCAATAACGCCCAGCTGGCGCAGAGGCTAAGGATCGATCCGCGTGGGTTGATTGCACCGCTGTTGCCCTATGGCGAGCTGGAGAGTCCCTGCAGCGCCGGAGAGCTGACGGAGCGTCTGGAGCGTAAGCTGCACCACGGCGTTCTACACTGCGGCGATAGTGGACCCACACTGATCCGGCGCGTGGCATGGTGCAGCGGCGGCGGACAGGGATTTATTGAGCAGGCAGCTACCTTTGGCGTCGACGCATTTATCAGCGGAGAGGTGTCAGAGCAGACGATCCACGTTGCCCGCGAAATGGGTATTCACTTCTTTGCCGCCGGCCATCACGCCACCGAGCGCGGTGGCGTGATGGCGCTGGGGGAGTGGCTGGCCAGAGAGTATGATCTGGACGTTACCTTTATCGATATCGCC
>NZ_AFJI01000054.1 GCF_000264785.1 Edwardsiella ictaluri ATCC 33202 | reverse complement strand
GCGGATATCAAAGCCACCGGTACCGGCAAAGATGCCGCTCTGGTTCTCCACCGAGGCATAGTCGCTGTGCATCTTATCGCGGCTGGCGGCGATACCCAGAGAGCCATTGCCGAAGCCGATGCTCCCCCCGGCGCTGAAGCTGGATTGCTTGGCCTCATAGCTATCAACCGCCTGTTCACTGCGTAGGGTCAGATTATTGCCGACATTCGCCACCACGTTCTCCCCCTGTACCTGCGCCCCCTTCAGGGTGGTGTCATTACCGCTGTTCAGCGTCAGGGTGTTGCCCGCGCTCACCGTGGTATCCGTGGCATAGCGGCTGTTGCCTTTTTCAAACCCTTTTCCTTTGCTGGCGCCGGCATTGACATTAAACCCCACGCCGTTGGAGCCGAAGGTTATCCCGACCCCCACGCTGCTGCCCTGACTGCTGTTTTTGCCGTCCACCGTCTGGGTGTTTTGGGCCGATAGCAGGGTGATATCATGCCGGGCATCGAGCGCAATATCGCCGCCGGCCTGAAGCGCGCTGCCGGTGACGGCAATATTGCCGCTGTCGGGGGCTTTGCCGGTTGCGCTGACGCTCAGGTTGTTACCGGCGCTGACGCCGCTGCCCTGCGCCGTGGTCTGGCGGGTTTCGGTTTCGGATTTGGCGGCGCTGCTGCCGAAGGAGAGGTTAATCCCGATGGATGCGCCGCTGTCGCCCTGAGAGGCGTCAGCCAGACGCGCACCTGCAGCCGCCTGAACCGCGGACAGTCCCGCTTTGATCGACTGCAGCGCTTTAATCCGGCTGTCATCCGTCTCTTTCGCCTGATTCGCCGTCTGTACGGCGGTATTCAGCGCGCTGCCTACCGTTCCGCTCAGGGCGAGCGTCAGCCCGCTCTGCTTCTGCTCGGTTTTGCTCAGCTCCGTGTGGGTGTTCTCCGCGGCGCTTACCGTAACGGACTGACCGGTCAGGTTGATATCTTTCTTCGCGATCACATCGCTGCCGTGCAGCGTCAGGTTTTCACCGGCGCTCAGGGTGACATCGCCCCCGGTGCTGCCCAGGGTGCTGCCTTTATGCAACTGGCTGTGGCTGTCCGTGCTCTGTTTCAGGGACTGTGTGCCGATGGTAAACCCGATGCCTCCGGAGCCCATCAGCCCGGACTTTTTCTCTTCACGCAGGTGGGTCTCCTGCTGAACCTCATCTGCGGTGGTGACGGTGATATTTTTCCCCGCGCGGGCGCTCAGGTCATTGTCCGCAATCACCTGGCTGCCTTTGACCGTGAGATCATGACCTGCCTGGATCTGAAGGGTACTGCCGCTCAGTTGGCTCCCTTGGGCGGTTCGGCGATCCCGGGTATCACGGGTCGTGGCGGTAGTTTTGGATAGCATGCCGCTATTACCCGTTGTTTTATGGCGTTCGTCCAACTCACTGTGCTGCTCACCACTGAGAAGGGTGATATCCTGCGCGGCGGACAGGCGGAGTGTATCCCCGGCATGGATACGTGCCGCCCGGATGTTAAGGTTGTGTCCTGCCGCTATCGCCGCGTTCCCCTGCCCCGCAAGCGTTGTTCCCACCTCGGTCTGCAGGGCCTGATGCAGGGTATTATCGGCATTCCATGCCACATCATCCTGACTGGCCGTAGTGATACTGTTGATATTAATATCACGTCCTGCGGCAATGACACTCTGACTGGCATGGCCGGCGTTAATCAGCTGCGTGGCCGTCAGGTCAGTATCACGACCGGCATGGAGTACCAGCGTGGCGTTATCATTGATAACGGCAACCTGGGCGAGATTATCCAGCGTCGTACGCTGAAATCGGCTGGCTCCATTCTGACGCTCAGCATGGCGTGTGGTACTGGTGAGGCGGATATCACGCCCTGCGCTGGCGACCAACGAATCCAACCCCTGCAGCAGACCACCAATGCCGCTGATATCGTTACGTGCGTTCAGGGTAACGTCGGCACCTTGAATATGGCCAGCCTGATTCAGGATAGTGTCTGCTGTAATGGCGGTAACATGACCGCTTCCAATCACCCCTTGATTCACTAAATCACCGCGTAATGTCATGACCATATGATCGCCGGATATCAAGGCTCCGCTGGCATTCAGCGCCCCCGCGTGCACCGGTGCATAGACCTGTGGGACCAGTACCGTCTGCTGTGAGCCATCCGGCAGGGTTACCGTTGTCTCGATCAGCCAGACCAGCGGCTCTGTCAGTATTGCCATCTGCCCGGCACTCAGCGCCACGCCGGGGCGTAAATGATAGCGTTGCGCAAAAGCGACGCCACTATCCATGAGCGCCTTGTATTGCGCTTCGTCATCGCTGAATCCCTCGAGATAGCGCCGCCCGGAGATGGCTATTATCTGTTCACGCACGAGGCGCTGTTCATAGTAGCCGTCGCCCAGGCGTTTCATCGCCTGATCAATACCGAGCTGCGTTTGCATATAGTCACTCGCCAGCCACTGTCTCTTATTGGTAAAGCGGGGATCGGTTTCAATTAAATAGTGGCTATTGCTCTGTGAGGTGACATTAAACAGGCTATTGTCCGGTAAACGGGTATCCGGGATGACGGTGCGGATCACCGTATTGACGTCACCGCTTTCAGGGGTGACATCAAACTGAGCCCCCGGCGGCGGTGATGTGGGGTGCTTATCGTTAAGAGAGACCTCAGTGTTGAGCGACCCCGTACTCTCACTGCCGCGCGCGGTGGTTCGCGCGCCCTGCGCCTTAATAACGGCATGACTGCCGTCAAAATGCCCCTTGTCGACAATGCGCCCGGGGTTGAGCAGAATGGTCTGGATGGTGGCCGGCGGGGTGTACGGTGATGTATCAATGCCCGGTGAGTCATACCCCTTATGATGCACACGGTAGTAGTGGCGTAGGGTGCCTTCATCCGTAATGATCCGCGGTCCCTCAGCCTGGCGGTTTTCTACCTGACTGGCATTGATGAGCAACGTTTTACCCGCCACGATTTCACTGTTCTCGTTATAGACGGTCTGCCCGTTGAGGGTGAGCTGACCAGCGGCCAGCACTTTAGCCGGATCACTCTCTGTTACCTGGGTTTCCTGAGTCGTCTCCAGATAGCGGTACTCATTAAAGCTATCGCCACGGCTGGTATCATTGCAGATAACACCTTGAATACAGATGATCCAAGTCTCAGATTTACTGAGCGAGATGGCATAATCCTGGGTATCGTAGATTGTGCCTTCCCACTGATAGCGCAACTTATCCACTGCCGATACCGTGGCTAACGTCGTGGAGAAATGGTTGTTAATGTTATTCAGCCGGACGGCATTCAGCACCATATCTCCGGCAGACTCCAGGGTTGCGCTGATATTGTTAACCGTTGCCGCCTGCCCGCTGACGGCCCCGTTGTCGGTCAGATGGCCACCCAGCACCAGGGTTCCGTCACTATAGATAAGCGCATGCTCATGGTTGTTTAGGGTTTGTACGCCGATATTGACCTGCTGGCGCCCAGCTATAACCGGGGCAGAGCCTGCGACAGCGCGGTTATTGAGGGTTTCCACGTCAATGCCGATACGGTCGCCATAAATCCGGCCTGTCCCGGTATTATTGAGCGTGTGGGCGTCAAGCCAGGCGAGCCCACCATCGATCAGGCCGGTATTGCTCAGGGTTCCGGTGAGCGTCAATCGATCGGCTCCGGCATTGATTTCGCCGCCGGGTAAATTGATCAGGTTGTTGCCATGTAAGGCCAGCGTATCACCGGCCAGTATTCGACCGCGATTACTCACATTGTCGTTGACCTGCAACCTCAAATCGCGGTTGGCTATCAGTGAACCCCGGTTGTTAAAGGCCTGGCGGCTGAGGATCTCCATACTTCCGGTAGACAGTAAGGCGCCATCTCCCGTCAGGTTTTGTGCCGCCAGCGTCAGCTGTGATCCCGCACTCAACGTACCCGCAGTATTGATGACCTGAAGTGCGTTTCCCCTTGCCTGCAGTGTGTCGCCGGCCGAGAGCAGACCGTGGATATTATTGATGGCCCTGGTCACCGTCAGCGACAGATCGTTATTCGTGAGCAGGCGGCCTGCCTGGTTATTCAGCATGTCACCCGTCAGCGTCACATTTTGGCCCTCAATACCCTGTTGGCTATCCCTGGTCTGGCCATTATCGATCTGTGGTGCCTGTATTGTCGCCGTTGCCCCACTGCGCAGCAGCCCCTGCTGATTATTCAGCGCCGCTGTCAATGCCAATCCTAAATCGCCGACGCTCTGGACCTGGCCCTGCTGGTTTTGCAGCGTCTGGGCACGCATATGAACAGACTGCGTAGAGACGATGCGGCCCCCGTGCCGGTTATCGATCGTCGCGGCGGTCAGGACGGCATCCCCTGTGGCGCCCAGGGTACCCGCCTGATTATTCAATTCACCACTGTTTACTGCCAGTGCCGATAGACTGTACAACGTGCCGCCCTGGTTATTGAATGCAGCCCCCCGGGTATTGAGTGTGATGTCATCGCCCTGGATCACGCCCTGCCGATTATTCAGGTCGCCGAGGGTAGAGAGGGTTAAAGGCCCCTGGCTGACTATCTGTCCCTGCGGGTTATCCAGCAGCGTATTGAGCAGCGTCAGGCTTTTTCCCGCCAGCAGCAGACCGCGGTGGTTATCCAGCAACGGGGTCTCCAGCACCAACAGCCCCTTGCTACTGATCCCCCCCGTTATCGACTGTTTCCCGGTTGAGGAGATAAGAGGCATGGAGCGCCATATCACCGCCACTTTGTATCTGCCCGTCATCGCTGTTATTCAGTCGAAGAGTGTGCAGCCGCAGAGAAGAGCCGCCAGCTATCTGCCCATGACGGTTATCGATATCGGTAGCGGTAAGCCGCCCATGGCCGTTAGTGATCAGTTTACCCTGCTGATTCAGGATACGATCGGCCTGTAGGGTGAGATCACCGGTGGCACCGATGATGCCCCTCTGGCGATTATCAAGCTGCTGAGTGATAGCCAGCTGCGCATTTTTTCCGGCCTTGATAGCACCGGCCTGATTATCCAGGCTGGAGGTCTGCAGCTTGAGGGATTGGCGCGTAGCGAGTACACCTTGCCGGTTATCCAGTTCGGTCGTCGTAAGGTGTAAATCGCCCGTACTGATTACCCGCCCCTGGCGATTATTTAGCGAGTCAGCCAGTTGAAGAACGCTCTCCTCCCCGCTGCTTGTCAGGCCGTCCTGGTTATTGAGCGCTGTTGCAGTCAGCTGGAGTGCGCGTGAGGCAATTAACTGTCCGTGAGTATTGTTGAGCGCTGTGGTGTGGGTGGTAATATGCCCGGCGCTTTGGATTACGCCCCCCTCATTCTCGATGGTCTGAAGCGCCGAGAGGCGCAGTTCGCCGGTTCCGGCATGGGTGATTTCTCCGCTGCGGTTATCCAATGAGGCGGTGTTTACGCGCAGGCCCTGACCGTTACTCCGGATATGTCCCCCCTGATTATCCAGCGTGCCTACGGGGGAGAGTTCGAAATCGTCCGTACCCAACTGGGTGAGGATGCCCATACGGTTATTGACCTCACGAGCAGAGATCTGGAGCGTTTTGGCGCTCAACGCACCACCTTCGTTGTTGAAATGGGAGGAGGTGTGAGCCGATAGGGTTTGCGCTGCATCCAGGATGGCATGGCGGGTAGACAGCGCTCCGCGCTGTGCATCCAGGGATATCGATTGGGCTGCGGTCTGGCTGGCGCTGAAATCGATACCCTGGCCTTTGGCCTGGATATGCCGACTGGCAAGATTCTTCCCATGCGCACTCAGCTGACCGCGTGTAGTAAGGAGGATATCGCCGGACTGTGTCAGCTTACCCTGACGGTCTACGCCTGCGGCCAGTACGCTCCCGGCTGCAGCGGAGAATGTTTCTGCGTTGGCGCTCAGCGTACGCCCGCTCACCAGAGAGCCTTGGTTGCTCATGGTGCCATGGCTATCCAGCGTGAGCCGCTGCTGACTGTAAATACGCCCACGGTTCTGGATATCACGCTGACTGGCCAATTCGGTATCACCGGTGCTGCTGATTTTTCCGCTGTTTTCAATGCGGCCGTCTGCAGTTAAAACTACATTGCCTGCCGTTGCCCCAATATCGCCAGCGTTATGGACACCCACTCCCGTCTCGGTCCCCATCAGGCGGATTTTCCCCGCATACATTCCCCCCAGTGCAGAGACATCCAGGGCCATTACGGGTTTTTCGCTCCCCTCATCGGCCAGTGCCGTGATGGTTTGATGTACCGTATCCACCTGGTTACGCCCGGTGGTGATACTCAGACTTTTAGCCCGGACCTCCGCATTCACCTGCACACTACGGGCGATGATGTGGGTATAGTCCTGCTCGCGGCTGTCGAGTCCCTGGCCTGTAATGGTGATATTTCCGCCATTCACGCGGTAACCGGTCAGAGTACCACGGTGAAGCTGTGGTGTTCCTGTGGTCAGCGTAGCGCGATTGGCATTAATAAAGCCGCAGCCATCACAGCTGATCCCGGCGGGGTTAGCAATAACGATCTGCGCCTTTTGCCCGGCGACCTCGATATAGCCATTCAGTTGACTCAGGTTTCGGGAGTTAACCTGGTTGAGGATCACCGTCGCCTCACCCCGTGCCAAATTGGGATTTGCGGCCACCATGCCAGCGATATGGGTCGGGGTATTCTGATGGCTGTTGTTGAGAATGACCCCGCGCTTATCCACATCAAACTGGCTGTAGAGATTGTTGGATACCCCACCGGCACTCGGTGACTGGATATTTACCTGGGGCGTACCGTTGGCGCTGCTGACAATGTGTGGCTGTTGGCGGCCTGGCGCACTGGCATCGGCAACAATCCCGGCGCTGGCGGGATTGACCCAGGCCAAGGCGAGGAATACCCCCCAGGTTAACGGTGAAAGGCGGGCGGCCAGCCGTACATCGTTATGCCTTATCACCCTGGATGAGTGCGCCGGACCCGCCCGATGAGAGCGGGTAATCTCCGCGACTACCATTAACATGCCGCGCGCTTTGCTAAAAATAATGCGATATAAATGTTTATTCATTGCGACGCACACTCATCCTTATACTTCAGGCCAACAGGAAAAACGGTATTGACAGCGCCGGGGATGTGATTGGCAAAATTAGAAACGCCAACCTATCCCCACCGTGAATCCATTAATGGTTTTATTCCCCCCATACAGATCAGCCTGGGAGCCTTCATAACCTATATTTATGGAAAGAGTATTGATGGGATTAATAACAACACCGGCGGCGTAGGCCAGTTTTACCGCCTGGCTGGATGAGGTGATACTGAGATGACCATTCGGTGTATCGGCACCGACACTGTTACGCCATTCATAGCTACCGTCCATTTTGGTATAAGCCGCACCCAACAGACCGTAAACGCTGACATAATCATTTATACGGTATGCCGGCCCCAGCAGCAGGGAGGTGTATTTGGCATTAATATCAGTTTTATATGTATCTCCCCAAGCATCTTGATAGGCATTATTGTTACTTCCCTGCATATAGCTCAAGCCGCCAATCACACTCCAGAGGGTATCCCACTCATAGCGGTACTGAAGCGTGAAACCATTAAGGTTGCCAACATCCTGAAGCTGTGCATGGGCATATCCTATGCTGGCCGTTTGCTCGGCGGCTAAAGCGGCAGGGCTCGCCATTACACCGCTCACCAGAGCCAGACTTATCAGTATTTTTTTCATCTTTTTTCCTTTTTCAATAAATGAGGGAAATACACTTTTTCTATTAGCATTCGATAACGTCGGCACAGAGTGGATAATTGTGCCGCCAGGTACGCAGCGCATCCTGTGAAACCCGATCGCCCCAAAAACATTTCACCCGCTTTCCGCGCTCAGCCCCCCGGTGCCAGAGTGAACGCAGGCAGTGCGTTGGGAAGAGTTCACTGCGCAGTAGTCGGGTCATCTGCCGGGTATGGCCAAAGGGAGCAACCCAATCGATGACCCACATCCGCTCACCGCTCTGCCATGCTGCCTCCGGCACCAGTAATGGCCAGCGCGTGAGATAATGTTGTTCAGCCTGCGCATCCAACCAGGCCCAACTCATAAAAAATACGGGCCTGCTATCCTGGCAGGCCAAGACATACTGGCGCTGTCTGATGGCGGGTAATAGCAGTTCAGGCAACGCCTCCAATGGCGCCTCTCTATGCCGCACGGAGTGCATCCACAGCCAGACGGTGGCGCCCAATACTTCGGCTTCGTTCACGCTACCGCCCAGCACCAGCGGGCACTGTACGGTAAATCCATGCCACTCCATCAATAACTCCAGTTGAGGCTGAATCCGACCGTTACCGAATCTGTTTTCAGCCCATCAGGCTTGGATAACGGAGTCCCCGCAAACAGGTCGTAACCGGCCTGGCGGTACTGCCCGCGCAGGCCAACAACGCCTCCGGCCAGATGGTTACCCACCAGGGTTTCCTCACCGCGTCCGCCAACCTCACCGTAGTCGGCGCCGATATAGAGCTCTTGTGCCGGTAGCGGTGTCGCCCATGCGAGCGTATTCCTTACATACCAGCCATGGCTGGCGGTTAGCGTCCGTTCGCCATCAAAGCCGCGCACCGTCCAACGGTTGCCAATGGATAACATGTCCGGTGGTGTCAGCGGCGTATTACTCATTTGGCGAAAATAATGGGTGTTAAACTGAAAGTGTTGCTCTGCAACCGAGAAAGGGAGGGTTAGTTGCGCACTCATCTGGAGAATTTTACTGAGCGCCGTTGCCTCTCCCCAGAACTCCTCCGGTGCAGGACTTGCCCCCAGCCAGCGTGTTCCCCGCTGGTAACTCATGCCGGCATCCAGAATAGTGCTACCGATGTAGTGGCGATGCTGTAAACCTAACTTCCAGGCTGCAGTCTGGCGGCGTTGTACATCTATCTCGGTATCATTGATAACGTTATGCTGCTCACGGGCCATCACATCGGCTGTCAGGGTCGTTTTCTGGTTACTGTTACGATGCAGTAAGTAGCTGACCTGAATGTCGATATCTTTGCTGTTACCACTGTACTGATAATCACCATTGAGTCCTGCAACGGTTTGAACATAGTTGTACCGGCTCGCCGTTGCTCCCATTAGCCAATAACCAAAAGGGACAGAATAATGCGCAGTCAGGCTTTCTGATGATTTACCACTCCCATTACCATCCAGATTATGGGAGCCCGAGAGGTAAAAGAGATCACTTAACGATAAGGGATTATCCAGTGATGCCGTCAGCATCCCGAGATATTTCCCCGTCGATGTTGCCCCTGAATTATCCAGTGAGGCATCCACACGCCATAGGCGTGATTGATGGCGTTTGATGACGATATCACTTTCGCCCGGCCGCTCACCGGGAACGATATCCATACTGGTACTCACCGTCGGCAAGCGTTGCAGATTTTCAAGACCTTGCTCGATATCACGCAAATCCAGGACATTGCCACGGTGAGCCGGGAATGCCGTATACAGTGTCGCGTAGGTACTGCTGTCTGGGGTCAGGCGAACATCATGGACAAAACCGGCCAAAATAACCAAGTGGAGCGTGCCGGACGTTAACGCTTGCTGCGGTGCCAGAACCTGGGTCGTTACCCATCCATGATCGATTAACCTATTCTGCAAACGCGCCATCAGCAGATTGATGCCCTTTACCCCCAGACAATGGCCGATGGCCTGATTGGCAAGGTGCTGTAATGGCAACCAGTGGGGTAACGCTTCAGTACCACTGAGACGAACCTGCGAAATAGGGAAGCAGAGAACCTCCGTCGGGAACCCATTTTTAGGCGTTGGCGTTAGTGGAGGGGCAAAGCGGATATCGGGTGCCACTGGCGTTATTTGCTGTTCAAGTGCCTGTTGACGCTGTTGTTGATTAATAAGTGGCTGACTTATGGTGGATGTTGCCGGTGCTGCCTGGGATGACTCAGGGAGGAGCAATACACTCGCCGGAAGAAATAGCGTTATTTTTATTAATATTATACTTATTCTGGTGGATTGTGGTTTGGACACATTAAAAAAGTGGCAATGATACATCTCTTTATATGCCCCGATAATAATGAAAATGAGTTACCACCTCATATTACATTAGGTGAACATGCCTGCCAGATTAAGGAGTAAGTAATTAATCAATATTTCACGTGAAAAGCAAGTCAGAAATGATGCCTTTTGACTTTTTTTCCATTAGCGGTAGCTAAATCAGTCTCCATACATCATGTATATTTATTTGTAATAATAAAAGCATAATGCCAATAAATTTATTGGCACTGTAATAAACCTGACTAATGGTTTGGTGCTTTTGGTTCGCTTACCGATAATTATATTTGTTCTGCTGATATCTTATATCAAAAGGAGGGCTTAAATGACAGTTATCATGAAGGTATTGTGTGAGTGAATATCACTTGAGACCGGGGGGATCTATAAGGTATTTCATAAAGTCGGAATTCTGTTTCTGAATAGAGAGGGATTTTTGGTCAGGGCCCGCAGCCCCCCGTTTATAGTAATAAATGACAGTAAAGCGATGCCTATAAATCAGAGTCTATACCTGATTCTGTGTAAATGCCTTTTCTCAGAGTTGAGCGTCCAGGCGGTCAGCGAACCCGATAATAAAGCGGCTTATTGAGTCTCTCAGCGACATCGTCCATTTCTGTAACGCCGCCTGGATTGCCAGCCACACTACCATTTTCACCGGGTCATCCGTCGGAAACACGTTCTGTTTCCTGATAGACTGCATCCATCCCCTACATTCGGGTTGACTCTGAGGGAGTCGCATTGAGTTCAATTGACTAATAGAAAGCTATAACAATTTATTTATCAAGGGGGAAGTTGAGATTAGGAGACTGCAGAAGAGTTGAGATTGGAGCGGGCGAAGGGAATCGAACCCTCGTATAGAGCTTGGGAAGCTCTCGTTCTACCATTGAACTACGCCCGCAACGTGTGAACCATTATAATCACTTCCCTCTCCACAGCAAGAGGAAACTGCGCTAAGTGATGAATATTTCAGCACATATCTTATAAGTCAGCCTACCTGCCGCTTTCTTCGCCATTTTAGCTGCGCCTTATCCTGTCGACAGTATACGCACTGCATTTTCAATACCCTTCCGCACGCAACCTCACCGGAAGCTCGGGGTGACGATGCCCAGATCAGCGCCAGCTCCCCCATCGCCCGGCGCCAACAGCCAGGCCGATCGCGTCAACAGCATTTCTATCGGCACCTCCGGCAGCACGCGCCAGCTCACTCACCTCAGCGCAGGTGTAGTGGCACACTGATACTGGCCACCTGATCGGAGATGATATGCTCACTTTCCCAACACGACAGGTGGCCTGATGAGTAAACATTTCACGGCAGAATCTAAGCTCGGAGCGGCAAAGCGGGTTCTCGACCATGGGTACACCCTCCCTCAAAGCCGCCGAAACCGTCAATGTCAGCCACTCGGCCATTACCCACTGGGTCAATACGCTGCGATTTGAGCGGTAAGGTAAAACGCCCACAGACCTTCCACTCACGCCGGAGAAAATCAAGCTACACTCAATGAAGAAAAAACGACGCCTTAAAATAGAAAAATAAATCCCCAAAAGGCTACGACGCGCTTAATGTCGGACTCACTCAACGATTCACGGTAGTCGACAGGCTGATGGCGCGCAACCCAGCCGCCGCACCCTGCCACATTTTTGAGATGTACCGCAGCAGCTTCCGGCACTGGCAACGTTCCGCAAATGAGCCTGACGGCGAGCGTGTGGTTAAGTGCAGCCAGGTCATGGAGGCCAGGAACGTCAGTGGAGAAAACGAACACATTGAATAACGGCGGTCTGACACCAAACGAATCAGAACGACGGTACTACTTATTAGAGCCTATCCCATTAGGATATTTGATTTTCCATTTTGGTCTTGGGCCGTGTTCACAACCTTCACATACTGCGTGTACACCCCGCTTGTTGCGCGCTGTCCGTGTCCAAACTGGCTGCACCAATATATTCATACAGGGATAAGTTCTAAGGTCTGAATTTATTTAACTACTAATATCCACATGCCCCTGCTCAAATTCCCACTGGATCCCGTATGGATCAAGAAAGTAGAAAAAGCGAATCTCACCGATAACATTACAGACATTATCCTTTTCAACTTTATTATTCTTGCTTGCGTCAAAAAAATAAAATTCATCTGGTGTTATAGGGTCAATTTTAAATGGCTTGTATTCATCACTGACACTGACCAATTTAACATCTGATTGTTTTTTGATGAAAGTAAATGCATTATCAATATCATTTACTCTCAAACATATATGACCCACCCCACCAATATCATTTACCTTCTTATCTCTTATATAACTTTCACTGATAGGGCTATGATATTGCATTAATTCCAAAAAAACTGGAGTACCTGGTATTTCAAGAAAACGAATAGAAACATTAACACTCTCTGGCTCATCTAAGAAACCAGCAGCTTTAGAAAAACCCGCATTTTTAAAATAAGGGAAATCCTGCTGTGGTATAGCACTCAAAACTCTAGTGTAAAACTCCGTCGCCACATCAATATCATCAACAACAACATTAATATGTCCTAAACCACAAAAATTCATGCCGTGATCCTCTGCCAATGTAACCCAAGTCACTTTTAACAATAATCACAGATGACACCAAAAAATACAACAAAAAAAACAAACCCGAAACAATCTGAGCAATGGCCAACGCACTGATATGTGAGCAAGGCAGCACTCCGCCGCTAACATGTTCATACACCTCTACTCAGACAACTTTCTTAATATGCTACCGACAACCCTAGGCTTCTCCCAGAAGCAGCTCTGCCGACGGTATTTCGGAGCAAAAACCACATGATATTTACAGTTCCATCGGGTGTCCGCTAAGCTCTTTTCGTCCCCCATTGGGACCCCCTTTTGATTTCTTGTTTGACCTTTGCAGTTGCCAGACCGCAAGACGTTTTAACCAATCAAAAGGGGGTTTAATAACTGGCTCAAAGCTGAAAGCGTTACTGAACCCACAGCCTGGCCGGGGGGCTGTACACAAAAAAAACCCCGGCATAGCCGGGGCTGATAAGCGATTAAGACAACACTTATTTCTGCGGACGCATCGCCGGGAACAGGATCACGTCACGGATGGTATGGCTGTTGGTGAACAACATCATCATACGGTCGATACCCACGCCCAGGCCTGCGGTCGGCGGCAGACCGTGCTCCAGTGCGGTCACGTAGTCTTCGTCATAGAACATGGCTTCGTCGTCACCGGCATCTTTGGCTTTCACCTGATCCTGGAAACGCTCTGCCTGATCTTCGGCGTCGTTCAGCTCAGAGAAACCGTTACCGATTTCACGGCCGCCGATGAAGAACTCAAAGCGGTCGGTGATGAACGGGTTATCGTCGTTACGGCGCGCCAGCGGAGAAACCTCAGCCGGGTATTCGGTGATGAAGGTCGGCTGAATCAGCTGGCTCTCTGCCGTTTCATCAAAGATTTCGCACTGTACGCGGCCCAGACCCCAGCTTTTCTCGATCTTGATACCCAGGGATTCGGCGATCTTGCAGGCTTTATCCATGTCATCCAAATCGGCGGAGGCGATGTCCGGACGGTAGTGGCAGATGGCCTCTTTCATGCTCATCTTGATGAACGGCTTGCCGAAGTCGAAGGTCTGATCGCCATACTGCACCACGCTGCTGCCCAGAACATCCTGGCTGATGGTGCGGAACAGCTCTTCGGTCAGGACGATCAGGTCTTTGTAGTCCGCATAGGCCATATAGAGTTCCATCATGGTGAACTCAGGGTTATGACGCGGAGAGACGCCTTCGTTACGGAAGTTACGGTTGATTTCGAACACGCGCTCGAAGCCGCCGACCACCAGACGCTTCAGGTACAGCTCCGGCGCAATACGCAGGTACATATCGATGTCCAGCGCATTGTGGTGGGTGATGAACGGACGGGCGGATGCGCCCCCCGGGATCACCTGCATCATCGGGGTTTCGACTTCCATGAAGCCTTTGTTGACCATGAAGTTGCGGATAGCAGCCAGGATCTTGGAGCGGGTACGGAAAGTCTCGCGGGAAGATTCGTTGGCGATCAGGTCCAGATAGCGCTGGCGATAGCGGGTTTCCTGGTCAGACAGACCGTGGAATTTGTCCGGCAGCGGGCGCAGGGCCTTGGTCAGCAGATGGATAGAGTGGCAATGAATGGACAGCTCGCCGGTCTGAGTACGGAACAGAGTACCGCGTGCGCCGATGATGTCGCCCAGGTCCCATTTCTTGAACTGTTCGCTGTAAACATCGTCTTTCAGATCGTCACGTGCAACATACAGCTGAATACGGCCACCCATATCCTGCAGCGTAACGAAAGAGGCTTTACCCATGATACGGCGGGTCATCATGCGCCCGGCAACGGAAACTTCAACGTTCAGCGCTTCCAGCTCTTCCTTGCTCTTACCGTCATACAGGCTGTGCAGCTTATCAGAGGTGGTGTCGCGGCGGAAATCGTTAGGGAAAGCGATGCCTTCCTTACGCAGAGCCGCCAGTTTCTCGCGGCGAGCCTGCATTTCGTTGTTTAAGTCCAGAGCCTGTTCGGCGCCTTGTTGCTGTTGTTCAGACATAGTGTTTCCTCATAACCCGGCTTTTAAACTTGCCTCAATAAACCTATCCAGGTCGCCATCTAACACGGCCTGTGTATTACGTGTCTCAACGCTGGTACGTAAATCTTTTATGCGGGAGTCATCCAGCACATAAGAACGGATCTGGCTACCCCAACCGATGTCGGACTTGGTATCTTCCATCTGCTGCCGTTCAGCATTTTTCTTTTGCATCTCAAGTTCATAAAGCTTGGCTTTCATCTGCTTCATGGCCTGATCTTTGTTCTTATGCTGAGAGCGGTCGTTCTGGCACTGCGTCACCAGCCCGGTCGGAATGTGGGTAATACGCACGGCGGACTCCGTCTTGTTGACGTGCTGACCACCGGCGCCAGAGGCGCGGTAAACATCGATACGCAGATCTGCCGGATTGATATCGATATCGATATCGTCATCCACTTCAGGATAAACAAAGGCGGAGCTGAACGACGTATGACGGCGGCCACCCGAGTCAAACGGGCTCTTGCGCACCAGGCGATGCACGCCGGTTTCGGTACGCAGCCAGCCGTAGGCATAGTCACCGCTGATTTTGATGGTGGCGGACTTCAGACCGGCCACTTCACCCTCAGATTCTTCGATAATCTCGGTTTTGAAGCCCTTGGATTCAGCCCAGCGCAGATACATGCGCAGCAGCATGCTGGCCCAGTCCTGAGCTTCGGTTCCCCCGGAGCCGGCCTGAATATCCAGGTAGCAGTCGGCGCTGTCGTATTCACCGGAGAACATACGGCGGAACTCCAGCTGTCCCAGCTTCACGTCCAGCAGATCGAGCTCGGCGACGGCCTCGTTAAAGGTCTCTTCATCGTCGGCCTCTACCGCCAGCTCCAGTAGCCCGGATACATCCTCCAGCCCCTGGTGCATTTCATCGATGGTATTGACGATGGTTTCCAGGGAGGAGCGCTCTTTGCCCAGTGCCTGCGCACGCTCCGGTTCATTCCAGACATCCGGCTGTTCCAGCTCGGCGTTTACTTCTTCCAGGCGCTCTTTCTTGGCATCGTAGTCAAAGATACCCCCTCAGAACATCTGTCCGCGCAGACAGGTCCTGAATACGGTGTTTTACCGGATTAATTTCAAACATAGATTGTTATCTTCTTTAAAAGTGCCACGGTCGGGAAACATTGTGCCGTTATACGACCCCCGGCCAAAAGGACAAACGCAAAGTAACGGGATATCTCGCCACACGCTGACAGAGGCGTAGCATAAATCCCCATCCCGTTACCCCCACAGACTATAGCAACTCGCTTGCACAAATGGCAGACCCTACGCAGAGATCCCGCACTGTTGCTGTAAAATCCGGCACTTAACGCGGAAGTTCAACGAATTTACTAATCTGTGCGCCCCAGTTATTAATTATGCTAATAAAACAAGAGGGGTAACTTTCGTCACCCCTCTACAATACATGATTTTGCTGACCCTGCCTCAGCGCGGCCAGAGGTGTTGGATCATTAACTGTACACTGCGATTGCCACGGTACTCATTAATGTCCAGCCGATAGGCCAGCTCCACCTCACGCACGCTGGCGTCTGGCCACAGGGTGGTATCCACATTAAACGCAATGCCGTCCAGCAGCGGGCCGCCGCCCAACGGTTCCAGCATCAGCTTAAGATGGCGTTCTCCGACCAGACGCTGCTGTAGGATGCGAAACTGACCGTCAAAGGTCGGCTCCGGGAAGCCCTGTCCCCAGGGACCGCCGTCGCGCAGCAGTTCCGCCACCGGCAGTGTCAGCTCATCGCTGCTCAGCGCCCCATCCGACCAAACCACCCCTTCCAGCTGGGCCGGATCGAGCCATTCACCCACCAGCGTGTCAAAGTGATGACGAAAATCGTCAAAGCGCGCCGCCTCAATGGTCAGCCCCGCCGCCATCGCATGACCGCCAAACTTCTGCATCAGCCCCGGGTGCTGCATATCCAGACGCTCTAGCGCGTCGCGCATGTGCAGCCCCGGCAGCGAACGCCCCGACCCCTTCAGTAAACCCTCTCCGGCCGGAGCAAAGGCGATCACCGGGCGGTAAAAGCGCTCTTTGATGCGCGAGGCCAGAATGCCCACGACGCCCTGATGCCACTCTGGATGGTAGAGCGCCAGCCCATAGGGCAGCTGCGTCAGGGTGCGCTCCAGCCCGGCGCAGATCGCCAGTGCCTCGCTCTGCATCCCCTGCTCTATCTCGCGGCGCGTCTGGTTGAGCGCGTCCAAATCGCTGGCCAGCGCACGTGCCTGCGGCATATCATCGCTCAGCAACAGCGCCACCCCCAGCGACATATCGTCCAGCCGTCCGGCGGCATTCAGCCGCGGCCCCAGGGCAAAACCAAGATCGCTGGCGGTCAGGCGCGGGGCATCGCGTTTGGCCACCTCCAGCAGTGCGCGGATCCCCGGACGACAGCGCCCGGCGCGAATGCGGCTCAGCCCCTGATACACCAGAATACGGTTGTTGGTATCCAGCCTCACCACATCCGCCACGGTGCCCAGCGCCACCAAATCCAGCAGATCGGCCAGATTGGGCGCAGGACGCCCCAACCGTTCAAACCAGCCCTGATCGACCAGGTGACGACGCAGCGCCAACATCAGGTAGAAGGCGACACCGACACCGGCCAGCGACTTGGAGGGAAAATCGCAGTCGGCCAGATTTGGGTTGACGATGGCCTCCGCCGCCGGCAGCGTCTCTCCCGGTAGGTGGTGATCGGTCACCAGCACGCGGATCCCGCGCGCGTGGGCCGCCTCAACCCCGGCATGCGACGACACGCCGTTATCCACGGTCATAATCAGCTCTGCCCCCATGGTGGCAGCCTGTTCGACCACCTCCGGGCTAAGGCCATAGCCATCCTCAAAACGGTTAGGTACCAGATGCTGCACGCTATCGCAGCCCATGGCACGCAGCGCCAGTACCGACAGTGCGGTGCTGGTCGCGCCGTCCGCATCAAAGTCACCGACGATCACCAGACGCAGACGCTGCGCCAGCGCCTCCTGCAGCAGCACCACCGCACGCTCAATGCCATTCAGCTGTTGATACGACAGCAGCCCCTTTACCCCGCGCTCCAGTTCAGCGGCGCTACACACGCCGCGGTTACCGTACAGACGGCGCAGCAACGGCGGTATCCCGTCCGGCAGCTGGCTCTCCGCCGTCGCCTCTCGCCGGCAAAGCCGTGTCTTCATCGTCAAAACATTAACCTTTCTTCTGGCTCATCTGAGCCTGGGCATCCAGCATCGCCAGCATCTCTTTCGGCCCCTGATAGCCGGGGATCACCATTCCGTTGCTCAACACGATCGCCGGTGTACCCTGAATGCCAAACTGCACGCCCAGCGCATAGTGAGACTTGATGTTCACATCACAGGTCGCTGGTGAAATCGTCTCCCCCTTCAGCGCATCGTCAAAGGCTTTACGGCGATCCGCCATGCACCAGATAGACTGCATATCCTTCTCTGCCTTGGAGTCCGGCCCCTGACGCGGGAAGGCGAGATAGCGCACGGTGATCCCCAGATCGTTGTACTCCTTAATCTGGGAGTGCAGCTTATGGCAGTAGCCGCAGGTAATATCGGTAAAGACGGTGATCACATACTTCTGCTTCGGCGCCTTATAGACGATCATCTCCGGAGCCAGCTTGTCCAGGCGCTTCATCAGCAGCTGATTGGTCACGTTCTCCGGCACCGCGCCGCTGACGTCATACATTGGCCCCTGCAGGATATGCTTGCCATCGTCCGTAACATACAGCACGCCGCCTTCGCTGAAGACCGTCTTCAGACCGGCCACCGGTGACGCCTGAATCTGCGCCTGCTGGATCCCCAGCTTTTTCAGCGACTGCTGGATCGCGGCATCATCTGCCCGGGCCAGGCCGCTGACGGACGCCGCCAGTAATGCCAACCAAATCACGCTTTTCTTCATAATGAATTCCTTTGAATTGCCCTCCGCTCAGGCGCGGGGATGATGCTGTTGATGTAGCTGTCGCAGACGCTCTGTCGCTACATGGGTATAAATCTGGGTAGTAGAAAGATCGCTGTGCCCCAAAAGCATCTGTACGACACGTAAATCCGCGCCATGGTTCAACAGATGGGTGGCAAACGCATGGCGCAGCACGTGCGGTGACAGGCGATCCCCATCGATCCCCGCCAGGACAGCATAGTGCTTAATCCGATGCCAGAAAGTCTGGCGCGTCATCTGGCGGGCGCGATTGCTGGGAAACAGCGCCGCTACCGTCTGGCCGTTCACCAGCCACGGACGGCCATACTCCAGATAGTACTCAATCCAGTAGATAGCCTCCTCCCCAAGGGGAACCAGGCGCTCTTTATTGCCTTTGCCGATCACCCGTACCACGCCCTGACGCAGGCTGATATCCTCCTGCGCCAGCCCCACCAGTTCGGACACCCGCAGGCCGGTGGCGTACAGCAGCTCCAGCATCGCCTTATCACGCAGCTCCAGCGGCGTATCAATGGAGGGCGCCTGCAGCAGGGCATCCACCTGGGCTTCAGAAAGATCTTTCGGCAACCGTTGCGGCAGTTTGGGCGAGGCCAGCAACGCGCTCGGATCGTCTCCGCGCAGCGTCTCCCGGTACAGATACTGGTAACAGCGGCGCAGCGCGCTGAGCAGACGGGCCGAGCTGGACGCCTTATAGCCCCCATCCATACGTTGGGCAAAGAAGTCCTGCAGATCGCCGTGCGCCGCCGTCAGCAGAGTAAGATCGTGACAGGCCAGCCATTCGGCCAGCGTGCGCAGATCCTGACGATAGGAGGCCAGGGTATTCTCCGCCAGATTCTTCTCCAGCCACAGCGCATCCAAAAATTGTTCGATCAACGCCTGATCCTGCTCGTGCACCCCTGCTCCTTACCCATGGTATCGCTGTATGGTATTCCGCCTGCACGCAGCATGTTGCGTGCGGCGCCTTATCGACGGCCAGCCTACAGGATGCGGTCAGTGGTTTCAAATCTGTTACACTGCCCGTATCCGCTTGGACAACCATGGCAAATGCACAATGAAAATCGGTCTTTTTTATGGCTCCAGCACCTGCTACACCGAGATGGCCGCGGAGAGAATCCGTGACATTCTGGGCGCCGATCTGGTCACCCTGCACAACATCCGCGACACCCCGCCCGCACTGATGGCAGGGTACGACATGCTGATCATGGGGATCCCCACCTGGGACTTCGGTGAGTTGCAGGAGGATTGGCAAACCGCGTGGGACGCACTGCCGCCACTGCCGGGAAAAATCGTCGCGCTGTACGGCATGGGCGATCAGCAGGGTTACGGAGAATGGTTTCAGGACGCGCTCGGCATGCTGCACGATCGTCTGCTGACGCTCGGTGCCCGCCCGATCGGCTACTGGTCGACGGCAGGCTATGCGTTCACCGCATCACGGGCAACGCTGGACGACGGACGTCTGTTTACCGGGCTGGCACTGGACGAGGTTAATCAGTTCGATCTCAGTGAGGCGCGGCTCCAGCGCTGGTGCCAGCAAATCATGCTGGAGACGGCCGGGCTGCTGTAGCGACGACGACGGTGCTGTGACCCGCTATACGCGATCGTCGCCCGTATCGAGCAGCGCGCGGCGCAGCTGCCCCCACTCTTCGCGGCTCATGCTGTCGGCCGCCAGCCACAGACGACGGCGGCACGGCGTGCCATGGGTACTCTGCAGGATCAGCAACGCTCCCAGATCGCTAACCCAGGGGCGCCGGGCCAGGCGCCACTCGCGCAGCTGCCAGTGCCATACCTGTGGGGCCAGCCGCTGTAGCTCACCGCTGTTACGCGCAATCAGACGCTGGCTGCGGATACACTCAAAGATCACCGCAACCAGCAGAATCAGCCAGAATACGCTGTAGTTTTCCGGCCAGGGCGCCAACAGGATCGCCAATACCAGCGCGCCATGCCCCAGCAGAAACATCACCTGGGTACGCCAGGAGGCGTGAACATTACAGCGCCAAAGGGCCACGTTCTTTATTTCGCGTCTGAATCAGCGTAATCATACGGGCCAGATCGGTATCGTCCGGCTTACCCTGGTTCATCAGCCATTTAAATAGTTCAGGATCGTCACAGGACAGCAGTCGGACAAAGGTCTGTTTATCGGCATCGTTAAGCGCATCATACTCATGTTCAAAGAAAGGCATAATGGCGATATCCAGCTCACGCATTCCGCGGCGGCACGCCCAGTGAACCCGCGCTTTATTATTGATATCCATGACTCATCCACTCCGGTTTCGGTTTCTATTTGGTAACTGACGGGACGCAGACCCACACGCCGACATCGCTGGCAGAATCCCGCGCTAATCTGACTCTATTCTAGCGCGAAAACCCTTTTGATTTAGAAAATCCCTTAATACTCTGTCATATTTTGCCCTGTTTTCCGCGGATAATATTTGTTATACGTGCTTTTTTTATTTAGGGTTTGCAATGTGTTATGCAATACCGAATGCCGAGAGCACCCGGTTCTGAACGTGGCCGCATCGAGCGCAATTAACCATTGGCATTGTAGGCGACCTTTCTTACCATGGTCACTACGTCCGGTATGACCTTACAGGGAACTCTCATGAACCTTAATGCCCCCTTCTCCCCGCAGCCACCTCTGGCCGCAGAGCACCTTCCCCTGACCCTGATGCGGTTGGATGACTGGCTGCCGATTAACGTCAGTGGCCCGGATGCGCAAAGCTACCTGCAGGGGCAGCTTACCGCCGACCTGCCATCGCTGGCCGCCACGCAGCATACGCTGTGCGGCCACTGCGATGCCCAAGGCAAGCTGTGGAGCAGCCTGCGTCTGCTGCGTCGCCGTGATGGCTTCACCTACCTGCTGCGCCGTAGCGTAGCCACCCTGCAGATGCTGGAGCTGAAAAAGTATGCGGTATTTGCCAAGGCCAGCATCGTCAGCGACGAGGGGGCGGTGCTGCTGGGGGTCGCCGGTGCACAGGCAAGCGAAGCCCTCGGCGCACTCTTTCCACGGCTGCCGGACGCCGACGCGCCGCTGCTGCAGGCTGGCCGTAGCCATCTGCTCTATATGGCCTGGCCGCAGCCGCGCTACCTGCTGATCTGCGATGATGCGGATGAAGCAGAACGGATCTTCGCCCCGCTGTCCGCACGTGCACGTCTGGCGGACAGCGCCCAGTGGCTGGCGCTGGATATTGAATCCGGGATCCCACTCATCGATGAGCCCAACTGCGATAGCTTCCTGCCCCAAGCTGTAAACCTGCAAGCGCTGGGCGGGATCTCGTTTACCAAGGGATGCTACAGCGGTCAGGAGATGGTGGCGCGCGCCAAATACCGCGGCGCCAACCGACGGGCGCTGTTCTGGCTGCGCGGTAGCGCAGAGCGACTGCCGCACGCCAGCGAAGATCTGGAGCTGCGTCTGGGCGACAGCTGGCGACGCAGCGGCACGGTACTGGCGGCACAGCGGCTGGCTGACGGAGGCGTCTATCTGCAGGCGGTGCTGAGCAGCGATCTCCCGGCTGACAGCGTACTGCGGGTACGCGACGACGCGCGGAGCCAGCTGACACTGTCGCCCCTGCCCTATAGCACCGATCAGCAGGAGTGATTCCCGCCACGCCCGCCACAGCGACGTCCGTGGTCGGGCGTCACTCGCCCCGGGCGTGGGCCGCGGCCTGCAAAAACAGTCCATGCTCCGGGCGAATGCCGGTATACAGGACAAACTGCTCCACCGCCTGAATGGCAAACACCTCCGCCCCGGTGATCACCGTTTTACCCGCTGCCCGTGCCGCCTGAACCAGCGGCGTCGCTATTGGTATGGCCACCACCTCGAATACCGCGTGGGCCTGCACGATACGCGCAGGATGAAATGACAGCGCGCCGGCAAACTCACCGCCGAGCATCCCCACCGGCGTGGCGTTGATCAGCAGATCGACGGGCGTCTGCACCGGCAGCTCTCGGCACCAGGTATAGCCATACTGCGCGGCCAGATGCTGACCGGACTCGGCATTTTTCGCCACGATATAGCCACGGGTAAACCCCGCGTCCCGCAGCGCGCAGGCGACCGCCTTGGCCATGCCGCCGCTGCCGTGCAGGGCAAAGGTCATGGCGGGATCGAGTGCATACTGACGCAACAGCTGGGCAATGGCGATATAGTCGGTGTTATAGGCCTTCAACCAGCCATCCGTATTAACGAGGGTATTCACCGATCCGATCCCGGCTGCCGAGGCATCCATCTCATCCACCAGCGGGATCACCGCCTCTTTAAACGGCATGGAGATAGCGCAGCCGCGGATACCCAGCGCCCTGACGCCGCCGATGGCGGCGATAATATCGCGGGTGGTAAAGGCCTTATACAGATAATCCAGATCCAGCGCGTCATACAGATAGTTATGAAAACGGGTGCCGAAGTTACCCGGGCGTGCCGCCAGTGACATGCACAGTTGGGTATCCTTGCTGAGGTGTCGGGTCATGATGATAGCTCCTTAGGCCAGAAAAGTTCGCCGCACAGTCCCGACATCATGGCGCAAAACACGGCACAGAAAAACGGCTCGTGTTCCTGCACGTCTTCCTCTTTTGGATCCATGAAAAAGGCCCCGTCGCAGCGGGGCCTTGATACAGACATGGCGTGGAATCAGAAGTTGTACCCCACCACCAGGTAGTAGCCCCAGCCGGTCGGATGCAGATCTTCGCCCAGTGCAGCACCCGCTTTCCACTGGCCACCGTTATGGAAGTAACGGGCCACCACGGAGTAGTGCCAATGGGTGTAGTTCAGTGCCAGAATATGGCTGGAAGCGATAGAGTTATTGGAGCGAAGCTGGTTGCCGTTGCTACCGACCCCGGATTTATCGCCCAGACGGGAGCCGAAATCAAAGTTGGTGAAGCCGATATAGTTCAGATTGCCGCCCCACAGCTCGGTCAACGGCACGAAGTACTTCACCTTCACCCGGTAGCCGTCCCAGCTGTTTTCGTTGGCCGCACCGTAGTTTTCCCACTGGTACTTGCCATACACGTTCAGCGACAGGCTCATCGGCAGACCGGTATCAATGTCGGTCCCCAGACCCATATACCACGTATTCTGGCGGCTATCGCTGTTACGTCCCATGTCAAAGACATAGTCGTTCGCGAAGTACCACTCTTTGAATGGACCAAAGCCCAGGTTCAGACCGGTCAGCTTATCGATAGAGAAACGCGGCTCAATCTCCATAAACAACGGGGAGCCTTTATCCCAGATCCCTTTATCGACCGTGTTGCCGGTACCGAAGAACTTCGGGACATCTACATAGCCATAAAAATCGAACCAGTCCTTCTTGGCAAAGGCTTCATACTCCAGATATACATCATTGTTACGGAACGGCCCAAAGCGGGTATGGTAGCTCCCCACCACGTTAACGCTCTGGTGCCACCAGTCGGAAAGATACTCGCCATTATTGTCCGCCGCCGTTGCCGTGACGCTGGTGGAGAGACAGGACAGCAGAGCGCCCGCAGCTAAAATTGTTTTTTTCATATGAGTGCCACTTACCTTAAAAAGCTCCCCACACAGAGGGAGACAACGACAATATGTCAACATCGCCACAAATCAGCCATCACTCGCACGAACGCCCGCTCGTTGGCCTGGCGCATTATAGAAATAAGCGGATACAGAAATCTGTGATCAAGTAAGAGTTTTTTAAAAGCGTAATCGATTGCGTTCACGATTGCGGAGAAAATTTACGCAGGAATAATACATTAATTGAGATTCTTTTCAAATTAATAAGTTGGAGACGTTCCGTGCAGAATATTTCTTTTTTGGTTAAAAAACACTCCAATAAATTCAATAAGATAACTATTCACCCCGAAAATCCCTCACGCAACGGAGAAAGATGCTCCTGACGACGGCGATCCGCTGTTGCAAAAGTAATACTTAAAGTGACTATTTGTTATTTTAAGCACATTACCTCCCGCTATATGACTGCACGCGACAACGTTTTTTAGCTTACACGTGTACACTGGAATTATTCTCAGCTACTCTAGGCCATTCCTTCACTGGTGGAATGACCTCGCGTTGGGAGACGTTTCCTCCGGCTTACTTAAGCCCGTCGCGGGTCAGGCTTCCCTGCGTGAGATCATACGATGATGACAACCGCTTCCCCGCTGCAACCGGGATACTCTCTGACCGAAGAGGTCGCCAATAGCATCAGCCACGGCATCGGTTTTATTCTGGGGATCGTCGGGCTGGTCCTGCTGCTGCTACAGGCTATCGGCAACGGTGCCAGCGCGATGGCCATTACCAGCTATAGCCTGTACGGCGGCAGTATGGTACTGCTGTTTCTGGCCTCAACCCTCTACCACGCCATCCCTAACCGGGCAGCCAAGCGCTGGCTTAAAGTCTTTGACCACTGCGCCATCTATCTGCTGATCGCCGGAACCTATACCCCCTTTTTACTGGTTGGGCTGGATTCACCGCTGGCGCGCGGACTGATGGCGGTGATTTGGATACTGGCTCTGCTGGGGATCCTGTTTAAGCTGGCCTTCGCCCACCGCTTTAAGATCGTCTCGTTGATCACCTATCTAACCATGGGCTGGCTCTCGCTGATCGTTATCTATCAGCTGGCGATGCGCCTCTCCGGCGCGGGGATCGCGCTGCTGGCGTTGGGGGGGATCGTGTATACCCTGGGGGTTATCTTCTACGTCTGCAAGCGTATTCCCTACAACCACGCTATCTGGCATACCTTTGTCCTCGGCGGCAGCGCCTGTCACTTCTTCGCTATCTATCTATACCTCTAAGTAAAACGGCGGCAGGGGAGAGTCCCCTGCCGCCGTCATGCTCACTCTACCCACATCATTCGCCTTCGGTGACTGCACTGTCGTCACGGCGCTGGCCGATTTCCCGGGTCAGGCGGATCACCACCGGCGACAACAGCAACAGCGCGGCGAGGTTCGGCAGCACCATCAGGCCATTGAACATATCGGCCATATTCCACACCAGCTCCACGTGGAAGAAAGAGGCGATAAAGATAAAGGCGACCACCAACATCTGATACACCCGCACCGCTTTCTGTGAGTTAAACAGATAGCGAACGTTGGTCTCCGCATAGTAGTACCAGCCAATGATGGTTGAGAACGCGAAGAAGAACAGTGAGGCGGAAATAAACAGGCTGCCAAAGTGGCCATAAAAATAGGAGTATGCCTGCTGGGTCACGGCAATCCCCTGGCCTGAAAATACGCCGAGGAAAGAGGCCTGCGCCTGCCCGCCCTGCTGCCACATTGCCATTCCAGAAGTGATGATCACCAGCGCCGTCAGAGTGACGATCACGCACACCACAAATACCCCCATCATGGCAATAAAGCCCTGCTGCTCCGGGTGCTTTACCTTGGCCACCGCATGGGCATGCGGCGTTGACCCCATCCCGGCCTCGTTCGAGAACAGGCCGCGGGCAATACCGAAACGCATCGCCTGCTGGATAGCGATCCCCGCACCGCCGCCCAGTACCGCCTGTGGGTTGAACGCCGCTACGAAGATAGCCTTGAACGCCGGCAGAATATAGTGGGCGTTCAGGCCCAGGATCAGCAGCGCACCGATCAGATAGAATACCGCCATGGTCGGTACCACCTTCTCCGTGAAGGAGGCGATACTGCGCAGCCCACCCATGATAACCCCGCCGGTCAGCACGGCCAGAACCACTCCGACGATCCAGCCCGGAACACCCAGTGAGCCCTCAAAGGCGGCGGCGATCGAGTTGGACTGCACCATATTACCGATAAAGCCCAGTGCAAAAATAATCAGCACAGAAAACAGCGCGGCCAGCCATTTACAGTTCAGTCCTTTCTCAATGTAATAAGCCGGGCCGCCGACAACGTGTCCCTGTTTATCAAAAGACTTATATTTCTGCGCCAGAATGGCCTCGGCATAAATCGTCGCCATGCCCAGGAATGAGGAGACCCACATCCAAAAAATAGCACCCGGGCCACCGGCGACGATCGCCGTTGCCGGACCGGCCAGGTTCCCGGTACCTACCTGGCCTGCAATCGCCGTGGCGACCGCCTGAAATGAGCTCATCCCCTGTTTGTCCGCCTTATCGCCGGACAGAGACATACCACCAAACAGCGCGCGAAAGCCGGAGCCGAAATGACGGATCTGAATAAAGCCCAGACGCAGGGTGTAATAGATCCCCGTGCCGCAGAGTAAAAAAATCAATAGCTCATTCCACAACAGACTATTGATGCGGTTCACACACTGTGCCAAAAGTTCCATACCTGACATTACCCGTTTTTATTTTTGCCTGTCGGTGTATTAGGCGTCTAAACGGAAATAGCATGCCGCCGTCGCCCGGCAAACGGGCGCGGTAACATAAACCGGATAAACGCGGGAGCGGTACGCTGCCGGCGGGCGGAGAAAACGCCTCTCCACAATGGCAACATTTAACGATGAGAACTCTATCACACTTTATCCCCCTGACCATCTGGGGAAATTGCCGATCAACGCATGAATAAAAGTGATGATTAGTGCAAGTAATAACAGGCAATAAAAATACAACACTTTGATTTTAATTAACTTATAATAAAAAAGAACCAGAGATTCCGCTCACCAACTGCCGGATTATTAATTAGAATATTTCATGCGTAAAGTATTCATAAAACGCGGGAGCGTCCCGGGGAGCAGGGAGTGCGCCGTCGATACGGCACCTTGGGCATACGCAAAAAAGGAGACGGGCGACCGTCACCGATCGCCCGCCCGCGTGAGATAACCTACGCCCAGTCGCTCAGCGGTGGGCAGGAGCACTGCAGATGGCGATCGCCATAGACATCGTCCAGGCGCTTTACCGCCGGCCAGTACTTATTCTCCCGCGTCTGCGGCGTGGGAAACACCGCCAGCTCCCGCCCATAGGGGTGATGCCACTCCCCCACCAGCTCACGTTGGGTATGGGGCGCATTAACCAACGGGTTATCCTGCAGCGGCCACTCACCGGTCTCGACGCGCGTGATCTCATCGTGAATGGCCAGCATGGCGGCGATAAAGCGATCCAGCTCAGCCTTATTCTCCGACTCCGTCGGCTCGACCATCAGCGTCCCGGCGACCGGGAAGGACATGGTCGGTGCGTGGAAGCCATAGTCGATCAGACGCTTGGCGATATCCATTTCACTGATGCCGCTGCGCGCCTTCAGCGGGCGCAGATCCAGGATACACTCATGGGCCACATAGCCCTCCTTCCCGCGGTACAGCACCGGGTAGACCGCGCCAAGACGGCGAGCGATATAGTTGGCGTTAAGGATCGCCACCGTGCTGGCGCGGCGCAGCCCTTCAGCCCCCATCATGCGGATATACATCCAGCTGATGGGCAGAATGGATGCGCTGCCGAACGGTGCGGCACTGACCGCCCCCTGACGGGTGGTCAGACCGGCCAGCTGTACCACCCGGTGGCCGGGAACAAAGGGTGCCAGGTGAGCCTTGACGCCGATTGGCCCCATTCCCGGCCCGCCACCGCCGTGTGGGATGGCGAAGGTTTTATGCAGATTCAGGTGCGAAACATCGGCGCCGATATAGCCGGGTGTGGTGATCCCGACCTGTGCGTTCATATTGGCGCCGTCCAGGTACACCTGACCACCGTACTGGTGCACTATCTGGCACACCTCGCGGATAGTCTCCTCATATACGCCGTGGGTCGAGGGGTAGGTCACCATAATCGCCGCCAGGCGCTCCCCCGCCTGCCGCGCCCGCTCACGCAGGTCGTGCAGATCGATATTGCCCTGCTCATCACATGCCACCACCTCGACCTCCATCCCGGCCATCTGCGCCGAGGCCGGGTTGGTGCCGTGGGCCGAGGCCGGGATCAGGCAGCGGGTACGTTGCCCCTCGCCCCGGCTTTCATGATAGCGGCGGATCGCCAGCAGACCGGCATACTCCCCCTGAGCGCCGGAGTTGGGCTGCAGGCAGACGGCGTCATATCCCGTCAGCTGTACCAGCCACTCCGCCAGCTGGCTCAGCAGAAGCCGGTAGCCCTGCGCCTGCTCTGGCGGACAGAACGGGTGCAGCGCGGCGAATTCAGGCCAGGTGATCGGGATCATCTCGGCAGCGGCGTTCAGCTTCATGGTACAGGAGCCCAACGGGATCATCGCCTGATTCAGCGCCAGATCGCGCCGCTCCAGCGCGTGCATATAGCGCATCAGGGCGGTTTCGCTGTGATAGCGGTTGAACACCGGATGCGTCAGGATCGGCTCGCGGCGCAGCAGCGCCGCCGGAATACTGCCCTCGCAGGCCTCCTGCACCAGCGTATCCAGGGTATCGATATCCAGCGCGTGGCCGTCGCCAAGCAGGATGGTAAACAGTGCCTCCAGATCGTCACGCGTGCTGCACTCGTCAAAGCTGATGCCGACCGCCCCATCCAGATCGCCGCGCAGGTTGATGCCAAAGCCAAGAGCCCTCGCCAGCACCGCCCCCTTGTCGGGCACCGCCACTGTCAGGGTGTCGAACCAGCAGTGGTTGCGCAGCGTCACCCCCTTTTGCTGCAGCCCAAGCGCCAGAATATCGGCCAGACGATGAACCCGTTCGGCAATGCGCCGCAGCCCCTGCGGACCGTGATACACCGCATACATACCGGCGATATTGGCCAGCAGCACCTGCGAAGTACAGATGTTGGAGTTGGCCTTTTCCCGCCGGATATGCTGTTCACGCGTCTGCATCGCCATACGCAGGGCCGGCTCCCCGGCGGCATCGCGCGCGACACCGATAATCCGCCCCGGCATGGCGCGCTTAAACGCCTCGCGACAGGCAAAGAAGGCGGCATGGGGGCCACCGTAGCCCATCGGTACGCCAAAACGCTGAGCGGAGCCAAACACCACGTCGGCCCCCTGACGCCCCGGCGCCTCCAGCAGCACCAGTGCCAGCGGATCGGCTGCCATACAGGTGATCACGCCGCGCTCGCGCAGGGAGTCCATCAGCGCGCGATAGTCATGCAGATCGCCCTGCGTGCCGACCTGCTGCAGCAGAACCCCAAACAGATCGCGGTGATCCGCTGCCCGCCGGGCGTCATCGATAATCACCTCAACCCCGCAGCTCTGTGCCCGGGTGCAGACCACATCGATGGTCTGTGGATGCACATCCTGCGCGATAAAGAACGTATTGGCCTGCTTAAGGCGGCTGGCACGTCGCGCCAGCCCCATCGCCTCGGCGGCGGCGGTCGCCTCATCAAGCAGCGACGCCGAGGCGAGATCCAACCCGGTCAGATCCAGGGTCATCTGCTGAAAGTTAAGCAGCGCCTCCAGACGCCCCTGGGATACTTCGGGCTGATAGGGCGTATAGGCGGTATACCAGCCAGGGTTCTCCAGCATGTTGCGCTGGATGGCCGGCGGTGTCTGCACGCCGTAATAGCCCATGCCGATAAACGATCTGTAGCATTGGTTTTGGGCAGCGATCGCCCGCAGTTCGTCCAGCGCCTGCTGCTCACTGCAGGCGGCACCGATGGGCGGCGCGGCGGGCAGCTGAATATCCGCCGGAACGATGCGCGCCAGCAGCGTATCGAGATCCGCTGCGCCAATCTGCGCCAGCATCTGCTGCTGCTCCTCCGGCGTGGGGCCAATATGGCGGGCAATAAAAGCATCACTGTTTTCAAGCTGGGTAAGAGTCTGAGTCATAGCTTACGCATTCCTGGATTGCGCCGCAGCCCGGCGCCCGGCAAATCATACCAAAAGGCCGCCACTGAGGCGGCCCGGCGGTCACGCGCTTATTCGTCCAGCGCGGCCAGATACCCTTCGGCGCTGAGCAGCGCCGCAAACTCGGCAGGATCGTCAGCCCGGATGCGGAACAGCCAGCCCTCATCATAGGGCGCCGCATTGACCTGTTCCGGCGCCTCCTCCAGAGAACCGTTTATGGCCACGATCTCTCCCGCCAGCGGGCTATAGATATCCGATGCCGCCTTGACCGACTCAGCCACGGCGCACTCCGCACCGGTGTCGATATGCGCCCCCACCTCAGGCAAATCCACAAACACCATATCGCCCAGCAAACTCTGGGCATGGTCGGTGATCCCAACGCAAAATACCCCGTTTTCCTCTGCGCGTACCCACTCATGGGACGCGGTATACTTCAACTCTGTCGGCACATTACTCATCGCCACCCTCTCCTGGAATGATGTGTTGCTTCACTTGGTTAGTTGCCTACTGCCGTCGCATCGGCGGGTGGGATCAGGCTGTGGCCGTGACGGACAAAGCCCGGTTTCACCACGCTGAGCGCCAGCTCACGACCGCGGATCTCGACCCACGCCTCACCCCCGATCCCCTGCGGTACCCGCGCCAGCGCAATGCTGCACCCCAGCGTCGGTGAAAACGATCCGCTGGTGATCGTCCCCAGGCAAGGGTCTCCCTGCCCATCGCGGCAACGGATCGTCATGCCCGCCCGCAGCACCCCCTTCTCCCGCATCACCAGACCGACCAGCTGCTCGGGATGCTGGCTCTGCTGACGCTCCAGCGCCGCCCGGCCAATAAAATCACGCTCCGGCGGCGCCCAGGCGATGGTCCAGCCCATGTTGGCCGCCAGCGGCGAGATCTGCTCATCCATCTCCTGACCATACAGGTTCATTCCTGCCTCCAGGCGCAGTGTGTCACGGGCGGCCAGCCCACAGGGCCTGATACCCGCCTGCACCAGCTGCTGCCAGAAGGCCACCGCCTCATCCTGCGGCAGGGCTATTTCATAGCCATCCTCCCCGGTGTAGCCGGTGGTGGCGATAAACAGCGATCCCACCTGACGGCCAAAGAAGGGTTTCATCCCGGCGACCATCTGACGCTGCGCCGGCGTCAGCAGCGCATCTACCCGCTGGCGGGCCGTTGGCCCCTGTACCGCAATCAGCGCCAGGTCGCGACGCTCGCATATCTCCACGCCAAAGGCGGGCGCATGTTCGCCGATCCAGGCTAAATCCCGCTCACGGGTCGCCGAGTTAACTACCAGCCGAAAATGATGATCCGCCATAAAGTAGACGATCAGATCGTCGATCACCCCGCCGCTGGCGTTCAGCATTGCGCTGTACAGCGCCTTACCCGGCTGCGTCAGGCGTGCCACATCGTTGGCCAACAAATGGCGCAGAAAGTCCCGCACCCTGACGCCATGCAGATCCACGATGGTCATATGGGAAACATCAAACATACCGGCGTCGCTGCGCACCGCATGGTGCTCCTCCAGCTGGGAGCCATAGTGCAGCGGCATCATCCAGCCATGGAAATCCACCATGCGCGCCCCTTCGGCCACATGCTGATCATAAAGCACCGTCTGTTTTGTCATTATCGTCCCCGACTGAGTATGCGGCCGTACACCACCGCGCCCACGCCGCCGTGGCCCCTCCACGACGCGCAATCGATATCTCTCAACCCGACAGTATCACTGAAACAGGAGATTAACCATAAGATAAAATAGGTGTAACACACACTAACCCAGCCGGGAGGATACGATGATAATGCGGAATATTTTGCTAAAAAAATGCGCACAGCAGCACAAAATTAACATAATTGCTGCATTTTCATTGCTTATATATAACCTAAACTGATTCAGGGAAGCAGAAAACAGCAGAGATAAAAAACGGAGGGATAAGAAAAACTAATTCAAACTGTGGGGGTAGGATTAGAATATTTCACCCGCAGAGAACATCCGCGGGTGAGCCGTCCAGCATTTATTCGTCCGGCTGTGCCGCCCGCAGCAGCACAGGTAGATCCGTCAAGCCCATGGCGTGGCGTACCAACTGGGGCTTCACCCCCGGCAGGCGATCGGCCAGCGTCAGCCCCAGGTCACGCAGCAGCTTCTTCGCCGGGTTGGTACCGGCAAACAGATCGCGGAACCCCTGCATCGCCGCCAGCATCACGGCGGCGCTGAGCTTGCGCCGACGCTCGTAGCGGCGCAGATACAGATGATGTCCGATGTCCTTGCCCTGGGTCTGCAGGCGACGCAGCTCCCCCGCCAGCTCTGCAGCATCCATCAGCCCCAGATTAACCCCCTGGCCGGCCAGCGGATGTACGGTGTGTGCCGCATCCCCCATCAGGGCCAAGCGATGTCCGGCAAAGCTGCGGGCATAACGTCCCTGCAAGGGAAACAGCGCCCGCTCACCGACGCACTGGCAGCGGCCAAGCCGATGATCGAACGCGATGGTCAGCGCTCGCTCAAAAAGCGGCGGCGCGGCCTCGGACATGCGCTGCGCCTCTTGCGGCGGCAGCGACCAGACGATAGAGCACAGTCTGGGATCCTGCAGCGGTAAAAAAGCCAGGATCCCCTGCGGGCGAAAGATCTGACGCGCGATATGGTCATGGGGCTGCTCACAGCGGATCGTCGCCACCAGCGCGTGATGCTGGTAGTCCCAGAACGTCAGCGGCACGTCGGCCTGACGGCGCAGGGCCGAGTGGGCACCATCGGCGCCGACCAACAGCCGGGCACTGAGCATCGTCCCGTTATCCAACGTCACAAACGCCTCATTCTCTCCCCAGGCCACCTGCGCAATGGCCGCCGGCGTCATCAGGGTGATCCCTTTATCCTGCCCGGCCCGCTGCCACAGCGCCATCTGTACCGTCTGGTTTTCCACGATGTGGCCCAGGTGGAGATGCCCATAGTCCGCAGCATCAAAGGCAATGCGGCCAAAGCTGTCCGCCTCCCATACCGCCATGCCGCGACAGGGCGCAGCGCCCTGCGCCAGGACCTGAGGCCAGACACCAAGCTGCTGTAACAGACGTTCACTGGCAATATTCAGCGCAGACACCCGCAGCACACCCTCCGGCGCCTGCGTCGGTGAGCGCTGCTCCAGCACGGCAATGCGCAACCCGCTGCCGGAAAGGGCGTTAGCCAGCGCCAGACCGACCATACCGCCACCGGCAACAATAATATCGAATGATTGCATAGCTTCCTGTTTCCCCAGAAACGGCCGTCTAGCGGGCAACCTGACCCAGCAGGCGCCGCACCAGCGGCGTGTGCAGCGACGGTGTCAGCGCCAGCGCCATCAGTCCCAGATTACGCCCGAGCGCCAGCGACGGCAGGCGGTTGGCGAACAGCCGCACCAAACCGTCGGTCAACGCAATGGTCGCCCCGCAGTCAGGCTGACGCCGCCCCTGATAGCGCGCCAGCGTCCGATAGGCGCCGGGATCGTCTCCGCGCCGCAGCGCATCATTCAAGGTCTCTGCCAGCGTCATCACATCACGCAGTCCCAGGTTAAAACCTTGACCGGCAATCGGGTGCAGCGTCTGCGCCGCATTGCCAACCAGCGCCAAACGGTGGCCGATATGCCCATGCGCCCGACGCAGGGTCAACGGATAGCTATCACGCCGACCGCAGTGCGTAAAACGCCCCAGACGCCAGCCAAAGGCCTGCTGCAGGCGGTGGAGAAACGTCGGCGTATCCCACCGGGCGACCTGCGTCGCCTGCACCGGCGGCAGGCACCAGACCAGTGAGCTCCGCTCCTCCGCCATCGGCAGCAGCGCCAGCGGCCCATCCGGCGTAAAACGCTCAAAGGCGCGTCCACGGTGCGCCTCGCTGCTGGCCAGTGTGGCGATCAGCGCCGTCTGCTCATAGGCCTCGCTGTGCCACCGCATGCCGCACATCTGTGCCAGAGGCGACGAGGCGCCATCGGCGGCCACCAATAGCCGTCCCTGTAAGCAACGACCATCCTCCAGCCAGGCCGTCACGCCGTCGACGCGACGCTCCACCCGCGCCAGCGTCGCCGGACAGAACAGCGTCACGCCCGGCGCCGATGCCAGCAGCTGAAACAGGCGGGCGCCAGCCTGATGCAACGGGATCACCTGCCCCAACGCGGGGAGATCGTACGCGTCGGCGTCCAGCCACAACGCTCCGCCGTGGCCGCGGTCGCTTATCTGCACCTGACGAATGGCGGTCGCGCAGGAGGCCAACGCCGGCCAGACGCCAATCTGCGCCAGCTGTTGACAGGTACCGTGGGCCAGCGCAATGGCGCGGGCGTCAAAGCCGGGATGCGCATCGGCGCCGGGGGCGAGCGCCTCCACCAGCGTTACCGCACAACGCCCGCCACTCAGCGCCGACAGCGCCAACGCCAGCGTCGCGCCCGCCATGCCACCGCCGGCGATGATGATGCTCATTCCCGCGCCCGCGCCGCCGCCATCAGGGCTTCGATCGCCTCGACCGATTTCACGACGCCCTCGGTCAGGATCTCGCAGCCCGCCTCGGTGATCAGCACATCATCCTCAATCCGTACCCCGATGCCACGATAGATCGGCGGCACATCGGCATCGGGCGCAATATACAGCCCCGGCTCACAGGTCAACACCATTCCCGGCTCCAGCGTACGATCGCGTGCCGGTGTCGTATAGTCGCCAACGTCATGAACATCCAGCCCCAGCCAGTGTCCGAGACCGTGCATAAAGAACGCCCGATACTTCTGCTCTGCGATCAGCTGATCGACCTCTCCCTGCAGTATCCCCAACGCCACCAGGCCGGTCACCATCACCCGCACCGTGGCCTCCTGGGCCTCACGCAGACTGCTGCCGGGGCGGTAATGGGTAAGCCCCGCCTCCATTGATGCCAGCACCAGCTGATAAATCTGGCGCTGGGGGTCGCTAAAGCGGCCACTGACCGGGAAGGTTCGGGTAACATCGCCGGCATAGTGGCGGAACTCGGCACCGGCATCCACCAGCACCAGATCACCCTCTTTCATTTCACTTTCATTTTCAGTGTAATGCAGGATACAGGCGTTCCCACCGCTGCCCACAATGGTATTAAAAGAGGGGGACCGCGCGCCATGTCGGTTAAACTCGTGCAGCAGCTCACCCTCCAGCTGATACTCATACATCCCCGGGCGGCACTTCTCCATCGCCCGGATATGGCCCAGCGCAGTGATCTCAGCGGCGCGTCGCATTACGGCGATCTCCTCCGCCGACTTAAACAGACGCATCTCATGTACCCAGGGGCGCCAGTCCGTCAGGGTCGCGGGCGCGCGCAGGCTCTGGCGGGCGCCGCCGCGCAGCGTCTCCAGCGCGGAAAAGATCATCGCATCAGCGAAGTCATACATGCCCTGCGCGTGATACACCACATCCAGACCGTTGAGCAGTAACGGCAGCTGCTCCTCTACGTCGCCGTACGGCAGAGCGCGATCGATATTCAGCCGAGTCGGCGCCGCCTCCTGTCCCAGACGACGACCAAACCAAACTTCTGCCGTGACGTCGCGAACCCGATTGAACAGCACGCTGTGGCTATGGTTGTCGGCGCTTTTGATCAGCACCAGCAGCGCCTCCGGCTCATCGAATCCGCACAGGTACCAGAAATCGCTGTTCTGGCGATAGGGGTATTCGTTTTCAGCATTACGACAGCGGACCGGAGCCGAGAAAAACAGCGCGGCGCTGCCCGGTTGCATTCTGGCCAGCAGCGCCTGACGGCGACGCTGATACTCTTGCGGGGTCATATCCATCTCCTGACAATAGGCGGGTCAAACGGCAGGGCAGCTGCACCCTGTCTCCATAATACAAACCGGTTATTAAAACGGGATAGGTCCAGGCCGTATTCCGCAATAAATGCGCACGATCAATACATATCCACAGCGGCGGTGCTCCGCCGACGGCACCCACAACGGTCCCGCCGGTCATCCATCAAGCCGCGTCGATCAATGCAGACGCGGGGTATCGGACGCCGGCCCCCCGCTACAGCTGAACTCGCCGTGACACAGCATGGCGGCCATCCGGACATACTCCGCCACCTCCTCCAGAGAGTGGGCCAGCGTCTCCTGATCTTCATCCTCATCGTAGCCCAGCTGAGCGATGTTGCGCAGATCGTCGATGGACTCACCCACGTCGCCTTTAACCTGTCCCAGCTTAGTCTGCATCATACCCAGCCCCAGCAGGAAATGGTTCACCCAGCCAGCCAGCGCATCGGCACGGGCGAATACCGAGGCGTCATCCTCTCCCGGCAGCAACAGTTGGAATGCGAACTCGCCGCCCTCCAGCGCGCTGCGCGTCTGCCCATACAGCACCTGTAGCGGCTGCGACAGGTGCTGTGAAAACGCCATACCCTCGTTGGTCAAATCGTGCACCAGCGTCAACCAACTGTCATCGCGGTTGCCACCGCACAGCAGACCGCTGAGCAATCCGTGCATTTCAGCGGCGGTCAACGCCACGCCCTGCTGTTGCAGAACCTGTGTCAGGGTGGCGTAATCCGTCGGGCTATTCTCTGTAGACATACGTATTGCTCATCGTTGACTGATAAAGTTCATGTTATGCTACCACCAAGATGAGTCGCTATACCAGAAAGGGCCGTATCGCAAGCAGAGGGCTTGTCACTGCATAGCGGGGTATATATAGTTAGCGCCCACAGCGTTCTACAGTGGAACGCGGCGCAAAACCTAGCAGGAAGATAGTATGTCTGCACAACCGGTAGATATTCAAATTTTTGGCCGCGCACTGCGTGTTAATTGTCCGCCCGAACAACTGGATGCCTTAAACCAGGCTGCAGAGGATCTAAATCAGCGGTTGCAAGATCTGAAAGTTCGCACTAGAGTCACCAACACGGAGCAGTTGGTCTTTATCGCGGCATTGAACGTATGTCACGAACTGGCGCAAGAGCGGTTGAAAACCCGCGATTATGCCGCCAATATGGAGCAACGGATCCGCATGCTGCAGCAGACGATAGAACAGGCGTTGCTGGAGCAAGGACGCATTACCGAGCGTCCCGGAACTTCTTTTGAGTAAAAATTAACTTACTGATTATACAACAATATTTACAAAGAAAGTCGTTCCACAAAGCAAAAGTTGTGTTAGTATAAACAGTAACAAAGCAGCAAGATTTCAAATTTCTCTGAGGTGTTCGTGCACGGGCCAGTCCCCTGAGCCGATATTTCAAACCTTAAGAATGTAACGCTCCACAACCGGTGAGCAGGCTCGGTCTCCGAGAAGCCTTAAAGTTGTGACGTTATGTTCACCTTGAACCCCGGGTTCAAGGGTTACAGCCTGTTACGGCACCTCGGAGATTCCCTAAAACGCCAGTCCTGCTGTCAGAGTCACCTCCATGTCCCAGGAACCTGCGTTATCTTCCCGTCATCAGCTCCGTCATCGTCTGCGTACGCTGCGCCGTTCGCTTTCCCACAATCAGCAGTATCAGGCCGCCCTTGCGCTCAAAGATCATCTGCTGATGCTGCCACAGCTGAGCCAGCCGCGACATATCGCGCTCTATTTACCCTTTGACGGCGAGCCGGATACCCAACCGCTGATCCACGCCCTGTGGCAACGCGGCCACCGGATCGCTCTGCCGCGTTTGCATCCGTTCAGCTCCGGCCACCTGCTGTTTCTGGAATATACCCCGGATACTCCGATGTGCCACAACCGCTTTGGTATCGCCGAGCCGTACCTGGACGTCACCCGGATTATTCCCCTGGCCCGGCTGGATCTGATCCTGACTCCGCTGGTGGCCTTTGACCGGCAGGGACACCGGCTTGGCATGGGCGGTGGCTTTTACGATCGCACTCTGCAGGGGTGGCAGCAACGCCACCGCCTCGGCGTCGGCCCCTACCCCATCGGTCTGGCCCACGACTGTCAGCGCGTCGCAGCCCTGCCCGTTGCCGCCTGGGACGTGCCGCTGCCAGAGATCATCACCCCGCAGGCCCACTACCGCTGGCCAGACGCCGGCGCCGCTTAGTACAGCAGACGGGCCCGCACGGTACCGGGGATCTCGCGCATGCGCTGTAGCGCAGCCTCCGCACGCTCGGTCTCCGTTTCCACGTCGATCACCACATAGCCGATGGTTGGGGTGGTCTGCAGATACTGGGCCGCAATATTCACCCCCTCTTCGGCAAAAATCTGGTTGATGGCATTCAGCATCCCCGGGCGGTTTTCATGGGTATGCAGCAGACGGCTGACGTGATCCTCATGCATCGGCAGGGAGACCTGCGGAAAGTTCACCGCCGACAGGGTCGAACCGTTGTCGGAGTACTTCGCCAACTTTCCTGCCACCTCAACGCCGATATTTTGCTGGGCCTCCTGGGTCGAACCGCCGATGTGCGGCGTCAGCAGCACGTTGTCGAAGCGGCACAGCGGAGAGGTAAAGGGATCGCTGTTGGTTGCCGGCTCTGTCGGAAAGACATCGATCGCCGCACCGCCCAAGTGGCGGGTCTCCAGCGCCTGACACAGCGCATCGATATCCACCACCGTACCGCGCGCAGCATTGATCAGAATCGCGCCGGGTTTCATCCTCGCCAGCTCCGCCTCACCAACCATATTGCGGGTGGACGGCGTCTCCGGCACATGCAGTGATACCACATCGCTCATATTCAGCAATTCGGAAAGATGGCGCACCTGCTTCGCGTTACCCAGCGGCAGCTTACCTTCGATGTCATGGAAATAGACATCCATTCCGATCCCCTCCGCCAGGATCCCCAGCTGCGTGCCGATGTGGCCATAGCCGATGATCCCCAGCTTCTTACCGCGTGCCTCATAGCAGCCCACCGCCTGCTTGCTCCACTCACCGCGGTGGGCGCACGCATTGGCCTGCGGGATATTGCGCAGCAGCAGCAGGATCTCTCCCAGCACCATCTCCGCCACCGAGCGGGTGTTGGAAAACGGCGCGTTGAACACCGGGACACCGCGGCGCTGCGCCGCAGCCAGATCGACCTGATTGGTCCCGATACAAAAGCAGCCCACCGCCACCAGCTTTTCCGCCGCGGAAAACATCGCCTCACTCAGTTGGGTGCGCGAGCGCAGACCGATAAAATGGGCATCGCGGATCGCCTCGCGCAGCGCATCGTCATCCAACGCTCCCTTATGGTATTCAATATTGTTATAACCGGCGGCGCGCAACGTATCGACGGCGCTTTGATGCACCCCCTCCACCAGCAAAAACTTAATTCTGTCCTTGTCCAAAGAAACTTTTGCCATGATCTGCCCTACTGTCCGAAAGGAAATGGTGTGCAAATGTGCGGTTCCTGTGCACCAGCTACGGCATTGAGCGTCCACCACTGCGCAACGCCGCTTTATCAACATAACAAAAATTACACTCGCGACAAGCGATGGGCGGGCGATAAACATCGTCACGCCGATAGCGCAATAGGCATAAACTGGTAAAAAATATTAATAAGACGGAATGTATCAGCGGGAAAAATTGAATCGGCTAAACTCTGTGATAGATGTCACCGAATTTCACCACAGCAGAAAAAAATGTCCGCCGCAGGCACAGCGCCCCGCAACGGCGGGGCACCCAGAGGCGATTATAGGGTCAGCGTTTTGACGCCATCCGCGCAGCCGACCAGCGCAACGTCGGCACCGCGGTTGGCAAACAGCCCCACCGTCACGACGCCGGCGATGGCGTTAATGGCGTTCTCCAGTTTGCACGGCTCCATGATCTGCAGGTTGTGTACATCCAGGATCACGTTGCCATTGTCGGTCAGTACGCCCTGACGATACACCGGCTGCCCGCCCAGCTTCACCAGCTCACGGGCAACATAGGCGCGCGCCATCGGGATCACCTCGACCGGTAGCGGGAAGCTACCCAGAATATCGACCTGTTTAGAGGCATCGACGATACAGACGAACTTCTTGGCCACCGCCGCCACGATCTTCTCACGTGTCAGCGCGGCGCCGCCGCCCTTGATCATCTGCATGGCGCCGTTGATCTCATCGGCCCCATCCACATAGATATCCAGCGAATCCACCTCATTGAGGTCAAAGACCGGGATCCCCAGGCTTTTCAGCCTGGCGGTGGAGGCATCAGAGCTGGAGACCGCACCCTCGATCTGGCCCTTCATGGTCGCCAGCGCATCAATAAAGTGTGAGGCGGTGGAGCCGGTGCCTACCCCGACAATGGTCCCAGGGCGCACATACTTCAGCGCTGCCCAGCCCACTGCTTTTTTCAATTCATCCTGCGTCATACCGTATCCTATGGACTTTGCTACGAAAACGTGTGCGTTATTATAGAGCAGCGCGCATAAATACCCCACAACAGCGGCGTAAATTTACGCCTGCTCTCTGTTTTTTTCCCGTTTCACCCGCGTATTTTCTCCGCGACGCCCGCCAAAATGTGGCATATTGCGGTAGCGCCTCCAGCCGCCATGCGGAGCCTGAATAGGGCCCTCCGCCTAGGGCGGACCATGCGCGCCGTATTCCCGACGTGAGCAATAACGTTTATACATAACAAAAATGGAACCAAGGGGACAGATACCATAATGAAACGCCCGGACTACCGGACCTTGCAGGCACTGGACGCCGTCATCCGCGAACGTGGTTTTGAGCGCGCTGCTCAAAAACTTTGCATCACGCAGTCGGCGGTCTCCCAACGCATCAAGCAACTGGAAAACCTGTTTGGCCAGCCGCTGCTGGTACGTACCGTGCCGCCGCGCCCTACCGAGCAGGGACAGCGCCTGCTGGCGCTGCTGCACCAGGTCGAACTGCTGGAGGAGGAGTGGCTGGGTAATGACAACAGCAGCGATGGTCCGCTGCTACTGTCGCTGGCAGTCAACGCCGACAGTCTGGCGACCTGGCTGCTGCCGGCCCTGAAGCCAGTGCTGGCCGACTCACCGCTGCGCCTGAATCTGCAGGTCGAAGACGAAAGCCGCACCCAGGAGCGCCTGCGCCGCGGTGAAGTGGTCGGCGCAGTGAGTCTGCAGCCCCAGCCGCTGCCGAGCTGCCTGGTGGATCGTCTGGGCGCGCTGGACTATCTGTTCTGCGCCTCCCCCGCCTTTGCCGCCCGCTACTTCCCCAACGGGGTAACGCGCTCATCGTTACTGAAAGCGCCAGCGGTCGCCTTTGACCACCTGGACGACATGCATCAGGCTTTCCTACAGCAAAACTTCGAACTGCCGCCGGGCAGCGTACCCTGTCATATCGTTAACTCATCCGAAGCGTTTGTACAGCTGGCGCTGCAGGGCACTACCTGCTGTATGCTGCCGCACCTGCAGGTTGAGCGCGAGCTGCGCAAAGGAGTACTGATCGATCTGACGCCGGGCATGGTCCAGCGCCGAATGCTGTACTGGCACCGTTTTGCCCCGGAGAGCCGCCTGATGCGGCGGGTCACCGATGCGCTGATAAGCCACGGCCGCGACGTGCTGCGCCAGGACTAGACACTGGAGCTGCGCGCGGCAACGCGGGATCGGCAATCGATCCCGCCCACTATCGGCCCGTTATTTACTCAGGTTAAACACCACCTCAACCCGATCGTCGAAGTGAATCGTCTGCTGCTCATAGGTTTGTGCCGCCGAGGTTTGATTGGCGGACGGCGCCGCCGCGTACATGCGTGTCTCCGGCTCCGGCTGGAAGTTGGAGACGTGATAACGGACGCTATAGACCGGCCCCAACGTTACCCCAAACCCCTGCGCCAGGGACTCCGCCTGGGATATCGCGTTCCTGATCGCCATCTGGCGCGCCTTATCGCGGTACACCTCAGGCTTGGCAACGCCCAGCTCGACAGAGCGGATCTCATTAAGGTTGGCCTTCAGCGCCCCGTCCAACAGACTGTTAAGCTTATCCAGCTGACGCAACGTCACCTGTACGGTACGCACGGCACGGTATCCCTTCAGCTGGCTTTTCCCATCTTTCTGATACTCATACTCTGGCATGGTATACAGATTGGCGGCGCTGATATCCTGCGGGTCGATGCCGTTACGCTTCAAAAAGTCAAAATATTTGGCTACCCGCTGATCGACCTGAGACTTGGCAACGGCGGCATCTTTAGCGCTGGCGTTAACCTGAAAGGTCAGGGTAGCCATGTCGGGAACGGCATCCACGCTGGCGGTACCCGATGTCACTACGTGCGGCCCCTCTGGGACCTCCGCCGCCTGAACACTGGCGGCCATGCCACCGACACCCATCATTGCAGCCAAGGCCAATACTGTTAATTTCATGGTTATCCTCCGGTTCACTACTACGTTGCCAGGGGCTTCCCCTCTGTCATGCGCCAGACCCTAAGGTCCAACCCTATCCCGCCGACCGATCGCCGACGAATGTGCTGTTAGCATAGCGCGCCTATGGCGCGACGTGAATCGGATATTCCCTACATAGCCGGTCATTGACGCACCAACGATCGCGCAATAAACCACATAACTCCGCCGACAGCCATATTGATCGACCGCTGGGCGCGCAAATGGCTCAGCCAGGCCACCTGCAGCGCCAGACCCTACCGAGGCTATTCAGACCGCCCCAGATCACCAGCTTCAACGCGCGGCCGTCGAAGGTCCCGGCGCAGATCAGCGCCGTACTCAGGATGAATCGCTGCACAAATGCAGAAAATATAACGATGCCCCTTCAGAAGAGGAGGAGCGGACGGTTAATAAAGAGAATCATAAACAGCCGGGCAGCGACGGGGGAAATAGCGATTTCTTATCGCAGATTAGACGGGCTCATGGTGTCTGGCCGGGGCGTCGGCCAGACGGGAGGAGATCACTCGGCACGGGCTTTGACAGCCTGATACAGATGCACGTCCATCTGTGGGAACGGAATGCCAATATTATTGGCATCCAGCGCGCGTTTGAAATTCTCCATCAGATCAAAATAGATGGCCCAATAGTCGGCGTTGTTGCCCCAGACACGCACCACAAAATTGAGCGACGAGGCCGCCATTTCGTTCAGGCGAATGGTAACGCCATCATCGTGCAGAATGCGCGTATCGGCCGCCACCACATCGCCCAGCACCCGCTTGACCACGTCGATATCGGCGTCGTAGGCCACACCCACGATAATATCGATCCGGCGCTTCGGCTCGCGGGAGAAGTTGATGATGTTGCCGGCAATGATCTTGCCATTGGGCACCACAATCACTTTATTGTCAGCTGTGGCCAGCGTGGTAGAGAAAATCTGCACCTCGCGTACCGTGCCGGTGACGCCGCCCAGATCCACGACCTCTCCCGCGCGGAACGGGCGGAACAGCACCAGCAGCACGCCGGCGGCAAAGTTGGACAACGACCCCTGTAGCGCCAGACCGACCGCCAAACCGGCGGCACCCAGCACAGCGATCACCGAGGTGGTCTGCACCCCAAGCCGCCCCAGCGCGGCGATAATGGTAAAGGCCAGAATGGCATAACGTACCATCGCCGCCAGGAAATGCACTACCGTCACATCCAGACCACGCGCCTTCAGCAGGCGAATCAGCGTCGTCGAAATGCCGCGGGCGATCAGGGAACCGATGATCAGGATCACTACCGCCGCCACCAGATTGACGGCATAGCCCAGCAGCAAATCCTGGTTACGGACGATCCAACCGCCGGCGCTCTGTATGCCGTCAACTACATCCAATTCTTTCATCTTATTTTTTACCCTCTGATTTCATTACCTGACTCCGTCACCGTAACCCCGATAACACGGGCAAAACAGGCCGCAGATCGCAGCCCAATGATTATAAGGGTAACCCAACTACGGCGATGAACTCCACATTTCATTAACGCTAACAATCTGAAAATTAAAACCATATAACACAACGTATTGATATGGCCGCTCGCGATGATATTTCCCTTTCCCGGCGATCTCCCGGCATAAAAAAACCCCGCAACGCGGGGTTTCTCCAGCCGATTGACGACGATTACAGCACGTCGATACAGTTCAGCTCTTTGAACGCCTGCTCCAGACGCTCGATCATGCCAGTCTGAGCGGCACGCAGCCATACGCGTGGATCGTAGTACTTCTTGTTCGGCTTGTCGTCGCCTTCCGGATTACCCAGCTGGCCCTGCAGATAACCTTCGTTCTTCTTGTAGTACTTCAGCACACCTTCCCAGGTTGCCCACTGGGTATCGGTGTCGATGTTCATCTTCACCACACCGTAGCTGACCGCTTCTTTGATCTCTGCCGCGGTAGAGCCGGAGCCACCGTGGAAGACAAAGTTCAGGCTGTTATGCGGCAGGTTATGCTTCTTGGAGACATACTCCTGAGAGTTTTTCAGGATCACCGGCGTCAGCTGCACGTTACCCGGCTTGTACACGCCGTGCACGTTGCCGAAGGAGGCAGCGATGGTGAAACGCGGGCTGATGGCGCTCAGCTTGGTGAACGCGTAGTCCACGTCCTCCGGCTGGGTGTACAGCGCGGAGTTGTCCAGGTGACTGTTGTCCACACCGTCTTCTTCACCACCGGTGCAACCCAGCTCCAGCTCCAGGGTCATACCGATCTTGGACATGCGGGCCAGGTACTGAGAGCAGATTTCAATGTTCTCTTCCAGAGACTCTTCGGAAAGATCGATCATGTGGGAGGAGAACAGCGGCTTGCCCGTCGCGGCGAAGTGCTTCTCACCGGCATCCAGCAGCCCGTCCAGCCACGGCAGCAGCTTCTTGGCGCAGTGGTCGGTATGCAGGATCACCGGAACACCGTAGTATTCGGCCATCTGATGCACGTGGTGCGCACCGGCGATCGCGCCGAGGATGGCCCCCTGCTGGCCCTCCAGCTTCAGTCCTTTACCGGCGATGAAGGCAGCACCGCCGTTGGAGAACTGAACGATGATCGGCGCGCGTACCTTGGCTGCAGCCTCCATCACCGCGTTGATGGAGTCCGTACCGACGCAGTTAACGGCCGGCAGAGCGAATTTGTTCTCTTTCGCAACCTGGAATACTTTCTGAACGTCATCGCCAAAGATGACACCCGGTTTAACAAAGTCAAAGATTTTAGACATGTCTAATCGTCCTGTTTCGTGGGCGTGAGTGTTTTCCAATCGGATCAACATTACCGCGCCAAGGCGCGATAAAACAACGGGAGGCATGATGGCCTCCCGTATCGGGCATTACTGCTTGGCGCGCTCTTCGAGCATCACCACAGCCGGCAGTTTCTTGCCTTCCACAAACTCCAGGAAGGCACCGCCGCCGGTGGAGATGTAGGAGATCTTGTCGGCGATGCCGAACAGATCGATGGCCGCCAGGGTATCGCCGCCGCCGGCGATGGAGAAGGCGTCGCTGTTGGCGATAGCATTGGCCACGATCTCGGTCCCTTTACGGAAGTTCGGGAACTCGAAAACGCCGACCGGACCGTTCCACAGGATGGTCTTGGCGTTTTTCAGGATAGCGGCCAGCTGCTCGGCAGAGGCATCGCCCAGATCCAGAACCTGCTCATCATCTTTGATTTCGCTGACGGATTTCATGGTCGCCGACGCCGTCTCAGAAAACTCTGTCGCCACACGCACATCGGTCGGTACCGGGATATCACAGGTACCCAGCAGCTTCTTGGCTTCAGGGATCAGGTCGGCTTCATACAGGGATTTACCCACGTTATGGCCTTCCGCGGCGATGAAGGTATTCGCGATGCCGCCGCCCACGATCAGCTGATCAGCGATCTTGGACAGGGAGTCCAGGACGGTCAGTTTGGTGGAGACCTTGGAGCCGCCGACGATGGCGACCATCGGACGCGCCGGGTTGCTCAGGGCCTTGCCCAGGGCTTCCAGCTCGCCGGACAGCAGCGGACCGGCACAGGCGATCGGCGCAAACTTGCCCACGCCGTGGGTAGAGGCCTGGGCGCGGTGCGCGGTGCCAAACGCGTCCATAACGAACACGTCGCACAGGGCGGCGTATTTCTTGGACAGGGTTTCGTCGTCTTTCTTCTCACCCTTGTTGAAGCGGACGTTTTCCAGCACCACCAGCTCGCCCTGGGCGACGTCAACGCCGTCCAGGTAATCTTTGGCCAGACGCACCGACGCCTTCAGATGATCTTTGAGGTAATTCACCACCGGCAGCAGAGAAAACTCTGCGTTGTACTCGCCTTCGGTCGGACGACCCAGATGGGAGGTTACCATCACGCGTGCACCTTGCTTCAGCGCCAGCTCAATGGTCGGCAGCGAAGCGCGGATACGCGCATCGGAAGTCACTTTACCGTCTTTAACCGGAACGTTCAGATCCGCACGGATCAGAACGCGTTTACCCGCCAGATCCAAATCGGTCATCTTAATTACAGACATGGTGAATCCTCTCATTGATTCTCTAAAAGTTGCTTTAAGCTGTGTCGCCGCGCGCGGCTACGACGCATTAGAAACTGCCCGGGCCATCGCCAGCGTGGTATCCAGCATCCGGTTGGCGAATCCCCATTCGTTGTCACACCAGACCAACGTTTTAATCAAATGCCGACCACTGACCCGCGTCTGAGTACCGTCCACGATGGCGCTGTGCGGGTCGTGATTAAAGTCGGTCGAGACCAGCGGTAATTCTGTGTAGTCAACTATACCATGAAATGCAGTGGATGCCGCCTTTTGCAGCAGGTGGTTCACCTGCTCAACCCGCACCGGAGTACGCACGCTGACGCTGAGATCGATGGCGGTCACATTCAGCGTCGGTACCCGTACCGAGATCGCTTCAAAGCGATCGCGAAACTGCGGTAACACGCGCGCAATACCCGCCGCCAGCTTGGTATCCACCGGAATGATCGAGTGGCTGGCAGCCCGGGTCCGCCGCAGATCCGGGTGGTAAGCATCGATCACCTGTTGGTCATTCATCGACGAGTGGATGGTAGTCACTGCGCCCGACTCGATGGCAAAGGCATCGTCCAGCAATTTAATCACCGGGATGATACAGTTGGTGGTACAGGAGGCGTTGGAGACGATGCGATGCTCCGCCAACAGACTCTCCTGATTCACCCCGTATACCACGGTGGCATCAAGGTCATGGCCGCCGGGGTGGGAGAACAGCACTTTACCGGCCCCCGCCAGAAGATGAGCCTCGCCATCAGCCCGGCTGCCATAAACACCGCTACACTCCAGCACCACATCGACCTGCAGCGCCTCCCAGGGCAGATCGGCGATCTGCGGCCGGTGCAGCAGACGAATACGATCGTCGCCGATCCACAACCAGTCATCCTGCTGGCGCACCGACCAGGCAAACCGGCCGTGGCAGGTGTCATACTGCAGTAGATGTGCCATCCCTTCAGCGGCCGCCAGCTCATTGATTGCGACGACGCGCATCTGCGTCTGTCGTCCCGACTCATACAGCGCCCGCAGTACGTTGCGGCCGATGCGACCAAAGCCGTTAATGGCGATACGAATGGTCATCTTACTCTTTCCTCGTCCGACAAACAGACGCCAAGAGTAATCCATGCACGCGACACCGGAGCGGGCTCCGCCAGCAAAAACGCCACTGGCCCCATCAATTCGTCGCCGCTTTCCCCATCAACTGAAACGCTTCAGCCAAGAATAAACCAAACGCAGCGCAAAGAAAACACGGGAGAGGAAAAGCGGGAGGCGTGGCGGTGAATTTGAATGGAAACGTGCATTGCATCACAATTTGATGCGAAATCAGCGCATAGAGAGCGCCTGATACTCCGGCAGAAAAAACGGGGCAGACGCCCCGTTCATCTTTTTCTACCGCGTACGGCTTACTTCAGCAGTGCGCGGGCCTTGGCCAGCACGTTGTCGACAGTGAAGCCGAACTCGACGAACAGCTGTTCGGCCGGCGCAGACTCACCGAAGGTGGTCATACCGACGACAGCGCCGTTCAGACCGACGTACTTGTACCAGAAGTCGGCGATACCCGCCTCGACCGCCACACGGGCGCTGACGGCGGATGGCAGTACTGCTTCACGGTAGGCGGCATCCTGCTTGTCGAACACTTCGGTGGATGGCATGGAGACCACGCGAACCTGACGCCCTTCGGCACTCAGTTGCGCAGCGGCTTTCATCGCCAGCTCCACTTCAGAGCCGGTGGCAATGAAGATCAGCTCCGGCTGCGCGTCACAATCCTGCAGAATATAGGCACCACGTTCAACGTTGACCAGCTGCTCGGCGCTGCGATCCATCTGGGTCAGGTTCTGACGGGAAAAGATCAGCGCAGACGGCCCATCCAGACGTTCGATGGCCTTCTTCCATGCCACGGCGGACTCGACCTGGTCACACGGGCGCCAGGTGTTCATGTTCGGCGTGGTGCGCAGGCTGGCCATCTGCTCGACCGGCTGATGGGTCGGGCCGTCCTCGCCCAGACCGATGGAGTCATGGGTGTAGACCTGAATGTTGCGGATCTTCATCAGGGCAGCCATACGCATAGCGTTACGGGCATACTCCATGAACATCAGGAAGGTGGCACCGTAGGGGATAAAGCCACCGTGCAACGCAACGCCATTGATGATAGCGGTCATGCCGAACTCACGCACGCCGTAGTGGATATAGTTACCCGCGGCGTCTTCGTTCAGCGCCTTGGACCCTGACCACATGGTCAGGTTGCTCGGTGCCAGGTCGGCGGAGCCGCCCAGGAACTCCGGCAGCAGCTTGCCAAAGGCTTCCAGCGCATTCTGCGACGCCTTACGGCTGGCGATCTTGGCCGGGTTGGCCTGCAGCTGTTTGATAAACTGGCGGGATTCACTGTCCCAGCTGGCCGGCAGTTCGCCGTTGATACGGCGTTTGAATTCGGCGGCCAGCTGCGGGAACGCAGCCTGATAGGCGGCGAAACGCACATCCCAGGCCTGCTCTTTGGCCTTACCGGCTTCTTTGGCATCCCACAGGGCATAGATCTCCTGCGGGATGACGAACGGCGGGTAGTTCCAGCCCAGCTGGGCGCGGGTTGCCGCGATCTCTGCATCGCCCAGCGGCGCGCCGTGGGAGTCATGGGTGCCGGCCTTGTTCGGCGAACCGAAGCCAATGACGGTTTTGCACATCAGCAGGGACGGCTTGTCGCTTACGCTGCGCGCCTCTTCGATAGCGGCCTTGATGGCGGCGCTGTCGTGACCGTCTACGCCGCGCACCACGTGCCAGCCGTAAGCTTCAAAACGCTTGGCGGTATCATCGGTGAACCAGCCGTCAACATGACCGTCGATGGAGATACCGTTATCGTCGTAGAACGCAATCAGCTTGCCCAGCTTCAGGGTACCGGCCAGGGAGCAGACCTCGTGGGAGATGCCTTCCATCATGCAGCCATCACCCATAAAGGCATAGGTGAAATGGTCGACGATGTCATGCCCCGGGCGGTTAAACTGCGCGGCCAGCGTACGCTCGGCGATGGCCATGCCGACAGCGTTGGCAATGCCCTGGCCCAGCGGACCGGTGGTGGTCTCAACGCCCGGAGTATAACCATACTCCGGGTGGCCCGGGGTTCTGGAGTGCAGCTGGCGGAAGTTTTCCAGCTCGGAGATCGGCAGATCATAGCCGGTAAGGTGCAGCAGGCTATAAATCAGCATAGAACCATGGCCGTTGGACAGCACAAAACGGTCACGATCGGCCCAGTGCGGGTTGACCGGGTTATGGTTCATGTAATCACGCCACAGGACTTCGGCGATATCTGCCATCCCCATCGGGGCGCCCGGGTGACCGGATTTGGCCTTCTGCACCGCATCCATGCTCAGGGCACGGATAGCATTGGCAAGCTCTTTACGAGAGGACATGTTCTACTCCAAGTCGGATTGTATGAAAACAAGGGTTCGCCATATTGTCTCAGACTCGGAGTGAAAACGGCAATCCTTAATCACGGCGCAGCCAAGGAGTCGCGCCGCGATGATACGCTCTCACACCGTTCTCCCGACGCCGCGGGACAGTATGGCCTGACGGGGCAGGGTAGCACAAAACCGATGTCGTCCCGCCCCGCAGCGCACAGCGCTTGCGCAATCAGCGTCCTTTTTTGACCTGCGTTGCGCAAAGGTTGATTTTTCACCGCGCGCGCCGCCGCAGTCACTTTGCGCGAAAAAACTTTCCTTTACTTTTGATTGTGCGTTATGCGATCGATATCGCGGTGAAGCATTCTTTCGAATTGTTATCTTTGCTTTCGAACAATAAAAAGGAACCGACTATGTCTCTTTCTCGACGCGAATTTTTACAGCGAACTGCCGGCGGGATGGCCGGGGTCGCCCTCGGTGCGCCCGCGCTGGCCACCGGCGATGCCACCGCCGGTACGGGTACGGGCGCCAAGCCCCCCCCGCGCAATATCGTCATCATCACCGCCGATCAGCTGGCACGGCGCGGCGTGGGGGGCTATGGCAATCCCCACGTCAACACCCCGGCCATCGACAGCCTGATCGCCCGCGGCACCCGCTTTGAACAAGCCTACTGTCCCTACCCGCTGTGCGCCCCGTCACGCGCCTGCTACTGGACCGGCCGCCTGCCCCATCAGACCGGGGTGATCGCCAACGACAGCCCCAACCTCCCGCAGGATATGGTGACGCTGGGCGAACTGTTCAGCCGGGCAGGCTATGAGTGTCGCCACTTTGGTAAGCGTCACGACTACGGCGCGCTCAAGGGGTTCACCTGCGCCGACCAGATCGAGCTGCCCTACGACAGCCCGGCCGCCTACCCGGTCGATTATGATACCCGTGAGGATGTCTACTGCCTGCAGGAGAGCCTGAAGTATATCGATACCCTGAAGGGGCGCGGCGCCGACGCACCGTTTATGCTGGCGATCGAATTCAATAATCCCCATAACATCAACGGCTGGACCGGGGCTTTTGCCGGCCCGCACGGCGATATCGACGGTCTGGGAACGCTGCCGCCGCTGCTGGACAATTTTGATACCTCAGCCGATCTGCCCAACCGCCCCCTGGCGATTCAATATGCCTGCTGCACCCATAACCGGGTGATGCAGGCCGCCAACTGGAGCCCGCTCAACTTTCGTCAGTATCTCAAGGCCTACTATCACTTCACTGAGCTGGCCGATGGTTTTATCGGCCAGGTGCTGAGCGCGCTGCGCGCCAGCGGCCATGCGGACGATACCCTGGTGGTCTTCTTTGCCGATCACGGCGATGCCATGGGCGCCCACCGTCTGGTGGCCAAGATGAACTGGTTCTATGAAGAGTCCACCAACGTGCCGCTGATTTTCGCCGGCCCCGGTATCCGTCCCCACTCCAGCAGCCGCCACCTGACCTCCCTGTGCGATCTGCTGCCGACCCTGTGCGACTACGCGGGGCTGACACCACCGCCCGGCCTGTACGGCCGCTCCCTGCTGCCGATCCTGCGCGGCGAGCAGCCCGACACGTGGCGCGATGAGGTCATTACCCAGTGGAACACCGATCGCAATGTGGATGTACAACCGGCGCGCATGCTACGCACGGACAGATATAAATATATAATTTATAAAGAGAATGAAGAGGAAGAACTCTACGACCTGCAACAGGATCCAGGGGAAACCCACAATCTGGCACACTCGGCGGAACATCAGGAACAGCGTCAGGCGCTGCGCGCCCGTTTCGATGACTATGTGCGCAATCAGATCGACCCCTTCTACAGCCAGGAGGCCATCATCGACCGGCGCTGGCGCAGCCACCTGCCCGGCTACCATAACCATCAGGGACAGACCAGCATCCAGGTCTACCAGAAGGAGATCCGCCCACTGATCATGAATAAGGAGTTTGAAAAGGCGCGCGAGGTCCGCCTGGCGCTCTACCGGCAGGCCCGCGCCTCGTATGGCGGCGGGTGTGATCGCGATGCATGAAAAAGGCCGGGCGTCTGCCCGGCCTTACCCGTTCAGCGGACGTTACTTCTTCGCCGCCTGGATATACAGCATCTCCAGCGCCAGCGTCGCCGCCGCCAGGGCGGTGATCTCTGACTGATCATAGGCCGGCGCGACTTCGACAACGTCCATGCCGACAATATCCAGATCCTGCAGGCCACGCACCAGCTTCAGGGCGCGATCGGAGGTCAGGCCGCCGATCACCGGTGTGCCGGTGCCCGGGGCATGGGCCGGATCCAGGCAGTCGATGTCAAAAGTCAGATAAACCGGCAGATCACCGACGATACGCTTAACCTCGGCCAGCACATCCTCTACGCTGCGATCGTTCACCTGGGCGGCATCCAGCACGGTAAAACCGTTGTCATGATCGTACTCGGTGCGAATACCGATCTGCACCGAATGCTGCGGATCGATCAGCCCCTCGTTCGGCGCATGGAAGAACATGGTGCCGTGATCGAACTTGCTGCCGTGCGCATAGGTATCGGTGTGGGCGTCGAAGTGCACCAGCGCCATTTTGCCGAAGTGCTTGGCGTGAGCGCGCAGCAGCGGCAGGGTGATAAAATGGTCACCGCCAAAGGTCAGGCAGCGTTTCCCGCTGGCCAACAGACGCTCGGCGTGAGCCTGCAGGTTATCGCTCATCTCCTGGGCGTCGCCGAAACTGAAGACCACGTCGCCGCAGTCCACCACCTTCAGGCGGTCGCGCATATCGAAGTTCCACGGCCAGCGCTTGCCTTCCCAGGCCAGGTTGGTGGAAACCTGACGGATAGCCGCCGGCCCGTGTCGGCCACCGGCGCGGCCGGAGGTCGCCATATCGAACGGCACTCCGGTGATCACCCAGTCGGCGTCGCCGTCATACGGCATGAAGTCCAGCGGCAGACGCAGGAAACCAAAGGCGTTGGATACCAGAGAGTTATCAGGCTTATGCCCCAGAGTACACATACTCACTCCTCCTATAAATCCCGTCGCCGCGCCGCATGTCGGCCAGGCTGACGGAGTCGCGATGAAAAAAAAATCCCTCCCGCGTCGTTAACCCGACGAGGAAGGGATTATCAGTTCGTTTGGCAGTGCATTTCGCCGATTATGGCGACAACCCACCGCAACTGCAAGCCCGGAGGATCTCCCCGGCGGCGACGCGCCGCCGGGCGCCGATCACTCGTCTTCCAGGTAGGTGTAGCCGTACAGACCGGCCTCAAACTCCTCCAGGAACTGTGCCTGCAGCGCACCGTCCAGATGAGCCGCGCGCACCTGATCGCGGAAGTGGGTCAGCAACACCTGCGGGTCGAGCTGTACATACTCCAGCATCTCCGCCACGGAGTTGCCGTCGTAGGATTCATCCACCTCGACGCTGCCGTCCTCGAACACATATACATCGACCGTGGCGGTGTCGCCGAACAGGTTATGCATGTTGCCCAGGATCTCCTGGTAGGCGCCGATCATGAAGAAGCCCACCAGCGGCGGATCCTGCGGATCGTACTCCGGCATCGGCATGGTGGTCGCCACGCCGTCGCCGTCAATGTAGTGATCGATGGTGCCATCCGAATCGCAGGTGATATCCAGCAGCACGGCGCGGCGCGTCGGCACCTTATCCAGCCCGCTGAGGGGCAGCACCGGGAACAGCTGATCGATCCCCCAGGCGTCTGGCATCGACTGGAACAGGGAGAAGTTCACGTACAGCTTATCGGCCATCCGCTCCTGCAGCTCATCGATGATCGGACGATGGGCGCGGTTGCTGGGATCCAGCTGGGTCTGTAGCTGGCTGCAGATGGCCAGATACTGCTGTTCGGCCCAGGCGCGCTGGCTCAGGCTGAGGATCCCGTGGGCATACTGGCTGTGCACGTCGTGCAGATCGAGCTGGCTATCATGCAGCCACTCGCGCAGCGAACGGCGGCCGCCAGGCACCTGCATCTCCTCCCAGGTGGCCCACAGGCTCTGCAGCGCGCGCGGCGCATCGGTGGCCGGCGGCTGTGGCTGCGGCAGTTCGTTGCGCTCCACCCCGATGATATTGGAGACCAGCACCGTATGGTGCGCCGTCACCGCCCTGCCCGACTCGGTGATCACCGTCGGGTGTGGCAGACCGTGCTCATTACAGGCGTCACCAATCCCCCAGATCACATTGTTGGCGTACTCATTCAGGCCGTAGTTAACCGAACAGTCGGACTGGGAGCGGGTCCCCTCATAGTCGACGCCCAGGCCGCCGCCGACGTCGAAGCACTGAATATTGACCCCCAGCTTATGCAGTTCGACGTAGAAACGCGCCGACTCACGCACCCCGGTGGCAATATCGCGAATGTTGGCCATCTGCGACCCCAGATGGAAATGCAACAGCTGCAGGCTCTCCAGATGCCCGGCCTGACGCAGGGTTTCCACCAGCTGCAGGACCTGCACCGCCGCCAGACCAAACTTGGACTTTTCTCCGCCGCTGGACTGCCACTTACCTGATCCCTGCGAAGCCAGACGCGCCCGCACACCGAGACGCGGTACCACGTCGAGGCGCTTGGCCTCCTCCAGCACCACGTCTATCTCGCTCAGCTTCTCGATGACCAGGTAGACCTTGTGACCCAGCTTTTCACCGATCAGCGCCAACCGGATATATTCGCGATCCTTATAGCCATTGCAGACGATCACGCTACGCGTCATGCCGGCGTGCGCCAATACCGCCATCAGCTCGGCCTTGGAGCCGGCCTCCAACCCCAGCGGCTCGCCGGAATTGACCAGCGACTCGATCACCCGTCGCTGCTGGTTGACCTTGATCGGATACACCAGGAAGTAATCCCCCTGGTAGCCGAACGAAGCGCGTGCACACTGGAAAGCAGCGTTGATCGAGCGCAGGCGATGCTGCAGGATCTGTGGAAAGCAGAACAGCGCCGGCAGGCGCTGCTGACGATCGGCCTGGATCTGCAGCGCCAGCGCCGTCAGATCGACCCGCGCCTGCGGCACGTCGGGATCCGGGCACACGGAGATGTGGCCCAGCTCATTCACATCGTAATAGTTGCCACCCCAGTAGGCGACGTTGTAGGTGCTCAACATCTTGCTGGCATTACTATCGTTCATCGCAACCTCCTGCATGGAACGCAAAGGGGAGCTGTCTGCCGAGTCCTGCGGGTACTGTGCAATCAAATCAGACACGGGCAGCTCCTTTTCCGGCGAGGACAACCGTCGCGCCAGCCAATATTGCAGCATCATCTGCATAGAGCAACCCACACGCCGGGATTTTTGGCGTGACCACAAAGCTCAGCGCCGGACATAATGCCGGGCCGATATCAGTATAAGAGCAAAACACGTCGTTAACTCCGTGGCTCGGGGAGCGTATTGGAATCGCCGATCCCCTATGAATAAACCCCTGCGGCCGGACGCCACAGGCTACCCTTGTTCAGTCATCCGATGCCGTAAACGGCGCAAGAATCCTGAGGTACACCCAAGCCATCACCCCAATAATGGGTAACATCGGGCAAATGGGAGAAAAGAGGATAAAAAGGAAGGAAGGCGCGTTGCGCAAAACGCGTCGCGATGACGCAGTACGCCGCAGGGAGCGGCACGCTTTACCACAGCCTTAGCATGGATCATTACCTGAACCACCTCCATCGCTGCCATATCACACGGCAGATCTTCAAAGTTAACAGCATGATAAAACTGACAGTATGGCACTGCCATACCCTCCTCGGCCGGAAGTGGGGCACATAGCCGCCCCGAAACGCCCCGTTTACCCCACCCACGGTGGAGAAAACGGCAGCACTCCGGTTGAAGCGTTATGCACCGGTAAGCCGCGCGCCGTTTATACCGACAACGGGCTAAAAAAGCAAAATGAAATTGTATCCACGGGCTGCCATCGAATAGTCAGGAACACCACGGGATCCTCCAGTGTGCGTTTCCGACAAAAAAAGGAGTGGAAAAATCCCACCGCCTTGGCCTAGAATAGCCGTCCAGATGTTAATCCATCTATACTTTTTAACCGATAAACTGCTTAACGGCTTTGCCTGAGGGGCGTTGCAGGAAGCATCAGGCACCAGAGGTCCTCAACGGATAACGATGAGGGGGCCCTTGATGACTCACCCCAAACAGCACGCAGCGTCAACGCTGTGCAGCGCAGTAGAATCAACCCGTCTTTTGAAGGTAAAGAACACAATTATGGCTAAACACCTTTTCACGTCCGAGTCCGTGTCTGAAGGACATCCGGATAAAATCGCCGACCAAATCTCCGACGCCGTACTGGATGCCATCCTCGAACAGGATCCGAAGGCGCGCGTAGCCTGTGAAACCTACGTCAAAACCGGCATGGTGCTGGTCGGCGGTGAAATCACCACCAACGCCTGGGTCGATATCGAAGAGTTGACCCGTAAAACCGTGGCTGACATCGGCTACGTCAGCTCCGACATGGGCTTTGATGCCAACTCTTGCGCCGTACTGAGCGCCATCGGCAAACAGTCCCCGGATATCAACCAGGGCGTCGACCGCTGCGATCCGCTGGAGCAGGGTGCCGGCGACCAGGGCATCATGTTCGGCTACGCCACCAACGAAACTGACGTACTGATGCCGGCGCCGATCACCTACGCCCACCGTCTAATGGAGCGTCAGGCCCGGGTGCGCAAAAACGGCACCCTGCCGTGGCTGCGTCCGGATGCCAAGAGCCAGGTGACCTTCCAGTATGACGACGGCAAGATCGCCGGCATCGATGCCGTGGTGCTCTCTACCCAGCACGCCGACACCATCAGCCAGAAAGATCTGCAGGAAGCTGTGATGGAAGAGATCATCAAGCCGGTTCTGCCTGCCGAGTGGCTGTCCGCCAGCACCAAATATTTTATCAACCCGACCGGCCGCTTCGTTATCGGCGGCCCGATGGGCGACTGCGGTCTGACCGGTCGTAAGATCATCGTCGATACCTACGGCGGCGCTGCCCGTCACGGCGGCGGTGCGTTTTCCGGTAAGGATCCATCCAAGGTTGACCGCTCCGCTGCCTACGCCGCACGTTATGTTGCCAAGAACATCGTCGCCGCCGGCCTGGCCGACCGCTGTGAAATCCAGGTCTCCTACGCCATCGGCGTGGCCGAGCCGACCTCGATCATGATAGAAACCTTCGGCACGGAAAAAATCGATCAGGAGCACCTGATCCAGCTGGTGCGCGAGTTCTTCGATCTGCGTCCCTATGGCCTGATCCAGATGCTGGATCTGATCCAGCCGATCTATCGCCAGACGGCAGCCTACGGCCACTTTGGCCGTGAGCAGTTCCCGTGGGAAAAGACCGACAAAGCCGCGCTGCTGCGCGAGGCCGCCGGCCTGAAGTAACCACGTATTACTCCGTCATAGGGCAGGCCATACGGCCTGCTTTTTTATCCCTGGGCTCCTCTTCCTGTGCCGCATATCCCTCCCTATTGCTGGCGTAACCCCAGAGTGAAAGCGATTACATTTATATCGAAACGCATACTCACACCTCGGTAACACTCAGCCTATTCACAGGATTAATTCGGCTTGTCATGAGCCTAAATAGGGATGCAATCGCGAAATAACGTCAAGTGACAACAAAAATAGACCTACGCGCTAACATTGTTGCTACGTGTATTGATGATGATTATTTATAGCATCGAATGTAAACGATTACATTTATGTGATCGTGCGCACTTTATAGTCAGCGGGCAATTCTTACCATGGCAACATCAGAGAAATGATCCTGTTTGGAGGCAGTATGAGTACTCCCGTCAATACATCCACCGTACACCATGCCCGTTCCAACGCCGGTATGACGTTCTTTGTCTGCTTTCTGGCCGCGCTGGCGGGTCTGCTTTTTGGTCTGGATATCGGCGTGATCGCCGGCGCACTGCCGTTTATTACCGATACTTTTAACATCACCAGCTCACAGCAGGAGTGGGTCGTCAGCTCGATGATGTTCGGGGCCGCCGTCGGCGCCGTCGGCAGCGGCTGGATGAACCACCGTATGGGTCGTAAATACAGCCTGATGATCGGCGCTATCCTGTTTGTCGTCGGCTCCCTGTGCTCCGCCTTTGCCCCTAACGTCGACATCCTGATCCTGTCGCGTATCCTGCTGGGGCTGGCCGTCGGCATCGCCTCCTACACCGCGCCGATCTATCTGTCCGAGATAGCCCCAGAGCGCATCCGCGGCAGCATGATCTCGATGTACCAGCTGATGATCACCATCGGGATCCTCGGCGCCTATCTGTCCGACACCGCCTTTAGCTATACCGGCTCCTGGCGCTGGATGCTGGGAGTGATCACCATCCCGGCCATCGTACTGCTGCTGGGGGTCTTCTTCCTGCCGGACAGCCCGCGCTGGCTGGCCTCCCGTAACCGCCATGAACAAGCGCGCCAAGTGCTGGAAAAGCTGCGCGACAGCAGCCAGCAGGCCCAGGATGAGCTAAACGATATCCGTGACAGTCTGAAGTTAAAGCAGAGCGGCTGGACGCTGTTCCTGCAGAACAGCAACTTTCGCCGGGCGGTCTATCTGGGGATACTGCTGCAGGTTATGCAACAGTTTACCGGGATGAACGTCATTATGTATTACGCACCGAAAATCTTCGATCTGGCCGGCTTTGCCAGCACCGAACAGCAGATGTGGGGAACGGTGATCGTCGGACTGGTCAACGTGCTGGCCACCTTCATCGCCATCGGTCTGGTAGACCGTTGGGGCCGTAAGCCAACGCTGATCCTGGGCTTTATCGTCATGGCCATCGGGATGGGCACCCTGGGTACCATGATGAATATCGGCATTACCTCCAGCATGGTGCAGTACTTTGCCATCGTTATGCTGCTGCTGTTTATCGTCGGCTTTGCCATGAGCGCCGGCCCGCTGATCTGGGTACTGTGCTCCGAAATCCAGCCGCTGAAAGGGCGTGACTTTGGCATCACCTGCTCCACCGCCACCAACTGGATCGCCAACATGATCGTCGGGGCAACCTTCCTGACCATGCTGAACAATCTGGGCAGCGCCCATACCTTCTGGGTCTACGCCGCCCTGAACCTGATCTTCGTCTTCATTACCCTGGCGCTGATCCCGGAGACCAAGAACATCTCCCTGGAGCACATCGAGCGTAACCTGATGGCCGGCAAATCGCTACGCAACATCGGCTCGCGCTAAACACCGCGCTTCCCCTCTGCCGCATGGCGCCTGCCATGCGGTTTTTTTGTGCACAGAATCCCCCAGCCAGGCTGGGGGTTCAGTAAAGCTTTCAGCTTTGGCCAGTTATTAAAACCCTTTTTGATTGGTTCAAACACCTTGCGGTCTGGCAACGGCAAGAGTCAAACAAGCAATCAAAAGGGGGCCCGATGGGGACGACGATGCAGATGTCAGATTGCAATGCACCTGTCAGGGCGCGGCTGGCAGGACATCTTTATAGGCGCATATGAAAAACCCCCGGCTATGCCGGGGGATATTTATTTTTACCCGCACCGATGCAAAACCCTGATGTCAGGCGATGATATGACCCCTTACTCCCCGGCGATCTGCATGCTGTCCAGCAGCACCGAGCCACACTGAATGTTGCTGCGCGTCTCAATGTCGTCGCCTATGGTAACCATATTGGCCCACATATCGCGCAGATTGCCGGCGATGGTGACCTCGCTCACCGGATACTGGATCTCGCCGTTCTCAACCCAGAAACCGGATGCGCCGCGCGAATAGTCGCCGGTCACCGCGCTCACCCCCTGCCCCATCAGTTCGGTGACCAGGAAGCCGCGCCCCATCTCGCGCAGCATCTGTTCAAATCCCAGCCCACGGCCGGCGATACGCCAGTTATGAATGCCACCTGCGTGACCAGTGCTATGCAGCCCCAGCTTACGCGCTGAATAGCTGGTCAGCAGCCAGGTCTGCAGTACGCCGTCCTGCACGATACGCCGCGGTGTGGTGCGAACCCCTTCGCTGTCAAAGGGGGTAGACGCCAGAGCGCGCAACAGGTGCGGCTGCTCATCAATGGTCAGCCAGGAGGGTAGGATCTGCTGGCCCAGGCTATCGAGTAAAAAGGTAGACTTGCGGTACACGCTGCTGCCACTAATGGCGCCGACCAGATGGCCAAACAGCCCGGTAGCGGCCTCCGCGGCGAACATCACCGGCACCTGCATGGTGGGTAGACGACGCGGCGCCAGACGCGCCAGCGTTCGGCGGGCGCACTCCTCACCGACCCAGCGCGCGGAACGCAGATCGTCCATATCACGGGCAATGGTATAGGCGTAGTCGCGCTCCATGTCGCCGTCCTGCTCGGCAATCACGCAGCTGGACAGAGAATGGCGGCTGGAGCAGTAACTCTGCAACATGCCGTGACTGTTGCCGAAGACGCGGATGCCATAGTGACTGTTGAAGCTACCGCCCTCGGTATTGGTGATTCGCGCATCGGCACCCAGGGCCGCCTGCTCGGCCTCTGCGGCCAGCGCAATCGCCTGCTCAGCGTTCAGCTCAGATGGATGGAACAGATCCAGATCCGGGGCCTCAAACGCCAGCAGATCGCGCGACGCCGGACCGGCGCAGGGATCCGGTGAGGTGTAACGCGCGATGTCCAACGCCGCCTGTACCGTACGTGCGATGGCCTGCGGGCTGAGATCGGTAGAGGAGGCACTGCCTTTACACTGCTGATGGTAGACGGTGATCCCCAGTGCGCCGTCGCTGTTAAACTCGACGTTTTCCACTTCACCAAAGCGGGTGCTGACGCTGATGCCGGTGGTCCGGGTCACCGCCACTTCTGCCGCATCCGCCCCGGCCTGCGCCAGCGTCAGCGCCTGCGCCACGGCCTCTTCCAGCGCCTTGCGTTGCTCTGCTACCTGATTGATGACTTTCATTGATCCGCCATGATTGCAAAACGGTTAAACCGGGCGACACCGCGCCGTCGGCTATGACAACAGGCCGCAGCCTGAGTGATACAGCGCCATATCTCCCGGGGACGGCCCGCAACGGTACAGGCCGGCGTGATCGCCGACAACTGTCCTGGGATAACGATGCCCGGTGAGGGAACAGCAGCTAAGAGTGTAACAGGAAGCGCAGTGAATTTCGTTGCCGACACATGCCCCGATGCAGGACCGCAGCGCACGTGAACCACGCCGAAGGCGCAGCGCGATCCCCGCAAAGAGATAAGGTAAGAAAAAACGGGATGTGCGGAACCACCGCAAATAACAGCGCGACCGCCATTCCCCCATACTAACGGGAAGCATCATGACGGCCGGAGAATTTATTTGATCAGGAAATCATCCAGGGATTTACCGGCATCGATTTCAATCTTGACCATTTTCGGCATGCGACCCTGACCGGTCCACTGCTTAATTTCGCCATTTTCATCCAGGAATTCATATTTAGCCGGACGCGGCGCACGCTTAACTTTACGCTCGGTGACCTTTTCCATCTCCAGCAAATCATCCAGAGAGATCCCCTCAGCCAGCAACATTTCGCGGTAGGCCTTCAGCTTATCTTCGCGCTCACGGCGGCTGCTCTCGGCCAGTTCGACCTCTTCACGGCGCTCGCTTACCACGGCACGCAGCTTATCCAACATCTCTTCCAGAACCGAAATCTGGGTTTCGCGTGCATAGGCACGCAGCGTACGAATATTATTCAGTGACTTCAACAAATCTGACATAACTAACCTATATTAATTTAGACCGCGGCATTATAATTATATTGTCTATCGAGTCAAACCTATGACAAATTAATTTTCCGTGATCGCCGCTCCGTGTACAGCCCCTCTTTTAGCCACCGTCAGCAGATCAAAAAACATTTAACAAAATATTATACCCCCCTATCAGATCGTGAACCGTCAATTAAATATTATTATGTATTATTTATCAGAGGATTAATTTCAGTGCACTGTGCCGATCCACCGCTGACGCGCCGGGACAGACAAAGCGTAACGCGCTATTTTCCGCCGCCGCTGCGCGGAGGGCTGGCGAACATTCCCTGCCGTAAAATAGGCGCCGGGTATATACTGCTGCACGGGAAACCGTCTTACGGGTCATCCATCGACCACAGCGTTGGCGCGGGCCGATAATTGCGCGACACGCGCGCGTACACCTGTTAGGATGTGCGCCATTTTTTAAGGAAACTGCCATGTACAAACATCCAGACGAAGAGTGGCTGGACGAGATCCCAGGCCAACAAGAGAACGAAGATGATGATGAAATCATCTGGGTCAGCAAAAGCGAAATCAAACGCGATGCCGAAGCCCTGAAAGCCCTGGGGGCCGAACTGGTGGATCTCGGGAAAAATGCGCTGGACCGCATCCCGCTGGATGAGGATCTGCGCGCCGCGATTGAGCTGGCGCAGCGCATCAAGAAAGAAGGGCGTCGTCGTCAGCTGCAGCTGATCGGAAAACTGCTGCGCCAACGCGATCCTGAGCCGATCCAAACAGCGCTGGATAAGCTGAAAAACCGCCACAATCAGCAGGTTGCTCTGTTCCATAAGCTGGAGCAGCTGCGCGACCGTCTGATTAGCGATGGTGATGAAGCGATCAGCGAGGTTTTGAACCTCTATCCCCACGCCGACCGCCAGCAGCTGCGTGCCCTGATCCGCAACGCTAAAAAAGAGCGGGACGGCAACAAGCCCCCCAAATCCGCACGCCAGATCTTCCAATATCTGCGCACGCTGGCAGAAGCAAACGACTGATACAACGCGCCTGCCGGCCGGTTGGCCGGTAGCGCTGTTTTCCACCGCGCTCAGGCCACCCTATCGTAGGTATTGAAGCGCAGCTCGCCCTCCAGCTCCTCTTCGGCAGCTTCCAGCAGCAGCACCAACGCAGCAAAGCGTCGCTTCTTCGCAGCGTCAAAGTTGATGAACGCAATCTCCAGCGGCATTCCAATATCGCCGGTCAGCGCATCCCACAACGCATCAAGGTTATTGCCGAACGTCGACGCCAGTGTAAAGGCCTGGGAAAACTGGCGATAGAACGCCGCTAAATCGGCTATCTGGCTAAAATCAAACTGGACTTTTTGCATCGCGATCACCCCATACGGGTAAAGTGTCGATAGTGATCATGGGTGACATAAATCAGACCGTTGTCAGAATACAGTACACGATCCGCCTGACGACGACCACAGAGATAGTTTATATCGGCCCCACGCCAGATCCGGTGCGCCTGACGCGTCAACTGCCCGAAATACCACTCCTGAACTGCGGCAGCAACGCAACCGATCTGCCTACCGCCGACGGCGGCCCCATCTCCTTATCATAAACGCTGAAGCGGGAAAAACCAGCCGGGAGGAATCGCGCACCAGCACCAGGATTTAACGCGGGGCACCGTTGCTGCGGATCACCAGCTGATACCAGTAGAAGCGGCATTTTTTACACCGCATCAGATCCCGCGGGCAAGCGACATGCACAAAACCATACTGCTTCTGGTAACCGTTCAGCCACGAGAGCAGATCGATAAACGACCACGGGAAGTCACTGCGGGCGTCGGCGCCCTGAGCGATGGCCAGAAACACATGGTAGCAGGCCTGAATGCCGGTGCACGGATCTTTCAGCACCGGAGGATCTCGGCCAATAAAGTACCCGAGACCAATACATACGATGATTCCGTTAAAAAGATCTGGGGCGGAAAAGCGAAAGCAGGGGGAAGAGCCTCTCTGCATTCTGCAGCAGCGCTGTCAGAATCGGAGGGCATTCAGCGGGATTTTATCCGGATCCAGCGAACCGGCTAATTATCTCACAGACAGCTTACGGCGCAATTATCTGCGCCGCTAAATCGACTTTTTGTGAACGGCCAGACTGGATAGTTCGGCGATAACGAAGAGCTCAGCCAGCTTTGCTGAGCCGTACCCGCCGCAGGGAAAACAGTGCAGGGATCACCGGATTGATCCGCCGGAGAAACGGTCGCCGGAGACGTGTGTACAGAGTACCGTTGGGAAAACCGGATGCCGACGGTGCTCTGTAACGCCTGCGCCGCCGTATGAACAGCGCACCAGCCAATCAATGAAACCATCCCGTATCTCACTGCGTAACCCGGACTGGCCTATCCGCCACGCCGAACGAATAAAAAAGGCAGAGATAAACTCTGCCTTTCGGATCGTAACTCCGCTTACATCAGGCCAAACAGCTGCGGCACAAACAGGGAGATCTGCGGGATATAGGTGATCATCATCAGCGAGACAATCAGTGCCAGGTAGAAGGGCAGCAGTGGCTTAATCAGCTGCTGGATCTTCACCCCGGAGATAGAGCAGCCGACGAACAGGGCGCTCCCGACCGGCGGCGTCAGCAAGCCGATACACAGGTTAGCCACCATCATGATACCGAAATGTACCGGATCCATCCCCAGCTCCTGTGCGATCGGCAGGAAGATCGGGGTAAAGATCAGAACCGCCGGGGTCATATCCATAAAGATACCGACGATCAGCAGCACAATGTTGATCAGCAGCAGGATGACAATCGGGTTTTCCGAAATCCCCATCAGCGCATCGCTGATCATGTAAGGGATATCCGCGTTGGTCATCGCCCAGGACATGCCGACGGAGAAGCCAATCAGCAGCAGTACGATGGAGGTCGTCACCACCGACTCCAGGATCAGCCGCGGCAAATCGCGCCACTTTACCTCGCGGTAAATCAGCACCGACAGCACAAAGGTGTACACCACGGCGATCGCCGAGGCTTCGGTCGCGGTAAAGACACCACCGAGGATCCCGCCCATCACGATGAATACCAGCAGCAGGCTGGGCCAGGCATCCCAGAAAGCTTTACCCGCCTGACGCAGGGTCGGGCGCGCGCTGACCGGATAGTTCCGTGCCTTGGCGATAAAGGCGCACACCACCATGATCGACAGCCCCATCAGTATCCCCGGCAGATAACCAGCCAGGAACAGCGACGCCACAGACACGCCGCCAGCGGTCAGGGAGAAGACGATCAGTACGTTGGACGGCGGGATCAACAGCCCGGTAATACAGGATGAGACGTTAACCGCCGTAGAGAAGGCCGGATCATAACCGTCACGGGTCTGGATAGGGTGCAACGTACCGCCAACCGCCGCCGCCGCTGCCACCGCCGAGCCGGAGATGGAGCCGAACATCATGTTGGCCAGCACGTTAACGTGCCCCAGGGAGCCGGGCACACGTCCTACCATCACCTGTGCCAGGTTGATCAATCGAATGGCGATACCGCCGCTGTTCATCAACGTGCCGGCAAAGATAAAGAACGGTATTGCCAGCAGCGCAAAGTTATCCAGCCCGTTGGCCAGACGCTGCGCGACGGTAATGGTAGCGATCTCCCACGGAAACATCAGCAGCATGGAGGCAAAGGTGGCGATACCGATAGAGAATGAAATCGGCACACCGACAAACACCAGAAAGAAGAAGCTGCCAAACAGGGTCAGGGCGATATAGCTCTCCATCAGTTATTCACTCCTTGCGGGATGGCCAGTTTCTTCATTCCACTGATCACAAAGTACAGACTATAAAAAATGATGATGGCGCCGCTCAGCGGCAGAATAAAATAGACATACCCCATCGGGATCTGCATCGCCGCCGACAGCTGCGCCGTCTCCAGGGTCTTGTCGATCAGCATTCGTCCGCCGACGATCATTACCAGGAACGAGAACACCATCACCAGCAGATTGACCAGCACGCTCAGCGCGGCCTGGGTGCGGGCACTGACCGACATCGCCAGCAGATCAATTGAGAGGTGGCGCTGGGCGCCCACGGTATAGGCGGCACCCAGCAGGCCGACCCAAATCATCAGAAAACGCGCCAGTTCATCGGTCAGCGTGCTGGGCTGACTGAGCACATAACGGCTGAATACCTGCCAGACAACGCAGGCCACCAGCGCCACCATCACCACCACCGCAAACGAGGCGATACTGCGGTCGACGATTTTTTTGATCCGATCGAGAATCATACGGTCTATCCAAATAGCGGGATGAAACGGCGCGGGCGTCTCTCTCGCCCGCGCATAACGGCATTACTGCGCGGCGGCTTCAAACTTGTCCAGCAGCGCAGCCTGCTGCGGATCCTTGCGGAACTCGTCATACAACGGCTGTACGGCGGCGCGGAACGGCGCCTTGTCTACGCTGACGATGCTGGCACCCATCGCTTTGGCCTGTGCGCGGGACTCGGCATCGACCTTATCCCACAGTTTCTGCTGGTAGACCTCAGAATTGCGGGCAGCTTTGGTCAGGATGGCCTGTTGCTCCGGGGTCAACTTCTCCCAGGTTTTAGTGGCGATGACCAGGTAATCCGGAATCGAGGCGTGCTCATCTTCAGACAGGACGTTGGCGATTTCGATGTGGCGGGTCTGTACCCAGGACGGGATGTTGTTTTCCGCACCATCCACCACGCCCTGCTGCATAGCGGTATACACTTCGCCGAAGGAGATCGGCGTCGGGGAGCCGCCCATCAGTTCGACCATCTTGATGGTGGTCGGGCTGGCCTGAACACGGATTTTCAGCCCCTTCAGGTCGGCCGGAGAGGTAATCGGTTTCTTGGCATAGAAACTGCGGGTACCGGCAACGTAGGCGGACATGGCGAAAAAGCCTTTATCCTTGGTGGAATCCATAATCTCCTTGCCGACCGGACCATAGACAACGTTATTAAAGTGCTGCTGATCCTTAAACAGGTACGGCATGTTATAGATGGCGTAAATATTATCAAATGACTCCAAATCACTGCCGGAGCCTTTGGTCATATCCAGTGCGCCGTTCTGCAGAAGCTCCAGCGTTTCACGGGCACTGCCCATCTGGCTGCTGGGGTAAATACGAATGCGCATATTGCCGTTAGAAAGTTGTTGTACCTCTTTTGCCATCTGCTCGAATGCCTGATGTACTACGTGGCTGCGTTCGAGGTTATGAGCCAGTTTCAGTGTGACTTTCTCTGCTGCCTGTGCGCCGCCAGCAATCAGAGAAAGCACGGCCGCACAGAGGATATGACGGGAAAAAGTTTTCAGTTTCATATGGCAAGGCTCCCTGATATTGGTTGAATATGTGTTACTTTTGGTCTGAACAAATAAGTGATTACGCCAATTTCTGTATGACATCTTATTTTAGCTATCGGATAAGTAGGCAGTACCTGCTTCACATTTCCGTTAATTCATTGCTCCGATATACAATTCTGCGCTTTTGATCACCAAATAATTCGAATTAAACAGCTTAGTAACCTCGCAAATACCGAGTGTTTATTTCATTTATTCATCATTCAAATTGCGTTATCTGTATGCATGTCTATAAAAAATATATTATTTGGTGATAATCTAGATACAGGGTTGTCATACCACTGCCCGAAAGGGCAGGATAGCGGAGAACATCCGGATAACCACGGAAGGGGAGAGTAGATGGAGATAGGCTGGCTTGAAGACTTTCTGACACTGGCAGAACTGCGCAACTTTTCGCGCGCCGCCGCCAGCCGCCACATTACTCAACCCGCCTTCGGCCGCCATATCCGGGCGTTGGAGGAGAGCGTGGGGCAGCAGCTGGTCGATCGCAGCACCACCCCGGTAACCCTGACGCCCGCCGGCTACCAGTTTCGCCTGTTGGCCCACGCCATGACCAACCAATGGCACGAGGGGCTTAACAACATCAACGGACGTCCGCAGGCCCTGCTCCATCCGGTACGTTTCAGTGCCCCACACTCCCTCTCCTCCCCTTTTCTGCTCGATCTGATCGCCGCGGCCAGCGCAGACGACCCGGCGCCCTTACCCTTCGGCGTTGATATTCTGCGGGTGGACTTCGCCGTCGAGGCGCTGATGGAGGGGGCCAGCGACTTCCTGCTGGCCTTTGATACCCACGCCCTGCTGCAGCCGCCGTTTGACAACCTGCTGCTCGGGCGCGGCGACCTGCTGCTGGTCTGCGCCCCTGATCCCGATGGACGCCCGCGTTTTCAGCCGGGAGAACAACCGGTGCCGGTGCTACGCTACACCCCGGACTCCTACAGCGCCCGTATGGTAGAGCGTCTGATGCCCCAGTATCCCTTCCCCGCCCGACCGCTGTTTGAGGCCTCACTGTGCGATCTGCACCGTCAAATGGCGCTGCGTGGCCACGGCCTGACCTGGCTCGCCGACTGCCAGATCGGCGCGGAGCTGGCGGAGGGTCGGCTGGTGGCCGTGGATCGCCAGCGCTGGTGCGTCCCCTATCAGATCCGTCTCTATCGCAACCGCGCCCGCCTGCACCAGCGCGCCGAGGCCTTCTGGCAGCGCCTGGCACTACGCATCGCCGCCGGCCACACCTTCTGGCCGCCGCCCGTCCCGGCAGCCTAAACATTCCGCGCACCGCTGGGAAAGCGACCCCGGTGCCGAATCGGCCTGAGCCATGCCGGAATAGCATTTCACGCCCGGCGTACGTTCCCCTATGATGCGCCTTTCCTTTTTTCTGCCGCGGGATAGATCAATGCCAGCGACGCAAACGATTACCTGGCCGGATTTTCTGGCCCGATTCCCCAAACTGGATCTGCACTACCACCTGCTGGGCGGCGTTCGCCTGGAGACGATGCGCGACCTGGCGAAGCAGGCAGGCGTGGCCCTCAGTGAACGCGATGCCAAGAGCTTCTACCGCCGCTATCAGGCCCAGACCGGTCAGGTCAAAGGCGGTATCGCCGCCCTTAACTTCCTCTACCCGCTGCTGACGCGCCCCCGGGACTACTGCCGGGTCATACAGGAGGTGGCCGAGGACGCCGCGGCCACCGGGGTACGCCACCTGGAGCTGTTCTGGAACCCCTCTGACACCGCGCTGCCCTATGCCGAGGTCACCGCCGCGCTGGCGGAGGGGCTGGCCTGCGCCGCCCGGCGCTGGGATATCCACGCGCTGTTTCTGCCGGCCATCAACCGCGAAAAGAGCCCCGAAGAGGCCGTACGCATGGTGGAGACGGTGCTGGCGCACCCGCACCCGCTGGTGCCCGGCATCGGCATCGACTACCGCGAACACGATGCGCCGATAGAGCACTTCTGGAAAGCCTACCGTCTGGCGCGTCAGGGCGGACTGCGCCTGACCGGCCACTGCAGCGAGTTCGGCCTGCACTGGCGTAACGTGGAGAGCGGGCTGGATCTGCTGCACCTCGATCGCATCGATCACGGCTACAGCATCGTCGATAACCCCGAGCTGATGGCGCGCTGCGCCCGCGACGGCGTTCCCTTTACCGTGGTGCCCAGCAACACCTTCTTCCTCAAGCGCTGGCCCGATCGCGACGCGTGGCGCCAATGCCATCCCATCCGCCGCATGGCGGCGGCGGGCATCAACCTGATCCCGGCCACCGACGACTGGCATATGCACGATACCAACGGCGCCGAATGCTACCGGGTCATGGTGGAGGAGTTCGGCTTCGATCTCGACGGGGTGCGAACCATGCTGGCCAACGCCATCGACGCCTGCTGGCAGCCGGCACCGCTCAAGGCGCGTTGGCGCCGCCAGTGGCTGGCCGAGTTCGATGCCCTGCGTGCCCGGCTGGCGCAGGAGCCGCCCTACGATACGCAGCGCCACGTCATCTACCAACGCCCTGTCTCGGGAGACTAAACCATGTTAGTTATTGCCGGTATTGCAATCCTGATCCTGACGGTGATCCTGCTGATCAAGCGCCAGGATACCCGCACCGTGCTGCTGTTCTCCGGCCTGCTGATGTGCCTGCTGGCCGCCGATCCGATGGCGGCGATGAACAGCTTTGCCCAGAAGATGGTCTCCGAGGGGCTGATCCAGGCGATCCTGTCGGCCATCGGCTTCGCCACCGTGATGAAGTTTACCGGCTGTGACCGCCACCTGGTGCGCCTGCTGAGTGTACCGCTGCGCCGCGTCGGTCTGCTGCTGATCCCCGGCACCATTCTGCTGACCACCTTCGTCCAGCTGGCGCTGCCCAGCGCCGCCGGGGCCGCCGCCGCCGCCGGTATCACCATGATCCCGCTGCAGCTGGCGGCGGGTATCCACCCGGTGATGGCCGGCGCCGCGGTGCTGGCGGGCACCTTCGGCGCCAGCCTGCTCAATCCGGGCAGTCCGCACATGGCCCTGGTGGCCAAAATCGTCGGCGGCGACGTGATGACCATCATCGGCTCACGCGCCATGACCGTGGTGTGGCTGGGGCTGCTGATCATGGTCGGCATGACGCTGACCGCCCTGCTGCGCCGTGAACATCGCGGCTATCACTCAACGCTGGAAAGCGAAATGCAGGCCGACCACCAACCGATCAACCTGCTGGCCGCACTGATGCCGCTGCTGCCGGTCACCCTGCTGATGCTCGGCGCCTTCGGCGGCGTAGGCTGGCTGAAGATGGGGGTTCCGCAGGCGGTCATGTGGGGGATCCTCGCCACCCTGCTGGTCACCCGCACCCACCCAGGCAAAGCGATTCCGGCCTTCTTCGACGGCATGGGTAAAGCCTACAGCGACGTATTCGGCATTATCATCTGCGCCGGGGTCTTCGTGGCCGGTCTGAGCGCCATTGGGCTTATCGATGCCGCCAAAACGCTGCTGATCGACTACCCGCAGGCTGCCCGCTTCGGCGGCACCGTCGGCCCATTCCTGATGGCTATCGTGATAGGCTCCGGCGACGCCGCGGCCTACGCTTTCAACGAGGCCATTACCCCCCATGCCGCCGCCTTTGGCATGGACGGCACCAACCTGGGGACCGCCGCCGCCTTCGCCAGCTACCTGGGGCGCACCGCCTCGCCGCTCTCCGCCGCGGCCATCGTGGTCGCCGGCATGGTCGGCGTCTCACCGCTCGATCTGGTCAAGCGCACCGCACCGGTGATGCTGGTGGGGCTGCTGCTGCTGATTGTCCTGATCTGAGTCCGCCCACGGCATATCCAGACGAGATTGCCGTCACATATCTCACCGCGACACACCCGGTCGGGACATTTGTCCCGGCCGGGTGTGTAATATCAGAGCCCGTCGGCAGTTTTTCCGCCCCCGCCGCTGCCGCACCGGACACCCGTCCTGTCCCGTAACTGAAGGAATATCTATAGTGTTCAAAGCCAACTGCAGTATGCACGGCGAAGCGTGGCAGGCCATCATCGCGCAGGTCACCGCCAATGCCGCTCTATACGATTGGGTAAAGCACTGTCCGCTGAGCATCATGCGCCGCTGGTCCGCGCGAACGGTCGCTCAGAACGGGCTGATCTGCCGGCAGGGCGATATCTGCCAGCATTTCCGACTGATATTGCAGGGAGAAGCCGATATCTTTTTTGAAGCTGACGACGGACGCCGTTATCAGCAGGCTCGCTACCACCAGGGAGACATCCTGGGGGAGCTGGAAATATTTGAACAGCGCCCCTATATTTGCTCGGTCGAAGCCACCCGCGAGACGCGTCTACTGGAGCTCACCCGCGATGACTTCCACCGTTGGCTGGCGCTGGATAACCATTTTAATCAACGCATACTGCGTACCTGCAGCCAGCAGTATTATCACCTGTCCGCCAAGGCCGGTGCCGACAGTCTGTATACCCTGCAACAGCGGGTATCGCTGGCGCTGTGGCACCGCTTTGCGCAGCAGGAGAGCGAGCGCATCGCACTGGACAAACCGCAGCTCAGCCACGAGTTTGCCGCCGCCGTGCGCAGCATTAACCGTATTCTGTTCACCCTGAAGGCGCAACATATCATCGCGGTCGACGGGGAATACATCACCCTGCTCGACGCAGAGCGTCTGCGGGGGGAGGCCGGCCTGTAACACAGGATCACGAGGAGTCTGATGGAACGACAACCACACATTCGCCTGAGCCGTGCCATGACCCAGGCACGCTATGCGCTGCTGCCCGGCGATCCGCAGCGCGTAGAGCACGTCGCCCGCTTTCTGGAGAAGGTCGAACCGCTGGGGCAGAACCGTGAATTCCGTGCGCTGCGCGGCTGGTTCCACGGCATCGAACTCCTGGCCGTATCAACCGGCATCGGCGGCGCATCGACCGCCATCGCCGTGGAGGAGCTGCACCGCATCGGCATCACCACCCTGATCCGTATCGGCAGCTGCGGCGCCCTGCAGGATCACATGGCGATGGGCGATCTGGTGATCGCCAGCGGCGCGGTGCGCGATGAGGGAACCAGCCACGCCTATGCACCCGCCGGTTACCCCGCCTGCGCCGACAACGGCCTGGTGCACCTGCTGCGCACAGAGGCCGGGCGCCTGGCGTTCCCGGCGCACTGTGGCTATGTGCGCAGCCACGACAGCTTTTATACCGACCGGGAGGCCGAGCTGGACGCCGAATGGTCGGCGCGCGGTATTCTGGCCGCCGATATGGAAACCGCGCCGCTGATGGTGGTCGGTGCGCTGCGCGGCCTGCGCACCGCCTCGGTACTCAACGTGGTGGTCACCCACAACGGTGGGCTGGCGCAGGGCATCAACGACTACCAGCAGCAGGAAGCGCACAGCCAGCGTGGCGAAGCCAGGGAGATCGAGCTGGCCCTCAACGCCATCCGACAGGATCATAACAAAGGGAACTGAACATGGATTTTTTCAGCATTAACAACGTAATGGCAAACATTCCCCTCGGCGAAGGCGGATATGCCCTGTCATGGATCGAAGCCATCGGCACGCTGTTTGGCCTGCTGTGTATCTGGTTTGCCAGCAAAGAGAAGATCATCAACTACCTGTTTGGGCTGATCAACGTCACCCTGTTTGCCGCCATCTTTTTCCAAATCCAGCTGTACGCCAGCCTGCTGCTACAGGTGTTCTTTTTCGCCGCCAATCTGTACGGCTGGTACGCCTGGAGCCGGCAGAACGGCGATAACGAGGCAGCTCTCAAGGTGCGTTGGCTGTCGCGTGGCAAAGCGCTGACCCTGACCCTGGTCTGTCTGGTCGCCATTGCCCTGATGACCCGCTTTATCGATCCGGTGTTCGCCCTCCTTACCCGCGTCGCCATCGACCTGCTGCAGGGGATGGGCGTGGCCGCCGTGATGCCGGATCTGCAGCCGGACGCCTTCCCGCTGTGGGACTCCGCCATGCTGGTGCTCTCCATCGCCGCCATGGTGCTGATGACCCGCAAATACGTTGAGAACTGGCTGCTGTGGGTGGTGATCGACATCATCAGCGTGGTGATTTACGCCATCCAGGGGGTCTACGCCATGTCGCTGGAGTACATCCTGCTGACCGCGATCGCCGTGATGGGCTCCGTGACCTGGATCAACAGCGCACGCCGCCACGGCTCCCGCCCGCTGGCACCGGCCACCGTATAATCGCCCTGTCCGCGTCCCGCCAGCCGGGACGCCCCTCTGCGGCGCGCCGCCCCGTCGCGCGGCTCATCTCACAACGGTAGACGGTAGGTCACCTGCCGCGTCCGCTCGGTCAGCCCCAGCGCAGCCAGCATACGCTGCAGCGCGGTATCCTCCGGCGCCACCGCCGTCACCATCTCAGAACACCCGCGCTGCCGTCCCCAGGCCGCCGCCGGGCGGGTGAGACGAACAGACAGCACAGTCGCAGCCGGGCAGGCGCACTGTGCTGTAACACCTCCGGCTGGATCGCTATCTTCACAACCCCCTGCGTCTCACCTGCAGCGTCCAACGCCAGCAGGGCGGCATAGGGGGCGGCATCCAGCAGCGCGCAGCCCTCAAGCCAGTGGCGGCTCAGCGGCGTCAACGGCGCCAGCTGGGCGCGCAGCGCGATCCAGCGGCGCATCATGGCTTTATCCAACGGTACAATCGTCATGCGTTCCCCCTGCGTACGTGAGATCCGGCAGTGAAAAAGGCTAGCCCAACGCACGGGCTCACGACAGACAACGGATTTACAGGAACGTGTGGGCGGGGCATTGTGATATCACCATAGGGGAAAAAAATGGGCCGCACCCTGGTGCGGCCCAGCCTATCAGCAAGGATCAGGCCTCCTGACATACGGCGGTGTTCTGCCCCTGCGGACGGACATAGCGGTAACGGAACAGGAACAGGAAGATCACGGCCAGCAGCAGCGAGTAACCGGCGAAGATCAGCCATACGGTCGGCCAGTCGGTCACACCGCTATGGGTATAATACTCAACCACCTTACCGCTGACGATACCGCCCAGGATACAGCCGAATCCGTTGGTCATCATCAGGAACATGCCCTGCGCGCTGGCACGGATAGCTGGTTTGACCTCCTGATCGACAAAGACCGAGCCAGAGATGTTAAAGAAATCAAAGGCGCAGCCGTACACGATCATTGACAGCACCAGCAGCACGGTGCCAAACGGTGATGGATCGCCGTAGGCAAACAGGCCGAAGCGCAGCATCCAGGCCACCATACTCATCAGCATCACATTCTTGATACCATAGCGCCCGAGGAAGAAAGGGATGGTCAGGATAAATACCGTCTCAGAAATCTGCGACACCGACAGCAGCACCGAGGCGTGCTCGACGATAAAGCTGCCGCTGAACAGCGGGTTCTGATCGAAGCTGTGCAGGAATGGGTTACCGAACATATTGGTAATTTGCAGCTCGGCGCCCAACAGCATGGCGAAAATAAAGAAGATCGCCATACGTGGAATCTTGAACAGACTAAAGGCGTTCAGGCCCAGCATCTCCACCCAACCCTGTTTTTCCTGACTTTTAGTCACCGGAATCGTGGGCAGGGTCATGGCGAACAGGCCCAGCAGCAGTGAGGCCACGGCGCCGATATACAGCTGCATATAGCTCAGCTCAAAGCCGGAGAAGCTAACCGCCCACATGGCCAAAATAAACCCGATGGTACCCCAGATACGGATCGGTGGAAAATCTCTGACGATATCCATACCCGCATTCTGCAGCCGATAATATGAGATGGTATTCACCAGCCCAAGAGTCGGCATATAGGCTAAGGAGTTCAACAAGATAACCACGAACATGGCACTCGGTGTCGTCACCTGAGCCGCCAGGAACAGGGTCAGCGCCCCCACCAGATGACAGGCGGCATACACCCACTTGGCACTGACCCATTTATCCGCCACGATCCCCAACAGGGTCGGCATAAACAGCGCCGCAATCCCCAGCGAGCTATAAACTGCACCAATGGCCGCACCGTCAAACTTCAGGGTGACAAACATGTAGGAGCCGAGCGTCGTCAGCCAGCTCCCCCACAGGTAGAACTGCAGAAACGACAATACCTTCAGCTGCAGCTTGAGATTCATGTTATTTTCCTCACATATAGACGCCGGGATAAGATGGGATAAAAACATTTTTAATTTATTATGATTTGATCCTATCACCACGCTGGGAAAATATTTTGCTACCGCGCTCAAAAAATAGAAAAGCATATTAATTGCGGCATAAATTAGTGATAGAGATAACATTTGTACCGCAATGTGGCGCTCTCTAATGCCGGGCGTGGCCTTGAGCATAAAGCGGCCATTGGGATCGGTCGGCATGATGCGATCGCATATCCTCATCGCAGGCGCTCCGGATCATCGCGTGGGTAAACGCAGACCGCGCGCCCTGTCCCCTTGACGCATGCAAAAAAGATAAACGATCCCGGGACACGATAAAGTCACTGACCGAAAAACAAATGAATCTATTGTTAAATAGCATATCAATCCGGATATTAGGTTGGAATATTTCCGATAGAATGTTTTTATTCCATTGATTTATTCTAATTGAGAATTTTTATATGCTTTGTTATCGATAACAAACGGTGGATATTATGCAAAAAAATTCACCGCAGGAATAAATATGAATACCGTTGTCAATGAAATAGAGGATCAGTCCCGCAGCTACCATATTTTGCAGCCATTACTGCAGCAGGCTGGCATAGGCCTTGAGGGGCAGCAGCCCTATGACCTGCAGATCCATAACCCGCAGCTGTTCTCCACCGTGCTGAAAGGCGGCTCCCTGGGGCTGGGTGAGAGCTATATGGACGGCTGGTGGGACTGCGAACGTCTGGACATGTTTTTTGACCGCGCCCTACGCCACGGTCTGGACAAGACGCTGCCCGCTAACCTTAACGATCTGATCTATGCCATCAGCACCCGTCTGTTTAACCTGCAGTCGCGCCGACGCGCTGGTCAGGTCGCCCGCGAGCACTACGATCTGGGCAACGATCTGTTTGAGGCCATACTCGATCCCCACATGCAATACTCCTGCGCCTACTGGAAAGAGGCCAAAACGCTGGATCAGGCCCAGGAGGCCAAGCTGGATCTGATCTGCCGCAAGCTCGATCTGCAGCCGGGTCAGCGGGTGCTCGACATCGGCTGCGGCTGGGGGGGACTGGCGGCGTACATGGCCCGTAACTACGGCGTGGAAGTCACCGGGATCACCATCTCGCAGGAGCAGTTAGAGCTGGCCCGCCAGCGCTGCGCCGGTCTGCCGGTCACCCTGCATCTGATGGACTACCGCGATCTGGATGAGCCATTTGAGCGCATCGTCTCCGTCGGCATGTTTGAGCACGTCGGACCCAAAAACTACGCCGCCTACTTCAATACGGTCAAACGCTGCCTACGCCCTGAAGGACGTTTTCTGCTGCACACCATCGGCAGTAATATCTCCGATCACGGTGTCGATCCCTGGATTAACCGCTATATTTTCCCTAATGGACGCCTGCCCTCCATACGCGATATCGCCTGCGGCAGCGAGGGGATGATGGTCATGGAAGACTGGCACAATTTGGGGAGCGATTACGATAAGACGCTGATGGCATGGGAGGCCCGCTTTCGCGCCGCTTGGCCACAGCTGAAGGATCGTTACGGCGAGCGTTTTTACCGTATGTTCCGTTACTATCTCTGTGCCTGTGCCGGCGCCTTCCGCGCCCGGGATATCCAGCTGTGGCAGGTGCTGTTTAGTCCCCACGGCGTCAGCGGCGGCGTACGGGTCGCCCGCTAACCCCGCCCCTATTTTCTACGGTCGGCCGCCGCGCGGTCGGCCTGTCTATGATCGCTACCGGTGAACACGACACCGCAACAGGTGACGCCATGTCGCACGATAATTTCCTGAAGTCCATGTATGACACCCATTACGCCGCCCTGATCGCCCTGACTGCGCTAAATGAAGAGCAGAGCGTCGGCCGGGCTGCCGAGTGTCTGGGCATCAGCCAGCCCTCCATGAGCAAGCTGCTGATGGAGCTGCGCAAAGAGTTCAACGATCCGCTGTACACCAAGTGCAATAATCTATTTACCCTGACTCCGGTCGGCGAGACCCTGTGCACCATCGTGCGCAATACACTGTACGCCAGCCAGTCGATGATCGACCAGCTGCGCTGTGGGGTGAAACACCGCTATAACATCTGCCTGCCCCACTGGTTCAATATCCAGGAGGTCTCCGCCCTGATCGGCAACGTGCGCACCCTGTACCCCAACCTGGTGATCAACTTCCGGCCGCCCAGCGCCACCACCGCAGAAGACATCGTGCAAAGCCTGAAGCAGGGTAACGTGGACGTCGCCGTACGCCACTTTCCCCACGCCTGCCCCAGCGGTATTCACCTGAAGACGCTCGGCTCCTCCGAATTCATGTTCCTGCGCCGCGTCCATGCCATCGGCCAACAACCGACGCAGGTGCTGACCATGACCCGCGAGCAGCTGCTCTGCACGCCGCTGATTCTCTACAATATCAGCCCCTACCTGCAGGACAGCTTCCTGCAGGCCAACCGCCTGGATGAGGGACTGCTGAATATCACCATGACCCTGACCAACAACTTCCGCCGCTGGCTGGATGAGCTGGTGGACCATGATACCCTGCTGATAACGCTGCGCAGCATCGGCGAAACACTGCTCGAAAGCGGAGAGTACCGGGCGGTCACCATTCCCGGCATGGCCATCCACTTCCCGTATCATCTGATGTGGCACGAGCGCTCGTCGCAGGATCCGGTCCACCACCTGATCCGCAAGGCGCTGATCGCCATGGGCAGCGCCAGCCGTCCTCTGGCAGCGGAGCGCTGAGGCACGGGCGGCTGCCGTTTTTACCGCGATCAGACCAGGACGTCTCCCGTCACTGCGCGTGGCGCCGACGCTCACGACCCGTTACGGGACACGCTCTGGACCAGCGCCGTCCGATGGCGGCCATGTACCCCCCAGATACGCAGGGTAAACAGCACCAGCACCAGCAGCGCCAAGCCCAGACTGTAGAAACCGATATGCCGGCTCAGCAGCGCGGTCACCAGCGCCCCGACAAAGAAGTGCGCGATCACCATCAGGTAATGCAGGCCCTCATGGTACAGGCACACCCGCTCGCGCCGATTACGGTGGCGATCGAACACACTGAACAATCGGCTCATCATCAGCACATACACCGTGGTCACCACCGAGGTCGCCGTCGGCTGACGGGTCCCACCGTGCTTAATCACAAAGTTTTGGATATACATAAAAATCAGCCCGATGGTTACCAGCGGCATCACCATCGGCGTCGGTTTGTCCCCCAGCAACCCATAGCGGCTCATCGCCGCGCCCAGCAGCATAAATACCAACAGCAGCAGGCAGTTGATGCTCATGGCAATGGCATAGCCGTGCCACGGGCTGTGCAGGCGGGAGTGATAGCGGTTAACGATCAGCTGATGCAGCGCCGCCAGTACCATCCAGATCAGTATAATGGAGATATGGTAGACCGATTCAAAGTCCATCCCCCCATTGGCCAGCGCCGCAATGCCGAAGATCATATTAGAGGTCATATAGCCGATTAAGGCCTTGTATAAATACATAAAACTGACAATTTCCAGGCAGCCACCGATAAAGCTCATCATATAGTGAATTTCATGATTGAGCGTGCGGTAGACCCGGGATAGGGGCTTATTACGCATTACGTCACTCGATAATAATTAACAAGCGGACATTTTATCACTCGTTAATAATATCTGGTGGTTATGATGATTATATTATCGGCAGGAATAAAAGTGGCGTCAGACGACGCCGGTGAGAGGACGACGGGGGCAGCGACATCGGCCCGCCCCCAGGTTAACTCAGGCTATTTCAGCCTCGGCTCAAGCCATACCAGGATCAGGGTAGACAGCGAACACATCAGCAAAATGCCGACAAACCACAGTAAATACCACATCGCACCCTCTCCTCAGTACAGTTCATGATCATGACGGCGGATAGTCTCCGGGTTAATCCGCCCCAGCATCTTATAGTAGCTCCACAGGGTATAGAGCAGCACGATCGGCAGGAAGATCAGCACGATCACCAGCATGATACTCAACGTCATCTGACTGGAGGTGCTGTCCCACAGCGTCAGGCTGGAGACCGGGTTAATACTGGAGGGCATCACAAATGGGAACAGCGTCACCCCGGCGGTAAACACCACTCCGGCCTGTGCCAGCGAGGCCAGCAGAAATCCCCACCCCCCACGGCCGCGGGCGCTGGCGAACAGGGTCAGCAGCGGACACAGCACGCCGAGCAGCGGGAAGATCAGCAGCAGCGGCCAATGAATAAAGTTACTCATCCAGGCGCCGGGCAACACCGCCACCGCCTTCATCAACGGATTGGAGGGGCCATTGGGATCCTGGCTGAGCAGCACATAGCCATCGATACCGACCCACAGCCAGTAGCCGGCCAGCAGGAAGCAGAGCACTACCAGCAGCGCGCTGCGGTTGGTCGCCGAGCGGGCCCGCTGACGGATCACGCCATCGGTCTTCAGCTGTAGCCAGACGCCGCCCTGCATGATCACCATACACAGACTGAGCAGCCCGCACAGCAGGGCAAAGGGCGACAGCAACTGCCAGAAGGTGCCAAAGTACTCCACGCGCAGCTGTGGGGTGAAGGCAAAGGGAACGCCCTGGATCAGGTTGCCGAACGCCACGCCAAACACCAGCGGCGGCACCAGACTGCCGATCACCAGCCCGGTGTCCCACAGGGTGCGCCAGCGCGCGTCGGCGATCTTGCCCCGGTAGTCAAAGGCCAGCGGACGAAAGAACAGGGCGCACAGCACCAGGATCATCGCCACATAGAAGCCGGAAAAGGCGGCGGCATAGACCCGCGGCCAGGCGGCGAACAGCGCGCCGCCGGCCAGGATCAACCACACCTGGTTGCCCTCCCAGTGGGCGCCGACGCTGTTGATCAGCACGCGCCGCTCATCGTCGCTGCGCGCCACCAGCGGCAGCAGGCAACCGACCCCCATGTCAAATCCATCGGTCACCATAAAGGCCACCAGGATCACGCCGATCAATAGCCACCAAATAAACCGCAGCGTTTCATAATCAAACATAACAGTCTCCTTTACCCCTGCTGCGCCGGTTGTTCACTCTGCATCGCGCTCGGTCCAAGACGCGCGTACTTCTGCATCAGATAGACCTCGGCGATTAAGAACAGGGTGTAAAGCCCCAGGATCAGCCCCATCGAGAAGGCCAGCTGGCCTACCGTCAGGGCCGAGTGAGCGGAATAGGTCGGCAGGATATCCTGAATTGCCCAGGGCTGACGGCCAAACTCCGTCATAAACCAGCCGGCCTCGATGGCAATCCACGGCAGCGGCAGGCTATAGAACACCATACGCAGCACCCAGCGGTGCTGATCGATGCGCACCCGCAGCGTCTGAATCAGCGCAATCAGCATCACCAGCAGCAGCAGCGAGCCGCAGCCCACCATGATACGGAAGCTCCAGAACACCGGCGCCACCTGCGGGATCAGGCCGCGCTGCGCCGCCTGATACTGCGCCGGCGTCACATTGTTCATATCCGGCGCATACTGCTTCAGCAGCATGCCGTAGCCCAGATCGCTTTCGACGGCGCGGAACGCGCTCAGCACCTGCGGCGAGCGGTTGCCCTGCGAGAGGGTATTCATCAGCAGCCAGGCCTCGCGCCCGCGCTGCAGACGCGGCAGGGCGTCGGCCATCAGATTCTTCAGCCCCGGCACCGGCGTATCCAGCGAGTGGGTCGCCAACAGGCCGAGTAGAGCCGGTACCTTGATGGCGAAGGCGTTACGCTCCTGCTCTTGCTCCGGCCAGGCCACCAGGTGGAACGGCGCAGGCGCGGGTTCGGTCTGCCACTCCCCTTCCATCGCCGCCAGCTTCACCGGCTGAACCCTGGCCACCTCATAGGCGGAGCTGTCGCCCAGCTGTAGCGTCCCCAGAATCGCCAGGGTGCCGAATACCGAACCGATGGCAAAGGAGCGTAATGCCACGTCACGCTCGCGGCCGCGCAGTAGATACCAGGCGCTGATGGACATGATGAACATCGCCCCGGCCACATAGCCGGACATCACGGTATGGACAAACTTCACCTGGCTTATCGGATTAAACACCAGCTCACTGAAGCTGGTCATCTCCATGCGCAGGGTGTCGATATTAAAGTGGGCCCCGGTCGGAAACTGCATCCAGCCGTTGGCGTTCAGGATCCACAGGGCGGAGATATTGGAACCGAAGGCCACCAGCCAGGTCACCAGCAGATGCTGATACTTATTCAGCCGCTGCCAGCCAAAAAAGAACAGGCCGACAAAGGTGGACTCGAGGAAGAAGGCCATCAGCGCCTCCATCGCCAGTGGCGCGCCGAAAATATCGCCCACGTAGTTGGAGTAGAATGACCAGTTGGTACCGAACTGAAACTCCATGGTCAGGCCAGTCGCCACGCCCAGAGCAAAGTTGATCCCGAACAGCTTACCCCAGAAACGCGTCATATCGCGGTAGATCGCTTTGCCGGTCACCACGTAGATGGTTTCCATGACGGCCAGCAAAAAAATCAGCCCCAGGGTAAGGGGAACGAACAAGAAGTGATACATCGCGGTCAGCGCAAACTGCCATCGCGATAAGTCAATAACATCCCACATGCGGACTCCTGTAGGCGATAAGGTGGGGAATATGGACCAGGCCGGATCGCCGCGCCAACGCATGCCCGGACGTACGCCCTGTCAACGGGGAGACTCCCCCGCCGTTTGCGCAGCCCAAAGCCGCCATGGCCACTGACGACACACCCATACTTTTACGGGATACCGCCCAATAGTAGATCGCTGCGCGTACCGCCGCAGACCCGGCCCCCATATATAGGCCAATCGTGCTACATAAAGACCTGAAAACCCTATTTATGTATGTATTAATCAGATGACTGCGCCGCCTGACGGCGGCGCAAAATGAGGCGGGCTGACGCGCGAAAAACAGTCAGCCCAATAACAGGAAGTGTAATTTATCCGCATCGCACTGCGGACAGCGCCAGTGCGACGGCAGTGCGCTGAAGGGAATCCCGGGCGGAATTTGCCCCACTCTGTCCCCCTGCGCCGGATCGTACACCCACCAGCACAGGTTGCACTCCAGCCGGGCATCATCCGCGATCGCCTGGGCATAGCCGCGCTCAAACATGGGCCACCTCTTCCAGCCAACGACAGACATCGCCCAGACGCTGGGCCGAGTCGCTCAGATCCTCCGGCGCCGCCAGCACCAGCTCCGGCAAGGTACACACCTCATAGCTGTCGAGCAGCGTCCCCTTCAGGGTATCCAGACAGCGTACATGCCAGACATGGCGCAGCCCCGTCGCGTCGATACGGCTCTCACCGTAGCCAAAAGTGCGGATCTGAATGCAGCCCGTCCCGCACAGGCGCGCTAAAAACAGACGATCGGCCTCGCTCAGCGGCAACTGAGTCAGGTTGATGCTGTGGGGTTGGGTCGCCGGATCGCGCACATGCATCAGCAGCTCATGGGCCAGCGGCAGCCCGTTCATCAGCCCCTCGATGGGCGGCGGCAGCAGCGAATCATCCGGCAGCGTATCGGCGCTGGCCGCCTGCCACAGCGGCAGCGGCGCACAGCCCGCCTCCAGCCGATCCTCCAGCACGCAGCCCCCCTGCAGACGGCGAACCCGCCACAGGCCACAGAAGATCGCCTCTTGGATCTCGCTTTCGCTGCCGTCCGGATGCTGAATACGCACCGAGACCTCCCCTTCGCCCAGCAGGGCGTTGAGAAAGGTCATATCCTCGTCATCCAGCGCCGACAGATCCCAGCCGATCACCTCGCCCAGGGGGGGAATCCCCTGTTCCAGCTGAACCAGCAGCCGCGTCAGCAGCGCCATCACCGCCGGACTGTGAGCGCAGTGCTCCAGCGCCGCCATGCTCGGATCGCCGTTGACCCCGCAGGTGATCGGCAGCGGGTTCATGCTAAAACTGTCGTCATCGGGCTGCGTGCCCGGCCCCAACAGATGGAAAAAGGTCTCGCTCATCGATCAGGACTCCTGCGGAAGGACGGATTCAACCAGCGGGCGCATCAGGGCGATCAGATCGGCCCACGGGTGGATCCCGCTGAGCACGCCGCGCAGTTCGCCGCCGATAAACACCAGCGTTGCCGGAAAGCGGCGCACGCCAAAGCGATCGCCGATGGCTTCGCTCTGTTCCAGATCGGCCATCGCGATGTGCCAGTCAACCTGGGGGAACTCACGCAGCAGCTCGGCGATCATCACCGGGTTGTCGCTGACCTCCGGCGTACGGCGCGGATCGCAGCTCAGCAGCACCACGCCGTCCGGCGCCTGCGCCAGCCAGCCGTCCAGCGAATGCGCCTCTACCGGCTGCCAGCCGCGCGCCAGCATGCGCTGCCACAGCGCGGAAAACGGATTGTCGTTCAACACTCCTCCTGTCCCTCCAGCGTCATCCGATACTGGCGAATGCGGACGCCCTCATAGTTCTCCATCGACAGACATTCGTAGTTCAGGCAGCGGCGCTCCTCGCTCGGCTGCGGGACGATCCCCCAGTCGGCCAGCTGCGCCAGTGCCGCCTGCTCCGCCGCGGGCAGCTGGGCCCGCGCCACCCCGGTCAGGCTGCCGCCATACTCATCCAGCCGCGCGGGCTGTAGCCCCACCAGCGCCACGCGGGACGGCATATGGCCACGAATCTCTGCCAGGGCCAGCACCTCGGAAAAGCTGCTCTGGTGCAGGCTCATCTTCTTGGCGCTGAGGTAGGCCGGCACCATCTCTCCGGCGTAGGTGCGCAGGGTACCCGGCGCCAGACCGTAGTCGATGGCATCCAGGATCAGCAGGTGGCTGGCGCTTTCAATATAGCCCAGCAGATTCAGCCCCTGGGTGCCGCCGTCGACGATCTCCACCTGATCCGGCCAATGGTAATGGGCATACAGCCGTTCGGCCACCCGTACGCCGAAGCCCTCATCGGCCCACAGCAGGTTGCCCAGCCCCATCACCACCACGCGCTGCTCACTCATGACGCCTCCTTGTCGCGTTTGCGCTTCGGGAACTTATGGCTGCGGAATCCATTGATCATGGTAGAGATAACCGTGTCGTCAGACATGATATCTTCGCGGATGGCCATATACACATGCCCAATGATAAACGCCCCGATCAGCCACATCCCCAGGCGGTGCCAGCTGTGGATATCGATGGAGTTGCCGCCGGTCCAGTAGAAGAACTCGATCACATAGTGGAACGGGGCGAAGATGGCGTACTGGCTGTGCTCGCTGAACAGCGCGAACCCGGTGAGGATCATGAATACCGACATCAGGAAATAGCCAAACATCGCCGCCTGGGCGATGGGGTTATGGCCAATGTCACCGCTCGGACGCTTCTCCAGAAACAGATACCAGCGGATCTCATACAACACGCCCTGCCACCAGCTGCGGCGCCACGCTGGCACCACGAACAGCTCGCGCGAGTAGCGGTTGCCGACGCAGGCCCAATAGATGCGCATCAGCAACAGCACGGTGAACAGCATCCCTGCGCTGAAATGAACCAGACGGATATAGCCCATGTAGAACAGATAGGTGGCCTCGCCGCTGACCGACGGCAGTGGCCGGCCAATGAAGTACCCGGTCACCATCAGCACCAGCATGCAGCCCACCGTCAGCCAGTGCCACAGGCGCACCGGCGCCTCGAACACATAGTGGCTGACGGCATCATCACGCGCCTCCTCGGCGTGCGGGGATGTCTTTTCACTCATCGTTCTTCTCCTTAGTGCTTAGCGTACCTGGACGGAGATCAATTCGCTGCCGTCATCGCCGAGCACGTGGGTTGAACAGGCCAGGCAGGGGTCGAAACTGTGCAGGGTGCGCAGGATCTCCAGCGGCTGATCGGGGATCGCCATCTGGGTCCCCATCAGCGCCGCCTCATAGGCCCCGATCTGTCCCTTGGGATCGCGCGGACTGGCGTTCCAAGTGGTCGGTACCACGCACTGATAGAGATCGATCTTCTGATCGCGGATCGATGCCCAGTGGCCCAGCGCACCGCGCGGCGCCTCGGTAAAGCCGATACCGCGGCAGTGCTGCGGCCAGGTGGCCGGTTCCCACTTCTCGGTATTGGCCGTCGCCAGATTGCCGTTCTTCAGGTTGGTCATCAGCTTGTCGAAGAAGTACTGCAGCTTACCGGCGGCCCACTGCGCCTCGTGGGCGCGGCACAGAATACGGCCCAGGGTAGACTGAATGCCAGAGAGCGGCAGCTTGAGCGATGACATCATGCGATCCACCGACTCGATGGTCGCCGCATCGCCCTTGTGATAGGCGATCAGGGTACGGGCCAGCGGGCCGACCTCCATCGGATGACCGCGCCAGCGCGGCGCCTTGATCCAGGAGTACTGCGCCTGCTCGTCCAGCTGCTGGATATCGGTGGCGCTGCCCTTCACGTTGCCCGGGTTGTACCAAGGGTCGGTGATGCCATCGAACGGATGACGCCCCTGCTGCCCGTTGGGGTAGCGATACCAGGAGTGGTCGACGAACTCCTGCACCTGCTGCGGATCGGCCAGATCCACCGGCAGCACGTTGGCGAAGTCACCGTTGATCACCGCACCGCCCGGCATCAGCAGACTCTTCTGGCTGAAGTCGTTGGCGATGTCCGGGAAGGCGCCATAGCTCAGCACGCACTTGTCGGACAGACCGGTGCCGATCTGGCTCCACGGCTTGTTAAACAGGCCGATGGCCAGCGCATCGGGGATCATCACGTTGTTGATAAAGTCGGCGGTGCGGGTAATGATCGACTGCACCAGGTTGAGACGCTCCATGTTGACCGCGCCGACCGCGCCGCTCTGATCGATGTTGATGGCACAGGGCATGCCGCCGACGATCCAGTTCGGGTGCGGGTTCTTACCGCCGAACACCGTATGGATCTTGACGATCTCCCGCTGGAAGTCGAGGGCCTCCAGATAGTGGGCAAAGCCCATCAGATTGGCCTCCGGCGACAGCTTGTACTGCGGGTGCCCCCAGTAGCCGTTGCGGAAGATCCCCAGCTGGCCGCCCTCCACGAACTTTTTCAGGCGGTTTTGCACGTCAAAGAAGTAGCCAGGCGACGACATCGGCCAGGAGGAGAGACTCTGCGCCAGCTGCGAGGTGGCGCGCGGATCGGCCTTCAGGGCATCCAGCACGTCGATCCAGTCCATCCCCGCCAGCTGATAAAAGTGCACCAGATGGTCGTGGCACCACAGGGTGGCCAACATGATGTTACGGATGATATTGGCGTTGTCCGGCACCTTGATGCCGATGGCATCCTCGATGGCGTACACCGAGGCCAGGGCGTGCACCCCGGTGCATACCCCACAGATACGCTCCACGAACGCCCAGGCGTCGCGCGGGTCACGCCCCTGCAGAATGATCTCCAGTCCGCGGAACATGGTGCCGCAGGAGACGGCGTTGGTAATGATGTTCTGGTCGTTGATGTTCACTTCGCAGCGCATGTGACCTTCAATGCGCGTAATCGGGTCCACCACCAGGCGACGGCCGGCATCGCTTAAGGTATATCCTTGGGTTTGATACTGGTAACTCATGCCTGTTTATCCTCATTGCCCGGCTGTTGTTGTTCTGCCTGTGTCAGCTGCTGGTTGTGGCGTTTGCGCTGATTGACAGCGCTGGCCACCGCATGTACCCCGACCCCCGCGGCAACCACGCCCAGCGCCGTCAGGCCGACGGTATCGGCGGTGGAGTGGGTCCCCATCTGCGGAATATCGACCACCCGGCTGTAGAACGAGCCGCGATCCCAGAAGCCATTCTCTGAGCAGCCCAGACAGCCGTGGCCGGACTGGATCGGGAAAGAGACGCCGTCGTTCCAGCGGGTGGAAGAGCAGGCGTTATAGGTGGTTGGCCCCTTACAGCCCATCTTGTACAGGCAGTACCCCTTACGGGCGGCATCGTCATCCCAGCTCTGGACGAACTCACCGGCGTCGAAGTGGGCGCGGCGGTAACACTTGTCGTGGATACGCTGACCGTAGAACATCAGCGGACGCCCCATGCGGTCAACGTCCGGCAGACGGTCAAAGGTCACCATATAGGTAATGATGGCGCTCATCACGTCCGGGATCGGCGGACAGCCGGGCACCTTGATGATCGGCTTGTCGGTGATCACCTTGTCGATGGGGGTGGCCTGGGTCGGATTGGGACGGGCGGCCTGCACGCAGCCCCAGGAGGCACAGGTCCCCCAGGCGATGATGGCGCTGGCACCGGCGGCGGCTTTTTTCAATTTTTCAATAAACGGACGACCGCTGCTGATACAGAACATCCCCTGCTCACCCAGCGGCGGATTCCCCTCCACCGCCAGAATGTACTTGCCGTGGTAGCGGGTGATGATGTCCTCAAATACCGCCTCGGCCTGCGTTCCGGCGGCCGCCATCAGGGTATCGTCATAATCGAGGGAGATGAGCGAGAGGATCACATCCTTGGCCAGCGGGTGTGAGGAGCGGATAAAGGATTCGGTACAGCAGGTACACTCCAGGCCGTGGATCCAGACGACCGGAATACGCGGTTTATTCTCCAGCGCCCAGGCTATCTTTGGCGCCATCCCGGCACCCAGCCCCAGCGACGTGGCAGCCAGACTGCAATACTTGAGAAAACTCCGCCGGGTCACGCCCTGACGGCGCATGGCTTGGTAAAAGGTATCCTCGTTATTCATAACGCACGTCTCTTCTCCTTGCAGCACCGGCGGGTGTGCCGGGCGCGTTTGATCGGCCAGCGACGTCCCCCCAGCGAGGCAAGCCATCGGATCGCGTGCGACGCGAACGCGAAAATAACGATCGCCCTTCCCTCTACAGTAGCGTACGCCGTCAGATAATATTGTGAAAAAAGTGTAGCCAGTTTTTCCCGAAAAACAATATAAAACCTATTGATATGTCTTTTTACGATATTTCCTGAACCCTTTATCTCTCTTTTTGACGGCGCTTTTTCCCTCTGGCAACAAACAGTTCTCCGCCATCAATAGCGTCAGACGCCGCCGGGGGTTCTCTTTACGTTCCCCCCGATAGCGCATTCGATGTGCATAATCCTTCACCGCATGTAAATGACGCACGGCGATAATATCAATAAATAAATGTCACTAATGATAATAATTAATTTATGGAATAGACGCTGGTGAGTAACAAAGACTGGCGCAAGACAAAATCATTTAATTTACTCATATCTCTTACACCTCAACCAGCCAAATTAACGCAACCGGTAACGTCTATACAATGACGCGCCAGTAAGCAGCGCGATAAAAAATCACTGGAGGATTAATTTTACTAATAGTGATAAATATCACAGTATCCAGACGCCACAAACTTACACTAAATCTGTTTTTAAATAGGGATATGTCAGGCACACATTGCCAAACATAGACCGATAAGGAGTTCGGCAATTCACACTGTGGTGAACTCAGTTTGATATATTTCCTGATAGCAAGAGAGTTGAAGAATGGAAAACAATAATAAAAACTGGCCGCACATTCGACGTGTGACCCATATTATGATGGTGGCTCACCGCAGCTGCTTCGATTTCCACAAGTTCAACGCTCAATAACTCTCCCTCCCGATATCCGTCCCGCACGGATCGTCACACAGTTAACCCAGCCATACCTGTAATCTACACCGGACCATATTTGGTCGGCGTTTGGCAGGGTGCTGCGTTATCGCTGACAATCCGTAACCGACCCATATCGCGACGATGGCTCAGGCCATCAGGCAGCCGTATACCCATTTGACAGTAGTGTCGTTAAGACATATTACTGCAGCTCTGCTGCTGCCATAAAAAATACTTACCAGAGAATTCAATTTGATTAAATTAAATTCCGTGGGATAGGTTTGTCTTAAATAATGCAATGAGACCAACAAAATGGAAACATTAAAAATAGCGATCAGCGACAGCGTGATGCAGTGTATTAATACCCAGCGTAACCTTGTCGCTCCCGGAAACAGCGATCTTACCGACGTTGCCGCCGTGGTGCTGTCGGTACAGGATGCGCTGGGCGGCGTGCTGGATAAGGTCGAGCAGAGCGCCTTTGGCCTGCCTGTCTTTGTCGCCGAGGCGGGCGACCAGTCTCTGCCGGCCGAGTATCTGCCGCGCCTGACCGGCGTCTTTACCTGCGGCGACGGCAATCAGGATTTTTATGGAAAACAGCTGGAAAGTGCGGCACAGAAATATGAGGCCGAGCTGCTGCCGCCGTTTTTCGGCAGCCTGCAGACCTACATCCGGCAGGGCAACGCCGCCTTTGACTGCCCGGGGCATCAGGGTGGCCAGTTCTTCCGCCGCCACCCCACAGGCCGTCAGTTCTTCGACTACTTTGGCGAGGCCCTGTTCCGCGCCGATCTGTGCAACGCCGACGTCTCCATGGGTGACCTGCTGATCCACGAAGGCGCCCCCTGCGCCGCCCAGCAGCACGCGGCCAAGGTGTTCAACGCCGACAAGACCTACTTTGTGCTCAACGGCACCTCCTCTTCCAATAAAGTGGTGCTCAACGCACTGCTGGCGCCCGGTGATCTGGTCCTCTTCGACCGTAATAACCATAAATCCAACCACCACGGCGCATTGATTCAGGCCGGTGCTACGCCGGTCTACCTGGAAACCGCGCGTAACCCGTTCGGTTTCATCGGGGGCATCGACGCACACTGCTTTGAAGAGAAATACCTGCGTGACCTGGTGCGTGAGATCGCCCCGGCGCGCACCGGGGAACAACGGCCGTTCCGCCTGGCGGTTATCCAGCTCGGCACCTATGACGGCACCATCTACAACGCCCGCCAGGTGGTGGATAAGATAGGTCACCTGTGTGACTACATCCTGTTCGACTCCGCCTGGGTTGGCTATGAGCAGTTCATCCCGATGATGAAAGAGTGCTCGCCGCTGCTGCTGGAGCTGAACGAGAACGATCCGGGGATCCTGGTGACCCAGTCGGTGCACAAACAGCAGGCCGGCTTCTCACAGACCTCGCAGATCCACAAAAAGGATCGTCATATCAAGGGGCAGGCGCGCTATGTTAACCACAAGCGCCTGAACAACGCCTTTATGATGCATGCCTCCACCAGCCCGTTCTACCCGCTGTTCGCCGCCCTGGACGTCAATGCCCGCATGCACGCCGGCGACAGCGGCAAGCGCATGTGGATGGAGTGCGTCCGGGTGGGCATTGAAACCCGCAAGCTGCTGCTGCAGACCTGCCAGCACATCCGCCCCTTCGTCCCGGAGACCGTGGACGGCCGCCCATGGGGTGCCTGCGACACCGAAGAGATGGCCAACGACCTGCGCTTCTTTAACTTTATCCCCGGTGAGCGCTGGCACGCCTTTGAGGGCTATGCCGAGCACCAGTACTTTGTCGACCCGTGCAAGCTGATGCTGACCACCCCGGGTATCGATGCCAAGAGCGGCGAATACCAGGCCTTTGGGGTGCCCGCGACCATTCTGGCCAACTTCCTGCGCGAAAACGGCATCGTGCCGGAGAAATGCGACCTGAACTCGATCCTGTTCCTGCTTACCCCGGCGGAGGACATGGCCAAGATGCAGCATCTGGTGGCCCAGATCGCCCGCTTCGAGCGTCTGCTGGAGCAGGACGCCCCGCTGGCTGAGGTGCTGCCGTCCCTCTACCGCGCCAACGAGGCACGCTACCGCGGCTACACCCTGCGTCAGCTGTGCCAGGAGATGCACGACCTGTACGTCAGCCACGACGTGAAGCAGCTGCAGAAGGAGATGTTCCGCAAGGCGCACTTCCCGCGGGTGGCGATGAATCCGCAGCAGGCCAACATCGCGTTCGTACGCGGCAACGTCGAGCTGGTCTCCCTGGCGCAGGCCGAAGGCCGCATCGCGGCGGAGGGCGCACTGCCGTACCCACCGGGGGTGCTGTGCGTGGTACCGGGGGAGGTCTGGGGCGGCTCGGTGCAGCGCTACTTCCTGGCGCTGGAAGAGGGCATCAACCTGCTGCCGGGCTTCGCGCCGGAGCTGCAGGGGGTCTACATCCAACAGGATGAGGATGGCCGCAAGCGCGCCTATGGCTACATGATCAAGCAGTAACAGCCTTTATATCGACATTACCAATAAAACAAGGTTGGCGGGGGGCCGCGGCTCCTGGGTTGCTCCTGCCCGGATCCCCGCATTTTGAGAGAGAGAAACTATGAGTACGTCTAGTGGCAATAAGATGGGCGTCGTGCAGTTAACCATACTGACGGCGGTGAACATGATGGGGTCCGGCATCATTATGCTGCCGACCAAGCTGGCCTCCGTGGGGACCATGTCGATACTCTCCTGGCTGGTCACCGCCTTCGGCAGCCTGTGTCTGGCCTACGGTTTTTCCAAGTGCGGGATGTTCAGCCGCAAGTCCGGCGGGATGGGCGGCTACGCGGAGTACGCCTTCGGCAAGTCCGGTAACTTTATGGCCAACTTCACCTACGCCATCAGCCTGGTGATCGCCAATATCGCCATCGCCATCTCCGCCGTCGGCTACGGCGCCGTGCTGTTCGACTGGCACCCATCGCCGATCATGACCTGTATCGCCACCATCGCCGTCATCTGGCTCACCACCGTAGCCAATTTTGGCGGGGCACGCATCACCGGCAGCATCGGCTCCATCACCGTCTGGGGAGTGATCATTCCGGTGGTCGGCATCTCCATTCTCGGCTGGTTCTGGTTTAGCCCGAATATGTACATCCAGGCCTGGAACCCGCATCATCTCTCCTTCTCATCCGGTCTGGGCGCCTCCATCGCCATGACCCTGTGGGCCTTCCTGGGGCTGGAGTCTGCCTGCGCCAACTCCGATGCCGTGGAAAACCCGGAAAAAAATATCCCGGTCGCCGTCTTCGGCGGCACCCTGATCTGCGCCATCGTGTATATCCTGTCCACCAACGTGATGGCCGGCTTTGTGCCCAACATGGATCTGGCCAATTCGACCGCGCCGTTCGGCCTGGCCTTCTCCTATATGTTCGACCCAACGGTCGGTAAGATCATCATGGCCCTGATGGTCGTCGCCTGTATCGGCTCCCTGCTGGGCTGGCAATTCACCGTAGCCCAGGTGTTTAAGTCCTCTTCCGATATCGGCTACTTCCCGCAGATCTTCGCCAAGGTCACCGCCAAGGATGCACCGATCGCCGGGATGATCATTCTGGGGATAGCGCAAACCATCCTGTCGCTGATGACCATCAGCCCATCGCTGAACAATCAGTTCAACTCCCTGGTTAACCTGGCGGTGGTCACCAACCTGATCCCCTACATCCTCTCCATGGCAGCGCTGATCCCGATGCACCGCCTGTACAAGATGGCCAACAAGACCCATGTGGTAATCCTACTCACCGCCATCATCGGTACTGTTTACAGCTTCTACGCCCTCTACTCATCCGGCTCAGAGGCCATGCTGATGGGGTCACTGGTGACCTTTGCCGGCTGGAGTTGCTATGGCCTGTTCGTGCGGGACAACAACACCTGCCCGAAAGACAAAATTCAACATGTTTAACCCGGAGAACGTGAAATGAAAGACATTCTGTTCCTGTGTAACCCCTCGCCGACCTTCAAGCGCATCCCGCTGGAGGAGCTGTACGCCCAGCTGCGCAATCGGGGTTTTAACATCATCGAAAGCACCTCGGTAGACGATCTGCTGGATCTGGTACGCAATAACGCCCAGCTGGCCGGGGTGGTCTTCGACTGGGACACCTACAGTCTGGATCTGTGCCAGCACATCACGGCGCTGAACGAGATGCTGCCGCTGTATGCCTTCACCAACACCCACTCCACGCTGGATGTCAGCCTGGGCGACCTGCGCATGAATATTCAGTTCTTTGAGTATACGCTGGGCGGCGCTGCCGACATCGCCGACAAGATCCGCCAGGGAACCGATGGCTATATCGATGCCATTATGCCGCCGCTGACCAAGGCGCTGTTCAACTATGTCAAAGAGGGGAAATACACCTTCTGTACCCCGGGCCACATGGGCGGTACCGCATTCCAGAAAAGCCCGGTTGGCAGCCTGTTCTATGACTTCTTTGGCGCCAACACCATGAAGTCCGACATCTCCATTTCCGTCTCCGAGCTGGGCTCCCTGCTGGACCACTCAGGCCCGCACAAAGAGGCGGAAGAGTATATCGCCCGTACCTTCAACGCCGATCGCAGCTACATGGTGACCAACGGCACCTCCACCGCCAACAAGATCGTCGGCATGTACTCCGCCCCGGCCGGCAGCACCATCCTGATCGACCGCAACTGTCACAAGTCGCTCACCCACCTGATGATGATGAGCGACGTTATCCCGATCTACCTGCGGCCGACCCGCAACGCCTACGGTATTCTGGGCGGCATTCCGCAGAGCGAGTTCACCCACGACACCATCGCCAAACGGGTGAAGGATACCCCAAACGCCACCTGGCCGGTACACGCCGTGGTGACCAACTCCACCTATGACGGCCTGTTCTACAACGCGGAGTACATCAAGAAAACCCTGGATGTAAAATCCATCCACTTTGACTCCGCCTGGGTGCCCTACACCAACTTCAGCCCGATCTATAAAGGCCTGTGTGGCATGAGCGGTGGTCGTGTAGAAGGCAAGGTTATCTACGAAACCCAGTCCACCCACAAACTGCTGGCGGCCTTCTCGCAGGCGTCCATGATCCACGTGAAAGGCGACTTCAACCAGGAAACCTTCAACGAAGCCTACATGATGCACACCTCCACCTCACCGCACTACGGCATCGTGGCCTCCATCGAAACCGCGGCGGCGATGATGAAGGGCCACGCCGGTAAACGCCTGATCGATGACTCTATCGCGCGGGCCATCCGCTTCCGTAAGGAGATCAAGCGCCTGCGCAGCGAATCCGACAGCTGGTTCTTCGACGTCTGGCAGCCGGATAATATTGACCAGGTCGCCTGCTGGAAACTGGATCCGCAAGCGTCCTGGCACGGCTTCAAGGGCATCGATGACAACCACATGTACCTCGACCCGGTCAAGGTCACCCTGCTGACCCCGGGGATGAAGGAAGATGGCACCATGGCAGACACCGGTATCCCGGCCTCCATCGTGGCCAAATACCTGGATGAGCATGGCATCATCGTTGAGAAGACCGGTCCGTACAACCTGCTGTTCCTGTTCAGCATCGGTATCGACAAGACCAAGGCCATGAGTCTGCTGCGTGGTCTGACTGACTTCAAACGTGCCTATGACCTGAACCTGCGCGTTAAGAACATGCTGCCCTCACTGTACCGTGAAGATCCGGAGTTCTATGAAAACATGCGTATCCAGGAACTGGCCCAGGGCATCCACGCGCTGATCCAGCATCACAACCTGCCGGATCTGATGTACCGTGCCTTCGAAGTTCTGCCGACCATGGTGATGAACCCGCACAACGCCTTCCAACAGGAGCTGCGCGGCCAGGCCGAAGAGGTCTACCTCGACGAGATGATCGGCAAGGTCAACGCCAACATGATCCTGCCGTACCCGCCGGGAGTTCCGCTGGTAATGCCGGGTGAAATGCTGACCGAAGAAAGCCGTCCGGTGCTGGAGTTTCTGCAGATGCTGTGCGAAATCGGCGCCCACTATCCGGGCTTCGAAACCGACATCCACGGCGCCTATCGTCAGGCCGACGGGCGCTATACGGTGAAAGTGCTCAGGCAGTAGCGTCTTTTGTGCGGGGCGCCACGGTGCCCCGCAGTAACCTTCTGCATTTTCCTGCCTGAAGACGGCTGCGCGTAGGAGGCGCCGCAGCGGCGCCGGGGGAAAGGGAGAGATTCCCCCTCACTATTTATCCACCCTTTCTGACGCGGCGTGCCGTCGCTGCGTCATCACGCCGTCTCCCGAACCGCGGCGCAGGCCTTGCCTGGCGCGGCTCATCTCTCCGGCGTGACATCGGCTGACAGGCCCTGATGCCGACGGACGGACACCGCTAAAGCCTCCTATGCCCTTTACGGTGGCCCCCGTCCGTCGGCACTTTTTTCCGCCCGAGATCCAGCTGCGCAATCGGTGCATCGCCATAAATAATAAAACATCATTTCAAATTAATTGAATTGGTAGACCGGCATCAGTAAACTAGCCAGAGATTCGCGGACGGATTCGCGCTGCGGGCCACGCCTGCGACGACAATTCCCGCCCTTCCCTTGGGTTACGATGTAAGGATATGTTGTGAAAATTGCACTCATGATGGAAAACAGCCAGGCCGCCAAGAATGCGGCGGTGCTGAACGAACTCAACGCCGTGGCACAGGACGGCGGGCACCGGGTCTATAACGTCGGCATGTGCGACGAGCAGGATCACCATCTGACCTATATTCACCTGGGGATCATGGCCAGCATCCTGCTCAATGCCCGCGCGGTTGACTTTGTGGTCACCGGCTGCGGCACCGGTCAGGGCGCCCTGCTCTCCCTTAACGCGCACCCCGGCGTCGTCTGCGGCTACTGCATCGATCCGGCCGACGCCTTCCTGTTCGCCCAGATCAATAACGGCAACGCCCTGTCGCTGCCGTTCGCCAAGGGCTTTGGTTGGGGCGCCGAGCTGAACCTGCGCTATATCTTTGAAAAGGCCTTCGCCGGCGAGCGCGGCCAGGGCTACCCGCAGGAGCGCCGCGAACCGCAGGTACGCAACGCGGCGATCCTCAACCGGGTAAAAGCGGCAGTGATCAAGGACAACTATCTGGATACCCTGAACGCTCTCGATCGCGATCTGGTCAAAACCGCCGTCAGCGGCGCGCGTTTCCAGCAGTGCCTGTTTGAACAGGGGCAGGATGCGGCGATTATCGACTTTGTTCGCAGCCTGCTGGCCGCGTAACCGGGCAACATCGTCAACCAACAGCGCAGCCGAAAGGCCGCGCTGTTGGCGCTCTCCGGCACGCAGAGGCAACGGCGATGCAGGCCACGGTCAGATAGAACAGGGATTCACCCAACGGAACGAACAGCAGCAGAGCCATCCCCGGCAGTGTGACAACCTACGCCGACGAAATGCCCCGGATATGGGACACGTTATCCGACAGCCCCCCAGCGCCACCTGTCCCCCATATTTTCGCCACGACGCACAGATACAGTATCACCAGGCTGTTGACATGGTCCGTCAGCAAAAAAAACCGCCCCAGCGCAATCCCGGCCCCCTGCGTCACCCGGCATACGCCGAAACGCTCCTGCAACTTGCCCGCCAACGATGAGGCCAGCGCCAGGCTGAGCAGGCCGAAGGTAAAGGCCACCTGACTGACCGGCTGATCCAGCCGCTGCGCATCATCGAAATCAGGGAGGCCATACAGCGCTTCCTGCTCAGCATTATTTAAAACAGCCAGTCGTTCACTTTTGCCTGTCACTTTGCCACGCGTTGTCATCCTGACCCGATTAATCATGTCCGTCAGAGGATCGCTCTGCGGACAGTAAAAAAGCATTGTGCGCTTCAGATAAAATCACTGCTGACCTTGTCTCATATAACTGGTACGGTATTGTTCTCTTTCATGATCCCCTAAACGTACACTTTATGACTGAAATACAGATTGGCTATGCCCGTTGCTCTACAGACAAGCAGGATTTGACTGCCCAGCAGGAAACCCTGGCGAAACTAGGTGTCTCCCCGGACCGGATTTATACCGATAAGGGACTGACCGGCTCAAACCGCCAGAGACCTGGTCTGGATCAGGCGCTGGCCGCTGTACGCAGCGGTGACACGCTGGTTGTTCCCAAGCTTGACCGCCTGGCGCGCTCTGTGGCTGATGCGCGTGAGATAGCAGATGCATTACAGGCCAGAGGCGTGAAGCTGGCACTGGGAACCCGCATTTACGATCCGACAGACCCGATGGGGAAAATGTTCTTCAATGTGCTGGCGACATTTGCTGAGTTTGAAGATGGCCTGATACGTCTGCGTACCCGCGAAGGTATGGCCATCGCCAGGGCAAAAGGGAAACTGCGGGGAAAACAGCCAAAATTGTCTGATAAACAGCAACAGGAGCTTTGCAGGATGCACGGAAGTGGTGAGTACTCTATCAGCGATCTGGCTGAATTATTCTCCGTCTCCCGCCCCACGGTCTATCGGACGCTTTCACGTGGAAAATAATGGAAAACTGGATTTAATGAGAATTAACATGGAGCGGTTATGTACAACAATGAAATCATCAGTTACTTACAGGCCAACAAAATTCTCGCATTAAAACTCGATCACGCATTAACAGGGGTAGGAAACGCTGTATCAAATCAGATCAAAACGATCGGCGCAGGTGCAACGCGCGCGCTGTATTATACATCCTGCTTTACTGATGAATATCAGGATGTATGCCAGAAACAAAAGTCTGAAGATATTCGATTTACTAAAGGCGTTGATCATATTATAAAGCATGAAAATATTGTATATGAAATTCTCAGAATATACTTTGAAGAGGTATTCCGGCACAAAACGTCCGATCAACTAGAGCACATCAAACAACTGTTAATGGCAGTAAATATCCATATTGCCGCAAGCTCACTCACAAACACGGGATTTGCTTTGGCAACAGCATCATTTGTCGCTGCAGGCATGAATCTAAGCCTTGAACTCAGTGCGTTGGCAGTGCGAAGAGCTGGACAGGTTGTAGGTGTTATCGGCATCTACGGCGTAGTCCAGAAAGCAGGAGATAGTGCGCATCATCTTCACATTACTTATCCAGCTTACTACTCAGCGTTATACGTTCAAGAGCTGGAAATGATGTACTTCCTGATAGAGCCATTGTTTGAGCGGGCCCAGGTGTTTAAAGCGCAATGGGTATCGGATGATGAGATTGCAAACACCATTACCAGGATGGTTCGATAATCATGATAAATCTTATTAAAAGGTTTTTCAGGCGGATATTCAGGTCATTAATATCGATGTACGGCCCCGCCTTATTGACACTTCTATTTGCAGTTGTCCTTTTTCGATTTTCTCCGGACAGTCCAATCTGGCTCATCCCTTTGTTTTTTGTTTTTATCATGGTTGTTTTATCAATATATGAAATTGTAAAGCTAAAACGTTAGCATTACTGTAAATTTAATTATAAGGAAATACTATGTCTACACCTGCACACTTATGGCTTGAAGATGAGAATGGCTCTCCGGTAGTCGGTAGCTGCATGATGCCACTCCGCCTGGGTTCTATCGAGTTAAAATCATTCTCTCACGGTGTCACTATCCCGGTTGACCCGAGCTGGGGAAAACTGACAGGGACGCGCGTTCATCGTCCTATCACGATAGTGAAGGAGTTTGATCAGACAACACCACTGCTGTATCGCGCTGTCTGCGAAGGCCGGACCATGAAGAAAGCGACAATCAAGATGTACCGTATTCTGGAATCGGGCATGGAGGCTGAGTACTTCAATATCATTCTGGAAAACGTTAAGTTCACGACTGTTGCGCCATACCTGGCGCCTAACGGCATGAGTAGCACTCACCTTGAAACGCTCGAATTGCGTTATGAGGCGATCACCTGGAAGTATACGGAAGGAAATATTATCTATCGTGATTTATGGAACGATCGCTGCTGTGCCTGACAACTAAGGGCGTCAGAGGAAGCAAATACCCCCTCTGACGCTAACGAGGAGAGAAAATAGTCGACTTAACCGCAGAACAGCGACAGCTGGCGAAAACAGTTCATGATTATGCCTGCCGGTTTCCTCTGACAGAAAATGGCGATGCTCAGTTATTGTAGGGCTGTTATGACGATATGGATGCAGTTAAGCAGGTAATCGACCGCGCATCAAAAATCCAGGTGGACTACATCTGCCAGCAATACCCTGGATATTTCCGCTTTGCACAATGGATGGAAAGGCTGGCACAAGGTATTGCAGATGGAGTCATTGACGTGCCGAAAGATCACTAAAACCTCGCGCCGGAAATTTCGGCGGTTTCAGCGTAGAACCCCATCACCGGCATCAACACCGCCCGCTCAAATACGGCCAGCAGCCGCATCACATCACTGATCACACCACCACCTTGGCAGGCAATACGGCCTCATGTAGCCGCAAGAGATCTCCGTAAGGGGGCGGAGTGCCCCCCTTACGCCTCAGGCTGACGCCTGTGCGGCGTCAAACTGCGGCAGCCACTGCCGCTGGGCGGCAAACAGCGCGTCGAACATCGACTGGATCTGATCCAGGGTACAGACGGCGGCGGTCAGCGGATCGAGAGAGAGCGCATAGCGCGCCGCGTCCAGATCGCCGGTCAGCGCCGCCTGCACCACCAGCTCCTGCACCGCGATATTGCTCTTACACAGGCTGGCGCACTGGGTCGGCAGACGCCCCATCGTCTGGGGGTGCAGCCCGTCACCGTCGACCCAAACCGGCACCTCCACCACGCACTCCGCCGGTAGATTCTCCACCAGCAGCCCCTGCGGCTGACGGTTGGCCATATTGCCGTTGATACGGATGCGCTCACCGCTGAGCTGTGCACTGATCAGCTTGGGCGCGTTGAGCATGTTCGGCGCGATAACGAAAGGACGCTCGCCGGCCAGCTGGGCATCGATCTCCGCCTGGCCGGCGGCATGCACCTGCTCCTCCAGCGCCAGCAGGTTCCAGCGCTGCGGCAGGAAGCGATCGATCATCTGCGGATTCTTGCGGAAGTAGGGCAGATAGTCGCTGCAGTGCCAGTGGTTCTCGGTACACCACAGGCCGAAGAAGCGCAGCACCTCGCAACGTACCCCGTCAGCCTGGCGGGTACGCGCGTCATCGGCCAGTGCCCGCACCCGCGGCAGCAGATCCTCACCATGGCGTGACAGCGCCGTAATCCAGGTCATGTGGTTGATCCCGGCAAACTCATACGCGATATCGGCCGGGACCTCGTGATACATCAGGCGCTGCCAGCGCTGCGGTGTGGAGGGGTGGTCAACCCACGGCCCCAGCCCCAGATAGCCGACCAGCTGCGCCACGGTATAGCGCACTCCATAGCACAGGCCGATGCTGCGCACGCCGCTGGCCTCTTTGGCCGCCCAGGTCAACGGCGCCAGCGGATTGGCATAGTTGATGAACAGCGCCTGCGGGCACAGATCCTCCATATCGCGCAGAATATCCAGCATCGGGGGAATATGGCGCAGGGCGCGGAAGATACCGCCGGGCCCCAGGGTGTCACCCACCTCCTGAATCACGCCGTAGCGCGCCGGAATCTCCATGTCCAGCCGCCAGGGTGCCAGCCCGCCCACCTGAATGGCGTTGATGACAAAGTCGGCGCCGCGCAGCGCGCTGCGTCTGTCGGTGGTGTGGCGTACCGTCACCGGCACCCCCGACTGTGCCACCATCATACCGATCAGGCGCTGGCTGCGCGCCAGCACCTGTTCATCCAGATCCATCAGGATGATTTCGCTGCCCGCCAGCACCGGGCTGGACAGCAGGGCGGAAATGATCTGACGCGAAAACATAATACTGCCCGCGCCGATCAGGGTGATCTTGCTCATTACATTGCCTTAATCAATACGCTGCGCCGACGGCGCAGCCTTAACGCCGTCGCGGGCGGCGCTGCAGCAGAGAGCCATGCACCACCAGCGCCGCCAGAATAATCACGCCGTACACCAGACGGGTCCAGAAGCCATCCAGACCGGCGCTGATGATCCCCGCCTCCAGCATACCAATAATGCAGGCGCCGAACAGGCTGCCCATCAGCGAACCGCGCCCGCCCAGCACCGAGGTGCCGCCGATAAACACCGAGGCAAACACCAGCAGCATATAGCCCTGCCCCTGATTGGGCCACCAGCTGCTCATCTCGACGCTGAGCAACACTCCGACCAGCGCGGAGAGAATGCCCATCACCATAAACAGCCAGAAGCGGGTCGCGCTGACCGGCACCCCCATCAGACGCGCCGACTCAGGGTTATCGCCGATAAAGTTGATCTGATCGCCAAAGCGGTGACGTGCCAGATACAACCACATCACCAGCGTAATCAGGAGTCCCCACAGGCTCTGCGTCGGCAGCCAGTCACCCAGTCGTCCCACCAGCAGGGTTGACAGCCCATCGTCGCGCAGCGTCGGCAGGCTGATCGCCAGTCCGTTGGCCAACACCGTCGACAGACCGCCCAGAAAGAACTGGGTGCCGATGGTGGCGATAATCGACGGAATATTGAGGCGTACCACCAGCAGGGCGTTCAGCAACCCGCACAGCATGCCGCTGACCACGGCGCCACCCAGCGCCAACAGGGCGGAGCCGGTATGCTGATACAGCCAGGCGAAGACAAAGCCCCCCAGCGCCACCACCGAGGGAAAACTCAGATCTATCTCGCGGGCGATGATAAGCAGTGTCATCCCCAGCGCCAGCAGCACCGTCAGCGGAATGGTGGAGAGCAGCGAGGTATAAATCCGCACGTGCAGAAAGGTCACCGGGCTGATGGCGGCAAACAGGCTCCACAGCAGCAGCAGGATAAATCCGGTCAGCAGCGGCGCCCGGTGACGGGTAAAAAACAGTTTCATCGACTCATGACCTCACGGCATCCAACAACGCCTGCTGCAGGCTGGCCAGCGTCAGCTGATCCTTACGGTAGGCGGTGACGATGGCGCCGCGATCCATCACCACAAAACGGTCCGCCACCCGATAGGCGTCGGCCATATTGTGGGTGATCAGCAGGCAGGCCCGCCCCTGGGCGCGCAGCTGCTCAATAAAGCACAGCACCTTCTCCACCTCCCCCAGCGACAGGGCGGTGGTCGGTTCATCCAGGATCACCAGACGGGCGTCGAACAGCATGGCGCGCCCGATGGCCAACCCCTGGCGCTCGCCGCCGGAGAGCTGACCGACCAGCGCGTCCACATTGGCGCCGACGCCGCGAAAGTTGAGCTGGCGCAGCAGCGCCTGCGCCCGCAGCCGCTCCGCCCGCTCGTCGATAAAGCCCCAGCGGTTGCGCAGGTGACGCCCCAGGAACAGGTTACGCCACAGCGACTGCCCCAGCCCCAACGCCCCATTCTGATACACGGTCTCGATCCCCTGACGGCGGGCCCCCAACACATTGTAGTGCCGCCCGTCGAGCGCCTGCCCCGCCACCTTCAGCGTGCCGCTGTCAAAGCGCTCGGCGCCGGCGATCGCCCGGATCAGGGTCGACTTACCGGCGCCGTTATCCCCCAGCAGGGCAACCACCTCACCGGGGAATAGCTGAAAATGGATATCGCGCAGGGCATGAACCGGGCCGAACCACTTGTTCAGCCCGATCAGTTCCAGCGCAGGCTGCGTCATCAACGCAGACCCTTGCTGGCCAGCGGCGCGATCAGTCCGATATTCTCCTGAGAGACAAACCCGGCGCCGGTGTTGATATCCAGACCGGAAAAGCCATAGCGCTTGCTCAGGACGATCTGCACCACGGAGAAGTAACCCATCAGGTAGGGCTGGGCATCGGCCACCAGCTGCACATAGCCGGATTTAATCGCCTCGGCGGTGGCCGGCGACAGGCTGAAACCGGCCACGTAGACCTCGCCCGGCTTGATCCCGGCGTTGCGCATCAGGTTACCCATCTGCGCGGTCAGGGCACCGTGGTCCACCAGTACCATCTTCACATCCGGGTGGGTCGCCATATAGGCGGTAAAGGCCGGTGCACCCAGAGAGGGATCTTTGTCCACCTCCGGCGAAATCTGCAGGAAGTCGACCTTGACACCGGCCTGCTCCAGCCCCTTAATCAGCCCCAGGGTTGACTCGCTGCGGGCGGCGCGATCTTTAAGCCCCCACACCAGCGCACGATCGCCCGCCTTCAGCCCGCTGCGGCGCACCGCCTCTTTGGCCAGGCGCAGACCGCGCACCGCGTTGTTATCACCAACGTAGCCAAAACCCTTGCTCTGCTCGGCTGCCATGGTGCCCGGCAGCTCGGTGTCGATAGAGGTCACCAGGATCCCCTTATCGATGGCCTCCTTGATCAGCGGCTGGTAGGCAGTATCGCCCGGCAGGCCGATCACCACGATGCCGGTCGGCTTGGCCGCCAGCGCCTGCTTAAAGTTTTCGATCATCTTCTGCGGCTGCCAGTCGGAGTAAACCAGACGCAAATCGACGCCCAGATCCTCGGCCGCCTGCTTGGCCCCATTCTGCACCACCGTCACGTAGGACTCGCCCACCGGACCGCCGACGTCAAACCAAATGCTCATATCCTTACCGGACTGCGCGGCAAACGCCGGCGAAGCCACGCAGGAAACGGCCAGCAAACAGGCCGCAGCCCAACCTTTAATCCTTTGAGAAACACCCATCATTATCACCTTTATTATTGGCAGGGTATGACGGCCGCCGCAGGAGCGGGCGCCACCAGACCGCAGTCGGGGACGAGGGAGACAACGGCGTCGCTGTCGCTTTTCGTCACATCCGTTGACGCGGGGCGAATATAGTAGGCGTTTTTATCCCTCAGCTAAAGCCCATCCGCACCGCCCGGGGTGATACCACTCTGGCGGTGTCTGCGGTAGACTGTTAATAGGGATTGTCCACGCCGCGTCAACCCCTGCGGGAAAACACCCACCGTTCGGCGACGCACGCCGCGGGCGGGCGCCCGATAAAATCATCGATAAAAAAGCCGATAAAATAATCATGTATCGCCGTGGGGCGGGCGGATCCCCGCCCAGGCCCGGCCATTTTCACCATTTAAGGAAACGACCATGTCCAAATCACAGGCTGCCATTCTGGTTGAGCGTATTAAGGATGCGCTGAAGGGCAATAAACTGCAGACCAGCGAAATCAACGTCCACCTGGTGGAAGACAGCTCCTTTGGCCCGGTCAAGATCGTCATGTTCCTGTGGAGCGTGGCGGACAACGATATTAACGCCGACATCATCGCCCAGGAGGTGCTGTTTCACCTGAAAGACGACGATATCTATGTCTCATTCCATAAGACCCGCCGCCGCGACGGCGAACGTCTGCTGACCGTCACCCAGCCGCTGGAGCCGAACAACCCCAAATACAGCTACGGTAATCTGCGCGGTTTTACCTCGCTGTGGCTGATCCAGGCCACCGGCGCCGAAAAGCTCAAGCAGGCCCGCGACGGCCAGGGCAACGACGGTCGCATCGTCCGCCGCTGAGCAATAGCCTTACTTCCCCGAGCCCGGCACGGAAAAATCGTAGCGGACCAGCACCGCCTTGCTCTGTCCATTTTCGTCCGTCTCCGCAATCCCCAGCCCAACCGCCTCCAGGATTTGCGTACCAAAGCGCTGGCCATAGCACCGCATAAACTGGCTTAACGCTGCATGATCACTCTGCGCCAGCAGGGTGACGTGGGGATCGAAGTGGCTGAACACATTCGGGCTGCCATAGCGGACAAAGGCCGCCTTCTTCTCCGGATAGGCATTCACCCAGCCCGGCAGCGGCGCCCCCTTATCACGATAGGGGGAGAGTCGGCGCACCAGCGTATCCGACAGGCTCTGCAGCGCCCGGCTGTTCTCTACCACCACCATCAGCCAGTCGCCGCGCGTCTGGTTCAGGTGGGTCAGACGCAGGGGAAACGTCTGCTGACGCTGGCTGAGTGCCGCAACCTCCTGCTTCAGCCGCGGCAGGGCATCGGGCCCATACTTGGCCAGATACAGCGTGACATGGGGCTGAAATCCCTGCGCCGCCAGACTGGTTAAATGATACTGCCCCAGCTGCGCCGTAGTCTGTGCGAGCAGGGTTGCCATCCCACTGCCGGGAATAATGAACACATCATAGCTCTTGCCCGGGGCCGCACCCCAGGCCACTCCCGCCAGCGCACACAGCAGCACCGCACCACCCAACCGGTAACCCATCATCTCCCCCAGATAGCCATACTCTGCGGCCGCCCGACGCTGAGGCGGCGCAGGTGCCCCCATGTATCTCCGCTATCATCCCTGCCCCTTTGCGGCAAAAACGAGATCGCACTCAAAAAACAGACTGTGCTGTATCTATAGTGCAGACACAGGGCTGAATCGTATGCAGACCGCAACCGGGTAGTTGCCAATCAACGGCTGAGCGAGAGTAATACCCGATGGCAATGGACAACAGATTATAACCGCCGCTCAATAACAGAAACGGCAATGTACGGGGTTAAACCGCTGTTTGGTAGTTCGCCAACATTACGTAACTATCACAGCCGGGTAGCCGAGGCTGCAGGCCATAGTGCGTGGCCTGAACAAAATAACGAAGCCTGACACCAGCAACTGAAGACTTACCCAAGGAGTTAGAGCCTATCCCATTAGGCTATTTGATTTTCCATTTCGGTCCGGGGCCGTGCTCACCATCCTCACGTACTGCGTGTACGCTCCGGGGCTTTGTTTCCCCACACGTTCCAACCACATGATTTTTTGTCTCTGTGGTTAACCACTACATTGCGCTAACAGCATAAAATCTATGTATTCAACAAAGAAAGACCACCCCCACGCAAATACGCAAATACGCAAATACGCAAATACGCAAATACGCAAATACGCAAATACGCAAATAAGAATAGTCAGTCCACGCGCTGCATATTACCCGGCGCTATTTTAGATTATTTTTAGCCTATACGCTTAATCGGGGTGTAGCGTGTATAACATTGACACCTTAGGCTCTGGCTATATCGGCATCGGCTTATTGGTGGTCAAGCGGGCAGTGGTCGTCTATATATCCGATAGCGCTTCCAGTCACCCCCGCGGGATACGTCGGAGCCTGAGCGTAAATCGAGGCTGTGCGCTGCTATTGGCGCATTTTAAAACAGAATAGCTGAAAAACACCGATAGAAAATTATTTAACTCATCAGCGCATTAATTCCCTAAAATCCCCCAGGCACCGCCACGACACATTCACTGCGCTATCCACCACGCAGTGAATGGTCGTAATATTGGTGGTACCGGGAGATAATCCGCCCGTCGACTGGCGGCCATCGGATCATCACTTCAACACAAAGTCATACTGAATGCCGCCCTTAATATCCCAATAGTTCAGACGATCGCCCAAGTGGCTGCCCTGGCGTTTCTCCCGCGTGCGATCGGCAGCGATAAAGGCCGTCAGCCCCGCCAGCGGGCCGGAGGTGATGCGCCCGGAGAGCACCCCCATGATACCCAGCCCCTGTACCCGCACGTTCCGCCGGGAGTCCTCCCAGCCATCGGTGTAGATGGGCATCAACATCAGGTTCACGTTGGGTAACAGATTATAGCTGGCCCCCAGTTGATAGGACCACATCCCCTCATAATTGCGATCCATCGACAGGGAAAACGGGTAGCCGATATCGGTATTGACTGTGTACCCCAGATTATGGATCACTTTCTCAAACGCCGCCGACAATCCCCAGCGCCCCACGCTCCACGCCGCCGAGGCAGAGACAATAATCGATTCATTCGGCTGTCCCGCCCGTCGGCTCACCCCATCCAGGCTGGCATAGTAGAGGATCGCATCGTACTGCAATTTTGTGTCATTCTGCAGCGGCTGGGTATATTTCAGGGTACTGGAAGCCTGCAGGGCCACATCGGACTGGTAGGATACCCCCGCACCAAACTGGCCATTATCATCGCGATAAACAGCGGCGACCGCCCCCAGCGGACGGTGCATATCAAATTCCCCGGTCAGTGGGTTGAGCACCCCTTCATAACGGACCCCTTTATCGGCATCGAAGGCGGTAAAGACCCGCTGGCGGTACAGCATCCATAAATCGACATGCTCGCTCAGGGCAAACTGCCCCATTGCCCCTTCCGAGACCACCGGCAGCGTGCGATTGGAGGCCCCATCGATCATGGGAACGGAATAGGGCAGGCTGCCATACAGCGCATCGGTACCGAAACGCCCGATTTTCAGTTTGCTATACTCCCCCAGTTTTACTTTTACCGCCCCCAGGGCATAGCCAAAGCTATCGTGACCATCCAGATAAAAACGGCTGGAGGCACTGGCTCGGGTCCCCAGTTTATAGACATAATAGGCGCCCCCCTCGACGCCGATAATATCGCGGTAGTAGTGGCTGTTCACATCCAGCATCGCCCCCTGTACCCAGGCATAGACATCCCGTCCGCTCCCGGCGCTGGGCTTATCGGCCCGGCGCAGATCATTACGCAGGCGCAGGCGGATATAGTCCTCGTCATCCTGTGGTGCGGCGGCGTAGCCCAACGGCGGCATCATCACGGCGCCCAATAGACCAAGGCATATTATTTTAATTTTAATTTCCATTTTTATATCCCGGTGAAAATAATATAAAGTGGCGTATTTATTGCGGTGATGGCAGGCTATTTTGCAGAAAACAGCCTGCCGATAAGTCATACCGCGAAAGCGTGCCCTACGTTATTTTTACGGTGTTACTGCGTCATCCCCAGACTGTATTTTTCTTTGTTTAATCTCATCGATAATTCCCGCAAAGCGTGCATCGGTCAGCGGGTAGAAAAGCATGATCAGAAATCCGGCCAGAATCAAAACAGCCGGGATCAGCGTCATACACAGCTTAATACTGAGCAGGGCACTGGGGCTCTGGGTAGCACTATTGGCGACATAACCGCTGTAACCCAGAATAAAGGCGGGGATTGAGCCGCCGATAGCCTGCCCACATTTTCGGGTAAAGGAGAACAGCGAATAGGTGAGTCCCTCAATACGCACACCGGTACACCATTCGCCATATTCGACGGTATCCGCCTCCAGCGCCCACATCACCGTCATCGAGATACTCAGCCCCAGCGTGGTCACCACAAGGGAGATCAACACTCCCGGCAGCGAGGCCATGAAGAACATCAGGAGGTACCCCAACGCGGCCAACAGCAGTCCGGCCAGAAAGGTATTCCGCTTACCCAGCCTGCGCACCAGAAACGGCACCGAGGGCGCCGCCAGCAACATGCCAAACAGCGTCTGAATGGCCACAAACAACGCCAAAAGCGACACATCATTTAAGATGTAACGGGCATAAAAGATGGTGCTCGCACTGACGGAGAAAGAGGCTCCCAGAGTACACAGCGCACAGATGCACAGCATAAACAGAGGCCGGTTCTGACGCAGGGTGCCCAGGCTTTCCCTAAACGATGGCTGGGCCACCTGGCGCTGGACAATCTCGCGGGTGCTGGCAAAGCAGAACAGATACAGTGCGATCCCGACCACCGCCAGTACCAGCGTCAGCTGGGTATACAGGGTCTGTAACTCGGTCGGCGTCGAGGAGCTCAGACGCGGCGAAATCACAAACCCTATCAGCACAAAGGTCAGTCCGGCGCCGATGGAGCGGGCCATCCCCAGCTTGGCCCGGGACGCGGGATCCTGTGTCATCACCGTCGCCAGCGAACCATAGGGAATATTGACGAAGCTGTAGCAAATATTCAGGGCAATATAGGTTGCGTAGGCATAGAGCACCTTACCGTCGTGCGACCAGTCGGCAGGCACGGAAAACACCAGTATGCTGCACAGCATCAGTGGCAGGGCACCGAACACCAGATAGGGACGGAATTTCCCCCAGCGGGTATCGGTCTTATCCACCACCCGCCCGGCGATCACATCGATAAAGGCATCCAGTATCCGCACCGACAGCAGCATGGCCCCCGCCGCCGCCGCGCCGACACCGGCCACATCGGTGTAATAGCTCAGCAGAAACAGCGCCCCCATGGCAAAGGCAAAGTTATTGGCCATATCGCCACAGCCATAGCCAATCACCGCCCTCCAGCTCAGTGACTGACTCATTGCGCTCCCCCTTTGTCACCCGCGGGTTTCATACCGTATTGCACCGCCGTCCAGCGCGCCTTGAGGGTAAAAGCCGCCGCCTTGGGCTTTCTGTCGCGGGTAAATACCCCTTTCCTGTTGCCACCGGCGCGCAGGATCCCCTGCGCCGTGGCAAAGTCGGCGAAGTTCCACACCTGCTCCCCCACCACGTAGGGCAGACGGTCAAATACCCGGTGATAGGTGGTTAAAAACTGTGCCTGAAACTCCTCGCTCCACATCTCCGGATACAGACTGTGCAGTCCGGCCAGGGTATCGGCCCCGTATTCCGTAATGATGATCGGCTTGCGGTGCCGCTCATGCCATACCGACAGCTCCTGCTCCAGCTCACGCCCGGCGGTAGCCAGATCGCCGCTGTTGACATACCAGCCGAAGTAACGGTTCAGACACAGCACGTCAAACAGATCGCTGATGGTGTCCTTGTCCGGCGGGCAGAGCATAATGTTGACGCAGCACAGCGGGCGGGAGGGGTCCAGCTCCCGTGCCGCCTGCACCAGGGGAGCGAAGTAGTCGCGCGCTGCCGCCTCGCGGACATCGGGTTCGTTCGCCAGGCTCCACATCACCACGCTGGGGTGGTTTTTATCACGGGCGATAAGCTCGCGGATCGCCTGCAGATGGGCCTGCTGGGTCTGGGAGCCGATGCGCTCCTCGCAGAACAGTTTCTCCCCCCGGGAGGTCAGATCCAGCGTGAAGCCGTGCAGGGCCATCATCCCCACGGCCGGCGTCTCATCGATCACCACGATGCCGTGCTCATCGGCCCAGTCCAACATCTCCTCGGCATAGGGGTAGTGAGAGGTGCGATACGAGTTGGCGCCGATCCAGCGCATCAGGGCGTGATCGTGCACCAGCAGCACATGATCCAGCCCCCTGCCGCGCAGATCCGCATCCTCATGACGGCCAAAACCGGTAAAATAGAATGGATTGCCATTGATCAGGAAGGCAGTTTCCGTCACCTCTACGGTACGGATCCCCACCCGTAGGGCGTATTCATCGGCCCCGTCGCCCTCGCCGCTGTAGACCATCAGGGTATACAGATAGCCCTCCCCCGGCTGCCATAGCCGTGGGTTGGAGACCGTCAGCGTCCCCTCGTCTCCCTCGCTCTCGGCCACACAGTGCTGCTGGTCATCCAGCAGGCGGCAATGCACGCCGACATCACCGGCATCAACCGCATAGTGCACCAATCCCTGCGCCCCATCGGCGCTGATTTCGGTCGTCACGCGGACATCACGGAGATAATCCTGTGGCGTCGAATAGAGCCACACCGGGCGATGTATCCCGGCATAGTTAAAGAAATCATAGCTATACTGCAGGCGACGCTCACCGTTGACCTCGGTGACCCGCCCCGGCGGGATGGTGTGCCAGGAGAGCTCGTTATTGACGCAGACGGTGACACGCACCTGCTCACGCCCGGCCAGCAGGGCGCTGATGTCCGCCTCAAAAGGGGTATATCCCCCCTGATGCACCATCACCTGGGTCTCATCCACCCACACTGTCGCTCCATGGGTTACCGCGTCAAAGCGCAGCACGATCCGCTGCCCGTTCCAGCCGCGCGGCACGCGCACCTCGGTCTGATACCACACGTCGCCTACGTGGTTACGGATCGCCGCGTCGGCAAACTGGTCGTTAAAACTGCCCGGAACCGCGATGGTGCGCCCCCCCGGCAGCGTCCCGCACCACCACTGTTCACGGTGACCACAGCGCTGAACGTCCGGTACAAACTGCCACAGCCCGCTCAGGTTCTTACGCTCACGGGAACGGCTTTCAATCGGCTTTAACATGGCGACACTCCAGAGTGAGAGAAAAATCAGGGATCATCTCTACACCCGTAGGAGGCGGAAAAAGTTACCTTAAGATCGGCGGAAGTTTTATGTCGGCAGCCAGCGATACGAAGATTCAACGCCGATGAAACAAAATAACGCCCAGAACCACACCGACCAACCCGACATGGTTAACATGATGCCAATCTATTGATTATTAATATGAATTTAGATAATAAATATAATAAGAACCACACACATATAGAAATGATGACTAAAAATAGACCCGCTAGAATATAAAGATACCCGTCTCCGTTAATCGTGCTGTCTACAGAAAGGGATCGTTATGGCGTTATCTACCCCGCTGATGTTGGTGTTGATTGGGTTAAGCGCCCTTCTGGCACAATGGGCCGCCTGGTCACTGCGTCTACCGGCCATACTGCTGTTGCTCTTGTTTGGGGTTATTCTCGGACCGATCACCCACCTGGTACAGCCAGACCGGCTATTTGGCGAGCTGTTGTTCCCTCTGGTCTCCCTATCGGTGGCGATCATCCTGTTCGAGGGCGCCTTAACACTGCGCCTGGGGGAGATCCGCGGTCTGGGCGGCGTCGTGCGTAACCTGGTCAGCATCGGTATGCTGACCACCTTTGCCGTCATCGGTCTCGCCTGTTGGTGGCTGCTGCGGCTGCCGCCGGAGTTGGCGGCGCTGATCGGCGCGGTGACCGTAGTCACCGGTCCCACGGTGATAGCCCCCCTGATGCGCGTAGTACGCCCAAACGCCAGCGTCAACCAGGTGCTGCGCTGGGAGGGGATCATCATCGATCCCATCGGGGCCATCTTCACGCTGTTGGTCTTCGAATTCATCGTCCTGCAGCAAAGCGCCCAATCTTACGGCCATCTTTTCTGGACCCTGGGCAGCACGGTACTGGTCGGTCTGCTCGTCGGGCTGGCGTGTGGCTATCTTATCGGCGTCAGCCTGCGCCGCGCCTGGGTGCCGGGTTACCTGCAAAACCTGGCGGTCCTCGCCTCGATGCTGGCCGCGTTCGGCCTGTCAAACGCCATCGCCGATGAGTCGGGACTACTGACCGTCACGGTGATCGGCATACTGCTGGCCAACATGCGCAATGTCGATACCAGCGACATCCTCGCCTTTAAGGAGGAGCTCTCCGTCATCCTGATCTCCGCCCTCTTCATCATCCTGGCGGCGCGCCTCGATATCGCGGCGCTCTGGCAAATGGGCTGGCCGCTTATCGGGGTACTGTGCGTCGTGCAGTTCATCGCCAGACCGCTGTGCATCGCCGTCTCGACCTGGCGATCCTCGCTGCATTGGCGCGAGCGGCTATTACTCAGCTGGATCGCACCGCGCGGCATCGTCGCCGCGGCCGTCAGCGCCCTCTTTGCCCTGACGCTGCAGCGCAGCGGCTACCCCGATGCCGGGCGCCTGGTGACGGTGGTCTTCGCCATTATCATCGGTACCGTCATCCTGCAGAGCCTGACCAGCCGCCTCGTGGCCCGCCTGCTGCGCGTCCAACAGCGTAGGCCGCGCGGCGTGCTGATCATCGGCGCCAATATCGTCGCCCGTATGCTGGCTCAGGCATTGATTAAGCTTGAGATCCCCGTCATCGTCAGCGACAGCAGCTGGGAGTATTACCGCCAGGCACGCATGGAGGGGATCCCCGCCTATTACGGCCACGCCTATTCCGAGCATGCGGAAAACTACCTCAATCTCGGCGAGACAGCGCAGATGTTCGCCCTGTCGCCCAACCGCCACCAGAACGCTCTGGCCATCTACCACTTCGGCCATATCCTCGGCGATGAGAAGGTCTTCGCTCTCCGCTCCGGATCGCCGCTGAAAGGGCGCAGCGATGGTGCCGAAAGCGCGCGTTTCCGCCGCCATGAAAGCCTGTTCAGCCAAGAGGCCAGCTACGGGAAACTGAGTAGTCTGATCGCCAGGGGAGCCACCATCAAGGTCACCCGCCTGAATAAAAACTTCGGCTGGCCGGAGTATCTGGCGATACATCAGGGCGTCATTCCGCTGTTTACCCTGTCGGAGAGCGGAAGGCTCCAGCCCGTACGCGCCGATAGCGCGCCAGCGGCCCCCTGCACCCTGATAGCACTGGTACAGAGCGATGGCGAGGCAGACCCCGCTCCCCGCCCCTGATGCCGCATGAGAACGCGGCAGCGCCGGGGTTAACCACGTTGACTCTGGCACCCTCAGCGACGCCGACGTCGGCGCGAGCAGCATCCTGCCGGGCATTATCGTACGCTGATCTGCCCACTTCCCGCGTTGGGAAAAACGCCCCGCCGATGATATCGCTGGGGCGTTTACACATACAGCACATGGATAATTTAGATACATATCATCACGTTAAAAAATAACAACCAATATACACCTTAGAAACATAAAATTCATTTTACCGTCATCTTGGCAGGCTATCCTTGCGCAACATTTGCATTACCTGGCAACCCCGCAGGAACGCGTCAAAAACAGCAAAGGAGCATATCAATGTGTAAAGATGACCGGCAGGACTCCCAGTTCAGTGAAATGATCAGCGCCCGGCTCTCACGCCGCCACTTTCTGGCGGGCAGCGCCGCCGCCAGCGCCGGGGCCTTTTTAGCCCTAAATCCTGTCGCCAACGCCGTGGCGGCGCTGACTCAGTCCCCCCTCCTGAACTTTACCCCCATTGCCGCCTCCGTCGCAGACAGCATCATTGTCCCCCCCGGCTACCGCGCCACGCCGCTGATCTCATGGGGCGACCCTATCTTTGCAGATGCACCGGAGTTCACCCGGCCAGAAGCGCAGGATGCCGCAGCACAAGAACGTCAGTTTGGCGACAATACCGACGGGATGAGCTTCTTCCCCATCAGCGATGACCGCGCCGTGCTGGCCATCAACAACGAATACACCAACTATGAGTATCTCTTTGACCATCAGGGTAAAGCGATGAGCGCAGCAGATGTGCGCAAGGCACAGGCGGCGGTTGGGGTAACCACGGTTGAGATCGTACGCAACAACGGCCAGTGGAGCGTAGACCGCCAGGGCATGCGTAACCGCCGGATCACGGCATACACCAAAATGATGATGACCGGCCCGGCGGCAGGACACGACTTACTGAAAACCCAGGACGATCCCAGCGGTCTCCATGTGCTGGGAACGTGTAATAACTGCGCCAATGGTCAAACCCCGTGGGGTACCTACCTGACCTGCGAAGAGAACTTCAATGACTTCTTCGGCTCCGACCGGCAGGGTAGCGTTACCGCCGACCATACCCGCTACGGCATTGCCGCTGCCCCCAGCATTTATCGGTGGCATCAACACGATGCCCGCTTTGATGTTACCCAAAACCCGCAGGAGCCCAACCGCTTTGGCTGGGTTGTGGAAATCGACCCTCACAATCCGCAATCAGTGCCGCAAAAGCGCACCGCACTGGGCCGGTTTAAACATGAAAACGCCGCGCTAACCCTCAATAAAGACGGCCGTGTCGTTATCTACCTTGGCGACGACGAACGCGGCGAACACCTGTACCGATTTGTATCACACCAGCGCTACCAACCGGGCAACGACGCCGCCAACCGCAATCTGCTGGACCACGGCACGCTGTATGTCGCCCAATTCGACATGGATGAAAACGAACTCAAAGGCAACGGGCGCTGGATTGCACTCACCTTCGGCCAGAATGGCCTGACCCCGGAAAACGGTTTTAACGACCAGGGCGAAGTCCTGATCTTTGCCCGCCGCGCTGCCACACAGGTCGGCGCGACAACCATGGATCGCCCAGAGTGGGTCGCCATACACCCCAACAACCAACACGTATTCTGCACCCTGACCAACAACAAAAACCGCGGCAAAGAGGGGCAACCCGTCGGCGGCCCCAACCCACGCGCCGCCAACCATTACGGCCAGATAGTACGCTGGATGCCTGCCGGGGGCGATCACACCGCTGAACACTTCACCTGGGATCTCTACCTGCTCGCCGGAAACCCAACGGTTCATCCGGGCACCCCCTATGCCGGCAGTAACAACATCTCTGCCGAAAACATGTTTAACAGCCCTGACGGCATCGGGTTTGATAAAGCGGGTCGCCTGTGGATCCAGACCGATGGCAACTACTCCAACCAGGGGGACTTTGCCGGACAGGGCAATAACCAAATGCTGTGCGGCGATCCGATGAGCGGAGAGGTCAAGCGCTTCCTGACCGGCCCCATCGCCTGCGAGATGACCGGGTTAACCTTTTCTCCCGATTACAAAACCATGTTTGTTGGGGTACAGCATCCCGGTGAAGAAGGCGCGCCATCCCACTTCCCCGATGGTGGCAACAGCCTACCCCGCTCCACCATCATGATGATCACCCGTGAGGATGGCGGCGTGATCGGGGCCTGATATGCTGTCGCCCCGTCAACCGTATTATCCCGGGAACCCACAGGCTCCCGGGGATTTTGCCGTCGGCCGGGGGCGGCTATCCGACACCCTGAATCGCTGCGCCCAATACCACGGCGCGCTTACCCGGCCATGCTGCTTATCCGGGGTATGCATCAACTGATGTGCACGTACAGTAATGGCCACATGTAACGACGCTGGCGGGTCTCACATTGCGACGGCCACAGCCGTTTTACCGGATTCCGCCACGGCGAAGGCATTACAGGGAACAGCAACCGGAACCCCGCGTTTCGCTCCCGCCGTCGCTCCACCATGCGGCTTTTATACATGGCGCAGCCATCAATCGCTGTCCAGGGGTTTGCGCGCGCCGGTATGCTCACAGCATGTCCCCGACAACTGAATAACTCGATCAGGATCCTGCTGCTATCGCCAACGTCGTGAACGCGGCCCGGCCCGAATGCGCCGCCCTGATAATGCGTCTGGGTCTGCCCCTGCATGACGATGCGTCTCTGTTGCCCTTTGTGCATCCCATCCGCGCCAATGTTTGGCTTAAGGTCAATATGGTTGATATCGGCTGCACCCGGATCAAACACCGCATGGCCAGCCTCCCCCAAAGGCCGCGCTCGCCCGATACCCTGCCCGGTGACAAGCCGCGTCTCCTCATGTTCATATTCCACCAGGTAAGCGGGCAGCACAGACGATGTTTGTAACCTCGCTGACGCTCATACCGCCTTGACGCAATAACATGACGATAAGCGATCTGGCATGATTTTCATCATGGGTTGGCAGGTCGTTTTCACGCATCAGTCGCCGCGCCCCTATCATAAACGGCTGCGCCGGGCGGCATCGCCCAGGTTGGAGGGGGATTTGGCGTTTGACCAGACCGTGCAATGCGGGCTGAACTCCCCCAGGTGAACGCCGGTGCTGCGTGGTTATTGAGATACGCCTGGCTTTTCCCCCCCACTAACAATGACCACAAATTACGCCACAAAAATGCCCCCGGGATCACGTCTATATCAACCTTGTATACATTTTGTTGTCATACATACTGGTATTACTGGCTTATACTATAAAAAAGGAGTTTGCTATGTATTCCATTGATTATAATAGCTATCGATCGGTGAAAAGTTTCAACCGCCGTGTTCGCTTCCTGGTTATGCATTACACCGCTATTAATTTTAAGGCGTCAGTTGCCGCGTTGACCGGATCTTCCGTCAGCGCCCACTATCTTATTCCTGACCCTTCAGAAAAAACGTATATCGATGCCGGTTTTAACGATATGCGTATTTTCAATCTGGTTGATGAAAATGAGCGGTCCTGGCATGCAGGTAGCAGCTCATGGGCTGGACGTACTAATCTGAATGACACGGCCATCGGTATTGAGATAGTTAATCTGGCGACTGACAATAATAACGTATTTGTATTCCCGCCGTATAACCCAACACAAATTGCAGCAATTAAAGAGCTGGCCGCCAATATTCTGCAGAGATATCCCGATATTACGCCTACGAATATTGTCGGGCACAGCGATATTGCCCCAGGGAGAAAAAGCGATCCCGGGGCGGCTTTCCCGTGGAAAGCGCTTTATGAAGCAGGCATCGGCGCATGGTATGAAGAGTCGACCATGCAGCACTATCTGGCGCAGTTCAGCAAATCGCTGCCAGCTAAAGCAGATATTATTGCCAAGTTAAAAACATACGGATATGATACTTCAGATGCAGGAAAAGAAAGTGGATACAGAAATTTAATCCGTGCATTTCAGCTTCACTTCCGACAAAAAAATTATGATGGTGGCGCTGATGCTGAAACAACGGCAATTCTCTATGCGCTGGTAGAAAAATATTTCCCGGAAAAGTAATTACATCCCAAAAATCTGAGCGCCCTGCATGTGGATAAATCTTATCATTTATTCACATGTGGTTTGACTTATACAGCGCGCCTGAGAGAGCATCCTGAGCGCAGTCTGGCGTGCTCCAACCTCATTAACGGCAACTTTCTGTACCCGCAATAACCGATTTTATGTTCGGCCGGTAACCCTGCACCGCGGAGGGTATACAGATCATGACATTTATGGAAGTGAAGTCCATAAAACAAACGATTATGAATAGGCTATACAGTAACATATCGGGAGATAATTCCTTGTGGAATTCAGCATTAATCACACAGATGAACCGGTTTACCAATAAAAGAGGAGAGGTTAAGTGAACAGTAAAACATCAAGAAAACTGCTTGTTTTTGCTGGGTTATTTTTTTCCACCACCGCATTGGCTGAAGCAATCAACACGGAAGACGTAGTTGCATTGATTAATCAGCGCTTGTCTTATATGAAGGACGTTGCAGGATACAAAGCAAATAACCACCTTGCCATTGAGGATTTATCTCAGGAGGATAAAGTATTAGCAAACACCGTGAACGAGGCAAAACAGTTGGGGTTGGATGGCGAGTCGGTAAAGTCCTTTATACAGGCACAAATGGATGCAGCTAAAGCGATTCAGTACCGCTATCGTGCTGACTGGTTATCTATACCGGAAAAAGATTGGCAACCTGAGTCTCTAGAGCAGGTAAGAGAACAAATCAGCGTCTTAAATACCAATATTCTTACCGGTGTCAGAACGAAACTGACCAGGGGCGAGCGGTTTACCGACAAAACTGACTTTATGAAAAGGCTTAATCAACACCACTTAAAAAACAGTGATAAAGAACGTTTGTGGTATTCATTAAGACAAATAACTTTGAAAAAATAGCCCCTACAGGATCATCACATGCACCACTTACCGTGTAACTCATAGATACCGTTCCACTATTATCACCCACTGGCTTTGCTGAACAGGTCAAAATTTTGCCGGGTTGAAGGATCAGATCAGCGACCACCCTGCAACACAGTGTGTCCCGTAGCAAAGCAGAGGATCCGTATTATCCACTGGTGCACCGACAATAGCGCCATCATTAACCGTGGATTACGCGATGAGGTGATTCAGGCTTGAAGCGAGCCGCCTGTAGCTTCATCACGGGGAGGATCTCAGCGCCATTCTGACCTGACCATCACGACCACCATGTTAAAACAACGTACTTTGCCTGACGCGGCGAACGGCATAGGGGATTGATTGATTCCATTTTTACCATGATGAGTGCTCCACTGTGCTGCCCGGACTCACCCGCGATCCGCCGCTACGTATGCTGTAGATAGCTTTACAGATAGCTGAATAACGCATTGAGATCTTCCCGATCGATACGCCAGCTTGTGCTGATCTGCAGATATTTTTCGTCCCAGAGCTCTGCAAACGCATCCAGCACCATCAACACCGTCGCTTCTGTCGGCGTCTGATATCCGGCTTGCAGCCTACCCGTAGCCGCTTTGTACTCCTTTCTGCCACCGATTGCATCAGGTGACCGGCTCCTCATTGGCAACCACATGCTGACACGCCAAAGACTCGGCGAGCGCCCCCGGATCCCTCAATCGCCGGATGCAGCAAGTGTATGCTCTGATGGGTAAAAGTTAAAAAAACATCAAGAATATATGGATATCAAGCGGGTTTACGCTGTAACGTTAACACGCTATTCCCATTTAATCGCCTGACTTTCTTTTCCAATTCTTGCAGGCCATCGTGGCGATAATGTGAATAGAATGTAAGGCTTTCTTTTTCTTTAAGAAGAACCTCGACCGTGATAAAATCATTTGTATTATAAAATAAATCATTGCTTGTTATCTTATTTGTGCGGATGCCCCATCCAACACTTAATTAATCGTTAATCCCCGCTCCGTATCGTTGCATCCTGCCAATTGAGATACAGAGCAAATGCATGAATTTGTATAAAATGCCAACACCACGCGACCCGTGGACTAATTTTATACAGCGCACGATAAGTCAGGCAATATCCGCAGTACTAAAAACGATAAATTTATCTTAGTTCGCTTTACATATGCCGAAAGGCGCTATTTGGTGTGGTTAAAATGCAAAAGGAAACACGTTATGTTCAATTTCAATAAATCAGATATAAATGCCCTGAGCCTGATCATGGTTCCGCTTATTTTATCTATAATTGGTATCTGGATTAACCCGGCAATCATCGGGCCCGCCAGCCTCGGCAGCTGCATTTTTTATGTTTACACCGACCGTAAGCAACGCAAACAGGCCGGGGTGAAGTCTCCCTCATTCTGGTGGTGGCTGCTGTCACCGGTCTATCTGTGGAAACGCGACACTCTGGACAGCCGGGCCAAACATCCCCTGTTTCTGCTCTGGTGCGTATCCATCGTGGTAATGGTGCTGATCAGCCTGGCGGATGAGGCCAAGGACTCCAATCAGCAGGTGAAAACCCGCACCTGCGAACTGGTGACGGAAATCATGCACGATAACCGCATTGAAGGATCCTGTGTCAAGACCATGGAGCTGAACCGGGTGGAAGGCACCGAGTTCTATCGTGGCACCGTATTGATCACTAACGGTAACGAGGTACCCGTCACCACCGATATGCAGAAGGATGGGAACATCTACGTGCGTATCACCGATACTTCTACTTTGCGTTAAACAATCACGATGGCTGAAGGAGGTCGCGCCTTCAGCCACCTCTCAACCTATGCTATTTTTGGATTGGACTGCTCCCAAAACCATAGACAAATTCTGTCCTCCCGACGAGGTCCGTTCAAAGGCCTCTGGAGTGACGCCTTATAGGTGACTGTAGCAATTGCCCGCAATGGCAACCACCGCCCCCTCCGGTAATATGAAGAGGGACAAGGCGCCCAACGGTATACCGGTGGTCAATACTCCCACGCCTCAAACGCCAGCGGCATCTTATTGAGCAAATCTCGCCGCTCGCGCCAGTTAGGGATCAAGCGGTCCATATGTAGACGGAAGCGCTCATTATGATGACGCTCCAGTAAGTGAACCAGTTCATGCACCAGAATATACTCCAGACACTCAGGTGGTTTCTTGATCAGCTCCAGATTGAGCCAGACTCGCTTTGTGGTGGTATTACAGGTGCCCCAAAAGGTTTTCATCTTTTTAATGCCCCAGAACGTCGCGGAAACACCGGTTCTGTCCTGCCATTCGGGCAGTAATTTAGCGACCTGCCGTTTCAACTCATGCCGATAAAAGTCGGTTAATACCAGTGCCTTATTTTCGTTGCTGGTTCCTGGCTGAACATAAAGCTGGAGTTTATTATTTCCCGCAATTTTCACCTCATGACGTCCCTGACGCTCGATCACAAACAAACGATATTTACGACCCCAAAGATAGTGGCATTCTCCGCTGACCATTTCCCGTTCGGACTGGCGTGGCTGTCTGGCGAAATCCTGCTGTTGTTTTCGGATCCAGCGAAAGCGGGAAGCGACCGCCATCCGTATCGCCGTTTCTGTCATGTGTTCCGGGGCTGAAACGCGGACTTTGCCGTCAGGCGGCAGGACGCTGATATGCAAGTTCTTAATTGCCTTACGGTTAACCTGCAAGCGCAGCGTGCCTATCTGCATGACCGGCATCAGTGGTATTCCTTTTGCTTACGGGCAAGCTCAAGAACGTCATCAATATTGACGTTATAACTGGCGGTTTCTTCACGCAGTGCACGGGCAAGCTCTCGTTCCTTAAAACGATCGCCAATCCAGTCTGCTTTTTTGGTATAGCGGATTGTCGTATCAATACGGGTTGCCAGCACCTCGTCATGGCCGAAGTTATCATAAAATGCCCGCTTTGCCTGCGTATCCATCGTTTCTGGATAGGATGCTCCGTTGGTTTGTTCTGGGCGGATAACCTGCTTGCTCAAATCCCGGATACGCTCCAGATACTGCTGATAATCAAGCGCATTCTGGCGGCGAAGGGTAATCAGTTCATCCAGCAACAGCGACATGCGCCCGTAGTATTTTGGGTTCACCGGGTTTTCATCCACGATGGTTTTACGCACGTTGTTTTCGATGGTTTCTGCCATCGCATCCTGATTATTGCGGATCTCGTCCGGCAGAGCAGCAGTTGCTGCTGCGCCTTTTTCAACAATCAGCTCAATCAGGCTTAACTCTTCGAAATCCATCAGCACTTCGCTACCGTCGGCGCGAACATACATATCCAGCAGGTGGCGCATGGCGGGCTCAAAGCGCTTCATGTCCAGCAGATCGCCGCTGGTTAGTTTAATGTCGTAGCGCAGTCTCTCGAATTTAGCGACTTCGGCGCGAATGCTTTCCACCTCCTCATTGGTATAACCCGCTTCCTGCATTTCATTCGCCAGGCTGGCGTAAGCGCGCAGCAGGCGGGCGACATTCTGATAGAACGAAAGGCGCAGCGCCTCTTTTTCGCCTAATACCGCCTGGTTTTCTCCCGACTGACCACAGAAATAGTGCTGATAGTCCTGCAATTCGCGCGGTGCCTTGACGGGTTCGCACAGGCTGCGAACCACCTCCAGCGCGCTGTCGAGATCCAGCTTCGCCTGCTCCAGACGATTTTTCAGCAGGCCATCAACATCATCCCGATCGTAATCGTCAAACGCGCCTGCGGTGTAATCGGTTATCGCTTTATCCAGCGAGCGGAACAGATCCTTATAATCGATAATATAGCCGTACTCTTTATCTTCCCCATCCAGCCGGTTTACCCGACAAATCGCCTGAAACAGCGTATGGTCCGTCATGGTTTTATCGATATAGAGATAGGTGGCGGACGGCGCGTCAAAGCCGGTCAGCAGCTTATCCACCACGATAAGCAGACGCATTTGCCCCGGCTCATTAATAAAGCGCTGTTTAACGTCCCGCTCGAACTCGGCGATGCGTCCGGCAACCTTCTCTTCGCTTTGCTCAAAATAGTCGGCCAGCATTTTGCGATAGGTCGAGAATTTAAACAGCTTCTCGGTCAGGCCCGCGCCGGTTTCTTCACCTTTGATACTGGCAGCATCGGGACGAAAGCTGGTTACAATCGCCACTTTTCCCGCCAGATCGGTCTGGCTGAACATCTCGTAAACCTTACAGGCCTGATACACGCTACTGCATACCAGCATGGCGTTACCGCGCCCGTCCATCAGGCGCGGGCGGGTATCCATATCCAACAGAATATCATTAACGATCTGCTCCAGCCGCGACTTGCTGGACAGCAGTTTCTGCATTGAGCCCCATTTCTGCTTAAGCTGGGTCTTGGCTAAATTCGACAGGCCGCGCGTTTTGGCCTCAAACCAGTCATCGACCTTTTTCTCAGACGTCAGATACTGGTCAATATCGCGGGCCTCATAGCGCAGATCCAGCACCACCCCGTCAGCCACGGCTTCATCAAACTTATAGGTGTGGATATAAGGGCCGAACACCTCCACTGATTTCTTTTTATCTTTCTTCATCAGCGGCGTGCCGGTAAAACCGATAAACAGGGCTTCCGGCAGAATCGCGGTCATTGCGTCATGCAATTTGCCGGACTGCGTGCGGTGGCACTCATCGACGAAGACAAACAGGTCGCCTTTGGCGCGGAACGTTTTGGTCAGGGATTGTTGCAACTCAGTGATGAAGTCGTCGGTTGCCGCAGCGTCTTCCGCTTCGCTACGCCGACCGAACTTATGCACCAGCGAGCAGATGAGCCACGGGTTCGGGTGATTGAGCGTCGCGATCAGATCGCTACCGCTGGAGGTGCGATAAATCTCTTCATCCACGCCCATAAACACGCTTTCGATCTGTTCATCCAACTCGGTGCGGTCGGTCACAATCAACACGCGCGAATTGGGCACGTTTTCACGGATCCACTTTGCCAGCCAGACCATCGTCAGGCTTTTACCCGATCCCTGCGTATGCCAGATAATTCCACCTTCACGACGGGCAATATGCTGTTTAGCCGCCTCGACACCAAAGAACTGATTATGGCGACAGAGTTTTTTCACCCCAGCGTCAAAGGCCATATAGTTATGGACGATATCCAGCAGTCTTGATTTGCTGCAAAGGCGGCTTAAATGGAAGTCGAGCTTATGCGTATATATGCCGGTATTCTCTTCTTTCCACTCCAGATAATATTTTTCCGGCGTTTCGATGGTGCCGTAGCGCAGTCCCTGCGTATCGTTACCTGCCATCACCAGCTGTATGGTGGTGAAGAAATTGCGGATAAAGGTTTTCTTCTGATTATCGAGGTTCTGCCGGATGCCTTCGCTGACGTGAACTGACGAGCGTTTAAGTTCAATCACGCCCAGCGCGATGCCGTTAACGTACAGCACCAGATCCGGGCGCTTGCTGTATTCGCCGTTGACCGTCACCTCGTCAGCAATAGCGAAATCATTGGCTTCAGGATTTGCCCAGTCAATCAGCCATACGGTCTGATTCTGCTCGCCCGCGCCTTCCTTTTCCTTCACGCCGTAGCGCAGCAGGCGATAGACCTCTTTATTGGCGTAATACAGCTTTTTGCCTTCGCCCAGCGCGGCGGCGGAGTCCAGTTGCCGAAGCACACGGGTGATCAGGGTATCGCTGACGCCGCGCCGTTTCAGCCATGCGCTCAGTATGTCCGTGTCGATATTGCTGTCATCGGCATCTCCAGCGCTGCGGCCCAGATAGCGGTAGCCTAAATCCTTAACAAAAAACTGAATCAGACGCTCTTGCGTGGCGCGTTCGCGCTGGCCTATGGTGCTCAAAAGGCGCTCTCCTTAGAGCCTGTCCCACCAGGCTATTTTACTTGCCAAACTGGACTTGGGCAGTGCTCAAAATCCTCACGTACTGCGTGTACGCTCCGGTTTTTCCGCGCTGTCCGCATCCAGTCTGACTGCAACAATGACGCCTGCTGGGACAGGCTAATTTTCAGCAATGAAACTCCATCACGCGGTTAATGGCGAATTGCAGATTCTTATCGTCAAACAGCTTTATCTTACGGCTGGCCCAAGGTTCTCCCGCAGGCCACTGATGCAACCCCTCTTTCACCGAGTCCAGCGTCGGCTGGCATTGTCCCCGGGTCAACAACCAGTCAACGGTCGCCAACAGCTCCAGACCAAACGGCGATTCAAAACCGTCAATCAACTGGCTGACCTGCTCAAGCGCTGGCAACCACGCTTTGGCTTCGCTGTTCAGCCAGAGGTTGATGTGTTCTTTTTCCCGATCGTTAAACCAGATCACATCCAGTGGCTGGCTGTCCGGGATACGCTTTTCGGCTTTCAGATAGGTACCGTCCAGCGCGTTAAGCAGATGGTTCAGGTTAGGAGCATAGGGGCCGTAATAGTGCGCCTCAAACCGCAGTTTTAGCACGTCCTCCTGCTGGTGCTGTTCAATGGCGCGTTGTAGCAGCCATGCCAGCTTCTGGATTTCCAGCAGGCTGCACTCCATACCCAGCACCCAGTAGCGGCGCACCAGTTCAGCGATCATCGCTCTGGCGGGGGTGAGCTTTTTTACGCCGCTGCTCTTGGCGACGTTCTGGTATTTTTCGGTAGGCTCATAAATCAGGATTTCCGTGTCCTGAAGGTCGCCCAGCGCAGATTCAATCCGCGCCCGGACATCCGGCCAGTTCAGGCCGCCGTTGCCCGCGCCCAGCGGGGGAATGGCGATGGACTGCACGTTTTCTTCGATCAAAAAGCGGCGCAAGTCCTGCAAACCGTCTTCGATCCACGCCATGCGGGAGTCGGCGCGCCAGTGCTGCTTGGTAGGGAAGTTGACGATCCAGCGTGGCCCCATCAGCTCGCCGGTTTCGGTAATAAACATCTTGCCGGTCATCACCTGCTTTTGTTTGCAGGCGTCGGCATAGGCTTTCATATTGTCGGGGAAGCGCTCTTTAAACATCAGCGCGATGCCTTTACCCATGACACCGACGGTATTCACCGTATTCACCAGTGCTTCCACGGGCGCGTCCAGTAAATTGCCTTGTGTATATGTGATCATGAGAAGTACCACCCGGCCCGTGCGTGAACGGGCATTGTCAGATTACGTTGCGACAGCCACTGCTCTAATTGTAACCTGACGCCATCGTTGTAACAAATCATCCCGACCAGCAGTGTGATGGGGCAGTGCTTCCAGATTAACGCCTCGGCCTGATAGCGTTCAAACTTCGCCGGATCGTCCGGATCGCGACGGAAATCCCGCGCCTGTAAGATAGACCAGTCGATCTGGTTCAGATCGTCCAGACGGGTGTAGTAGTTGACCCAGTTATAGTAGGCGTGGCTGTCGGTAAACACGAAGGGGATGTTCTGCGCCGCCACGTTTCGCAGGTTGCTGACCAGAATGACGATTTCCTCATTGGGGCGCTGCGTAATGCCGCCACGCCCGCTGTGGATATTCATCAGCATCGGCGAAAAGGGGGTAAAGTAAAACGGCACGTAGTCATGCAGCGTCCCGCCCATACCGACAGGCACCGGATGCCCGGCGCGTTTGCCGATAAGTTCCGGGTTGCCGATATTGATCCAGTTTGCCGCCTGCACCGGGCTGTTGCCGCAGTGCAGACCGTGGTCCAGTATCCACGGGATATTATCCCGATGGACAATGCGCCAGATCAGGGCTTTTTCCGGGTTGAGGTTGGCGCTGTAATCATAAGCCATGTGCGTTCCCTTCTATATTAAGCGGGTTTTCCCGGTTAACAGCTCCTGCATCATCCCCTGTTTAAGCTGGCGGGTTTTGTCCAGACGCTGGTGCAAGGTCTGAATCTCCTTGTCCATATCGGAGAGGATGGTGGCGATGGCGATTTGTTCTTCAATGGATGGTGTTGCCACTTGAAGTTCTTTGATTATTTTCCAGTCAGCGCGTGGCATATGAGTACCATAAGCTTCGGATGCTGTTTGAACAAAGCGGTCAGTTTTAACCGTCTGAAAAATGAACTCTGGTATTGCTTTATGAAGCTCAGTTTTTAATACCCATATTTCAGTAGAGCAAACGCCGCTTTGTGTGGCCTTCCAGTATTTTTTCAGATAGGAGCGTAATTTTCCAAAAAGAATATCATTTGGCGAAAAAACATTCTTTATTGATGATGTGCCTGATGTTTCAGTGAAACCATTTAACTGACCATACTCTGAAATAATGTGCTCAAGCTCAATACATAAACATTCAATATCTTTTGTTCTTGGGTTAATTCTTTCATTTCTCAGTGTTGCCAGCGTTGAGAAATTTTCAATAGACCAATCTTCTGGTATTTCCCCTAGTTCACTCTTTTTATACCCCTTAACCGTCCCATCTTCTCGCAATGCAAACTGCGGCAAACGGGTTTTCCCCGTCAGCAGTTGTTGCATAGTGGCTGTTTTGATAGCTTGTTTTTTATTGACTATTTTTTTCAGGTCAATAATTAAACCGTCGATGCTTGCCAATTTATCGGAAATCTCGATATATTCATCTTTATTACGAGGCACTGCTATTTTGAAATTTGATAAATCTTTGTTTGTTATTTGATTTATCGTCGCACCCAGGGTTTCTGCAATTTGCCTTTGAACTAAATTAGATTGGAGTTGATAAAAAACATAAGGAGCCAAAGGGCTACGATATAAAGACATAAATGCACCAAAGGCTGAACCAGCTGTTCGAGCGTCAATCAAAGCGCATTTCCCAATTAGTTGCCTGCTACCGTTTCGGACGCAAATTAAAATATCTCCAGATTTTGTAATAACCCGATTAGGAAGTTGCATTTGAACATAAACATTATCCTCAAACGCTAGTTGACCATCTTGAATATTGGATGACCTTAATACTAAGGTTCCAAAGTCTTTTACATCATTAGGGGAGTATGTCAGCCCAATAAATGTTTCACCGACTGACATTAACGGTACGCACTCCCAATCCTCAGGAATAACCCCCACCTCAGTCAACTTAAACCCCGCAGGCACGCCTTTTCTCGCCGCGCCCGACCGCTGTTTATCCACCACCAAATCCACCATAGCCATCACCACACCAGCCCCATCGCCCGCAAATGCCCGGCCACCTTCTTGCTTAACGCTTCAACGGACGCCTCCAGCGCCGGTAACGGCTCGGCATAACGCTCTTCCAGCTCCTTTACGCGCTCCGCCAGTTGCTGGGTGATGCGCTCAATCTCCGCCTTAATCCCGGCCTGCAACGTCGCCAGCCATTTGTCCTGCACCACCAGCGCCTTGATCGCCGGTTCGTCCAGCGTGGGATACTGTTTAAACACCGCGCGATCCAGCGCATCCTGTGCGACTTTCAGCGCTTTTTTCGCATTGGCCTCTGCTTTAATCAGCGCCAGGCAGCGGGTCAGCGCCGCCAGCTCATCCGGATCGGCGGTGGTTTTCTTCAATTTTGTCAGGCGGGCATTGACCAGCTTTTGCGTCACCTTATCCTTGTCGTTCTTCGCCTCGGCCAGCAGATCCTCTTCCCCGGTCTGCTCTTCGATAAACTCGGCTAACTGACGGCTGGCTTCTTCACTGCGCTCCTGTGCGCGGTTCAGCGCCTCCAGCTGTTGCGGGAAACAGCGAATCTCCACCAAAGAACGGGGCAGCACGTCGGCCTTGTAGCGCCGCTTGTCAAACTCAAAATCATGCGCCTCTTTCCAGACGTTTTTGCCATCCTTACCTTTCACCGGCTGGAGTTCGCGAATGTGCGCGGCGGCTTGCCAGCCGTCCTGCATGATCACGTAGACATCGTCCTGCATGGTGTCGGCCCAGTAGTCCATCAGGATCTGGTACACGCTGTATTTATTCAGCAGCTCGCTGTTGGCATACTGCGCCAGCAGCATCTCGCTGATATCGTGGATCAGCGCCTTGGGTTTATCGCCCTTACCGATCTCATTCAGTGCCGCCTCTTTCACCCACGCCTTAAACGGCAGCAGGCTGCGGGTGGAAAAATCCTTAAATTCCTGATGCGCCAGAATGGTCGGTTTAACCTGTTGGGCTTCGACCTGCGCCCGACAGTAGCCGGGGCGATCGTCGGTAAACAGCACGTCGCGCAGGGCAGGAAATACCCGCCAGTAATCCTGCAGGGCATCCACATCGCGCGCCGGAATACCGCCCTGTAAATGGGCGCTCAGATCGTGCAAATCTTCCGGCTCGCCGCCGTCGATATAGCGGGGGATATTCAGGTTGTAATCATTCCCGGCGATGTCACTTAATGGCACCATCCGGCTGTAGCCGGGCAGCGTTCGCTGATGGTTAAACACATCCACGATGCGGTGAATATCCCGGCTACGCAGGCGGTTCTTGTTGCCATCTTTGATAAAGCCCCGGCTGGCATCGATCATAAAAATGCCTTTGCGGCTGTGGGCGTGCTCTTTATCAATCACGATAATGCACGCCGGGATGCCGGTACCGTAAAACAGGTTAGCCGGTAGGCCGATAATGCCTTTGATATAGCCTTGCTTGATCAGGTTTTCGCGGATATTCGCTTCGGCGTTACCGCGGAACAGCACGCCGTGTGGCAGGATCACCGCCCCTTTGCCGGTGCTTTTCAGGCTCTTGATGATGTGCAGCAGAAAGGCATAATCGCCGTTCTTCTCCGGTGGAACGCCCCAGACGAAGCGCTCAAACGGATCTCTCTTCAGATCCAGCCCGCTGGTCCAGTTTTTATTGGAAAACGGCGGGTTCGCCACGGCGAAGTCGAAGGTTTTCAGTTTGCCGTTGGCCACTTTCCACTGTGGATCGCTCAGGGTATTGCCCTGCCAGATTTTAGCGGTGGCGTTGTTATGCAGGATCATGTTCATCCGCGCCAGCGCGCTGGTAGCGTTGTCCATCTCCTGCCCGAATATCGACAGCCCGCGTCGGGTTTCATCGCTGACTTTAAGCAACAACGAACCGGAGCCACAGGTGGGGTCGTAGACCGTGGCATCCTGTGGCGTATCGGGCGTAATGCCGATCACCTTCGCCAGAATACGCGAGACCTCCGCAGGCGTGTAGAACTGCCCCTTGCTTTTACCGGATTCGGTGGCAAAGTGACGCATCAGGTACTCATAGGCATCGCCCAGCAGATCGTCGCCATCGGCCCGGTTGCCGGACAGATCCAGCCCCTCGAAGATACCAACCAGCTTGGTCAGGCGATCCATCATCTCCTTACCTTTGCCGAGCTTGTCCTCATCGTTAAAGTCGGCCTCGTCGATAACGCCTTTCAAATCGTTCTCTTCCGCCAGCCTGCGGATGATTTTGTTAATTTTATCGCCGATTTCTTTATCGTTCTTCAGCGCGACCATATCGTCAAAGCTGGCCCCTTTCGGGATCACGATCATCCCGTAGGGATCGCCCTTATATTTGTCGGACACATACTTCATAAACAGCAGGGTCAGTACATAGTCCTTGTACTGGCTGGCATCCATCCCACCGCGCAGTTCGTCGCAGCTTGCCCATAAAGAGGAATAGAGTTCGGTTTTTTTGATAGCCATTAAATATCTCGTTTCGCGCGATTCTGTGCTGTAAACGATTACAGCAGATCGGTGTTCAGTCCGGCGGCTTTCAGCCGACGGGTTAAGTTACGCATTTTGCTGAATTCAGTGCCGAGGCTCTGGCTCAGGCCAGTGCCTTCGCAAAAGGCTTTCGCCGTAATGTGTTCCAGTTCGTCGGCATATTTGATCATTTGCAGATGCAGCTCGACGGTGTACCGGTTACGCGGCGCACTGGCCAGCGCCTGCTGAATACGGTGATAAATCTCGTTTTCGTTCATAAAGACAGGCACCCGTGGACATGCTAGATAATTTAGCTAAATTAGCTAAAATTGACGTTGAGTTCAATGATTAAGAGCCGCTAACAAAACCGTTCAACAAAGCGCAAGCAGATAACAGTACAAGCCAGCGTCAGCAATGCAAGATGGGTATCCAGCCGCCGTTCGAAACGAATACCCAGCTTGCCAAAACCCGCTAACCAGCCATGAGTTCGCTCTACAACCCAGCGATAACGACCCAAGCGGTCATGGCTATCCATGCCTCGCCGGGCAATACGGGCCTTGATTCCCCGTCGCCTCAGATAATCCCGGCAACGGCGAAAATCATACCCCTTGTCTGCGTGTCGCTTGTCAGGCCGATATCGTGGTCGCCCTCTCTTGCCTGCTAACGCCGGGAGGGCATCCAACAATGGCTCAAACATTATCGGGTCATGGCGACTGGCTCCAGAGACAAGCACGGCGAGTGGTATGCCCTGACGTTGCACCACGATGTGTCGTTTACTGCCCAGCTTTCCTCTGTCTGTCGGGTTACGTCCTGTTTCCTGGCCCCCCGGGGGCAGGCTACGCTCGCGCCATCGAGGCGTGCTCTGCTCCAGTCGATGTGACCCGCTTGGTGTAGCCGGGTCAGCAGAGCCACGTGAAGTCGCAGCCAGATGCCTTGAGCTTGCCAGTCGCGTAGGCGACGCCAGCACGTCATTGCGCTGCCAAAACCCAGCGGCTGGGGCAACTCCTCCCAGGGTATCCCAGTCGTAAGGACAAACAGAATACCGTTGAGAACGGCATCGTCATCAAGGCGTGGGCGGCCACCCCGTGACGAAGGCGGTTGGGGCGGCAGAAGTGGCTGTCAGGATTTCCAGAGCTGCTTACTGATGATTTTTCGTGTCATGCCTGCTATGTGGGGATTGACGTTATTCGCATCAACTCGGTTTTGTTAGCAGTTCGAAATCAAACCAACACCTTCAACCCATGCTTCCGCACCACAGTAAGCAATTTCAGCGCCAAGCCACTAGGGCGCTTTACGCCACTTTCCCATTTCTGCACCGTTGACACACTGGTATTCAGGTAGCTGGCAAAAACGGGTTGGCTGACGTTCAGCTTCTCGCGCAATGCTTTAATTTCAATAGGTTGTAGATCGTCCACGTTATTAAGGCACGCTTTATCAAAGTTGCGCATCGTTTCCTGTGGGATGGCATCGACGCTGAATAATCCAGAAGCCGCGCTATGGATGGCCTCAAATGCAGGACTTTTGAATTTACTTTTTGCAGTCATGGCAAATCTCCACCAGTTCTTTACTCTTAATCAGTGCCGTAATCTTTTCATCAGCAAGGGCAGCGTAGTGCTTTGCTAACTCGCGGAATCCGACCAGTTCGCGATTATCAATGTTTGCCATATCCTGTTTGGCATAAAGGAACGTGTAAAACCAATGCTCCCCACCTTTCGCCAGAATTATGGCCCGATCGCGATTCTGGTTCAGCCGCTTCTTGTAAACTCCCCCACCGAGGTCGTCAGCCTTACCTTGCATCGCCGCCTCAATAGCCTGGCATAACTCACTATCTTTGATGGCGTGCGATTTAGCCGCCTTGCTGAACCATTTAGTTTTGAATACGCGCATCAGGCTGACATCCTGTTACCTTAACTATAGCACCCAGTGCTAGGTTACTCCTTTTCCTCACTGAGGCAAAGTGGAGTGACACAGAATTTCTAACACTCCCTGGGCTTCTTTCTGTTCAGCTTTTGGGTCAATCCCCTGCACTAACAGCTTTTTAGCTTCGTTGTGCTTTGCTCTTGCCTGAGCAAGAGTCACTGTAGGCCAGACACCAAATGCCAGGCGATCCTCTTTTTTGTCGGAAGGGTGTCGGTATTTCATGCGCCAGTATTTAGAACCCTTAGCCGAAACCTCGAGATACAAACCGCCGCCATCGGCCATTTTGTAAGTTTTCTCTTTTGGCTTTGCGGTCTCGACCTGCCTGGCGTTGAGCTTCATTGGGGGGCACATTTCTAATCGAAGTTAAGATGCTCCCAATTATGCCCCCAATGACATCCGGATTTCAACGGACGACCTCGGACGACCCAAGACGTAAAAATCGCTGAGTGCATTGATTTTAAAGGGTTTGGTGGACTTTCTCGGATGGTCTTGGAAGGACTAATGGTGCCGAAGGCCGGACTCGAACCGGCACGTATTTCTACGGTTGATTTTGAATCAACTGCGTCTACCGATTTCGCCACTTCGGCACTGAAGGGGATGCGGAAACCCGTGCATTATACCCGCTGGCGATCGCCATGCAACAGATATCCACCCCCGCGGTTTTCAACTGTTGAAAAAACCGGCGCGATGGGCCGGTACGCCGGTTTTTCAGAATGTCAGCAAGGCCTTGGCACCAGGCCGAGACAGCCCTGGTCCAGGAACCGGGCAGTGACAAAAAAGGCGGGGCACTGCCCCGCCTGTGGTACTCCGCCAGCCATTGGCACTCAGTTGATCTCCACCGGCATGCCGGAGCGGGCCTTCAGGGCTTCGTCTACCGCGTGGGTGCTGACGCTCGGGTCGGCGATGATCTTGGTCACCGCGGCGTTGAGCTGGATCGGGACCGGCGCGCGGGACTGCCACTCCGCCTCGGTGGTGGAGAGCGGGTTATGCACCTCGATATAGCGGGAGCCGTCCGGTTCGACGGTGGCTTTTACCGGTTCGTCGATAAACTGTACGCGGGTACCTATCGGGACATTCTTAAACAGCCACTTGATGTCTGGGTCACGCAGCCGCACGCAGCCGTGGCTGACGCGCAGACCGATACCGAAGTTGGCGTTGGTGCCGTGCACCGCATACAGGCGGCCGACGTACAGGGCGTACAGCCCCATCGGATTGTCCGGACCGGCGGGGAAGACGGCAGGCAGGTACTGGCCGTTGGCGGCGTACTCTTCGTGCATTTTTTTGGTCGGGGTCCAGGTCGGGCCGGCTTTCTTGCGCTGGACGGAGGTCACCCAGTTCATCGGGGTGTCGCGGCCCAGCTGGCCGATGCCGATCGGCAGTACGATCACCGTCTTACTGCCTTTCGGGTAGTAGTACAGGCGCATTTCGGCGCTGTTGATCACGATCCCCTCGTGGGGGGTATTCGGCAGGATCAACTGCTGTGGGATAGTCAGGCTACGACCTGCGCGCGGCAGATAGGGGTCAACACCGTGATTGGCTTCCAGCATGTTGCTCAGCCCCATTTGGTACTGGGCAGCAAAATGCTCAAGCGGGTACTTACTGTCTTCCGGGACTTTGATATGCAGATTCTCGCCAACCACTCGGCTGTTGTTCGCCGGCAGAGGGTATACCACGGCAAACGCAGACTGCACGCAGGCAGTTGCGGCCAGAAGTACCGTGAGAAGCGCACGGATACTCATTTTCATGTCTCTATTCCTGTTGGGTGCTAACGCCACGCAGGCGGTTGTTCGGTTACAGCCACAAATGACCGCTGCGCATTATATGTTCACAGAGGAAAAAGAGGAAAAAATAACTGCGCTGCGACAGAAAATTTCCCCGTAACCACCCCGTTCTGCGTCTCTCTTTACGGCGTAGCAAGATTACCCTTGCACGCACGCTGCGTCACATCCATTTTTACCCGCGGCAGCACTCTGGCGGTATTTTTTACAAAATTCCCGGCGAAAAGCGCTGCCGTACAGCTTTGACTGGCATTACTATAGCTATCCTCTTAATTCCTTGGCGTTTAAATGACATGGATACTCCTTTTCGCTCGTTGTTTCCGCTGGCCGCGCTGGCCATCGGCTGTATGCTGAGCAGCATTTCCGCCCAAGCCGCCGTACCGGATGCCCAGATCCGCGCGACCGTTGATCGTTACGCCGAGCATATCTTTTATAACAGCGGCGCCACCGGCATGGCGCTGGTCGCCATCGACGGCAGGGAGCAGCTGTTCCGCAGCTACGGTGAGACCAAGCCGGGTAACCATCAGCGCCCGCGCCCCGACTCACTGATCCGTATCGCCTCGCTGACCAAGCTGATGACCAGTGAAGTCCTGGTCAAACTGGATGCAGAGGGTAAGGTCAAGCTGACCGATCCCCTGTCACGCTATGCTCCGTCAGGTAAGCGGGTGCCCACCAACGCCTCCGGCAGACCGATCCGCCTGATGCATCTGGCCTCCCATACCAGCGGCCTGCCGCGCGAGCAGCCGGGCGGTGCCGCCAATCGGACAGTGTTCACCTGGCCGACCTATAGCCAGCGCTGGCAGTGGCTGCAGAGCGCACGCCTGAGCGTAGCCCCGGGCAGCAGCGCCGCCTATTCTAATCTGGCCTACGATCTGCTGGCCGACGCGCTGGCCCACGCCACCAGGCAGAGCTACCCGGCACTGTTCCAGCGCCTGATCGCCCGCCCGCTGGGAATGAGCAGCACCACCTATACCCCGACGGCGACACAGTGCGCACGCCTGATGATCCCGGCGCGCAGCGCCAGCCCGTGTGTCTCCTCACTGGCGGCCATCGGCAGCGGCGGCGTCTACTCCACGCCGGACGACATGCGCCGCTGGATGCAGCAGTTTCTGGCCGGTGGTCAGCAGCCGCGCAGCCCCTATGCCGCACGCCTGCTGAAGATGTACTATCCGCGCGCCAAGCTGAATCAGGTGAAAGGCATGGATGTGCCGGGCAAGGCCTCCGCCCTGGGGCTGGGGTGGGTGGCGATGGCGCCACAGGACGGGCACCCGGCCATCATTCAGAAGACCGGCGGCGCCGGTGGCTTTATTACCTATATGGCGCTGATCCCGGAGAAAAACATCGGAGTCTTCGTGGTGGTTACCCGCAGCGATCTGACCCGCTTTAATAACATGAGCGACGGGGTTAACGATCTGGTCAGCGCGCTGGCGGCGCAGAAGTCATAGGCGGAAGTGCGACTCTAAGTAAGCACACGCTTACACTGTATAACCTGAGAGGCGGCGCCGGAGAGGCAGCAAAAAGGGGCGCCGTAGCTCCCCTTTTCCCTGCACGGCGCGCCTAGCGGCGGCGCAGCAGCAGATAGACGCTGAGTCCCAGAAACAGCGCGCTGGGCAGCACCGCCCCGATCACCGGCGGCACGTTGTACACCAGGCTCATCGGGCCGAAGATCTGATCCAGCACGTAAAACACAAAGCCAAAGCAGATGCCGGTAAGCACCCTCACCCCCATCGGCACGCTGCGCAGCGGGCCAAAGATAAATGAGAGCGCCATCAGCATCATCACCGCCACGGAGAGTGGCGCGAAGACCTTAATCCACAGGTTGAGCTGGTAGCGGCTGGACTCCTGGCCGCTCTGCTTCAGGTATTTGACATAGTAGTACAGGCCGCTGATGGAGAGAGAGTCGGGGCTGACCGCCACCACCCCCAGCTTGTCCGGCGTCAGGTTGGTCTTCCACACCCCGCTCAGGGTTCGCGAGCCGGTGATCATCTTCGGGTCGCTCAGGTTAGACTCCTCCACCTGGGCCAGCTTCCACTGTTTACCGTCAAAGGTGGCAGACGCCGCATAACGCAGCGAGGTCAGCTTACGCTGGGCATCCAGTGTGTAAATGCTCACCCCGCCAAGGGTACGGTCGTTCACCACCTGGGAGATATAGACAAACTGGTTGCCATCTTTGGCCCACAGTCCACCCTGGGTCGACAGCAGCGAACCGCCGTACATCTGCTGGGCACGGTAGTTGCGCGCCGCCTGATCCCCCTGCGGTGCCACCCACTCGCCGATGGCCATGGTCAGCAGCACCAGCGGGATGGCGGTTTTCATCACCGCCGACGCCACCTGCATGCGGGTAAAACCGGCAGCCTGCATCACCACCAGCTCACTGCGCTGCGCCAGCATCCCCAGCCCGAGCAGGGCGCCGAGCAGCGCCGCCATCGGAAAGAAGATTTCGATATCCTTGGGGACACTCAGCAGGGTAAACAGGCCGGCGCCAGCCACGGAGTAGTCGCCCTGGCCCACCTTGCGCAGCTGATCGACAAACTTGATGATGCCCGACAGCGACACCAGCATGAACAGGGTCATCATGATGGTGTTGAAGATGGTGCGGCCAATATAACGATCGAGAACGCCAAACATCAGGCCACTCCTTTTCCGCTCAGGCGCGCGCGCAGGCGGCGTAGCGGGATGGTATCCCACAGGTTAAGCACGACGGCCAGCAGCAGGTAGAAACCGTTCACCGCCCACATCCAGATCATCGGGTCCAGCTTGTCCTTGCCGCCATTGGAGCGCAGGGAGCTCTGCAGCAGGAAGAAGATCAGGTACAGCAACATCGCCGGTAACATCGACAGCACCCGCCCCTGGCGCGGGTTAACCACGCTGAGCGGTACCACCATCAGCGCCATCACGATCACCGAGAACACCAGGGTCAGGCGCCAGTGGAACTCAGCGCGGAAGCTCGGCTCCTGCGAGTGCCACAGGGCCTCCATGCTGGCCTGATCGGCGTTATTGGGATCCAGCATCGCCGATTTATGGCCGATAATCGCCGAATAGTCGACAAAGTCGGTGATACGGAAGTCGCGCAGCATGGCGGTACCCTCATAGCGGGTGCCGCTGTCCAGCACCACCTTCTGCGCGCCATCCTTCATCTCCACCAGATGGCCGCTGTCGGCCACCACCACCGACGGACGCTGGGAGCCGCTGGGGCGCAGCTGGGCCAGGAAGACATTCTGGAATTTCTTGTCCTTCACATTGCCGACAAACAGCACGTAGTTGCCGTCCTGCGAGGACTGAAACTGCCCCTCCGCCAGCGATGCCAGTCCGGGATTGGCCCGGGCCTCAGCCATCACCTCATCCGAGTGCAGCGAGGACCACGGGCTCAGCCAGAAGGCGTTGACCAGCGCAAGCGCACCGGTAATAAAGGCCAGCACCATCGCCGCCTTCACCAGTACCGCCTTGCTCAGACCGCAGGCGTGCATCACCGTGATCTCGCTCTCCGTGTACAGCCTGCCCAACGTCATCAACAGCCCCAGAAACAGGCTGAGCGGAAGAATGAGCTGGGCCATCTCAGGTATTCCCAGCCCGAGCAGGGAAAAGACCAGGTTGGTCGGGATATCACCGTTCACCACCGCCCCTAAAATCCGCACCATCTTTTGGCAAAAAAAGATCAATAGCAGAATAAACAGGATAGCGACCTGGCTTTTAACGGTTTCCCGGACTAGATATCTAATGATGATCACGCTTATTACGCCTGTGAAAACTTGTATTTTTGCAGGAAAATAGATAATTTCTACGCTAACGCGCCATTTTCATGATGATTATGGCAGCGGTAACAATCAGGAACACGATATACAGCCTTTGCTGTCCGGGCGGCGTAAAAGCACACTGGGAACGTGACCAGATCCCAAAACGCCAACCGCTGATCAGGTAAACTGATTGTACTGTAAACCGATTGTACCGTAATCGTTAGTCACGAAAACGACAAATTTAGCCGCTGTCAGCGCAAAAAACCAGCAAAAGCCGCTGCGGTGGCCGGATAAGAGCAGTGTCAGCGCGATTTTACCGTTTGGCTAAAAAAACGTGTGGCAATAATTGTTTCTAGTCAGTTCAACGGCGAAGGGGCCGCAGCTCGTTCGAGCACAGTCTATCTGCCCCTCCAGCCGCTGTCTTTAAGATTCAGGAGAGTACATGGAGTTCAGTGTAAAGAGCGGTAGCCCGGAAAAACAACGTAGCGCCTGTATCGTGGTCGGCGTATTCGAACCGCGTCGCCTGTCACCGATTGCCGAACAACTCGACAAGATCAGCGACGGTTATATCAGCGCCCTGTTGCGCCGCGGCGAACTGGAAGGCAAAGTGGGGCAGACCCTGTTGCTGCACCATGTCCCCAACGTACTCTCAGAGCGCATCCTGTTGATCGGCTGTGGCAAAGAGCGTGAGCTGGACGAGCGCCAGTATAAGCAGGTGGTTCAGAAGACCATCAACACCCTCAATGATACCGGTTCGATGGAGGCGGTGTGCTTCCTGACCGAGCTACACGTCAAGGGCCGCAACACCTATTGGAAGGTGCGCCAGGCCGTCGAAACCGCCAAGGAGACGCTCTACACCTTTGATCAGCTGAAGAGCAACAAGGTGGAGGCACGCCGTCCGCTGCGCAAGATGGTGTTTAACGTACCGACCCGCCGCGAGTTGACCAGCGGTGAGCGCGCCATCCAGCACGGTCTGGCCATCGCCGCCGGGATCAAGGCCGCCAAAGATCTCGGCAACATGCCTCCCAATATCTGTAACGCGGGATACCTGGCCTCTCAGGCGCGTCAGCTGGCCGACAACTATGCCGGCGCCGTCACCACCCGGGTGATCGGCGAGCAGCAGATGAAAGAGCTGGGCATGAATGCCTATCTGGCCGTCGGTCAGGGCTCACAAAACGAATCGCTGATGTCGGTGATCGAATATAAGGGCAACCCGAACCCGGACGCCCGCCCCATCGTGCTGGTGGGCAAAGGGCTGACCTTTGACGCCGGCGGCATCTCCCTGAAGCCGGGCGAAGGCATGGACGAGATGAAGTACGACATGTGTGGCGCCGCTTCGGTCTATGGCGTGATGCGCATGGCGGCCGAGCTGCGGCTGCCCCTCAATATTGTCGGGGTGCTGGCAGGCTGTGAAAATATGCCCGGCGGGCGCGCCTACCGCCCGGGTGACATCCTCACCACCATGTCCGGCCAGACCGTCGAGGTGCTCAACACCGACGCCGAAGGGCGCCTGGTGCTGTGCGACGTGCTGACCTACGTCGAACGCTTCGAGCCGGAGCTGGTGGTGGATGTCGCCACCCTGACCGGCGCCTGCGTCATCGCCCTGGGCCACCACCTGACCGGCCTGATGGCCAACCATAACCCACTGGCCTCCGAGCTGCTGAACGCCGCAGAGCAGGCGGGCGATCGCGCCTGGCGCCTGCCGCTGGGCGAGGAGTTCCAGGAGCAGCTGGACTCCAACTTTGCCGACATGGCCAACATCGGTGGGCGCCCGGGCGGGGCGATCACCGCCGCCTGCTTCCTGGCCCGCTTTACCCGCAAGTACAACTGGGCGCACCTGGATATCGCCGGTACCGCCTGGCGCTCCGGCAAGGCCAAGGGCGCCACGGGCCGCCCGGTGGCGATGCTGTCGCAGTTCCTGCTCAACCGCGCTGGGCTGAACGGCGAGGAGTGATCCCGCCTCTCCCCTCCCGCACGGGAGGGGGGCATGAATATTCCCGTCATTGCTGTAGAATAGAGGGGATGGCCGTCCGCCGCGCGGGCGGCCGCGCCGTATCGCTGATCCCGGCAACAGGGCATTCACCTAGCAGGATAGATCCGACTCCCAATGAAACAGGCAACCTTTTATTTACTGGAGCAGCCCCAGGAGGCTGACACGCCGGACGATGTGGAAACGCTGGCCTGCGATCTGGCCTGCCAGCACTGGCGCGCCGGTAAACGGGTGCTGTTGGCCTGCGCCAGCCAGGAGCAGGCACTGCGCCTGGACGAGGCGCTATGGGCGCGCGACCCGCAGCAGTTCGTGCCGCACAGCCTGGCCGGTGAGGGGCCGCGCTTCGGCGCGCCGGTGGAGCTCTCCTGGCCGGGCAAGCGCGGCAGCGCGCCACGCGAGCTGTTAATCTGCCTGCTGCCGACGTTCGCGGATTTTGCCACCGCTTTCCATGAAGTGATAGACTTCGTGCCTTATGAAGACGTATTAAAGCAGTTGGCGCGCGAACGCTATAAAGCCTATCGCAGCGTCGGCTTTCACTTGACCACGGCGACGCCGCCAACTCACTGACCGATCAGACGAAACAGACGAAGAATGGAAAAAACATACAACCCGCAAGATATCGAACAGCCGCTGTATGCGCACTGGGAACAGCAGGGCTACTTTAAGCCGAACGGCGACACCGGCAAAGAAAGCTTCTGCATCATGATCCCGCCGCCGAACGTGACCGGCAGCCTGCACATGGGCCACGCATTCCAGCAAACTATCATGGACACCATGATCCGCTACCAGCGCATGCAGGGGAAAAACACCCTGTGGCAGGTGGGGACCGACCATGCCGGGATCGCCACCCAAATGGTGGTTGAGCGTAAGATTGCGGCCGAAGAGGGCAAGACCCGCCACGATTATGGCCGCGATGCCTTCATCGACAAGATCTGGCAGTGGAAGGCCGAATCCGGCGGCACCATTACCCGCCAGATGCGCCGTCTGGGCAACTCCGTCGACTGGGAGCGCGAGCGCTTTACCATGGACGACGGCCTGTCCAACGCGGTGAAGGAAGTCTTCGTCCGTCTGTATCAGGAAGATCTGATCTACCGCGGCAAGCGTCTGGTCAACTGGGATCCGAAGCTGCGCACCGCCATCTCCGATCTGGAGGTGGAGAACCGTGAAACCAAGGGCTCCATGTGGCATCTGCGCTACCAACTGGCCGACGGCGCCATGACCGCAGAGGGTCAGGATCACCTGGTGGTCGCCACCACCCGCCCGGAGACCCTGCTGGGCGACACCGGCGTGGCGGTCAACCCGGAGGATCCGCGCTACAAGGATCTGATCGGCAAGTTTGTCATCGTCCCGCTGGTCAACCGCCGCATTCCCATCGTCGGCGACGAACACGCCGACATGGAGAAAGGCACCGGCTGCGTGAAGATCACCCCGGCGCACGACTTCAACGACTATGAGGTCGGTCGTCGCCACCAGCTGCCGATGATCAACATCCTCACCTTCGACGCCGACATCCGTGAGCAGGCGCAGGTGCTGGACACCAACGGCGTCGAGTGCGATGCCTACAGCGGTGAGCTGCCGGCCGAATTCCGCGGCATGGAACGCTTTGCCGCCCGTAAGGCCATCGTCAAGGCCTGCGACGAAGCCGGTCTGCTGGTCGAGATCAAGCCGCACGATCTGACGGTGCCCTACGGCGACCGCGGTGGCGTGGTGATCGAGCCGATGCTGACCGACCAGTGGTACGTGCGCGCTGCCCCGCTGGCCAAGCCGGCCATTGAGGCGGTCGAAAACGGCGACATTCAGTTTGTGCCCAAGCAGTACGAAAACATGTACTTCTCCTGGATGCGCGACATTCAGGACTGGTGTATCTCCCGTCAGCTGTGGTGGGGCCACCGCATTCCGGCCTGGTACGACGCCGAAGGCCGCGTCTACGTGGGCCGCAGCGAAGAAGAGGTGCGCAGCGAGAACGGCCTGGACGCCGGGGTGACGCTGACCCAGGACAACGACGTGCTGGATACCTGGTTCTCCTCTGCCCTGTGGACCTTCTCCACCCTGGGCTGGCCGGAGAACACCGAGGCGCTGAGGACCTTCCACCCGACCAACGTGCTGACCAGCGGTTTCGACATCATCTTCTTCTGGATCGCCCGCATGATCATGATGACCATGCACTTCATCAAGGATGAAGACGGCAAGCCGCAGGTGCCGTTCAAGACCGTCTATATCACCGGCCTGATCCGCGACGACGAAGGGCAGAAGATGTCCAAATCCAAGGGCAACGTCATCGATCCGCTGGATATGATCGACGGTATCAGTCTGCCGGCGCTGCTGGAGAAACGCACCGGCAACATGATGCAGCCGCAGCTGGCCGAGAAGATCGCCAAGCGCACCGAGAAGCAGTTCCCGGACGGCATCGAGCCGCACGGTACCGACGCCCTGCGCTTCACCCTGTCCGCCCTGGCCTCCACCGGCCGTGATATCAACTGGGACATGAAGCGCCTGGAAGGCTACCGCAACTTCTGTAACAAGCTGTGGAACGCCAGCCGCTTTGTGCTGATGAACACCGAAGGCCACGACTGCGGCTTTAACGACGGCGAAAAGATCTACTCGCTGGCCGATCGCTGGATCCTGGCGGAGTTCAACCGCACGGTGAAGGCGATGCGTGAGGCGCTGGATAGCTACCGCTTCGATATCGCCGCCAATATCCTGTACGAGTTCACCTGGAACCAGTTCTGCGACTGGTACCTGGAGCTGGCCAAACCGGCGATCAACGGCGGCAGCGATGCCGAGCTGCGCGGCACCCGCCACACCCTGGTCACCGTGCTGGAAGGGCTGCTGCGCCTGGCGCATCCGATCATTCCATTCATCACCGAGACCATCTGGCAGCGGGTCAAGCCGCTGGCCGGTATCGACGCTGATACCATCATGCTGCAGCCCTACCCGCAGTATGACGCGGCGCTGGACGACGCGCAGGCGCTGTCCGATCTGGAGTGGATCAAGCAGGCCATCATCGCGGTGCGTAACATCCGCGCCGAAATGAACATCGCCCCGAGCAAGCCGCTGGATCTGCTGCTGCGCGACGCCAGCACCGACGCCCAGCGCCGCGTGGAGCAGAACCGCAGCTTTATCCAGTCGCTGGCGCGCCTGCAGGGCATCACCCTGCTGCCGGCCGGCGACAAAGGCCCGGTCTCCGTCACCAAGCTGGTGGAGGGTGCCGAGCTGCTGATCCCGATGGCCGGTCTGGTCGATAAAGCCGCCGAGCTGGATCGCCTGACCAAAGAGGTGGCCAGGATCGACGGCGAGATCGCCCGCATCGAAGCCAAGCTCTCCAACGAAGGCTTTGTGGCGCGTGCTCCGGAGGCGGTGGTCGCCAAGGAGCGCGAAAAGCTGAACGGCTACGCCGATGCCAAGGCCAGGCTGATCGAACAGCAGGCGGTGATCGCCGCGCTGTAATCGCCCCGGCGGGCGTACACTAAAAAA
>NZ_AFJI01000053.1 GCF_000264785.1 Edwardsiella ictaluri ATCC 33202 | reverse complement strand
CCTAAACGTTCTTACTGCCGTTTTCTATTAGTTCACGCTAATCTGCGATGAACCCAAAAAAAGCCCTCATCGACGAGGGCAATCACTACTCACTACTACTCAGATCGAAATCGGAGGGAGGGTAGGATGAGGCCGCGCCGCGCGCGATCATCCTAAGATAAGGCCCCCGCACAAGGCGGGGGAAAATGAGGGTAAAATCCCGTCAGGACTTGACGGACTCCACGCGGCTAAAGCGCTTGCCATCCGGCGATGCGGTACGCACCTGAACCTCACCGCTCACACTCGGCTTCGCCTTGGCATCATAGCGCTGCCACTGCTTACCGCCGTCGACAGAGTACTCCACGATCAGGCCCGGCATCGCAACGTTGGTCTCCAGCTTACCGTTCACGACACGGGCGCCCGGCTGCGGTACGCGATAGGCCACGCCAGACTTGTCCATCTTGGCCAGCTCACGCTGCCCCATCAGGTTGGCAAAACGCTGCCAGTCCTGCAGCAAAGCCTTCTGATCCACCAGATGGGTTTCACCGCCCTTGTATTCACGCCCGGCCTGATACGGCTGCTCCCAGCCCGCCTGATGCCAGGCACGCTCGGCGACAGCCATGATGCGCGGATAGATCTTGTACTCCATCATCTCATCAGTCCGCACCACTTCACTCCACAGCTGAGCAGAGAGGCCATAGGCGCCCGGCCACGGCTTGTCGCTCTTGGCGCTGAAGTAATTACCGTCGCGATCGACCGACGTTTCGGCGTTCTGCGGCAGGTTATCCGGCGCGAAGGCAAAGATCTTGCGTTCATCGCTGAAGCGGGTGCCCCAGTAGTAGCCGTTCTCCTGCGGATTGACCTCATATGGGAAGTCCATATAGACGTAATCCGGGTTGGAGATCACCACCTCATAGCCCTTGTTGGCCCAGTCGTTGGCTGAGTCAAAGCCGCCCCAGTACAGGGTATCCCAGAAGTTAACCCCGACGCGCGGCGTCGCAAATGCCTTAGAGTCCTTGGCATCCTTCAGGCCATCCTGCCAGGCCTGCATCTTGCCGATGCCGTGATCCTTGACCATCTTGCTGACTTCAACCGCAAAGTAGCTCGGCAGGTGCTCCATGTCGGCCACCTTGCCCTCTTTGATCATCGCCTGGCACATCTGAGACTTGGCCCACGGCTTGTCCTCTTTGCTCAGGTCGATCATCCCCTTGCCCGGCTCCGGCTTGCTCACGTCGGTGTAACCCGGCCCTAAGCGGATGTTCTTCGCCTCATCGCCGCCGAAGTGCCAGGTGGTGAGCGGCTGACCGGCTTCGCGGTGCATCTGGGCCATCTCACCGATCACTTTGTCGACAAAGCGCTTGGAGGAATCCAGACACGGGTTGAGGTAGCTGTGACGATCGTAGAACTGCACCGAGGTGGTGTTGGAGTCATCGGTCGGATCCAGCAGGCGGTACTCGTTGGCGCCCTTCTCATCACCGGCGGCCTTGAGCTTGTTGTAACGGGCCTCCATCGCCACCACCGCCGCACGGGCGTGGGCAGGCATGTCGATCTCCGGGATCACCTCAATGTGGCGCGCCTGGGCATACTTCAGCAGCTTGATATAGTCGGCGCGGGTAAAGTAGCCGCTGCCGTTGTTGTTGCTGTCCGGGCCAGAACCCAGCTGCGGCAGCAGACACTGCTGTTCACTCAGGTCATGGCAACGCTTTCCGCCAACTTCAGTCAGCTCCGGCAGGCCCGGGATCTCAATACGCCAGCCTTCGTCATCGGTCAGATGGAAATGGAACTTATTCAGCTTATACGCCGCCATCTGATCCAGCAGGCGTTCAATGGAGGCCAGAGAGTGGAAGTTACGCCCCACGTCCAGCTCAATGCCACGATACTGGAAGCGCGGCGCATCCTCGGCGTCCAGGGTCGCTATCTTGGCGCTGCCATTGGCCGGCAGCAGCGACAGGATGGACTGCAGACCGTAGAATACCCCGGCCTGATCGTAGCCGGTCACTTCCGCGCCCTTGGTGCCGATCTTCAGCTGGTACGCGCCCGGTACCGCCATATCACCTTTAAAGGCTTTGGTGGCGATCAGCGTCTTGATCGGGTAGCCCTTCTGCACCTGACTCACGCCAAGCTGGCCCAGACGCTGCTTGATAACATCGGCGCTGGCGGTGTTCAACACCGTCAGATCCAGGCTAACGCCACGCGCCAGATCGGCATCCTGCTGATGTACTTTCAGCTTCAGCGGCGTCGGCATGATCTGGCCGCGCAGGCTGGCTGCTGACAGGGTCTGCACATCGGCATTTTTGGCAAAGCGGTTCTCCGGCGTCATCAGAACGTTTTTATCGTCCTTGATACGCTTCCACAGATCGCCGGCAAACGGTGTCACGAACTGACGCAGATCTTCGGTATCGGTATTGGCGATCACCTTCGGCTTGGCGTCCGGTGAGGTCACGTACCAGCGCGGCATCACGTCGCTTTCAAACAGCTGCCAGTATTCGCCGACAATGGGGATCTCGATGCGCTCACCCGCGGCAAAGCCCTTGAACTTATCCGTCGGCTCAATCTTGTGCAGATCGCCGGTAATGAAGGTGATCTTGAACTGCTCGTTGCCGCTCTTGAGGATCTGGCGGATGTTATGGAAGTAGATGGCCCACTCTTTACCCTCGATAGCGCTGCCATCGTTGGTCAGGCTGATCACGGCCTGGTTGCAGGAGGCCCAGTCGGCACCCAGCGCCGCACAGTTGACACCGTTCTCCGCGCCACGGTTATCGGTGACGGCGTAGTTCACTTTCACCTGGCTGCTGATGCTGTCCACCAGCTGCTGATCGGCCTGCGCTACACCGGAAACGCCCAGCATACCCAGTGCCGTGGCGACTACGCTCAGTTTATATCCTTTCATCATCTCGCTTCCCTTTTCTCAGTTCGCGTTACCGGCGCGGATTTCCTGCCACAATTTGCCGCAGCGGGCCGTATAGTTATCGCCAGCGCCGCTCATCGCCGCCTCAATACACTGCTGGTAGTTCAGTACGCTCACACTCTCTTTCTGCGCAAACGCGGCATGAGCCTTACTCTGCTTCATCACGTCCAGGATGGTCTGGCAGGAGGCCACCTTGTCATGTTTGCCATCGGCATCCTGAATACACTTGCTGTAGGCCTGCTTCAGCAACTGACTTTCCTGAGACGGCGCGCTCGGCTGTACACAGCCAGTCAGTACGATAGCAGCCATGGCCACACCCAGAATCGCTTTCATACTCTCTCTCCCTTGATTCGCTTAACGCCCCTCCACACGCGCAGAGGGGACAATAACTCAGAACACGGTGAACGGAGCGATAACGATAAACTTCACGTCATGCTCATCCTGGAACATGTTGCCGTACCCCCCCAGATCCTGATCTTTGGCCTTATTGTCATACTGGGTGTAGTGCAGCTTGAACAGGGTGCCCTTGGCACGGCCATCCTGGATCACGTACATCGCATCCAGACTGTAGGCGCTCTCTTTCACACGCTTGTTCTGGTCGGCGTAAGTACTGTTTGGCTTGGCATCCCAACCGTAGACATAGGAGGCACCAACGCCCCATCCCGGCATATTCCACTTGCTCAGGTCATACATCACCCCGGCAAAGACCGCTTTCTCACCGTTGGCGTTAAAGTCGGAGCGGTTATCCCACCAGATATCCAAACGACCGTTGGAAGAGGCGTAGGCCGGGGTCATACGCTGCAGGAAGTAGCCCTGCTTACCCTCAGCCTTCACCCAGGTGCCTTCCAGGCGCAGGTCAAACTGACCAACCTTGTAACCGAAAGTCAATCCCTGCAGCCAGGCAGTGCCATCATAGACATCGGCATTGCTGTTGGCATCAGAAATGCGATCATGGGCACCGTAGAACTGGTAACTGGTGGTCAGCGGGCTACCGGCCACATCAAACTTGTAGGTTCCCTTGGCGAAGTACTGGTTCATAAAGCCCTGGGCTTGGCCAAAGGCCGCCTCCACCACCAGGCCGTTCTTGAAGTCATATTTCCCGCCCAGGGAGTGCAGGTAGGAGACCTCTTCACCGCGGTTATCGCCCAGGCCACCCTGATAGAACTTATCCATCTCCAGATGCCATGGCGCCTTATAGCGGTCGGTCCACATATAGGAGAAGCTCAGCGCCCCGGCGCTGTCAAAGTCAAAGTTGGCGCCGGTCTCAAACCCCTGATAAGTACCCGGCATAAAGCTCCAGTGCGGGGCTATCAGGGTCTGACCGGTCGGCTGGATCCAGCCGATACGCGCCCACATCGGCCCCATTTTCAGCTTGGCTGCCGCCTTGTACAGACTGATGCCACTCTTGTCACCAAGCCAGTCTTCCTCATAGGCCCGGTTGGAAGAGGAGAAGGCGATTTCGTTCGGGTGACCGCTTCCGGCTGATTCCGCCATCTCAATGGCGGTAAATGCGCCAACGTCCAGACCGATAAAGTCGGCGGCGTAGCCGGAGGAGAAGTCGAGGCTGGCATTCCAGGTGGCGTGAGACAGGTTGGTTTTATACTTACCGGTCTCCACGTCCTTGCGATCGCGCTCGCGCTGCCAGTAGTAGATCCCACCGGTCATGGTTGAATCGTCAATGAACCCTTCAGCCTGCGCCTGTGAGGGCGCCATGAAGCCGCTGCCCAGCGTTGCTGCGGCAACAGCGAGCGCCAGCACGCTGCGCTTAGCACGATGCGTAACCATAGAAAAATTCCTCTTTGACTGAAAAAACGCGGCTGGCGGAACAGCGTCCGGCCAGGTCGCCAATATCCCCATCGGGGTAAAATTTATTGGGTGTCTGGGTAAAATCCCGTTCACTTACTGCACTACTAGACTATTTTTCGCGACGCGAATTATCAAATGAAAAGTAAAAGATATGTATCAATTTTTGACCGAGTGCACATATTCTTATATTTAGTTACATCGTGGTATAACTAGCATGATTAATAAAAAATACCATTAAAAAACAGCGATATGTTTGTAATACCATTAATAATGTAGGGGGAGATCGTGGAAGGGAGTACGAGGTGACTTTCTTCATTTATGAATAATTATTACATTACAACACCTTATTAATTTTCAACGCGAAGTCATTCTTTACTATACTTTGACCCGCGAAGCACCGGGCCGGGCGCACGCCGCCGCAAAAAACGGCATGATAGACCGGGAGGGCATCCCGCCAATACAGGCAAAAAAAACGCCACGGACCCGTGGCCCGTGGCGTTTATCTTGTCAGCCTATCGGCGTGCTGCGCTGGGCAGCGTCACTCAGAGCGCTGCTTTGGCCCAGGTATCACGCAGGCCGACGGTACGGTTAAACACCAGATGCCCGGCGGAAGAGTAACGGATGTCGGCACAGAAATAGCCCTCACGCTCAAACTGGTAGGTCACCTCCGGCACCGCCGCCGCCAGCGTCGGCTCGACGAAGCCGCGCCGAATAACCAGGGACTCCGGGTTAATGGTGGAGAGGAAATCTTCCGCCGCCCCCGGGTTCGCCACACTGAACAGGCGATCGTACAGACGGAACTCCGCCGGCAGCGCATGGCTGGCGGACACCCAGTGGATCACCCCTTTAACCTTGCGCCCATCCGCCGGATCCTTGCTCAGGGTATCCGCATCGTAACTGCAGTAAATGGTGGTGATCTCGCCATCGGCATCTTTTTCCACGCGCTCGGCACGGATCACGTAGGCATTGCGCAGACGCACCTCTTTACCCAGCACCAGACGCTTGTACTGTTTGTTGGCCTCTTCACGGAAGTCAGCGCGATCGATGTACAGTTCGCGGGCAAACGGCACTTCACGGTTGCCCATCTCCGGCTTGCTCGGGTGGTTCGGCATGGTCAGCAACTGTACGCTGTCGGCCGCCAAATTGTCGATCACCAGACGCACCGGATCCAGCACCGCCATGGCGCGCGGAGCGTTTTCATTGAGATCATCGCGGATACAGGACTCCAGCGCGGCCATCTCCACGTTGTTGTCCTGCTTGGTCACCCCGATACGGCGGCAGAACTCACGCACGGCAGCAGCGCTGTAGCCGCGGCGGCGCAGACCCGAAATGGTCGGCATACGCGGATCGTCCCAGCCCTCGACAATCTTCTCGCTCACCAGCAGGTTCAGCTTACGCTTGGACATGATGGCGTATTCCAGATTCAGGCGCGAAAACTCATACTGACGCGGATGGCACGGAATAGAGATATTATCCAGTACCCAGTCATACAGGCGACGGTTGTCCTGGAACTCCAGGGTGCACAGAGAGTGCGTGATGCCCTCCAACGCATCGGAGATGCAATGGGTGAAGTCGTACATCGGGTAGATGCACCACTTGTTACCGGTCTGATGATGTTCGGCAAACTTAATCCGATACAGCACCGGATCGCGCATCACGATAAACGGCGACGCCATATCGATCCTGGCGCGCAGGCAGGCGCTGCCTTCGGCGAACTCGCCCAAGCGCATTTTTTCGAACAGCGCCAGGTTCTCCTCCACGCTGCGATCGCGGAACGGACTATTCTTCCCGGGCGAGGTCAGGGTACCGCGGTATTCGCGGATCTGCTCGGCGCTCAGCTCATCCACATAGGCCAACCCTTTGCCAATCAGCTCCAGGGCGTACTGATGCAGCTGGTCAAAATAGTCAGATGAGTAGCGCACTGCACCGCTCCACTCAAAGCCCAGCCACTGTACGTCGCGCTTGATGGACTCAACGTATTCGATGTCTTCCTTTACCGGGTTGGTATCATCGAAGCGCAGGTTGCACAGCCCTTGATAGTCTCTGGCGATGCCGAAATTCAGGCAGATGGACTTGGCGTGGCCAATGTGCAGGTAGCCGTTTGGCTCCGGCGGGAAACGGGTATGCACGCTGGTGTGTTTACCGGACGCCAGATCTTCATCGATGATCTGACGGATAAAGTTGGTTGGGCGGGCTTCAGCCTCACTCATCTTCTGTTCCTCTATGCCAAAAAACGCGTTCTCATTATTCCATGATCTAACAACCCTCGGGCGGAAACAACCGTTCTATCGGTAAAATACCGACGTTTTTTTTGTGATCTCCGCGGAAGTGGCGGATAACCGCGCCGCGTCCCCTCCCCCTTATCCGGACAATAAAAAACGGGGAGCCCTTTCAGGCCCCCCGCCGCGTGACGCAGTCGTGTAACGGCGGCGCTACTTGTTCAGAATGGTATACAGCTTGCTCTGACCGGCGACCACCTGACCGGAAGCCAACGCCCCCACGCCGCCAAAGTCATCGATATTGCTGACTACCACCGGACTTATCATGGAGCGCGCATGGGCGTTCAGGTAATCCAGATCCAGCTCCAGCACCGGCTGGCCGACCTTCACCACATCCCCCTCTTCCACCAGGCGCTTAAAGCCCTGACCGTTCAGCGCCACGGTATCGATCCCCATGTGCACCACCACTTCCACACCGTCATCACTCTCCAGACAGAAGGCGTGATTGGTGTTGAAAATCTTCACTACGGTGCCGTTAGCCGGTGCGACAACCATCTTATCCGTCGGACGCACCGCCAGACCGTCGCCGACGGCTTTACTGGCAAACGCCTCGTCCGGCACCTCGCTCAGGGCCACCACTTCACCGGTGATCGGTGATACCAGCGTCGAGTGGACACCCGCGGCGGCGTTTGGCGTCGCCTGGGCCTTTGCCGCCGGAGCAGCGGAGCTCGCCGCCGCAGCAGGTACCGTGCCCGCCGTACGCATTGCATTGGCGATCTTCTCGGCCACGAAGCCAACGATGATCTGGACGCTGGTCTTGTTCAGGCGGATTACGCCGGAAGCGCCCAGCCTCTTAGCCATCGCTTCATTGACCAGCGAAGAGTCCTTCACCGTCAGACGCAGTCGGGTGATACAGGCATCGATACCGGTCAGGTTGGCGGAGCCACCGACGCAGGCGATATACTGACGGGCCAGCTCGCTGACATCCGCTTCTTTGGTCAGATCCAGATCCTCATCGTTGCCATCAGCCTCTTCACCCGCGCCGCTCAACTCACGCCCCGGCGTCATCAGGTTGAATTTGGTGATAGTGAAGCGGAACACCACGTAGTAGATAACAAAGAACACCAGCCCCTGCGGGATCAGCATGTACCAGTGTGTCGCCAGCGGGTTACGTGACTGCAACACCATATCCACCAGACCGGCGCTGAAGCCGAAGCCGGAGATCCAGTGCATGCTGGCCGCAATAAATACAGAGATACCGGTCAGAATGGCATGCAGCACATACAGCACCGGCGCCACGAACATGAAGGAGAACTCCAGCGGCTCGGTGATCCCGGTAAAGAAGGAGGCAAATGCCGCTGCCAGCATGATACCGGCGACCTTAGCCCTATTTTCCGGACGGGCGCAGTGATAGATGGCCAGCGCCGCACCCGGCAGACCGAACATCATGATCGGGAAGAAACCGGCCTGATAGCGACCGGTGATGCCGACCACCGCCTTGCCACTCTCAATGGACTGAGCGCCGCCCAGGAAGTTCGGAATATCGTTAATGCCGGCGACGTCAAACCAGAACACGGAGTTCAGGGCATGGTGCAGACCGACCGGGATCAACAGACGGTTGAAGAAGGCATACACGCCCGCCCCCACGGAGCCCAGCTTCTGGATATGCTCACCGAAGTTCACCAGGCCATTAAAGATTACCGGCCAGATATACATCAGGATAAAGGCCAGAATAATCATCAGGAACGAGGTCAGGATCGGTACCAGACGACGGCCGCTGAAGAAGGAGAGCGCCTTGGGCAGCTCAACGCTGCTGTAACGGTTATACAACTCAGCGGAGATAATACCGACCAGAATACCGATAAACTGGTTATTGATCTTACCGAAGGCGGCAGGAACCTGATCCACCGGAATCTTCTGGATCATCGCCACCGCAGCCGGCGAACACAGGGTTGTAACCACCAGGAACCCGACAAAACCGGCCAGTGCCGCCGCGCCGTCTTTATCTTTGGACATACCATATGCAACACCAATGGCAAACAGCACCGACATATTGTCGATGATGGCTGAACCGGACTTGATGAAGAACGCCGCCAGTGCGTTATCTCCCCCCCAGCCGACCGGGTCGATCCAGTAACCGACACCCATCAGTATTGCTGCGGCCGGTAGCGTCGCTACCGGCACCATCAGCGCGCGGCCTACCTTTTGCAAATAACCGAGAATACTCACATTTCCCCCTATTTGGACCTACAGTGCAAATACACACTGCACTAACGGTCTCATCATCACTGATTTAAGTATTTTGTTGATAATATGAACCACACTGGAGAGTGTAAAAAAATTATTTTTCTCCGCAAATTAAAACCTCCTGATTTGTGATTATTATCACCAACAATAGGTGAAATGTTGTCTTCAGGCTGGCTATCTATGAAAACTTATTTTATTATTCGAAAAATCAATCGGCGCGCCAGGCTCCTTAGCAGGAGAGCCGGGAGCCAATGGGTCATCACCGGCGCCGAACCCGTTTTTTGTTCAGTTTCCCGTTTTGTAAAAGGTGCCCTATGAGACTTATTCCTCTGCATAACGCGACCGACGTTGGCCTGTGGTCTGCCCGCCATATCGTTAAACGCATCAACGCGTTCAAACCTACTGCCGAGCGCCCGTTTGTTCTGGGTCTGCCGACCGGTAGCACCCCGCTGCAAACCTATAAGCGCCTGATCGAGATCTATCAGGCCGGTGAGGTGAGCTTCCGCCACGTCGTCACCTTTAATATGGATGAATACGTTGGCCTGGCAGAGTCACACCCAGAAAGCTATCACAGCTTTATGTATAATAATTTTTTCAACCATATTGATATTCATAAAGAAAATATCAATTTGTTAAATGGTAACGCACCGGACGTGGACGCCGAGTGCCGCCGCTACGAAGAGAAGATCAGCTCCTACGGCAAGATCAATCTGTTTATGGGCGGTGTCGGCAACGACGGACATATCGCCTTCAACGAACCGGCCTCTTCGCTGGCTTCACGTACCCGGATTAAGACACTGACCGAAGATACCCGTATCGCAAACTCCCGCTTCTTCAACGGTGACATCAGTCTGGTGCCGAAGTATGCGCTGACCGTCGGCGTGGGAACCCTGCTGGATGCGGAGGAGGTGATGATCCTGGTGACCGGCCACGCCAAATCCCTGGCACTGCAGGCTGCGGTCGAAGGCAGCGTCAACCATATGTGGACCATCAGCGCCCTGCAGCTGCATCCCAAGTCCGTGGTAGTCTGCGATCAGCCGGCAACCATGGAGCTGAAAGTTAAAACCGTTAACTATTTCCGCGAGCTCGAAGCGGAAAATATGAAAGATCTCTGATAATTACGTCCGGGGGAATGTGATGTACGCCTTAACTCACTGTCGGATTTATACCGGCCACGATATTCTTGACGACCATGCTGTGGTGATCGCCAATGGTTTAATTGAAAAAATCTGTCCCGAGTCTGCGCTCGCACCGGATATCACCACCCGCGATCTGGGCGGCGCCATCCTGGCCCCCGGTTTTATCGACGTTCAGCTCAACGGCTGCGGTGGCGTGCAGTTTAACGACAGCGAAGAGGCCGTCAGCGAGCAGACGCTGGAGATCATGCAGCGCACCAACGAGCGCGCCGGCTGCACCAGCTACCTGCCGACGCTGATCACCTGCAGCGACGCCATGATGCAGCGCGGCATTACGGTGATGCACTCCTATCTGCGCCGTCACCGTAACCAGGCGCTGGGCCTGCATATTGAAGGGCCCTATATCAGCCCGGAGAAAAAGGGTACCCACAATCCGCGCTATATCCGCCGCCCGGATCGCGCCATGCTTGACTTTATCTGCAGCCACGCCGAGGCCATCGTCAAGGTGACCATGGCGCCGGAGATGAGCGACGACGCGGCCATTCAACAGCTGCGCGCCGCCGGGATCGTGGTCTCCGCCGGCCACTCCAACGCCAGCTACCAGGAGGCACGCCGCGGCTTCGCCGCCGGAATGCGCTTTGCCACCCACCTCTACAATGCGATGCCGGCGATCAGTGGCCGCGCCCCGGGGCTGATGGGCGCCATCTTCGACACCCCAGAAGTGTATACCGGCATCATCGCCGACGGACACCACGTGGCCTGGCCGAACATCCGCATGGCGAAAAAGCTTAAGGGTGACCACCTGGTGCTGGTCACCGATGCCACCGCGCCGGCAGGTTCAAATATTGACAGCTTCATTTTCGCGGGGAAAACAGTATATTACCGCAATGGGCTGGTAGTGGATGAAAATGGTACACTGAGCGGATCGGCGCTGACCATGATCGGGGCGGTACAGAACAGCGTTGAACATGTCGGCATTGCACTGGATGAAGCACTGCGTATGGCCAGCCTCTATCCGGCGCGCGCCATCGGTGTCGCGCAGCGGCTGGGCAGCATCGAACCGGGTAAGGTCGCCAACCTGACGGCATTTACCCGCGACTTCCAGGTAACCACGACCATTGTTAACGGCGAAACCGTCTACCAGCGCGGCGGTTGAATGACAACACACAGGTGAGAGAGTGATGGCCACTGGCGGACAGGGACAAATTGGTAATGTCGATCTGGTAAAGCAGCTGAACAGCGCAGCGGTCTACCGCCTGATCGATCAGCAGGGACCGATCTCACGTATTCAGATTGCCGAATACAGCCAGCTGGCCCCCGCCAGCGTCACAAAAATCACCCGCCATCTGCTGGAGCGCGGGCTGATCAAAGAGGTCGATCAGCAGGCCTCCACCGGTGGGCGGCGCGCTATCTCCATCGTCACCGAGACGCGCCACTTCCAGGCTATTGCCATTCGGCTGGGCCGCTATGACGCCACCATCACCCTGTATGACCTCAGCGGCAAAGTGCTGGCAGAGACGCACTACCCGCTGCCGCAGCGTACCCAGGAGACCGTCGAGCACGCCCTGTTTCAGGCCATCGACCACTTTATAAACGATTACCAGCGCAAGATCCGCGAGCTTATTGCCATCGCCCTGATGCTGCCCGGCCTGGTCGATCCGGAGCTCGGGATCGTCCGCTACATGCCGCACATCACCGTCAGCGACTGGCCGCTGGTTGAACGTCTGCAGGCGCGCTTCCGCCTGGCCTGCTTTATCGGTCACGATATCCGCAGCCTGGCGCTGGCTGAACACTACTTCGGCGCCAGCCGTGACTGCCGGGATTCGATCCTGGTGCGGCTGCACCGCGGCACCGGTGCCGGGATCATCGTGGATGAGAATATCTTTCTCGGCAGCAACGGCAACGTCGGTGAGATTGGCCATATCCAGATAGATCCGCTGGGAGAACGCTGCCACTGTGGTAACTTTGGCTGTCTGGAGACCGTGGCGGCCAATGCGGCTATCGAACAACATACCCGCCGCCTGCTGGAGCAGGGCTACCCCAGCAGCCTGACGGTTGACAACTGTACCATCAACACGATTTGTCGGGCCGCCAACCGCGGCGATCCCTTGGCCGTAGAGGTGATTGCACGGGTGGGTCACTACCTGGGGCGCGCCATCGCCATCACCATCAACCTGTTCAACCCACAGAAGGTCATCATCGCCGGCGAGATAACCGAAGCGGACAAGATCCTGCTGCCGGCCATTCAGCGCTGCATCCAGACCCAGGCACTGAAGGAGTTCCGCCACAATCTGCCGGTGGTCACCTCTGAACTGAGCCACCGCTCCGCCATCGGCGCCTTTGCACTGGTCAAGCGCGCCATGCTGAACGGTGTGCTGCTACAGCGTCTGCTGGAGCATCACAACTGAGTCGCACACGGCGCTTCTGTTATACCAAGGGCTGCAGCGCAATAGAGATCCGGCAGCGCTTGCGGCCGGTGTTCTTTTTATGGAAAAAGATCGCCGCATCGCTGATTTCGGCCAGCGCCTGCACATGGGTGCCACCACATGGAATGATGGTCTCACCATAGTTCCAGTAAAAGAGTGTGTCCGTCTCCGGCGCCGGTTCAATCCACATCGGGCTACCCTGCGCCAGCATTTCGCGGGTATAGGACTGTATGGCGGAAAAATCATCATCGCTCAGCTTTTTATCCAGCGAGAACACCGCTTTTTGCGCATCGATGATACACCCCTTGACGCTGGCACTGGCGCTGAAGTGGCGGCTAAAGGCAGAAAACAGAAAGTGCGCCAGCGTATGGTGACGCATGATGGCATAGCGTCGTGACCAGTTGATCTGCATGATCACGCGGTCGCCGGGCTGTAGATTCGGTGCATAGGCCAGGCGGTGCACGATCCGCGTCTCTACGTCCACCAACGGTACGTTAACCCCCTCACGCTTGATATACAGCCTGTGTCCCAGCTTATGCTGCACATCAACCACCGGACAAGGCGCCCCCCCCACGACGGCGCGGATTGACCCGACGTCGCAAACCTGCCCCCCTGACTCGGCGTAGAAGATCGTCCTGTCGAACACCGCCAGGTCGTTTTCAAGGTACAGCAGCGTGGCCTCCAGGGTGGTCAGGTAAGACTCCTGATTATATATCCGCTGCGTCGCCGGCTGCGCGTAGACGCGGTCATAGTGAAATTCCATATTCATCCTCAATGTATCCCGATCAGGGTATCCCCGTCCGTCCCTCTGACGCTAACGCCACGACCGGTGATCGCCTCCCTGATTGCCATCATCCGACCCTGCGGGCGGGCGCGAAGCAGGCGATAATACGCTCAGCCGTGGTATAGTCTTTAACTGCATTATCAACGAGAAGCTCCAAGATATGACAATAAAAAGCGTTATTTGCGATATCGACGGCGTCCTGATGCACGATAATACGCCGGTTCCCGGCGCCCGTGAGTTTTTACAGCGACTGCAGCAGCGGGAGATGCCGCTGGTGATCCTGACCAACTACCCCTCACAGACCGGGCAGGATCTGGCCAACCGTTTTGCCTCCGCCGGCATCGACATCCCTGAGCAGGTGTTCTATACCTCCGCCATGGCCACCGCTGATTTCCTCAGGCGACAGGAGGGCAAGAAAGCCTACGTCATCGGCGAGGGGGCACTGATCCACGAGCTGTACAAGGCCGGTTTCACCATTACCGACATCAACCCGGACTTCGTGATCGTTGGCGAGACCCGCTCCTATAACTGGGAGATGATCCACAAGGCGGCCTACTTCGTCGCCCATGGCGCGCGCTTTATCGCCACCAACCCCGACTCCCACGGCCGCGGCTTCTTTCCCGCCTGCGGCGCCCTGTGCGCACCGATTGAACTGATCGCCGGGCGTTCACCCTTTTTTGTCGGCAAACCCAGCCCGTGGATTATCCGCGCCGCGCTGAACAAGATGCAGGCCCATTCGGAAAACACGGTGATCGTCGGCGATAACCTGAAAACCGATATTCTGGCCGGCTTTCAGGCGGGGCTGGAGACCATCCTGGTGCTCTCCGGCGTCTCCACCCTGGAGGACGTGGACACCATGCCCTTCCGCCCCAGCTATATTTACCCCTCCGTGGCCGACATCGATATCCTGTAATTCCCCTGCCAGGCGGCCTGGCCGCCTTTTTTAGATCTTTTTTAAAAAAATTGCGATTTTGTTATTGTTTCTCTAAAGATAGATGCAGGGAAAAAAATTTTTACCCATTCAGCGCAAACTGCTTGATTTACGTTCAGCTGACGGTGCATGTTGATATCATACGCAGCGCCGCAAGGGCGCCGTACCGTCGCAATCTGATACCGTCAATGCCGTAGGGGAAACGCTATGTGTTCGATCTTTGGAGTGCTCGACCTGAAAACCGACCCACAGGCGCTGCGCAAAACAGCGCTGGAGATGTCCCGCCTGATGCGCCACCGCGGCCCGGACTGGTCCGGCATCTATGCCGGTGAAAACGCCATTCTGGCCCACGAGCGCCTGTCTATCGTCGACGTCAACACCGGCGCCCAGCCGCTGTATAACGCACAGCGCACCCATGTTCTCGCGGTCAACGGCGAAATTTACAACCACCAGGCGCTGCGCGAGCGCCTCGGCGATCGCTATGCGTTTCAGACCGGCTCCGACTGTGAGGTGATCCTGGCGCTGTACCAGGAGTATGGTCCGGACTTCCTCGACCAGCTACGCGGCATGTTTGCCTTTATTCTGTATGACGCCGAACGGGATGCCTATCTGATCGGCCGCGATCACCTGGGGATCATCCCGCTGTACATGGGACACGATGAACACGGCAATCTATTTGTCGCCTCAGAGATGAAGGCGCTGGTGCCGGTATGTCGGACGCTGCGCGAATTCCCGGCCGGCAGTGCCCTGTGGAGCCGCGACGGCGAAATCCGCCGCTACTACAGGCGCGACTGGTTTGACTACGCCGCCGTCGAACATAACCCTACCGACGCTGACGTGCTGCGCTGTGCGCTGGAAGAGTCAGTCAAAAGCCATCTGATGTCTGACGTGCCCTACGGCGTACTGCTCTCCGGCGGGCTGGACTCTTCGATTATCTCTGCCATCACCAAGAAGTTCGCCGCTCGCCGCGTCGAGGACGGCGAGCGCAGCGCCGCCTGGTGGCCACAGCTGCACTCCTTTGCCATCGGCCTACAGGGCGCGCCGGATCTGAAGGCGGCTCAAGAGGTCGCCAACCATCTCGGCACGGTACACCATGAGATCCACTTCACCGAGCAGGAGGGAATGGACGCCATCCGCGACGTGATTTATCACATCGAAACCTACGACGTCACCACCATCCGCGCCTCGACACCGATGTACCTAATGGCGCGCAAGATCAAGGCGATGGGGATCAAGATGGTGCTCTCCGGCGAAGGTGCCGATGAGGTGTTCGGCGGCTACCTCTATTTCCATAAGGCGCCCAACGCCAAAGAGTTTCATGACGAGACGGTGCGCAAACTGCTGGCGCTGCACATGTATGACTGCGCGCGCGCCAACAAGGCGATGGCCGCCTGGGGCGTCGAAGCCCGGGTACCGTTCCTCGATAAGACATTTCTCGACGTGGCCATGCGCCTCAACCCGCGCGACAAGATGTGCGGCAACGGACGCATCGAAAAGCAGCTGCTGCGCGAATGTTTCGAATCCTATCTGCCGGCCAGCATCGCCTGGCGTCAGAAAGAGCAGTTCTCCGACGGCGTTGGCTACAGCTGGATAGACTCGCTGAAAGCCGCCGCCGCCGCCCAGGTCAGCGACCAGACGCTGGCCAATGCCCGCTTCCGTTTTCCCTACAACACGCCAACCAGCAAGGAGGCCTACCTGTACCGCGATATCTTTGAGCAGCTGTTCCCGCTGCCGAGTGCCGCAGAGTGCGTCCCCGGCGGCCCCTCCGTCGCGTGCTCCTCCGCCAAGGCCATCGAGTGGGACGAATCCCTGCGTAAAATGGACGACCCTTCCGGCCGCGCCGTCGGCGTACACAAGTCCGCCTATTAACTCCTGCGGCGTGGCGTCTCCCCTGCGGGTTCGCCGCGCCGACTCCCTCTGCCATGCCGGTGTTAGCCTACTTTTCACCGAGTTTTGCTGCTTTTCACGCCGACCTGTATAATCAATCGGCAAACGTGCACGACGATAGCGTTTCTGCTAAAAAAGGGGTTGACGCTTCCCCCCCATATCCGCATAATGCGCCCCGCAACGCCGATGAAGGCTAGCGAATAAAGAACGGCTACGTAGCTCAGCTGGTTAGAGCACATCACTCATAATGATGGGGTCACAGGTTCGAATCCCGTCGTAGCCACCACTCTTTATTACGCAAGTAGGCGGGAGTGGCGAAATTGGTAGACGCACCAGATTTAGGTTCTGGCGCCGCAAGGTGTACGAGTTCAAGTCTCGTCTCCCGCACCATTTCAACCCGGCTTGCGTCGGATGGGGTATCGCCAAGCGGTAAGGCAGCGGGTTTTGATCCCGCCATTCCCAGGTTCGAATCCTGGTACCCCAGCCATATTTTACTGTCTCGATGGAGACTGGATACAGTCCCTGATGGGGTATCGCCAAGCGGTAAGGCAGCGGGTTTTGATCCCGCCATCCCCAGGTTCGAATCCTCGGTACCCCAGCCAAATTCATTCGGTTCGCCACGGCGGGCCGGCGCATCGAAAGATGCCACCCAACAATTGGGGTATCGCCAAGCGGTAAGGCAGCGGATTCTGATTCCGCCATCCCGAGGTTCGAATCCTCGTACCCCAGCCAATAAGAGAGCTCACCTTCGGGTGGGCTTTTTTTTGCCTGCCGTTTGCCAACGCCTTTGACAGCGCGGCGCGCCACACGACGCACCGCCCATCGCCATCGCCTACAGCCCGATAGCGTAGCGCAGCGCGCGTGCCTTGAGCCCACCGGCGCGCTCCGCCGCCATTAGCCCCAGATTGCGCAGCAGCATCAGCGGCGGTAGACGGTTGCTGAAGGCGCCGTACAAGAGGTCCATCCCGCTCTGCATCAGCAGGTTGTCGCCCAGGCGACGGCGCTGATAACGCTGCAGCACCGCCTGCGTCTGCCACGCCTCACCGCACGCTGCCGCTGCCGGTACCACCTCCAGCAGCGCCGATACGTCACGGTAGCCCAGATTAACCCCCTGCCCGGCGAGCGGGTTAATGGTGTGCGCCGCATCGCCCAGCAGCAGCAGTCCCTCATCTACGTAACGTTGCGCGTGGCGCCGGATCAGCGGAAACGCCGCCGCGGCCACCGCCTGCACCGGCCCCAGGCGTGCGGGAAACGTACGCAGGATCGCCTCATTCAACTGCGCCAGCGACATCGCCAGCAGCTGGCGGATACGCGCCGGGCTGTCATACCACACCAGCGAGCCCCAGCCGGGCCACAGGGGAAGAAAGGCCCGCGGACCGTCAGGGGTAAACTGTTGCCAGGTGACATCCTGCGGCGCCAACGGTGTCCTGACGCTGATCAGCATGCAGTCGTGGCGGTACTGCCAGCCGTGGACACCGATACCGGCCTGACTGCGTACCCGGGACTCAGCGCCATCCGCCGCGATGACCAACCCGGCATACAGCCCTTCACCGTTATCCAACGCCAGCTGCCAGCCCTGCCCATCGCGTCGCAGTTGACGCAGCGACGCCCCGGTATATAACGTAACGCCTTCGCAGGCCTCCAGCGCCTGCCACAGCGCGCGCTGCAGCACCCGGTTCTCCAGCATAAAGCCCAGGCATGGCAGGCCGAGCGTCTCGGCACGAAATGAGACCGTTGACGATGCCCATTCCCAGGTCTCCAGCCCGCGGTAGGGCACCGCGCGCATCGCCCGCACCGCCGGCCACACCCCGAGCCGCTCCAGCAGGCGCACGCTGGCCATGCTGATGGCGGAGATGCGCAGATCGGGATCGCTGTCCGGTACAAACGATGGCGGCGGGCTGTTTTCCAGCACAGTCACCCGCAGACCGGCCTGCGCCAGCCCCAGAGCCGCCGCCGCACCCACCATCCCACCGCCGACCACCACAATACCGCCAGCTTCCTGAACCATGCCCTCTCCCCTGTCGCCGCACGTTTTGCGCTAGTGTAACGGATTTCCGCTCCCTTGCCCCCTGCTATCTGACTGGTCACGACAGCGCCAAGCGATTACAATAGCCGCCCTGCCGCGGACGCAACGGTCACCGCCGGCACGGCGCCTGAGGGCGTCTGCGCGTCCCTGATCCACCTGCACTGAGCAATGGCAAGTCGATGACAAAAAAACTGCATATTAAAACCTGGGGCTGTCAGATGAATGAGTATGACTCATCCAAGATAGCCGATCTGCTGGGCAGCACGCATGGCCTTGAGCTGACGGATAATGCCGAGGACGCCGATGTCCTGCTGCTGAATACCTGTTCGATCCGTGAAAAGGCGCAGGAAAAAGTGTTCCATCAGCTTGGCCGCTGGAAGATGCTCAAAGAGGCCAAGCCGGATCTGATCATCGGCGTCGGCGGCTGCGTCGCCTCCCAGGAGGGTGAGCATATCCGCGAGCGCGCCAGCTTTGTCGACATCATCTTTGGCCCGCAGACACTGCACCGCCTGCCGGAGATGATCGACAGCGCGCGCAGCAGCCACGGCCCGGTGGTTGACGTCAGCTTCCCGGAGATCGAAAAGTTCGACCGCCTGCCGGAGCCGCGCGCCGACGGCGCCACCGCCTTTGTCTCCATCATGGAGGGCTGCAACAAATACTGTACCTACTGCGTGGTGCCCTACACCCGCGGCGCCGAGGTCAGCCGCCCGTGCGACGACGTGCTGTTTGAAATCGCCCAGCTGGCCGCCCAGGGCGTACGCGAGGTCAACCTGCTGGGGCAGAACGTCAACGCCTACCGCGGTGCCACCTTCGATGGCGGTATCTGCTCCTTTGCCGAGCTGCTGCGCCTGGTGGCCGCCATTGACGGCATCGACCGTATCCGCTTCACCACCAGCCATCCAATAGAGTTCAGCGACGACATCGTGGCCGTCTATGAGGATACGCCGGAGCTGGTCAGCTTCCTGCACCTGCCGGTGCAGAGCGGATCCGACCGCATCCTCAACCTGATGAAGCGCACCCATACCGCGCTGGAGTACAAGGCGATCATCCGTAAACTGCGCAGGGCGCGCCCGGATATTCAGATAAGCTCCGACTTTATCGTCGGCTTCCCCGGTGAGACCCAGCAGGACTTCGAACAGACCATGCAGCTGATCGCCGAGGTGGACTTCGACATGAGCTACAGCTTTATCTTTTCCGCCCGCCCGGGTACCCCGGCTGCCGATATGCTGGACGACGTGGCGGAAGAGGAGAAAAAGCAGCGTCTGTACATTCTGCAGGAGCGTATCAACCAGCAGGCCATGCGCTACAGCCGCCACATGCTGGGCACGGTACAGCGCATTCTGGTCGAGGGCACCTCGCGCAAAAACGTGATGGAGCTTTCCGGCCGCACCGAAAACAACCGGGTGGTCAACTTTGCCGGCCAGCCGGAGATGATCGGGCGCTTCGTCGACGTTGAGATCACCGGGGTACTGCCCAACTCCCTGCGCGGCGTGGTGGTACGCAGTGAAGATGAGATGGGGCTACGCATCAGCGAGTCGCCGCAGTCGGTGATCGCCCGCACCCGCAAAGAGGACGATCTGGGCGTCGGCAGCTACCAGCCGTAAACCGCCCGCATCACGACGCCCGGTCCAGGCCGGGCGTTTTATTTGATGCGCTTAGCCCGCCGCGGGATAGACATACCCCCCCTGAACGCCCAACGGTATCCCGAGCCACCACATCGCCAGCAGCAGTACCGTCCACGCCAACGCCATCAGCAGCGAGTAGGGCAACATCAGCGCGGCCAACGAACCGATCCCCGCCGACGAGACATACTTACGGCAGTAGACCACCACCAGCGGGAAAAACCCCATCAGTGGCGTAATAATGTTGGAGGTGGAGTCCCCGATACGATAGGCGGCCTGTGCCAGCTCCGGCGACAACTGTACCGCCATCAGCATCGGCACCAGGATCGGGCTGAGCAGCGCCCATTTGGCTGAGGCGGATCCCAGCAATAGGTTAACCAGAAAGACCAGGATCACGACACCGATCACCGTCCCGGCGCCCGGCACACTCAGGGCTTTCAAGCCAGCGGCGCCCGCCAGCGCCAGCAGCGTGCCCAGATTCGAAGCATTAAAGATAGCGATAAACTGCGCAGCAAAAAAGACCACCACCAGATAGTAGCCCATGGTGCGCATATTTTCGGTCATCGCCTCGATCACCTGCCTGGCCTGAGTGAAACGTCCGCTGAGGAAGCCATACAGGGTGCCGGGAATGATAAACAGGATAAAGATCAACGGCACGATAGATTGGATCGCCGGCGACTGTGAGCTGCTCAATACCCCCTCAGGGCTCCGAAACGGCGAGTCGGCTGGATACATCAACGCCGCCAGAAGCAGCAGCATCAGTACCATCACACCCAGCGCATAGCCAAACGCCCGATTCTCCCGCGGCGTAAAGGTACTGAGCACGCTGTTTTCTTGATCATCCTGCGGCACATCCAGGGGCTGGCTGTGCAGGCGGGGTTCGATAAACCGATCCGTCACCAGCCATACCAGCAGGATCACCATCAGCGAAGAGATGCAGGTAAAAAAGAAATTGCACAGCACATTCACCGAATAGTCCGGCGCCAGCAGGCGCGCCGCCGCCTCGCTGAACCCGGCCAGCAGCGCATCGTTTCCGGTGGGAATAAAGCTGGCAGAGTAGCCGCCGGACACCCCGGCGAAGGCAGCGCAGATCCCCGCCAATGGATGACGCCCGACACGCTGAAACACCACGCCGGCCAGCGGGATCACCAGCACATAGCCCACGTCGGCTGCCACATGGCTGATCAGTGCCACCAGCACCACCATCGGCGTCAGCAGTCGTGCAGGGGTGATCCGCACCAGCTTTTTCACCGCCGCGTCGATAAAACCGGCGCGATCGGCGACCCCGACCCCGAGCAGCGCCACCAGTACGATGCCCAGCGGCGGAAACGCGGTAAAGGATTGGGTCATCTTGCTGAGGAAATCCACCAGCGCCGTCAGGGTCATCATATTGACTATCTGTACCGCCTCGCCGCTGCGGGGATTGATAAAGTCAAAGGAAACCTGCGACAGCGCCGCCGACAACAACAGCTGTAGGGCCATCAAGTAGATAAACAGCAGCGCCGGATCCGGTACCCGGTTTCCCAGGCGCTCGACAGCGCCGAGAAAGCGTGCCACTCCCCCGTGAGTTGCCCCTACCGGGGCGGGCGTTTTTTGAGGTGAAGCCATTGTCTGTACCCTCCATGTCTGCGTCATAGCGGGCCATGGTACCAGTCGCCACCGGCGTTTTTTTTGCGCTGCCACTCAGTTAAAAAAACGTTAAATAATATATATTGGTGATATATTAATAAAATAAAATATAATAATTACATTACATTAAGATAAATAGGCCTATTCTCCTGCCACGCTGGCGCAATACGCGAAGATTGGCAATTACTACCCAGTGGCATGTATGATGTGAATAATTGCTGTATACCGCGTGGCCATCGTATGGCCCGTATCCCCGCGCCGTGGGCGGCGCAATCCACACACTAATCCAGAGGATTGATTTGAACGTCACAACCGAAGAACTCTTGCTTGAACCCGCTGACAATCAGCGGCTGAACAGTCTGTGCGGCCCGTTTGATGGCAATATCAAACTGCTCGAACGCCGCCTGGGGATCGAAATCAATCACCGTGACAATCACTTTACGCTGGTCGGACGGACGCCCTGTGTGCGCGCCGCCGTGGATATTCTCAAGCACCTGTATGTGGATACCGCACCGGTGCGTGGCCAGACAGGCGATATCGACCCCGAGCAGATCCATCTGGCCCTCAGGGAGAGTAAGGTGCTGGAGCAGGCCGCCGAGCACGTACCGGACTACGGCAAAGCGGTCCACATCAAGACCAAGCGCGGGCTGATCAAGCCGCGCACCCCCAATCAGGCGCAGTACATCGCCAATATTCTCGACCACGATATCACCTTCGGCATCGGCCCGGCCGGTACCGGCAAGACCTATCTTGCCGTCGCCGCCGCCGTGGATGCCCTGGAGCGTCAGGAGATCCGCCGCATCCTGCTGACGCGTCCGGCGGTAGAGGCCGGTGAGAAACTGGGCTTCCTGCCGGGCGATCTCAGCCAAAAGGTCGACCCTTACCTGCGTCCGCTGTACGATGCGCTGTTTGAAATGCTCGGCTTCGAGCGGGTAGAGAAGCTGATGGAGCGTAACGTCATCGAAGTGGCGCCGCTGGCCTATATGCGCGGGCGTACCCTGAACGATGCCTTTATCATTCTGGATGAGAGCCAGAACACCACCATCGAACAGATGAAGATGTTCCTCACCCGCATCGGCTTTAACTCTAAAGCGGTTATCACCGGCGACATTACCCAGATAGATCTGCCGCGCAACCAAAAGTCCGGCCTGCGCCACGCCATTGAGGTCTTGTCAGCTGTAGACGAGATAAGCTTCAACTTCTTCCACAGTGAAGACGTGGTGCGCCATCCGGTGGTCGCCCGCGTGGTGATGGCCTATGAAGCGTGGGAAGCGGCAGAGCAACAACGTAAAGAGGCCCTGGCCGCCGAGCGCAAGCACGAGGCACAGGCCGCCCAGACACAGGAACAACCATGAGCAATATTATTCTCGACCTGCAGCTGGCCTGCGCAGATCTTCAGGGACTGCCTGCTGAAGGCGACTTTCTGCGCTGGCTGGAAGCCGTCCTGCCGCGTTTTCGCGATGAAGCCGAGGTGACCATTCGCCTGGTGGATGAGGCTGAAAGCCACGAGCTTAACCTCACCTACCGCGGCAAGGATCGCCCGACCAACGTGCTCTCTTTCCCGTTTGAAGCCCCGCCGGGCATCGAGCTGCCGCTGCTCGGCGACATGGTGATCTGTCGCCAGGTGGTAGAGCGCGAGGCGCAGGAGCAGAACATCTCGCAACTCTCACATTGGGCGCATATGGTTGTGCATGGCTCGCTTCATCTGCTAGGGTATGACCACATCAGCGATGAAGAAGCTGAAGAAATGGAATCTCTGGAAGCCGAAATCATGCAGGTGTTGGGTTACCCCGACCCCTATGCGGCAGAAAAAGAGTCCGACTGAACGACCCCCCGGGGTCACGTTTGCGGTGGCCGCTGCACAGCGCCACCGTTAAGATTGACCAGACTAAGAGTAACCATACATATACGCTATGAGCGACGACCATTCTCAGAATAGCGACAACCCCAGTCCCCATAAGAAAGGCTTCTTTTCCCTTTTGCTCAACCAACTGTTTCACGGTGAACCCAAGAACCGCAGCGATCTGGTGGAGCTTATCCGCGACTCCGAGCAGAACGATCTTATTGACCCCGATACCCGCGATATGCTGGAAGGGGTGATGGACATCGCCGAACAGCGCGTACGCGATATCATGATCCCACGCAGCCAGATGGTTACCCTGAAACGTAACCAGACCCTGGACGAATGTCTGGATGTGATCATTGAGTCAGCCCACTCACGCTTTCCTGTGATCAGTGAGGACAAAGATCATATTGAAGGCGTGCTGATGGCCAAAGATCTGCTGCCCTTTATGCGCAGCGATGCCGAACCGTTCAGCATCGATAAGGTGCTGCGCCAGGCCGTGGTCGTGCCGGAAAGCAAGCGCGTTGACCGCATGCTCAAAGAGTTCCGCTCCCAGCGCTACCATATGGCCATCGTTATCGACGAATTCGGCAGCGTCTCCGGACTGGTCACTATTGAAGATATTCTGGAGCTGATCGTCGGCGAGATCGACGATGAGTACGATGAGGTGGAGGATCGCGACGTGCGCCAGATCAGCCGCCATCTCTACACCGTTCGTGCGCTGACCCAGATCGAGGATTTCAACGACATCTTTGGCACCCGCTTCAATGATGACGAGGTCGATACCATCGGCGGCCTGGTGATGCAGGCCTTCGGCCATCTTCCGGCGCGTGGAGAGAGCACCGACATCGACGGTTACCTGTTTAAGGTCGCCATGGCCGACAGTCGACGTATCATACAGGTTCATGTCAAAATTCCGGATGCATCACCTCAACCGCAACTGGACCTGGAACCCTGAATAACCGATGACCATCGCCGCTTTACTGCAACGCCAGCGGGTACGCGCCCCGCTGGCGCTGATAACCGGTGCCTGTGGCACCCTGGCCTTTTCGCCCTACGATTTTTGGCCCGCCGCGCTCATCTCTTTGTGTGGCCTGCTGGCCGTCACCCTCAACCGAACCTCCCGCCAGGCCATGCTGCTGGGCTTTCTGTGGGGGCTTGGACTGTTCGGCAGCGGCGTCAACTGGGTTTATGTCAGCATTGAACAGTTTGGCGGTATGCCGACGCCGGTCAGTGTATCGCTGGTCGTGCTGCTGGCGGCCTACCTGGCGCTCTACCCGCTGCTGTTCTGCGCCGTTCTTAACCGCCTGTGGCCACGGACGACCGTCTGGCGTCTGGTCATTGCCGCCCCGGCGCTGTGGCAGGCCACGGAGTTCCTGCGCGGCTGGGTGCTGACCGGCTTCCCCTGGCTGCAGTTCGGCTACAGCCAGCTCAACGGTCCGCTGAAGGGCATTGCCCCGCTGGCCGGCGTGGATACCATCACCTATCTTCTGGTTATCATCAGCGGCCTGCTGGTGCTGGCGGTAGCCCGGCGTCGCCCCCTGGCATCCCTGCTGGCCCTGGTGCTGCTGTGCGCACCCTGGCCGCTGCGCCAGATACACTGGTATCAAAGCCTGCCACAAAAAGCGGTCAATGTGGCCATGGTACAGGGCGATATCGCCCAGTCGATGAAGTGGGATCCCAACGCACTGATCGCCTCGCTGCAGACCTACCTGGAGGCGACCCGCCCCTACCTGGGTAAAGCGCCCATCATCATCTGGCCCGAATCGGCCATCGCCGATACCGAAGCCAACGAACAACCGTTTTTAACCATGATGGACCGTCTGCTGCGCGCCCACCACAGCAGCCTGATCACCGGACTGGTCGATGAGCGCCCGGGGTCGAACGGCATGCGTTTTTATAACTCGGTGATCGTTCTGGGCGGCGAGACACCTTACCAGTACCCGGCGCGCCAACGCTACAGCAAACACCATCTGGTGCCGTTTGGTGAGTTCGTACCAATGGAAGACCTGCTGCGACCGCTGGCGCCCTTCTTCAACCTGCCGATGTCCGCCTTCAGCCGCGGCAGCTACGTGCAGCCTGCGCTGCGGGTTCAGGGATACGATCTAACCACCGCAATCTGCTATGAGATCGTACTGGGCGAACAGGTGCGGGCCAACTTCCGCCCGAATACCGACTTCCTGCTTACCGTCTCCAACGACGCCTGGTTCGGCCACTCTATCGGCCCGTGGCAACACTTCCAGATGGCGCGTATGCGGGCCCTGGAACTGGGACGGCCGCTGCTGCGGGCCACCAACAACGGCATCACCGCTGCCGTGGACGCCTCCGGTAACGTCATTGCCCACCTGCCGCAGTTTACCCGCAGTGTGCTGGAGGTGAACGTCACCCCGACCCGCGGCGAGACGCCCTATGCCCGCCTGGGCAGCATACCGCTGTGGCTGCTGAGTGCGCTAATGGGCGCGCTGGCGCTGATCTACGCCCTGCGCCGCCGCTGAGACCCGCCCTCCCCGAGTGCAGCCTTCGGGCTGCACTCGCTCACCGTTGGCACAATGCTTGCAGTCCTTTCCCCTGCGATGCGCCTCCGCAGGGCTTTCTCCCCTCGCAGTCCAAGGCGTTGCACCGCGACAGCGCATCTTCACGCACACAGGCTGTGCAAACGCCATGTTGTGCCATAAAACGGTGCGTCTTTGATCTCATTTTAAAAACATATGGATATCATTTTATTTACATTAAGCTATGTTTTCTCCATGACGCCGCGCCTTCGCCCGGATCATGCCTGATGAAAATAACATATAAAACATAAATATAAACACAACACACCCACATCGGAAGGAGCAATGCATGCGTAAGTCTGTGTTATCACTAGTTCTTCTGGGTCTATCTTTCCCCCTGTTTGCTACCACGCAGGGCGCTGCCGACGGCTCGCCGACCCTGCAAAAAATCAAAGACAGCGGCGTTATCGTAGTCGGCCACCGCGAATCTTCTGTCCCCTTCTCCTACTATGACAACCAGCAGCGGGTGGTCGGCTACTCCCAGGACTATGCCAACGCCATCGTCGATGCGGTGAAAAAACAGCTCAATCTGCCGACGCTGCAGGTGAAGCTGTTACCGATCACCTCCCAAAACCGTATCCCGCTGCTGCAAAATGGCACCTATGACGTAGAGTGCGGCTCCACTACCCATAACGCCGAACGCCAGCAGCAGGTTGCCTTCTCCAACACCCTGTTTATCGTCGGTACCCGTCTGCTGACGGCCAGGGAGAGCGGAGTACATGATTTTCGCGATCTGGCCGGTAAACCGGTAGTGGTCACCTCCGGCACCACGTCAGAAATCATGCTCAACCGCATGAACGAGAAGGATGGCATGCAGATGCGCATCATCAGCGCCAAGGATCACGGCGACGCCTTCCGTACTCTGGAGAGCGGGAGAGCGGTGGCCTTCATGATGGACGACGCGCTGCTGGCGGGAGAGCGCGCCAAGGCCAAACAGCCTGAGCGCTGGGTTATCGTCGGTACCCCGCAGTCCTATGAGGCCTACGGCTGTATGCTGCGCCGGGACGATCCGGCCTTTAAAAAGCTGGCCGACGACACCATCGCCCATGTGCAGACCTCCGGACAGGCCGCTGACGGATATCGGCGCTGGTTCGAACAGCCCATTCCACCGAAGAACATGAACCTGCAGTTCACCCTCTCCGATGAGATGAAAGCGCTGTTCGCCGCCCCCAACGACCGCATCGCCGAATAATCAGCCCGGCCTCAGGCCATCGCGCGGACCCCCCGTCCGCGCGATGGCGCGCGCATCTGCGGCGCCCCCGAGCGACGGGGGGCCGGCTAACCGGAGTCACCTATGTCTATCGATTGGAACTGGGGCATCTTTCTGCAACCGGCCCCTTTTGGCGGCACCACTTACCTGGGCTGGATCTGGTCCGGCATGCAGGTCACCATCGCCCTGTCGCTCGCTGCCTGGGTTATCGCCTTTGTACTCGGCTCCCTGCTGGGCATATTGCGGACCCTGCCCAGCCGTCCGCTGGCCATGATTGGCGCGATCTATGTCGAGCTGTTCCGCAATGTTCCGCTGATCGTGCAGTTTTTTACCTGGTATCTGGTGGTGCCGGAGCTGCTGCCGACCGACTGGGGCAACTGGTTTAAAGGGGAGCTTGACCCGTCCATCCAATTTTTTGTCTCCTCGCTGCTCTGTCTCGGTCTGTTTACCGCCGCCCGGATCTGCGAACAGGTACGCGCCGCCATTCAGTCTCTGCCGGCCGGACAGCGGAGCGCCGGGCTGGCCATGGGCTTCACCCTGCCACAGACCTACCGCTATGTTCTGCTGCCCAACGCCTATCGGGTCATTGTGCCGCCGCTGACCTCTGAAATGCTCAATCTGGTGAAGAACTCCGCCATCGCCTCCACCATTGGCCTGATGGATATGGCCGCACAGGCCGGCAAGTTGCTGGACTATTCGGCACACGCCTATGAATCGTTTACCGCTATCACGCTGGCCTACATCGCCATCAATGCCCTGCTAATGCTGGGCATGCATCTGCTGGAACGGCATCTGCAATTGCCTGGCAGTATGAGGAGCCATTAATGTACGCATTTGACTGGAGTTCCATTGTCCCCAGCCTGCCCTACCTGCTGGATGGGTTGGTTATCACGCTGAAGATAACGCTGACAGCGGTGGTAGTCGGCATTCTATGGGGAACCCTGCTGGCCGTAATGCGGCTGTCACGCTGGAAACCCCTCGCCTGGCTGGCGGCCCTGTATGTCAATCTGTTCCGCTCGGTACCGCTGGTGATGGTGCTGCTGTGGTTCTATCTGGTGGTACCCAGCCTGCTACAGCGCTTTCTCGGCCTGTCGCCGCAAAGCGATATCCGTCTTATCTCGGCGATGGTGGCCTTTGCGCTGTTCGAAGCCGCCTACTACTCGGAGATTATCCGCGCCGGTATCAAGAGCGTTGCGCGCGGACAGAACGCCGCCGCACTGGCGCTGGGCATGACTCCCTGGCAATCCATGTATCTGGTCATCCTGCCACAGGCGTTCCGCGCCATGGTGCCGCTGCTGCTGACGCAGGGTATCGTGCTGTTTCAGGACACCTCATTGGTGTACGTTTTGAGTCTGGCGGACTTCTTCCGTACCGCCTCCACCATCGGCGAGCGCGATGGCACCCAGCTGGAAATGATCCTGTTTGCCGGCGCCGTCTACTTCATCATCAGCCTCAGCGCCTCGCTGCTGGTCGGCCATCTCAAGAAAAGGAGTACCTTATGATCTCCCTGCAACAGGTCAGTAAATGGTATGGGCAGTTTCAGGTGCTGAACGACTGCAGCACCCACGTCGACAAAGGCGAGGTGGTGGTGGTTTGCGGTCCCTCCGGCTCCGGCAAGTCGACGCTTATCAAGACCGTCAATGGGCTGGAGGCTATCCAGCAGGGGCAAATCAATGTCAACGGTACGCCCGTACACGATAAGCGTACCGATCTGGCGCGCCTGCGATCGCGGGTCGGCATGGTGTTTCAGCACTTTGAGCTGTTTCCGCACCTCTCTATCCTCGACAATCTGACCCTGGCCCAGGTCAAGGTACTGGGGCGCGCCTCACCATTGGCGGTCAGCAAGGGGCAGGCGCTGCTGGAGCGCGTCGGTCTGTCGGCACATGCCGCCAAATTTCCGGCGCAGCTCTCCGGCGGCCAGCAACAGCGCGTCGCCATAGCCCGGGCGCTATGCATGGATCCCGTAGCGATGCTGTTTGACGAGCCGACCTCCGCACTCGACCCAGAGATGATCAATGAGGTACTGGACGTGATGGTCTCCCTGGCAAGAGAAGGGATGACCATGATGGTGGTCACCCATGAGATGGGGTTTGCCCGTAAGGTCGCCAACCGGGTGATCTTTATGGATGAGGGGCGCATTATTGAGGATCGTGAAAAAGACGCCTTCTTCAGCCAGCCCCACTCGGCGCGGGCGCGCGATTTTCTGGCCAAGATCATCCATTAAGGCGTGTGTAACTGTATGCAACGTCGACGCTGAGCCAAAAGCGCGTCATCAAGGCGCAGGGCGCAGGACATGGTGGGCCAATGGTCAACGCCGAAAACGCAGAGTACGCGCTGCTGGCACGCGTCCCGTAGGGCTGGGGCCATTTTCGCCCAGTACTGCGTTACTCACGGTGCATTTGAGCCCACCAAACCTCGCCGCCCACCGGCGGCAGGGGTACACCCCGCCTCACGCTTTACCGTCCGGCGGCTGTTCGCCTGCCCCGCACAGGGGTATGGTGCCAGGATGAATCCGTCAATTCCCTGGAGCGTTTCATGGCGTTACCCCTGATCATCGACTGCGACCCCGGCCACGACGATGCCATCGCCCTGATCCTGGCGCACCTCCAGCCCCGGGCTGGAGGTGCGCGCCATCACCGTCAGAAGAGATAGGGCTTGCAAGGAGCGCCGCTGCACGCCCCCTGCACCATCGCCTGACTGCTGCGCCCGCAGATCTTTACCAGCGTAGAACGCTGGGTGGGAGTGGAAACCCGCGGACGCTATACCACCGGAATGACGGTAGTGGATGCCTACGTCCTGAGCGGCAACGCCCCCAATGCCACCGTGCTGCTGGACGTCGATCGCCAGGCCTTTGTCGATCTGCTGGCTGAACGGATCGCCACCTATGGCGACATGACAGAGGAGCTCCCCGGCGAGCGCCGGTGATCGTCCCCGCGGGGAAATGCGCCCGCCGCCCACGGCGGGCGAACCCTCAGGGGCGGAAGGGGCGGCGGTGAAACTGATCGTGGCCGCAGCGCGGACAGCGCGGCAGAATCTCCGGGGTATACACATCCAGGTTAAAGTGGCACTTCTCGCACACCAGATGCCCCAGACCGACCACCTCGCCGCTGTGATAAACGCCGTGGTGGTTCACATCCTGCAGCATCTCGCGCCACTCCAGCTGGGTTTTGTCGGTAATATCGGCCAGCTCCTGCCACAGACTCTCCTTGATAACACGCATAAACACGCTGTCTTCCATCTCATCACGACTATCCTGATAGGCGCGGGCAAACTCCTCCAGATCGCGGTGCATCGCCTGACGGATCTGCGCAATGTCGGCCTCGCTCAGATCGCTGGCGTGGCGGAGCTGCTGCTCCGCGCTCTCCAGCAGCGCATCGATATCGCGCTCCCCCTTCTCCAGGCGTTCAGTCAACGCCGCCAGCCACTGCTGATAATAGTGTGTTACCTTACTCATCTCCTACCTCCGTTCAGCACCGCGTCAGAACATCTCCGGCCGGCCCCCTGCGGTGGCCCGCGTGAAAACTGCGTACAGCGTATATCAGGACGGTCGGGATCCCGTTCACCGCGCGGGCAAGCGACACCACCGTTATATTTTAGCCGTAATTCATTGACAGACTGTGATCTTCACGTAGCGTATGTAACAAAACGGTACCAAGGGTAAGTCGACGGGGGAAAGAATTCACCGTCGGCGCGCTCTGCGGTTGTTGCCCGCGACGCTTATCGGCTATCCTATGCCGATCACCATCACATATCAGGCTACAGGTGTAGCTGTCTTACTAACAGGACTTCCAGCTGCCATGCAAGAGCAATATCGTCCAGAGGACATTGAATCCCACGTCCAGCGCCATTGGGATGAACAGAAAACCTTCCAGGTCACCGAAGATGCCGGTAAGGAGAAATACTATTGCCTCTCCATGCTGCCGTATCCCTCCGGCCGTCTGCATATGGGCCACGTCCGTAACTACACCATCGGTGATGTGATCTCCCGCTACCAGCGCATGCTGGGCAAAAATGTGCTGCAGCCTATCGGCTGGGACGCCTTCGGCCTGCCGGCAGAAGGCGCGGCGGTGAAGAACAACACTGCGCCGGCCCCCTGGACCTATGCCAACATCGATTATATGAAGAACCAGCTGAAGCTGCTGGGCTTCGGCTACGACTGGAGCCGCGAAATCGCCACCTGTAAGCCGGACTACTACCGCTGGGAGCAGTGGTTCTTCACCAAGCTTTATGAAAAGGGCCTGGTCTATAAGAAGACCTCAGCGGTCAACTGGTGCCCGAACGATCAGACCGTACTGGCCAACGAGCAGGTCATCGACGGCTGCTGCTGGCGCTGCGACTCCAAGGTCGAGCGCAAAGAGATCCCGCAGTGGTTTATCAAGATCACCGACTACGCCGATCAGCTGCTCAACGACCTCGACAGGCTGGAAGAGTGGCCGGAGCAGGTGAAAACCATGCAGCGCAACTGGATCGGTCGTTCTGAAGGGGTAGAGATCACCTTCCACGTCGCCGATCGCGATGATACCTTTGCCGTCTACACCACCCGCCCGGACACCTTCATGGGCGTCAGCTACCTGGCCATCGCCGCCGCACACCCGCTGGCCCAGCAAGCCGCCACCGGCAATCCGGCACTGACGCAGTTCATCGACGAGTGCAAAAACACCAAGGTTGCCGAGGCCGACATGGCGACCATGGAGAAGAAAGGCATGGCCACCGGCCTGTACGCCATCCACCCGCTCAACGGTGAGCGTCTGCCTATCTGGGTCGCCAACTTTGTGCTGATGGACTACGGCACCGGCGCGGTGATGTCCGTTCCGGCCCACGACCAGCGCGACTGGGAGTTCGCCACCAGATATGACCTGCCGATGAAGCCGGTGATCCTGACCGCCGACGGTCAGGCCCCGGACATCCGCGCCGCCGCCATGACCGACAAGGGCGTGCTGTTCAATTCCGGCGAATTTGACGGTCTCGACTTCAGCGCCGCCTTCGACGCCGTCGCCAACCGCCTGATCGCCGCCGGCGTCGGCGAGCGCAAGGTCAACTACCGCCTGCGCGACTGGGGGGTTTCCCGCCAGCGCTACTGGGGTGCACCGATCCCAATGATGACCCTGGAAGACGGCAGCGTGATCCCGACGCCGGAAGAGCAGCTGCCGGTGATCCTGCCGGAGGACGTGGTCATGAACGGCATCACCAGCCCGATCAAGGCCGATCCGTCCTGGGCGAAGACCACCGTTAACGGTCAGCCGGCGCTGCGCGAAACCGACACCTTCGACACCTTCATGGAGTCCTCCTGGTACTACGCGCGCTACACCTGCCCACAGTTCGATCAGGGGATGTTGGATCCGCAGGCCGCCAACTACTGGCTGCCGGTCGATCAGTACGTCGGCGGCATCGAACACGCCATCATGCACCTGATGTATTTCCGCTTCTTCCACAAGCTGATGCGTGACGCAGGTCTGGTGGACTCCGACGAGCCTGCCAAGCGCCTGCTGTGCCAGGGCATGGTGCTGGCGGACGCCTTCTACTACACCGGCACCAACGGCGAGCGTAACTGGGTCTCTCCGGTGGATGTCACCGTAGAGCGCGATGACAAGGGCCGCATTACCCAGGCGACCGATCGCGACGGCCGCGAGCTGGTCTACGCCGGGATGAGCAAGATGTCCAAGTCGAAGAACAACGGCATCGACCCGCAGGTGATGGTGGAGCGCTACGGCGCCGACACCGTACGCCTGTTCATGATGTTCGCCTCCCCGGCGGAAATGACCCTGGAGTGGCAGGAGTCCGGCGTTGAGGGGGCCAACCGCTTCCTGAAGCGCGTCTGGAAACTGGCGTTCGACCACCAGCAGAAAGGGCTGGCCTCCGCGCTCGACCTGACAGCACTGAACGATGACCAGAAAGCCCTGCGCCGCGATCTGCACAAGACCATCGCCAAGGTGAGCGACGATATTGGCCGCCGCCAGACCTTTAACACCGCCATCGCCGCCGTGATGGAGCTGATGAATAAGCTGACCCGCGCCCCGCAGGAGAGCGAACAGGATCGCGCCCTGATGCAGGAAGCCCTGCTGGCCGTGGTACGCATGCTGTATCCGTTTACCCCGCACGTCTGCTTCACCCTGTGGCGCGCGCTGGGCGGCGCCGGTGACATCGACACCGCGCCATGGCCGGTCGCCGATGACGCGGCGATGGTCGAAGACAGCAAGCTGATCGTGGTGCAGGTCAACGGCAAGGTGCGCGGTAAGATCACCGTTGCCGCCGACGCCAGCGAGGAGCAGGTGCGCGCACTGGCGGCCCAGGAGCCGCTGGTCGCCAAGTACCTCGACGGAGTCACCGTACGCAAGGTGATCTTTGTGCCGGGCAAACTGCTCAACCTGGTTGTCGGGTGAGCCTAGGAGGACGTGTGCAACACCGTATTACTGCGCTGTTGCTGGGATTGGCGGTGCTGGTCACCGCCGGATGCGGATTCCACCTGCGCGGCAGCGCGCAGGTTCCCAGCGAGTTTCATAAGCTGATCCTGGACAGCAACGACCCGTATGGCCCCTTCACCCGTGCGGTGCGCGAGCAGCTGCGCCTGAGCAACGTCATCATCGTCGATGCGCAGAGCCAGCCGCTGCAGAGCAGTATCGCCAAAGCGGACGCGGACAAGACGGCCACGCCGCTGCCCTCCCTGCGGCTGCTCGGCGTCAGCCAGAGCCAGGACACCGTCTCCATCTTTAAGGACGGGGTCACCGCGGAGTACCAGATGGTGATGACCGTCAACGCCCAGGTGCTGGTGCGCGGCCACGACCTCTACCCTCTGACGGTGCGCATCTACCGCAGCTTCTTCGACAACCCGCTGGCCGCACTGGCCAAGGATGCCGAACAGGCGATGCTGGTACAGGAGATGTACCAACAGGCGGCGCAGCAACTGGTGCGTAAGCTGATGAGCGTTCAGGCCGCTGAACTGCAAAACAACGACCGCCGCATGAGCAGCGACGTCAGCGCACCCAGGGTTCAGGGCAGCAACGACTTTGAACGGGTCAACACCGGCGTTATCGCTACGCCGGCCGCACAGGCCGGACAGCAGGAAAAATGAGCCGGATTTACCCCGAACAGCTCGGCGCACAGCTGCAGGACGGGTTGCGCGCCTGCTACTTCATTCTGGGAAACGAGCCGCTGCTGATCCAGGAGAGTCTGGATCTGATCCGCCAGCGCGCCCGCGCCCACGGTTTTGATGAACAGTTCAGCGCCACCCTCGATCCCCACACTGACTGGGATGCGCTGTTCAGCCGGTCCCAGTCAATGAGCCTGTTCGCCAGCCGTCAAATCCTCACCCTGACCCTGCCGGACAACGGCGTCAATGCCGCGATGGGCGAACGTCTGAGTCAGCTTGCCACCCTACTCCACCCGGATCTGCTGCTGCTGCTGCGCGGCCCGCGCCTGACCCGCACCCAGGAAAACGCAGCCTGGTATAAACAGCTCAGCCCACAGGCTACCCTGGTCAGTTGCCAGACGCCGGAGCAGACCCAGCTGCCGCGCTGGGTCGCCAACCGCGCACGCCAGATGCAGCTGCAGCTCGACGAGGCGGCGCTACAGCTGCTGTGCTACTGCTATGAGGGCAACCTGCTGGCGCTCACCCAGGCGCTGGGGCGACTCTCTCTGCTCTATCCCGACGGGCGGCTGACCCTGCCGCGCGTCGAGCAGGCGGTCAACGATGCAGCCCACTTCTCACCGTTCCACTGGCTGGACGCCTGCTTAGCGGCGCGCAGCAAGCGCGCCTGGCATATACTGAACCAGCTGCGCCAGGAGGGCTGCGAGCCGATAGTGCTGGTGCGCACCGTACAGCGCGAGCTTCTGCTGCTGCTGCAGCTCAAGGGAGGCGCGGCGCAGACACCTCTGCGCACGCTGTTCGATAAGCATAAGGTGTGGCAAAACCGCCGCCCGCTGCTGACCCAGGCGATGCAAACCCTATCTCTGCCCCAGCTGCACCAGGCCGTGGCGCTGCTGAGCCAGTGCGAACAGATAATCAAACAGGATTTCGGCCAGTCCGTATGGCCCCAGCTGGAGTCCCTGACCCTACTACTGTGCGGCAAGACGCTGCCGGAGAGTATGCTGCATGTCGAGTGAATCCCAACCGGCGGTGCCATCCCTGCTGGCGCTGTTCGGCGGCACCTTCGATCCTATTCATTATGGTCACCTCAAGCCAGTCACGGCGCTGGCACAGGAGGTGGGGCTCGGCCACATCACCCTACTGCCCAACCACGTTCCCCCGCACCGGCCGCAGCCGGAGGCCTGCGCCACCCAGCGCCTGGAGATGGTGCGCCTGGCCATCGCCGACGATCCGCTGTTTTCCGTCGACGACCGAGAACTGCGCCGTGACAGTCCCTCCTACACCATCGATACGCTGGAGGCGCTGCGCGCCGAGCTGGGCCCACAGCGACCGCTGGCCTTTATCATCGGCCAGGATTCTCTGCTGACTCTGCACAAATGGCAGCGCTGGCAGGATATTCTGCACTGCTGCCATCTGCTGGTCTGCGCCCGTCCCGGCTATCCTGATCGGCTGGAAACCCCGGCGCTACAGGACTGGCTGGAGCAGCACCGCACCCGCGACATTCAGCCTCTACACCGCCAGCCTCACGGCTTTATCTATCTGGCCGATACACCGCTGCTGTCGGTCTCGGCCACTGACATCCGTCAGCACCGCCATCTGGGGAGCAACTGCGACGATCTGCTGCCGCGCGCGGTACAGCGCTACATTGAGCTACAGGGGCTCTACCGCTAAAGCATCCCCTTTCGCCCCTCCGGTGATTGACAGGGATTTGCAGGCTGATATCCTCCGCAGCACGTATTCTCGCTCCGCCCACCTGCGCCCCCTGCGGAACGCATATGGTGGCGAGTAATGCTTGATATGACAGCATAAATTTAAGACCTATTGATTAGGGGGAACCTTTGCAAGGTAAAGCACTCCAAGATTTCGTTATTGATAAGATCGATGATCTGAAGGGCCAGGATATCGCCGCCATCGACGTCTGCGGCAAATCCAGTATTACTGACTGTATGATCATCTGCACCGGCACCTCCAGCCGCCATGTGATCTCCATTGCCGACCACGTGGTACAGTCGTCTCGCGCCGCCGGCCTACTGCCACTGGGGGTAGAGGGTCAGAACGGCGCCGAATGGGTGGTGGTCGATCTCGGCGATGTTATCGTACACGTGATGCAGGAAGAGAGCCGCCGTCTGTACGAACTGGAAAAGTTGTGGAGCTGATGCGGTGAAACTGCAGCTGGTGGCGGTCGGCACCAAAATGCCCGACTGGGTACAAACCGGTTTTCTCGACTATATTAAGCGTTTTCCCAAGGATATGCCGTTTGAACTGACGGAGGTTCCGGCAGGAAAGCGCGGTAAGAATGCCGATATTCGCCGCATTCTGGAAAGAGAGGGCGAGCTGATGCTGGCCGCAGTCGGTAAAGGCAACCGCATTGTCACCCTGGATATTCCCGGTAAACCCTGGGATACCCCGGCGCTGGCCGGTCAGCTGGAGCGCTGGAAGCAGGATGGGCGCGACGTCAGCCTGCTGATTGGCGGTCCCGAAGGGCTGGCCCCCACCTGCAAGGGCGCTGCCGAACAGAGCTGGTCTCTGTCGCCTCTGACCTTGCCGCACCCGCTGGTGCGCGTGTTGGTGGCCGAAAGCCTCTACCGGGCCTGGAGCATTACGGCCAATCACCCTTATCATCGTGAGTAATCGCCTGCCGGCCATGCCGGCAATAATGATGTTAATCCCGGCAGTACGCCTGAGCATGACGGAACGGAATGAAACCAGATCGTAACCCCTTTCGTGACTATTCGGCAGAGTCCGCCCTGTTCATCCGTCGTGCGCTGTTCGCTTTCGTCGGTGTATTGCTGCTGACCGGCGTGCTGCTCGCCAATCTGTACCACCTGCAAATTCTGCGTTTTGAAGACTACAAGACGCGCTCTAACGAAAACCGCATCAAGTTGGTACCCATCGCCCCCAGCCGCGGCATGATCTACGATCGTAACGGTGCTCCGCTGGCGTTTAACCGCACCATCTACCAGCTGGAGGTGATCCCGGAAAAGGTTGACGGAATGAAAGCGCAGCTCGATGCGCTGCGCCCGATCGTCGATCTGACCGATGAGGATCTCGACAACTTCCAAAAGGAGCGTAAACGTTCACGCCGCTTCACCTCGATTCCGCTGAAGACCGCCCTCAGCGAGGTGCAGGTGGCCCGGTTTGCCGTCAACCAGTTCCGCTTCCCCGGCTTTGAGGTCAAGGGCTACCAGCGCCGCTACTACCCTTACGGCTCCGCCCTGACCCACGTCATCGGCTATGTCTCAAAAATCAACGACAAAGACATCGAGCGTCTGGACAAAGAGAGTAAACTGGCTAACTATGCCGCCACCCACGACATCGGCAAGCTGGGTATCGAACGCTACTATGAGGACGTGCTGCACGGCAAAACCGGCTATGAAGAGGTGGAGGTCAACAACCGCGGCAGGGTGATCCGCCAGCTGCACGAACAACCACCCCAGGCAGGAAAAGATATCTACCTGACGCTGGATCTCAACCTGCAGCGATATATCGAACAGCTGCTGGTCGGCAGCCGCGCCGCCGTGGTGGTCAGCGATCCGCGCAGCAGTGGGATCCTGGCGCTGGTTTCCACCCCCAGCTATGACCCCAACCTGTTCGTCGACGGTATCTCCGGAAAAGATTACCGCGGCCTGCTCAACGACCCCAACCGGCCGCTGATCAACCGCGCCACCCAGGGAGTCTATCCTCCCGCTTCGACAGTAAAACCCTACGTCGCGGTCTCGGCGCTCAGCGCCGGTGTTATCTCCCGCAACACCACCCTCTTCGATCCCGGCTGGTGGCAACTTCCAGGATCAGAGAAACGTTTCCGCGACTGGAAGAAGTGGGGCCATGGGCGGCTGAGCGTCACCAAGGCGCTGGAGGAGTCGGCAGACACCTTTTTCTACCAGGTGGCCTACGATATGGGGATCGACCGCCTGAGCGAATGGCTGTCCAAGTTCGGCTATGGCCAGTATACCGGAATCGATCTGTCCGAGGAGCGCTCCGGCCTGATGCCGACCCGCGAATGGAAGTTCAAGCGCTACAAGAAACCCTGGTATCAGGGCGATACCATCCCGGTCGGCATCGGCCAGGGCTACTGGACCGCCACCCCGATCCAGATGGCCAAGGCACTCAATACCCTGATCAACGATGGCAACATCAAGGTACCGCATCTGCTGATGAGCACCCGCATCAACGGTCAGCAGGTGCCGTTCCGCCAGCAGGAGAGTCAGCAGATAGGTGATATTCACTCCGGCTTCTGGGAGATCGCCAAAGATGGCATGTTCGGCGTGGCCAACCGCCCCAATGGCACCGGTTACAAGTATTTTGGCAGCGCACCATATAAAATCGCCGCCAAGTCCGGTACCGCCCAGGTCTTCGGCTATGAGACCTACAACGCGCACACCATCGCCGAACACCTGCGCGACCATAAGCTGATGACCGCCTTTGCCCCCTATGACAACCCGCAGGTGTCGGTGGCGATCATCCTGGAGAACGGCGGCGCCGGACCGGCGGTGGGCACCATTATGCGCCAGATCCTGGATCACATCATGCTGGGCGACAACAATACCCAGCTTCCCAATGCAGCCCCCACGCCCCCCGGCGTGGAGGGCGACTGACAGGCATACGGATTCACCATGACTGAGAATCAACAAAAGCGCTCAATCTGGGCCAAGATGCATATCGACCTGCCCTTCCTGCTCTGCATTCTGGCGGTGCTGGTCTACAGCGCCATCGTCATGTGGAGCGCCAGCGGCCAGGATCTCGGCATGATGGAGCGCAAGATCGGCCAAATCGTCATGGGCCTGCTGGTCATGATCGTCATGGCGCAGATACCGCCGCGCGTTTACGAACACTGGGCGCCCTATCTGTATATCCTCTGCGTCATCCTGCTGATCCTGGTGGATGCCTTCGGCCAGATCAGTAAAGGCGCCCAGCGCTGGCTTGACCTTGGTTTCGTGCGCTTTCAGCCGTCGGAGATCGCCAAAATCGCCGTACCGCTGATGGTGGCACGCTTTATCAACCGCGACGTCTGCCCACCGTCGCTCAAGCACACCGGCATCGCGCTGATCCTGATCTTCCTGCCGACCCTGCTGGTCGCAGCCCAACCGGATCTGGGCACCTCGATCCTGGTCGCCGCCTCCGGGCTGTTCATTCTGTTCCTGGCGGGCATGAGCTGGCGCCTGATCGGACTGGCCGTGCTGTTGGTGGCTGCCTTTATTCCGGTGCTATGGTTCTTCCTGATGCACGACTACCAGCGCGACCGGGTGATGATGCTGCTCGATCCGGAAAGCGATCCGCTGGGCGCCGGCTACCACATCATCCAATCAAAAATCGCCATCGGCTCCGGCGGCCTGAGCGGCAAGGGGTGGCTACACGGCACCCAGTCACAGCTGGAGTTCCTGCCGGAGCGCCACACCGACTTTATCTTCGCCGTGCTGGCCGAAGAGCTGGGGCTGTTCGGCGTACTGCTGCTGCTGGCGCTATACCTGCTGATCATCATGCGCGGACTGTATATCGCCGCCCGCGCCCAGACCACCTTCGGCCGGGTGATGGTCGGCGGTTTAATGTTGATTCTATTCGTTTATGTTTTCGTTAATATCGGTATGGTGAGTGGCATTTTACCGGTGGTTGGCGTACCTTTGCCTCTGGTCAGCTACGGTGGCTCGGCGCTGATCGTACTGATGGCCGGGTTTGGCATCGTGATGTCGATCCATACCCATCGCAAAATGTTATCCAAGAATCTATAGAGGTCGCGATGAGAATGGCGCACAAATCCTGGCTCAGCCTGAGCCTGGCCTGTCTGATCCTGGCAGGCTGTTCCACCAACGACAACGGTGGGACCCAGGCACCACCGCAGCCGGCCTACAGCGGCCCGGTCGAAGAGATCCCCGGCGTCGAACCGCGCTATGAACCCTATATTCCCAGCGCCAATCAGGATTACCGCCGTAACGGCCAGCGCTATACCATCGTCAAGGATCCATCCAACTTCTCCCAGATAGGCCTGGCGGCCAGCTACGGCGAAGAAAACCGCGGCAACGTCACCGCCAGCGGTGAACAGTTCAACCCGGAGGCGATGAGCGCCGCCCACCCGACGCTGCCGATCCCCAGCTACGTGCGGGTAACCAACCTGGCCAACGGGCGCCGCATCGTGGTGCGCATTAACGACCGCGGCCCCTATACCCCGGGCCGCATCATCGCTCTCTCCAGCGCCGCCGCCAACCGCCTCAATATTACCCAGCACACCAAGGTGCGCGTCGACTTTATCAGCGTCGCGCCTGACGGCAGCCTCTCCGGGCCGGGCACCATCGGTACCCGGGTCGCCAAACAGAGCTATGCCCTGCCCGCCCGCCCGGAGATCGGCATGGAGAGTCCGCAGCTCACCGTCAGCCCCTCCGTCGCGGCTGGCCAGCCGACAGTCCGCGCCATCGAAAATCCGACGCCGGCAAGCCTGGCAGCAGAGACTGCGCCAGGGCAGAGCATGCCGATCAGCGCCCCCGCCAGCCACAGCGGCCGCTTCCTCGGCGCGCCTCAGCCGTTGCGCAGCGGCGTGCTGGAAGAGAGCGCCCCGGCTGCACCGCCGATGGCAACCCCGGGCGCCGCCAGCGCAGTGGCAGCACCGCCTACTGCCGCCAGCCACGCCGCTGCCAGCGGCCACTATCTGGTGCAGGTCGGTGCCGTCAGCAGCAGTTCACGCGCAGCCCAGTGGCAGCAGCAGCTGAGCCAGCGCTTCGGCGTCCCCGGCAAAGTAGAGGCAAACGGTGCCATCTACCGTGTCCAGCTGGGGCCGTTTGCCAGCCGCGCGCAGGCCAGCGCGCTGCAGCAGCGGCTGAGCAGCGAGGCCGGGCAACAGTCATTCATTGCCACGGCGCCCTGAGCCTACTGACGCTGGCCCGCCCGTCGCGGGCCATGCAACACTTATACACATATTGATTGTGTAAAAAACCATTGCCACGCTATGCCTTAGCGTACCATCTGCTATAGTGTGGCTCGTTTGTCACTGTTTAATTCACGGATGTTGTAGTCCCCATCATGAAACGCAAAGTTGCTTCCCAAACACTGAAATACGCTGTCGCCGGCGGTCTGCTGGCCATAGCGCTCACCGGTGCGGCCCGCGCCGACGACGTTAACCTGAAGACCATGATCCCGGGCGTGCCGCAAATCGATGCCGAAGCCTATATTCTGATCGACTACAACTCCGGTAAGGTGTTGGCGGAGCACAACGCCGACGAGCGCCGCAATCCGGCCTCGCTGACCAAGATGATGACCAGCTACGTCATCGGACAGGCAATGCGCGCGGGCAAGTTCGGTGAGAACGACGTCGTCACCGTCGGCAAAGACGCCTGGGCGACGGGAAACCCGGTGTTCCAGGGCTCCTCGCTGATGTTCCTCAAGCCGGGCGATCAGGTCTCCGTGGGCAACCTGATCCGCGGGATCAACCTGGTCTCCGGTAACGATGCCTGCGTCGCCATGGCCGACTATGTCGCCGGCAGCCAGGACGCCTTCGTCGGCCTGATGAACAGCTACGTGAAGGCGCTGGGTCTGCAGAACACCCACTTTGAGACGGTACACGGCCTGGACGCGCCGGGGCAGTTCAGCTCCGCCCGCGACATGGCACTGATCGGCCAGGCGCTGATCCGCGACGTCCCCCATGAGTACGCCATCTACAAAGAGAAAGAGTTCACCTATAACAATATCCGTCAGACCAACCGTAACGGTCTGCTGTGGGATACCAGTATGAACGTGGACGGCATCAAAACCGGCCATACCGCCTCTGCGGGCTATAACCTGGTAGCCTCGGCGACCGAGGGCAATATGCGCCTGATCTCCGCCGTCATGGGCGGGCGCACCTTTAAGGGGCGCGAGACCGAGAGCAAGAAGCTGCTGACCTGGGGCTTCCGCTTCTTTGAAACCGTCTCGCCGCTGAAGGCCGGGCGTGAGTTCGCCTCTGAACCGGTCTGGTTCGGTGACACCGACCGCGCTCAGCTGGGTGTCGATAAAGATGTCTACCTGACCATCCCGCGCGGACGGATGAAAGATCTCAAGGCCAGCTACGTGCTGAACAGCAACGAACTGGATGCTCCGCTGGCCAAGGATCAGGTGGTCGGTACCATCAACTTCCAGCTGGACGGCAAGACCATCGAACAGCGCCCGCTGGTGGTGCTGAACGAAGTGAAAGAGGGTGGTTTCTTCAGCCGGATGATCGATCATATCAAGCTGCTGTTTCATCGCTGGTTTGGTTAATCTGTGGCCAGCCTCTTGAAAAGGGCATCGACGGCCCCATTTAATCGGTAAGTAAGGCTCCCGCTACGGCGGGAGTTATAATTTGTAGATAGTGCAATACGCTGGAGCTCACATGAAAACCAAACTGAATGAACTGCTCGAATTCCCGTGCGAGTTTACCTATAAAGTCATGGGACTGGCACAGCCTGAGTTGGTTGATCAGGTTGTTGAAGTGGTACAGCGCCATGCGCCGGGTGACTACACCCCGCAGGTTAAGCCGAGCAGCAAAGGGAACTACCACTCCGTTTCCATCACCATCAATGCGACCCACATTGAGCAGGTTGAGACGCTGTATGAAGAGCTGGGCAACATTGAAATCGTGCGCATGGTTCTGTAATCACAGTTAATTAACTAAAATACAGCATTTATCGCGGCCCGGTATGGCGTTACAGCTTGCCGGGCCGTACTTTTTTGCCGATTCGGCACTGGTGAGTATGGGCGACAATCGGTATAATGGACTTACCAATTTTTTAACCTTAAGATGACGCCATTGCAACAAAAAACCATAATACTGCGTCAGTTGGGGCTACAGCCCTATCTCTCCGTCTCACAGGCCATGCACCGCTTCACCGATCGCCGTGACGCCGATACCCCTGACGAGCTGTGGCTGGTAGAGCATCCCGCCGTATTTACCCAGGGGCAGGCCGGTAAGGCTGAGCATTTGCTCAATCCCGGTGATATCCCGGTTATCCAGAGCGATCGCGGCGGCCAGGTCACCTATCACGGGCCGGGCCAGCAGGTGATGTATGTTCTTATCGATCTGCGCCGCGGCCACCGCGGCGTGCGTGAACTGGTCAGTTGGCTTGAAGAGAGCGTGGTACGCACCCTGTCAGAGCTGGATATTCAGGCCTATCCACGCCCCGATGCACCAGGCGTCTACGTTGACGGACAGAAAATCTGCTCCCTTGGCCTGCGCATCCGTAAGGGGTGCTCTTTCCACGGTCTGGCGCTGAACATCGCCATGGATCTCTCTCCCTTCCAACGCATTAATCCCTGCGGCTATGCCGGCCTGCAGATGACCCAGATAAGCGCGCTGAGGCCGGGGGCAACCCTGACGCAGGTTCAGCCCCGCTTGGTGCACCATTTTACCCAACTGCTCGGCTATACCCGGCTTGAGCACAGCCAGTGGAATCCGCAAGACTATGAGTAAACCAATTCAGATGGAGCGCGGCGTGAAATACCGCGACGCAGACAAGATGGCCCTGATCCCGGTGAAATCCGTCGCTGTTGAGCGTGAACAGCTGCTGCGCAAGCCGGAGTGGATGAAGATCAAGCTGCCGGCCGATTCCAGCCGAATTCAGGGCATCAAGGCAGCGATGCGCAAGAATGGCCTGCACTCCGTGTGCGAAGAGGCCTCCTGCCCTAATCTGGCCGAATGTTTCAACCACGGTACCGCCACCTTTATGATCCTGGGAGCCATCTGCACCCGACGCTGTCCGTTCTGCGACGTGGCCCATGGCCGCCCGTTGGCGCCCGACACCAACGAACCGGAAAAACTGGCGCAGACCATCGCCGACATGGGGCTACGCTACGTGGTGATCACCTCCGTTGACCGCGACGATCTACGCGATGGCGGCGCCCAGCACTTTGCCGACTGTATCCACGCCATCCGCGCCAAAAGCCCGCAGATCCGCATTGAAACCCTGGTGCCGGACTTCCGCGGCCGTATGGATCGTGCGCTGGAAATCCTGCACGACAATCCGCCGGACGTGTTTAACCACAACCTGGAAAATATTCCGCGGCTGTACCGCCAGGTACGCCCCGGCGCCAATTATGAGTGGTCACTGCGTCTGCTGCAGCAGTTTAAACAACAGCATCCGCAGATCCCGACCAAGTCCGGGCTGATGGTGGGGCTGGGAGAGACCAATCAGGAAATTATTGAAGTGATGCGTGATCTGCGCGCGCACGGCGTTACAATGCTGACGCTGGGACAATACCTGCAACCAAGCCGCCACCATCTGCCGGTGCAGCGCTACGTCAGCCCGGAAGAATTTGCCGAAATGAAGGCCGAAGCCCTGGCCATGGGTTTTACCCACGCCGCCTGCGGCCCCTTTGTCCGCTCCTCTTACCATGCCGACCTGCAGGCTCAGGGCATGGAGGTCAAGTAAGCGCGTAGGATCCCTGCACAGGGCTGATCGGATCAGCCCTGCTATACTGCCGCTGACAAAAATGGTTACAACTTAGGGATGTTCCTTCTTCCCCCGATTCTGGAGCGCGAGCCATCGGCCAACTCCCCGCATATCCGGATTATTCTTTATTCTCTACCCGGGGTGCCGCCTCAACACCGTCACTTTTTTTGGCCGCCGGCGTCTCGTCGTTCATCGCTTTTTTGAACCCTTTCAGCGCCGCCCCAAGATCGGACCCCAGCGTACGCAGCTTATTGGTACCAAACAGTAATACGATCAGCACAGCAATGACCAGAAGCTTGGTAATACTAATACCTTCCATAAATACCTTCTTATGTTGTATACCGCACCGCCCAGGCGGCCGAAGAAACATCGCTTGCAGTAAGCAAGAGTTATTAACCGTAAAAACGGCTAATAGCGCAAAAACAAGATGTAACAGAGTTAAACGAAGTATTCTCAGCCCGATAACCGCGGCAAGTGAGGGGAAAGAGGGAAGGATCGGGGAAAAAGGGCCGACCACAGACGCGGCCCGGCACGGTGACCCGCCGCTCAGGGGCGGTCGCTACTCTGCGTACCCAGTGCGGCCAGATACGCATTAAACACCGCCGTATCGAGCGCCAGGGCCTCGATATGCCCGCCCAGGATCTTGAACTGGCGCAGCAGGCTATTATTCTCCGGCAACGAGCCCAAATCGACCAGCTTACGGGTCAGATGCTCATTCTGCTGCAACAGAGCCGCCTCGCGTTGACGCGCCTGCGCCAGCTGCAGCTGCATACCCTCACACTCCTCCTGCCACACCAGGCGCTGCTGTTCAAAGCTCGATTTCAGATCGTCCAGCGCTGCCAATGAATTGCGCAGCTGTACTTCCAAGTCAGACATTGCACCTTCCCCCGGACGGTACGACACAGCGCGCCGCACATCGCCGATACATTAACGACATCACATTACAACCCGATACACCGGTCTTTTCTTCTTAATAACGCCAGCCATCATAATTAGCTTGTTGGATAAATGCGACCCTTTGCCGGAAGGTACCCAATAATTCGGGCAAAATCCTATACGCCAGCCCGTCGTCGTACGGTATCAACGCCTGAACAGACCTACCGCACGGCGGTGGGGCATGTGCTTATGGCAGCGGGTTGCCCGCCGCCAGATAAACCTGATACCACTCCTCGCGACTTAAGTTAACCTCGCACGCCTGAGCAATCTGCGCCAGCCGCTCCGCATTCATGCTGCCGGCCACCACCTGCATCTGCGCCGGGTGGCGCAGGATCCAGGCCGTCGCCAGCGTGGTCTTACTGACATCGTGGCGGGCAGCGATCGTCTCCAGCGTCTGATTCAGCGGCGCAAAGTCGGGGTGATCCATGAACACACCGCTGAACATACCGAACTGGAACGGTGACCAGGCCTGAATGGTAATGTCATGCAGGCGACAGTAGTTCAGCGTGTCGCCGTCGCGATCGACGGCGGCGTCGCTCTGCACATTGACATTGATCCCGCTGCGCACCATACCGCAGTGGGCGATGCCAAACTGCATCTGGTTCACCCGCAGCGGCTGAGCCAGAAACTTCTGCAGCAGCGCCATTTGCAGCGGTGCATGGTTGGATACCCCAAAGGCCCTGACCTTGCCGCTCGCCTGTAGGCGATCGAACGCTTCGGCCACCTCCTGCGGCTCCACCAGCGCATCGGGACGGTGCAGCAGCAGCATATCCAGATAGTCACACTGCAAGCGCTGCAGGATACCGTCCACCGACGCCATAATATGGCGAAAGGAGCAGTCATAGTAGCCGCGGCCAATGCCGCACTTGGACTGAATAAAGAGCCCCTCACGCCGCGCGCCGCTCAGACGGGCCGCGCGGGCAAAGCGGTGTTCACACTCCCCGCCGCCGTAGATATCGGCGTGATCGAACGTGCTGATCCCCAGTGCCAGCGCGCGATCGATCAGGCTGGCGGCCTGGCGATCGTCCAGCTCAGTCAGGCGCATACAGCCCAGGGCGATAGCGGAAACCTGCGGGCCGTCGGCACCCAGTGTTACCTGTTTCATTCTCACTCCTCCCGGTACTAAAGCCACGGCGACGGACGTCGGTAGGTTATCCCCTGGCATGGCGACCACTATGCCATAAGCGGCTTACCGCAGGCCGTCGGTGACGTAACATTTATCACATCATCTGTAACAAACTCATACGTTTATATGTATGACAATTTTATCAAAAGATCATACATTCCCTTCCCGTAACGGACGGTCTGCGAGCATTCCCCACCGCCTGCCCCTCACCAAATCGACGCCATCGGCGCCTCTACGGGAGAACACAGCAAATGAAAGGGTATTCGGACAAACAACGGGGGCTGGCACTGCTGGCCCTGCTGATCGCGGCCAACCTCGCCGCCTGGATCTGGGCCTTTTGCGTCTTTCGCCAGCACGCCGTCATGATGAGCGCAGCGCTGCTGGCCTATGGCTTTGGCCTGCGCCACGCGGTGGACGCCGACCATATTGCCGCCATCGATGCCGTCACACGTAAGCTGATGCAGCAGGGGAAAAAACCGCTCGGCGTCGGCGCCTTCTTCTCCCTGGGCCACTCCACCATTGTGATTCTGGCCTGTCTGGCCATCGTACTGACGTCGATGGCGTTTCGCGATCGCATCGATGCCCTGCACCAGTACGGCGGGCTGATCGGTACCGCAGTCTCTGCGCTGTTCCTGCTGGCGATGGGGCTGCTGAACCTGCTGATCCTGCTGAGCGTCTGGCGCCAGTTCCGTCGTCTCACCCGCCACGGCGCATCGGTGGGCGAGGCACCGTGGGACGATGGGCTACCCGGCGGCCTGATGACCCGCCTGTTCCACCGCACCTTCCGCCTGGTTACCCGCAGCTGGCACATGTACCTGGTGGGATTCCTGTTCGGCCTCGGGTTTGACACCGCCACCGAAGTCGGCCTGCTGGGGATCTCAGCCTCTGCCGCGACCCACGGGCTCTCCCTGTGGTCGCTGATGGTATTCCCGGCGCTGTTTACCGCCGGTATGGCGCTGGTGGATTCGTTGGATAACTTTGTGATGGTCGGGGCCTACGGCTGGGCCTTTTCCCACCCGATCCGCAAGCTGTACTACAACATGACCATCACCGCCGCCTCGGTCGCCGTCGCGCTGATCATCGGTGGCCTGGAGGCACTGGGGCTGATGGCTGATAGCCTGCAGTTGCAGGGAGGCTTCTGGCAGATGATAGGCAGCCTTAATGACAGGATGGGCAACGCCGGCTTCTGGGTTATCGGCGGCTTTATCCTGTTCTGGCTGCTGTCGCTGCTCAACTACCGCTGGCGCGGCTACGACCGCATCACCCTGAGTGCCGTTGAGTAAAGTTACAATTCGTGCCGTGATCTGCTGCAACATTAACGCTATGATCGTCCTGTCCGGTCCACCGAGCTCCCCGCCCGGCGCCCGGTAACAGGGAGAACAGGCCACGGCGGATGATACGTGAAAATGTCAGGCAATCCCGCCTCCGTTCACGCTGTGCGCGGGCTCTTATCGGCCGGCGCCAGCGACAAACGGCCTGACCGGCGGGCGTCGACCCCGCATGACGCGTACAATTGCGGAACACAGCCTCATGACTCAGACCTCACAGCGCACATATTTTCTTTGCGGCAGCCTGCTATTGCTGCTGATGGCCGGCTGCTCCAGCCACCACCGCCCGACAGCCAGCTATAATTCCCATGCCTATGACGGCATCATCTACGCGGCAGCGGCCCAGTACAATCTGGATCCCAAGCTTATCAAGGCGATAATCCAGGTCGAATCCAGCTATAATCCCAGCGCCGTCAGCCCCTCCAACGCCATCGGCCTGATGCAGATCAAGGCGGACGGCGCCGGCTGCGACGCCTATCGCTACCAGGGCAGGCACGGCTGTCCGGACAGCGACGACCTGTACGATCCAGCCACCAATATCCGACTGGGCGCTGCCTACCTCAGCGCGCTGCAAAACCAGCAGCTCTACTGGATAAACGATCCCCTGACCCGCCGTTATGCCACCGAGGTGGCCTACGTCAACGGTGCCGGAGCCCTGCTGCGCACCTTCTCAGCCAACCGTCAGACCGCCATCGCCATGATCAACAGCCTGACGCCGGCAGCCTTTCACTGGCACGTCCGCAGCCATCATCCGGCGCCACAGGCGCCGCGCTACATGCTCAAGGTCGAAACCGCCTATAACCACCTGTAGGAGGCTCAGCCCCCATTGCATAGCGGTACGTTTTTACGGCAAAACGGGCACCAGGTATGACAGCGGCTCAGCACGCTGTGTAGCCGGGTGCGGATCCGCTGCCGGCACGCCGGACAGATGGCGTAGCGCAGATCCAGCAGCCTCTGCACCGTGCCGTCCGCAGCGCGTTCCTCTTCATCGCCGTCTGCCTGACGGCGGGCGCTCTGCACTCCCGGTGGCATATCTCTCCTCCTGCACCATCGTCCTCAGCCGCCGCACAGCCGCAGCCGCTTCTTATCCACCTTGCCGGAACAGGTGCGTGGAAACTCCGCCACGAACTCCAGCAGCGTGGGAACCTTAAACGCGGCCAGATGCGCCGCGCAGTGGGCGATCAGCGTCTCGGGGCGCACCTCGGCGCCCGGCGTCAACTGCACTATCGCCTTCACCGCCTGATCGCGCAGCGGATCGGCCACGCCGATAACCGCCGCCTCTGACACCGCCGGGTGGGTTTCCAGTACCCCCTCCACCTCGCTGGAGGCCACATTCTCTCCCGACCGCTTGATCAGATTGACCGCCCGATCGACAAAGTAGAACCATCCCTCCTCATCGCAATAGCCGGTATCGCCGCTGTACAGCCAGCCATCTCCGCGCAGCAGGCGGGCGGTTGCCGCCGGATCGTCATAATAGCCTTTAAACAGGCTGCGTCCGGCGACGCCGCGGATACAGATCTCCCCAATCTGCCCCGGCGGCAGCGGATTGCCCTGCGCATCGACGATCCGCGCCTGGTATCCCATGCCGGGACGCCCAATCGAGGGGTAGCGCCGCTCCTGCCCCGGCGTATCACCGATCGCCCCCACCACCGTCTCCGTCATACCGTAAGAGTTAAACAGACGCACGCCAAAGCGCCGCTCAAAGGTTTGCTTCTCGGCGTCGGTGATGTTGAGGTAGAAAAACAGATCGCGCAGACAGTGGTTGCGCTCCCAGGCACGCGGCGGCTGCAGCATCAGGGTGCGCACGATCAGCGGCATGGCGTGGCTAAGGGTGGCGCGGTGCAGGCAAACCTGACGCCAGAAACGGCGTGCGCTGTACTTTTCCAGCAGGATCAGCGTACCGCCGGTCATCAGCATCGGCATCGCCGCGCTGCACTGAAAGTCGATATGAAAGTTGGGCATACAGCTCAGGTAGCGATCGCGGGCCGTCATCTGCCCCTGCCAGGCGGTGTAGTGGCCGCCGAACAGCAGATTGGCGTGGGTCAGTTCGACCCCCTTGGGGCAGGAGGTGGTACCTGAGGTAAACAGGATCTCCGCCACATCGTCCGCGCAGAGCGGCACCAGAGCCCGCAGCTGGCACGGCTGGGCGGCACAGGCACGCTGAAAATCGATCGTCCCCGTCGTCTCGCCCTCGCCCTCGCGCAGGATCACCCGCTGACGCAAGGGATGGGACAGGCGCCGGTACAGCGGTAAAAACGCCGCCTGGCAGACCAGCAGGCTGACGCCGCAGCGGCCGAGCAGATAGTCGCACTCCTGTTCGGTATAGCCGGTATTGACCGGTACGGCGACAGCGCCAATGCAGGCCAGACCAAACCAGCAGAACAGAAACTCGGGGCAGTTACGCATCTGCAGCGCAACCCGATCGCCCTTGCGCACCTCCAGCGAAAGGAACAGGTTAGCCGTCTTAATGATTTCATCGTACATCTGGCGATAGCTATACTCCCGCGTATCACCGGCCAAATCCTCATACACCAGCGCACACTGCGCACCCTGATGGCGCGCCCGCGCCTGCCACACCTCCCTCAGCGTGGCATTGCCGATCATATCCATAACCCCTCATCGTGCGATTGTCATCCTTGGCCATCCCGTCAGGCCGCAGTTCCATACTGGCGAATATAATGCTCATATAGTTTTAATTTCTTATTTTTATATGTCCTTATGCTAAGTAATGGCGTAAATTTTGGGATTAATCACATTACCAAAAATAAAGATGTAAAGGTCTCTGCCGAGACGTGCGGTTAAGCGGAGAAAAAGTGGTCAAACGATACAAGTAGCAAACATCGTCATCACAACAGTGACGCCGCTGGCCACCCCATCATTATCGCTTATCTGGCGCACTGCAATGTCATCGGTTTACCCACCAATAAATAGATATTTTGCGGTTCAATGCGATACCGTTAGATAAAGACGCATTTCATTTAAGTAAATACATTAGCAGGATGGCTGGAGGAATTAAAATATATGAACTATATTTTTAGCCTAATTATTTTCTCCCGAAAGTATTTAATTCAATAAATATTGAATTAACAAAGTTCCATTTTTCCCAAGATGAAAAAAGAGACGGCTATGGGTTATTTCTTCCGGAGGTGGGCTTACCTTTCCCGCCGCCACGCAGAGGGGCTCTACGCCCGGCAAGATCAGCGCCTGGTGGGCAAGTACAGGGTGTTCTATAGGTAGATCAGTGCGGAATATGCCCGTACTCCCTTCACCGATGCCCAAAAAAAGACGGAGGGGAAAAGCCCTCCGTCTACGGTCTCAGCCACACAGTCACTTCACGGCGCTCAGCGCCCCTTCCAGACCGGCTCGCGTTTTTCGGCAAAGGCCTGTGGCCCCTCCAGCGCATCCTCCGAATGCAGCACGGCCGGATAGTGCTTCAGGGCGCCGCTGCGGATCAGGCGATAGCCCTCCTCGACGGACAGCTCTGCGGTGGCGCGGACAATCTCCTTCAGCGCTGCCAGCGCCAGCGGTGCGCTCTCCGCCACCTGCTGGGCCAGCGCCCGCGCCGTCTCCATCAGCCGATCGCCCGGAACCACCTGATTGACGATCCCCCAGCGCAACGCCTCTTCGGCCTCCATACGGCGCCCGCTCATCATCATCTCGTTGGCGATCGCCGGCGGAATGCACTTGGGCAGACGCAGCATGCCGCCGCTGTCCGGGACGATCCCCAGCCTGGCTTCCGGCAGGGCGAAACAGGCATTGTCGGCGCAGACGATCATGTCTGCCGCCAGCGCCAGCTCAAAGCCGCCGCCAAAGGCGTAGCCGTTGACCGCGGCAATCACCGGCTTATCCAGGTTGAACAGCTCCGTCAAGCCGGCAAAGCCGCCCGGGCCAAAGTCGGCATCCGGCGCCTCGCCCTCCGCCGCCGCCTTCAGATCCCAGCCGGCGGAGAAAAAGCGTCCGCCGGCGCCGGTAATGATGGCGACCCGCAGCGTCGGATCGTCGCGGAAAGCGATAAACGCCTCCCCCATGGCCAGACTGGTCTTGGCATCGATGGCATTGGCCTTGGGGCGGTTCAGCGTAATTTCCAGAACTCCACCGTTGCGCGCTATCTGTAATGACTCGCTCATCCTCATACTCCATTCCGATTCAACAGGGTGATCGCACCGGCGCGTAGCCACAGGGCTGGCGGCGTACGCCGGCCCCCGGTGCGGATTAACATAAACTTTTTTTGATCACTTTCCCCGAGCAGCTGCGCGGCAGGCTGTCGCGGATCTCCAAAAAAGAGGGCACCTTAAACTTGGCCATCCGGGCGGTGCAAAAGGCAAAGAACGCCTCTTCGCTCAGCTGTTCGCCGGGATTCAGCACTACGACTGCCTTGATCGCCTCATCACGGATAGAGTCTTTCAGACCGACCACCGCCACATCCATAATTTGAGGATGGGTCGCCAGAATATTCTCAATCTCCACGCAGGAGATATTCTCCCCGCAACGTTTGATCATGTTGCAGCTACGCTCGACAAAGTAGAAGTAGCCCTCGTCATCGCAGTAGGCGTAGTCGCCGGTGCGCAGCCAGCCGTCAGACGTCAGCACGCGTGCCGTCTCCTGCGGCAGAGCGTAATACTCCTTAAACAACGTCTTGCCGGGAACCCCGCGCACCCACAGCTCGCCGGTCTCGCCGACGGCCAACGGATGGCCGTCGGCACTGCGGATCTCCGCCTCATAGCCCATGCCCACCCGGCCAATAGAGGGCCAGCGCCGCTTGTCGCCCGGCCGGTCGCCAATCAGGCCGACGATGGTCTCCGTCATGCCGTAGGAGGTCAGCAGACGGACGCCGAAGCGCTGCAGAAAGGCCTCTTTCTCCTCCGTCGGGAGATTGAGATAAAACAGCACCTCGCGCAGGCAGTGGCTGCGCTCCCACGGCATCGTCGGCTGCATCATCAGGGTTTTGATCATCAGCGGGATACACTCCGTCAGCGTGGCGCGGTACTTGCAGACCTGCCCCCAGAAAGCGCGAGCGCTGTACTTTTCCAGCAGCACCAGCGTCGCCCCGACGCTAAAGGCGGCCATGGCGACGGTGCACTGGCAATCAATGTGGTAGGCGGGCATCGGCGTCAGGTAGACATCATCGGCGCGCAGTGCGCACTGCCAGGCGGTGTAATAGCCGGCGAACAGCAGATTGTAGTGGGTGATCACCACCCCCTTCGGTGCAGAGGTGGTTCCGGAGGTAAACAGGATCTCGGCGGTATCCAGCGCGCTGAGCGTCGGCGCATGTAATAGCTGCACCGGCTGCTGAGCCTTCAGACGCTGAAAATCCTTCATGACATCGGTGTCCACCGCGGGGGACACCCCGGCATCGATCAGCAGAATCCCCTGCAGCGGTACGTCCGCCTCGCGGCACAGCGATGCATAGACGGGCGCGGCGGCGCCCGTGGTCACCACCAGCCGGACGGCGCACTGGCGGATGATAAACGCGCACTCGTCATGCAGCAGGTTGGCGTTAACCGGCACCACGACGGCGCCGATCTTGGCCAGGCCAAACCAGCAGAAGATAAACTCGGCGCAGTTGTTCAGGTGCAGCGCCACCCGGTCACCCTTTTCGATCCCCAGGGTCAGAAACAGGTTGGCCGTGCGATTGATCTCCTCGTTCAGCCGGGCGTAGCTGTAGCTGCTGGCCTCACCCCGCAGATTTTCGACGATCAGCGCCGTTTTCCCGCCGTGCATCGCCGCCAGATCGTCCCACGCCTGGCGCAGATGGCGTTCCCCTATCATGTCCATGCTCTACCGCCGTTTAATGGTGCCATGCCGTTGCCCCCCGACGCAGACAACGGCAGTACGGCCTTACTGACCGGTCTTGGCCAGCCCTTTCGCCACCAGGGCGTCGATCGCCATCTGGTCATAACCGATGCTGTGCAGGATCGCCGCGGTATCCATGCCATGCTCCGGCATGCCGCGCCAAATCTGCCCCGGGTGATGTTTAAACTTCGGCATCACGTTGGGGCCTTTACAGGTGTGCCCATCAACGGCCTTCCAGGTGGTGATCGACTCGCGTGCCACGTACTGCGGGTTGCTTTCCAGCTCATCCACGTTCAGCACCTTGGCGCAGGCGATCTTCAGCCCGGCAAAGCGGGCCTGCACCTCGGCGATGGTGTGCTGCGCCAGCCAGGCGTCCAGTTTCTCCTCGACCAGCTCGCCGTGCGGGCATTCGATGCGGTGGATAAGCTGGGTGCCCTCCGGCACCTCCGGCGTATCCAGCAGATGCGCCAGGCCGATATCGTTGAACATCTCACGGATCTGGGTGATCCCCACCAGCTCCATCACGATATAGCCGTCGCTGCACCGATACAGGCCGCAGCCGGCGTAGTAGGGGTCCTTGCCTTTGGTCATGCGCGGACACATTTCGCCGCCGTTGAAGTAGTCCATCATGAAGTACTGCCCCATGCGCAGCATCACTTCATACATGGCGACATCGATGCTCTCGCCCACGCCGGTCTGCTGTGCCTTGTGCAGGGCGGCCAAGGCAGCGGTGGTCACCGTCATGCCAGAGAAGTAGTCGGCGGTATATGGGAAGGCCGGCATCGGCTGATCTTTATCGCCGTTCTGGATTAGATAGCCACTGAACGCCTGGGCGATGGTGTTATAGGCGGCCAGGTTGGTGTACTCCGGCGTGCCGTACTGGCCAAAGCCGGACAGGTGAGCGATCACCAGTTTTTTATTGCGCTCCCACAGCACCTCGTCGGTGATGCCGCGGCGGGCGAAGGCCGGGCCCTTGCTGGCCTCGATGAAAATATCGGTGGTCTCCATCAGGCGCAGGAAGGCTTCGCGTCCCTCATCCTTAAAAATATTCAGCGACAGCGCGTGCAGGTTACGTCGCGACAGCTGGGGATAGTTGGGCTGTACCCGGATCGTATCCCCGTAAGCGACGTTTTCGATCCAGATAACTTCGGCGCCCCATTCGGCAAACATTTGTCCGGCAAAGGGACCGGCGATCTCGATGCCGGAAAACACGACGCGCAGGCCGGAGAGCGGGCCAAACTTGGGCATGGACAGACGGTCAGACATAACGTGATCCTTCTTAAAAAAATCAGCGGACCCGGGGCCGGGCATACAGGCTGATCCCGGGTGTCATGGCAGACAGACGGTCGCCGCGGCGGCCGTCTGCGGCCCTTAGCGATACTGCTTCAGCACCGCGCGGCCCAGGGTCAGGATCTGCATCTCGTCGGAGCCGCCGGAAACGCGGTCCACGCGCAGATCGCGCCAGAAGCGGGTGATGCGGTGATCGCCGGCGATCCCTACTCCACCCAGGACTTGCATCGCGGTATCCACGACCTCGAAGGCGGCGTTGGCGCAGAAGTATTTACACATCGCCGCATCGCCGGAGGTCATCAAGCCGTTGTCGCTCTTCCAGGCAGACTCCAGCAGCATGTTCTTCATGGAGTTCAGCTTGATCGCCATGTGGGCGAACTTCTCCTGGATCAACTGGAAGCGGCCGATGGTTTCGCCGAACTGCACGCGCTGATTGGCGTAGCGCGCGGCGTCCTCAAAGGCGCACAGCGCGGTGCCATAGTTGGTCAGCGCCACCAGGAAGCGTTCATGATCGAACTCCTCTTTCACCCGGTTGAAGCCGTTGCCTTCGCGCCCGAACAGATCCTTCTCCTCCAGCTCGACGTTGTCGAATACCACCTCACAGCAGCTGTCCATGCGCAGGCCCAGCTTCTCCAGCTTGTTGACCTTGATGCCCGGCAGGCTCATATCGACAAACCACTCGGAGTAGACCGCTTTCTCCGGCGAGGCGCCGTCGCGCGCCATCACCACCAGATACGGGGTATAGGCGCTGCTGGTGATAAAGCACTTGCTGCCGTTGAGGTAGACCTTGCCGTTCTTGCGCGTATAGGTGGTCTGCAGGCTGCCCACGTCGGAGCCAGCGCCCGGCTCGGTGATCGCAGAGTTCCACATTTGCTTGCCGGTACCGCGGAAGGCCATGATGCGGTCGATCTGCTCTGCGGTGCCCTCGCGCAAGACGGTGTTAAACCCGCCCGGCAGCTGGTACAGCACATAGGTCGGCGCCCCCAGACGGCCCAGCTCCATCCAGACCGCGGCCAGGGTGACAAACCCGGCGTCCAGTCCGCCCTGCTCCTCCGGCAGCAGCAGTGAGTCGATGCCCATATCCGCCAGTGCCTTAACAAAACGCTCAGGGTATTCGCTGTTGCGATCGCACTCGGCAAAGTAGGCTTCCCAGTTCTCCTGCGCCATCAGATCGCGAATCCCGGCAACGAACAGCTCCTGCTCGTCAGTCAGTGTAAAATCCATGTGTCAGACCTCTTGTTTGGCAAATTAACGGGTTAATATTTCCAGTACGTGGACTTGGCATCTTTCAAGAACGATATGGTTATCAATATGTTGACAAAGAACAGCGGGCAGCCGCCGGCGATGATCGCCGTCTGAATCGGCTTCAGTCCGCCCAGAGCCAACAGGATGATGCCGATGATCCCCACCAGAATGGACCAGCCTACGCGCACCCAGATCGGCGGTTCCTGATAGCCGCTGGCCTCTTTACAGGTCGACATCGCCAGGGTGTAGGAGCAGGCGTTAATCAGGGTCACGGTGGCGATAAAGCACAGGATGAAGAACGCCCACATGGTTGCCGTACTCAGTGGCAGCGCGGCCCAGGTTTCAATGATGGCGCGGGCCACGCCGTGGGTTTCGATGGTCTTCGGCAGATCGACCACGCTGTTGTTCATCAGAGAGAGGGTGTTGCTGCCCAGAATGGTCCACAGCAGCCAGGTCGACGCCGTCAGACCGCCGACCATCCCCAGGCACAGCTGACGCACGGTACGGCCTTTGGAGATACGGGCCAGGAAGATACACATCTGGATGCCGTACACGATCCACCATGCCCAGTAGAACACGGTCCAGGCCTGCGGGAAGCCGCTCTTGCCGACGGCATCGGTGTAGAACAGCATCCGGCCGACGTTCATCAGCAGCACCCCGACGGAGTCGGTGAAGTAGTTAACGGTGAAGCTGGTGGCACCGATGATCAGGACCCACGCCAGAACGATGATACTCAGGTAGTTACGCACGTCGCTGGCCACCTTGACCCCTTTCTGCAGGCCAAAGGCGACGCACACGGCGTTAAAGACGATCCAGCAGCAGATGATCAGCGCATCCAGCTCCAGCGTATGCGGCACGCCGAACAGATACTGGATACATTCGGTCACCAGCGGTGTCGCCAGCCCCAGACTGGTCCCCATCGCCAGGATCAACGCAACCAGATACAGGTTATCGACCACCACGCCGAACAGGCCGTTGCAGCGCTTCTCGCCCATCAGCGCGACCAGGGTGCCACTGGGGCGGACTACGCTGATTTTGCGCACGAACAGGAAGTAACCAAAGGCCACGGCCAGGAAGCTGTAGGTCGCCCACGGCAGCGGCCCCCAGTGGAACAGGCTATAGGCCAGCCCCATCTCTTTGGCGGTGTTGGAGAACGGCGTCAGGCCAAACGGCGGCGTGGCGACATAGTAATAAATTTCGATGGAGCCCCAGAACAGGACCGCCGCAGAGGTACAGGAGGCGAACATCATGAAGATCCAGCTGACAGTGCTGAACTCCGGCGCCTCATCCCCCAGACGGCGTTGGGCAAAGGGGCCAAAGATCAGCCAGAACCACCCGCCCAGCATCACCACCATGTACCACTCGAAGGCCCAACCCCATGAATAGGTGATGTAGTTAAATACCGAGTTAATCACCGCGTTGGAGGCATCCAAATCGCGAATGGTCAGGTAGCAAAGTAACGCAACAATAATCAAAGACGGGAAAAAGACTTTGGGCTCTATCCCTGTTTTCCGGCTGCTATTTTCAGTCTTCATTTACGTATCTTCCCTCATGGAAAGGCATACCTCTCCATGATCACGTTAAGTGTAAAGGTTCTGAATAAGCCACGTCAGCGTATGTAAAACATACGTTGGCGCGACATGAGTCGCTATATCAATTGAAATAAAAAATAAATTAATAACAAAATTACAATAATGACACTTATCCATCAATCTTATCCCGTGGGATAAGCAAGGATGCATGATTAATGTGTAATTATAATGAAATTTGACCGTTCAATAATCCGTGATCTTAATCAAACAATTTCTCCGCTCTCGCGCCGCCGATGCCAGAGACGACGCACCCACCATCACGACGCGCTAAAAAAATAAAATAAAAACAACAAGTTACAAACAAGCCGAGGATGCTTGTCGCGATGCAAACACGATGTAACACCTTCAATATTGGTGATCCATGTATTATTTTGGCATTGTGAATCATGGTATTTCTATTGGCGTCAGAATGATTTCAGCGCAAGGATGCGAGATGAGGAAATATTAAATTATGCGAGTTTTATTGGCGGTTAATTTATTTATAGACCAGGTGAATCATTTTTAACAAGCGTATTACCAAAAACACAATTTAATTTTCCTCCTTGTGTATAGCCTGATTCAGGACAGTTTTGCTACACCTAAATTTTATATTGCCTATCGGAGAAGTGATGAAAATTATCGCATGTTATAAACTCATCCCCGAGGAGCAGGATATCACGGTCAACAGTGATGGCTCCCTGAACCTCAGTAAGGCGGATGCCAAAATCAGCCAATTCGATCTGAATGCGATCGAAGCGGCTAATGCCTTAAAACAGCAGAACAGCGATATTCATATCGTCGCCATGAGCGTCGGCGGCGACGCCCTGACCAACGCCAAGGCGCGCAAGGATGTGCTGTCCCGCGGTCCGGACGAGCTGATCGCCGTCTCGGCGGCAGGGCTGGAAAACAGCCTGCCGCACCAGACGGCCTCTTTGCTGGCTGCTGCCGCGCGCAAAAATGGCTTTGACCTGATCCTGTGCGGCGACGGTTCGGCGGATCTGTATGCACAGCAGGTTAGTCTGCTGCTGGGCGATGCGCTCTCCGTCCCGGCGATCAACGGCGTCAGCCGTATCCTTAGCCTCTCCGATGGCCAGATCGAGATCGAACGCACCCTGGAAGATGAAATAGAAACCCTCACCCTGCCCCTGCCGGCGGTCATTGCCGTCTCCACCGATATCAATGCCCCGCAGATCCCGTCCATGAAGGCCATCCTCGGTGCCGCCAAAAAACCGGCGCAGACCTGGTCTTGCGACGATCTGGACGTCGGCGACGCCCTCGCCTATACCACCCTGCTCAGCGTTCAGGCGCCGCAGCAGAAGGCGCGTGCGCGGGTGATCATCGAAGGGGACGGCGAAGAACAAATCGCCGAGTTTGCAGAATATCTACGCAAAATCGTGCGTTAATGGGGAACAACATGAGCAAATATGCAACCGTATGGATATTCAGCGACAGCGAATCACGTCTGGCAGAGCTGATGGGCGGCGCACGCGCGCTGGGTGACAACGTGCAGGCCGTAGTGCTGGGCGATGCCCAGGCGGCGCTGGCCTTCCGCCTCGGTGCCGACGCCGTGCATGATCTCGGCGTCCTGCCTGCCGAGCGTATCATCGAAGATTACGCGGATACCCTGGTGCAGGCCATCCGCGCCCACGGCGAACGGTCGCTGGTGCTGCTGCCAGCCAGCCGCCGCGGCAAAGCGCTGGCCGCCCGCCTCGGTGCCCGACTGCAGGGCGGTGTGGTCAACGACGCCAGCGAAGTGACCCTGGAGGCGGGTCAGCCCATCGCCACCCACATGGTGTACGGCGGCCTGGCGCTGGGTAAAGAGCGCATCGATACTCCTTACGCAGTCATCACCCTGGCCAGTGGCGCCTTTGCCGCCGCCGCCGAAGACGCCGCACGCAGCGGCAGCGCCAGCGAGCTGGCCTTTGTGGCGCCTGCACAGCCCGTCATCTGCCTATCCCGCCGCGCCAAGCAGGGTGAAAACGTCGATCTGGGCAAGGCGCGCAGGGTTGTCAGCGTCGGGCGCGGCATCGGCAACCAGCAGAACATCACGCTGGCGCAAGCCTTCAGCGATAGCATCGGTGCCGAACTGGGCTGCTCACGCCCGGTGGCAGAAAACGAGAAGTGGATGGATCGTGAACGCTATGTCGGGATCTCCGGCATCATGATCAAGCCAGATCTGTATCTGGCCCTGGGGATCTCAGGACAGATCCAGCACATGGTCGGCGCCAACGGCGCACAGACCATCATGGCGATCAACAAGGATAAAAATGCCCCGATCTTCCAGTATGCCGACTACGGCATCGTCGGCGATCTGGTAAAAATCGTCCCCGCCCTGACCGAAGCCCTGAAACGCTAGCCGTATGGCCGGTGCCGTCACACCGGCGCCGGCCGCATTATCTGCCACTGGAGACACCATGTCTGAAGATGCATTTGACGCAATTATTGTCGGCGCCGGTCTGGCCGGTTGCGTAGCCGCGCTGGTTCTGGCGCGCGCCGGAGCCAACGTGCTGGTGATTGAGCGCGGCAACTACGCCGGCGCCAAAAACGTCACCGGCGGTCGGCTGTATGCCCACACTCTGGAGCGCATCATTCCCGGATTTGCCGGGCAGGCGCCGGTTGAGCGCCGTATTACCCACGAGAAGATCTCCTTTCTCACCGCCGACAGCGCCGTCACCCTGGACTACCACAACGCCCGCGACGGGGTGGCTGAGACGGCCTCCTATTCGGTACTGCGCGGTAAATTTGATACCTGGCTGATGGAGCAGGCCGAAGCGGCCGGCGCCCAGTTTATCCCCGGCATCCGTGTCGATCGTCTGATCCAGCGCGATGGCCGTGTCGTCGGCGTAGAGGCCGACGGCGACGAGCTGGAGGCCAATGTGGTGATCCTGGCCGAAGGGGTTAACGCCCTGCTGGCCGAACAGATCGGCATGGTGCAACCGCGGGTCGAGGCCAAAAACGTCGCCGTGGGGGTCAAAGAGCTGATCGAACTGCCGCGCGAGCTGCTGGAGGCGCGTTTTGCCCTGCAGGGGAACGACGGCACCGCCTGGCTGTTCGCCGGCACCCCCTCCGATGGCCTGATGGGCGGTGGTTTCCTCTACACCAACGGCGACTCCCTGTCGCTGGGGATCGTCTGCGGTCTGCACCACATTGAGCAGGCGGGGAAATCTATCCCACAGATGCTGGAAGACTTTAAGCGGCACCCGACGGTGCAGCCGCTGATCGAGGGCGGTAAAACCGTCGAGTACGCCGCCCACGTAGTACCGGAAGCCGGCATCAACATGCAGCCTAAGCTGGTGGCCGACGGCGTACTGCTGGCCGGCGATGCGGCAGGCATGTGCCTTAACCTGGGCTTTACCATTCGCGGAATGGATCTGGCCATTGCCTCCGGTGAAGCTGCGGCGCACGCCGTACTGGCCGCCCGCGAAAAGAGCGACTTCAGCGCCGCCGGACTGGCCGAGTATCCGCGTCTGCTGGAGAGCCTGCCGGTGATGAAAGAGCTGCGCCACTACCGCAAGGTACCGCAGATGATGGATAACCCGCGCATGTTCACCCAATACCCACAGCTGGCCGCCGACATCATGTCTGCACTGTTCACCGTCGACGGACGCCCGCCGCAGCCGCTGCGTAAGACCCTGCTGCAGCACTGTAAGCAGGTCGGCTACCTGAATCTGCTCAAAGACGGCATTAAAGGAGTGACAGCACTATGAGCGAACCGGTTAACGTCGATGTCAAACTGGGCATCAATAAGTTCCATGTCGATGAGGGTCATCCGCATATCATCATCCGCGAACACCCGAACATGGCGGCGTTCCACACCTTGACCCTGGCCTGCCCGGCGGGACTGTACAAGCTACAGGACGACGGCACGATTCAGTTCGACTACGCCGGCTGTCTCGAGTGCGGCACCTGCCGCATCCTGGGCGTCGATGACGTCCTGGCGCAGTGGAACTACCCACGCGGCACCTTCGGCGTCGAATACCGCTATGGCTGACCCTCCGACGGAAACAGCGCACCCTGTCCGCCGTATCACAATAATCAGCCACCTGCCGACGCCCCGCCTGTCGCGGGGCTTGCATCGCCACTCTTACAGATACCGGGATTATGGAACAGCATAAAAGATTCGATGACATCCGTTTTACACCGGTGCACCGCAAGATCATGCTGTGGGGGAGCGGAGGCCCGTTCCTCGATGGCTATGTTCTGGTGATTATCGGCATCGCCCTCGAACAGCTGACCCCCTTGCTGCAACTGGACGCCAACTGGATAGGGATGGTCGGCGCCGCCACGCTGGTCGGGCTGTTTATCGGCACCTCGCTGTTCGGCTATGTGGCTGATCGGGTTGGGCGCCGCCTGATGTTTCTGATCGACATCATCGCCATCGGCGTGATCTCTGCCGCCACCATGTTTGTCACCTCGCCGCTGGAGCTGGTGATCCTACGCTTTCTGATCGGCATCGTTATCGGTGCCGACTACCCCATCGCCACCTCGATGATCGCCGAATTCTCCTCCACCAAACAGCGCGCCTTCACCATGGGGTTTATCGCCGCCATGTGGTATATCGGCGCCACCACCGCCGATCTGGTGGGCTATCTGCTGTACGATGTGGAAAACGGCTGGCGCTGGATGCTGGGCAGTGCGATCGTTCCCTGCATCATCATCTTACTGGGCCGGGTCGAGCTGCCGGAATCGCCGCGCTGGCTGATCCGCAAGGGGCGCCACGCAGAATGCCGCGCGCTGATGATCAAGCTGTTCGGCCAGCCTGTGACCTTTGACGACGAAGCTCCGCAAGAGACCCGCTACCGCGATATCTTCAGCCGCCGTCATCTCTCCTCGATCCTGTTCGTCGCCGCCATCTGGACCTGTCAGGTGATCCCCATGTTCGCCATCTACACCTTTGGCCCGCAGATCGTCACCCTGCTGGGGCTGGAGCAGGGGCGGGAGGCGGTGCTGGGCAACGTGGTGATCAGCCTGTTCTTCATGCTCGGCTGCCTGCCGGCCATGTACTGGCTCAACAGCGTTGGCCGCCGTCCGCTGCTGATCGGCAGTTTCGCCATCATGACCCTGTCGCTGCTGATGCTGGGGCTGGTCGATCAGCCCGGGATCCTGCTGATCGTCAGCGCCTTCGCCCTGTACGCCTTCTTCTCCGGCGGCCCGGGGATCCTGCAGTGGCTCTATCCCAATGAACTGTTTCCCACGGCGATCCGCGCCTCGGCGGTCGGCGCCGCCATGTCACTGAGCCGCATCGGCACCGTGGTCTCAACCTACGCCCTGCCGCTGTTCATGCAGCAGCACGGGATCTCCGCCACCATGCTGGCTGGCGCCGGCATTTCGCTGTTCGGTCTGCTGATCTCGGTGATGATGGCGCCGGAGACCCGCGGACTGTCACTGGAGCAAACCAGCCGGATGAAACTGTTTTAACGCCGTCCCGCCCTGTGGGCGGGCAGGTCGGCCACGAATCGGCGGGTAGCCCCAGGGCTACCCGCTGCGCATCAGGCAATCTGAAGCTGACGGTAAAAATAGTCAGCGCCGTCGCGCAGGGCCCGGTCGGCGCTCTCCATCATGCGGGAGTAGTGCAGAAAGGCGTGCATCACGCCGGGATACATGTGGTAGCTGCAGGGCTGGCGGTGTTCGCGCAGCGTCTGGTACAGCGCCACGCTGTCGTCCAACAGCGGATCGAACTGCGCCCCGGCGATAAAGCAGGGGGGAATGTCATGGGTGAGATCGTTGTTAAACAGACAGTAATAGGGCGACTCCCGCGACGCCGCATCCGGCAGATAGGCCTGCTCATAGCTCAACAGATCCGCCTGGGTGAGCCCATCCCAAACGCCGCCGTACAGACGACGGCTGGCCGAATCCCGCAGACCATACAGACCGTAGTAGAGCAGCACCCCGCGCACCTCGCCGCAGTCGATCCCGCGATCGCGCATCCACAGCACCGTCGCCATCGCCAGCATGGCCCCGGCGGAGTCGCCGGCAAAGCCAATCCGCGCCATCGGCAGCCCGTACTCACCGGCGCGGCGATGAAAGAAGTCACAGACGGCGACGCTCTCCTCGATAGCCTGCGGGAAGCGCGCCTCCGGCGACAGGCTGTAATCTATACCGATCACCGCGCAGCGGCTGTAGTCGGCCAGCAGACGCATAATGCGATCGTGGGTATCCAGATTACCCACAATAAATCCGCCGCCGTGCAGATAGAACAGCACCGCCTGCGCCGGATGACGCGGAAAATAGATACGCGTCGCAACCGGGCCGCGGGGCGTCTCCACGCTGACCTGCTCACAGCGGGCCATTTCGACGCCGCCCTGATTCCAATACTGCCGTTCCTGAATATAGGCCTGACGCATCGACGAATAATCTAAGCAAATCTGTTCATCCGTTGTATTCTGCTGCTGAAATTGCATAACACGCTTCATTTCATCAGAAATACGCTCAGGAACATTTACTTTATTCTTCTGTTGCATACCGTTCTCCCAACCGATTAACTGATATTTTATGATATACAGAAATGGGTTCTGTGAGCTACGCCATAAGCAGAAAAAACCATTATAAATAATAGGATTACCATCACGTCACACGAGAGAACCGCGCAACGGCGGACATCAGAAAATGTAATAAAATGACATCGACAATAATATTCTCGATCATATTCACCCCATCCATGATGAAATCATGTTAATTCTCTGCGTGATATAGAATATGGTCGATCACTTAAGCTAAACCAAAGTAAAACATTGTTTTAACAACGGCACCGCGGCAACATTTTTATCAAAAAGATATAAAAATTTATTGTGATTAGACGCAGCCGTTGGGTATATTCAAATATATCCATAGCCTGTATGCACAGACGTCAGCGATGCTGTCAGGATGCCTCTCGAATATTGCACGACAGGTTACAGAATCCTGTTAATTGTATTAATCATTCTGGTTAAATGGGTGGAAATATGCGTAGAGAATATGCTCAGGAACCTTTATATCTGTCTGTTGCACGCTGGGTGATGCAACAGCAGCGTTGGGTCAGCGCCCGCGAGATAGCCCAACAGTTCGACCTTTCTCCCTGCAAAGCCATCAACACCGTCTCCTATATTTTATCCGGTGTGGAGGAGATTACCTGTCAAACCAAAACGGTCCCCAATCAGCTAGAGGGCCGCGGCTGTCAGTGCCAGCGCCTGATCCAGGTCACCCACATCGATGAGCTGATCGCCGCGCGGATCAGCAACGCCATCAACACGGATAGCGAAGGCGCCAACGCAGAGCAGCAGGCCGTGGAAGCCGAGGCCGTCGCACGCATGGCCATCCGCGTCCCCCCCGATGAGCTCAACCGCGAACAAAAATGGCAGTGGATGCTCTCCAAGGCACAACGTAAATAAGGGCAGGCTCGTACCGGGAAAGTTTACCCATCCGCACCATTCCACCCGCCACCGACGCCCAGAGGGTGGCAGAATCAGTCCGGTGCGGACGGGTAATCATTCAAGACGTCATCGGAGAATATAACGCTGAATACCGCTTGCGTATCAACCCCTGCGACATAAACCCTACCTATCCGTTATACAATAAATAACGTATTAAGCGGTATATTTATTTATTAGCTAATGTCCGATTTGGCTGATTGCTAAATTTTCCGTGGTGCATGGCGCATTATTGACTATCCACTATCCCCTCCGCCCTTTTTTATTTTGTCGACAGGTGCTACACCCCGGTACCAATGCCCTTCTGTCCCGCATCAGCTACCGACGGCGGATAAAAATCGCGTAGTATCCTACTGAGAACATCAGTATCACGCGGTGCTTGACGTCACGTTCGCCTCTTTTAATTATATAAATATATAGCGATGATGGCCTCTGCCCCAGGCGACCGCACTGGCGCAGACACATCGCCAAGGAGATGGGTTATGCTGATCGATGAAATAGACTTCGCCGCGCTGTACCGCCAGCAGCTGACGCAGGCACAGCGCACCGCCAAACCACCGGCGCACTGGGATCGCCGGGCGCAAGCCATGTCAGTCACCTGCGCCGTACCTCAGGATCCCTACTTGCAGCAGCTAACGGCGGCGATGGATCTGAGCCGGGCACAGACCCTGCTGGACGTCGGGTGCGGCCCCGGCAGCGTCTGTCTGGCGACGGCGCCACGCCTGCGCCAGGCCTATGGTCTGGACTACAGCAAGGGTATGCTGGCGGTCGCTGCCCTGCGCGCCGGCCACCTAAACCTGGATAACGTCACACTGATACAGCGCGCCTGGGAGGAGCCTTGGGACGATATTCCCCGCTGCGACGTCGTCGTCGCCTCACGCTCGACCCTGGTCGACGACCTGCGCCCGGCGCTGGCCAAGCTTAATCGACACGCCCGCCAGTGGGTCTACACCACCCACCCGGTCAGCAGCAGCTTCGTTGATCCACAGATCCTACAGGCCATCGGCCGCCCGATCCGCGAGCTACCCAACTATATCTATGCCGTCAATATTCTCTACCAGATGGGGATCCACGCCAGCGTGAGCTTTATCGGCACCCCCGCCTGCCAACAGCACGCGGCGACGGCAGCGCAGTTTGCCGATGCCATCGCGCTGGCCCTGGGCGAGGTCAGCCTGCAGGAGCGTCAGGCGCTGGAGGCCTATTATCATCACTGCCGGCAGCGGGGACGCGCACCGGCCGGAGCACGACGTGACTGGGCGCTGATCGCCTGGCAACCGCAGCCATTAACGGAGGATCGGGAATGATTTTTATCAGCGACAGCCAGCTGGACGCCTGGCTGCAGGAGGATATCCAGGGGGGCGATATCACCACCCGCGCCCTGGGGATCGGTGAACGGCACGGTGAGATGCATTTTTACCACCGCCAGGGGGGCTGCGTCAGCGCCATCGCCCTCACCTGCCGCATGCTGGCCAGACTGGGGCTGGAGACCATCGCTGCCGTGCGCGACGGCGATCGGGTCGTGCCCGGCGCCCTGCTGCTGCAGGCCCGCGGCAGCGCCGTCGCACTGCATCAGGGCTGGAAAGCCAGCCAGAATCTGCTGGAGTGGAGCTGCGGGGTCAGTGACTGCGCAGCCCGTATGGTAGATATCCTGCGCCGCTACCAGCCAGAAGGGCAGATAGCCTGTACCCGCAAGTCGATCCCTGGCACCCGGCTGGCGGCCATGCAGGCGGTGCTCGACGGCGGCGCCATTCTGCACCGCACCGGCTGCGCTGAAACCGTTCTGCTGTTTACCAACCACCGACGTTTCTGGCCAGAGCCCGATGACTGGCAGGGTATGGTGACACGCCTGCGTCGCCAGGCGCCGGAAAAGAGCCTGATCGTCGAGGTGGATACCCCGCAGGAAGCCGAGGCAGCGCTGGCCGCACAGCCCGATATTCTGCAGCTGGATAAGTTCACCCCGGCGCAGATAGCGAAGATCCAGACGCAGGCGGCCACGCTGGCCCCCTGCTGCCGCCTGTCGCTGGCCGGCGGAATTAACCTGAACAGCATTGAGGCCATCGCCCAGATGGGCGTTGGACTGCTGATCACCTCAGCACCTTACCACGCGGCACCGGCGGACATTAAAGTCCGCCTAATGCCCTGCACCTAACCCTGCAACGGGGAACACCATGCCCCGGCGTCGGCTTAAAAGCGCCAGCCAACGCCCAGGTTAAAGCCGCTAGGGGGCTACCACCGGCGGACGGTAGCCCACTTTCTTTTTCCAGACGTCATTGCTGGCGCTCAGGTGCTGATTCACAACCGCGTGGTTACGCTCATGATACTTGTCCGGCCAGTCTTGCGCCCCGCTTCGTGGCGGTATAAGTGGCCTGATTTTTTCCCTGGCAACGCATCATGGCAATAACGGGTATCGTAAGCTCCGTCTGCTGAGGCTTCCCTGATTTTCCTGTGGGTCTGGTTTATGAGTCCCGGCAGTGCCTGAGTATCTGTCGTCCCGCTGAGTGATACGTCGGCACAGATAATTTCATGCATCGCACTGTCTGCGGCCAGATGAGGCTTGTGCCACACTCTGCGCCTGTCAGCTCCGTGCTGCCGGACTTTCCATTCACCTTCGCCGGAGACTTTCAGACCGCTACTGTCAATGACGAGGTGCGAGATCACGCCACGGGCTGACGTCTTTATGCTGATGTTCACGCGTTTTGCCCGTCTGCTGACGGGAGAGTCATCCGGGCAATGCAACGACAGCCCCATCAGCTTAAACATCGGGTCAACGAAGCCCTGTAATGCACGTAGCGACAGGTTAAACACACACTTCATCATCAGGAGCGTGGTAATAGCCATATCGGTGTAGTGAAGTGGCCGGCCACGACCTTCAGGCTGAGCACTGTCGGTCCACGCCGCGATGGCCGGTGCGTCAAGCTAAATAACTGCCCGGAATAGTAGATCACTCAGGGGGAACTCAGTCCGGTTTATGCGATCTGATCAATCGCAGAATATCCCAAATCACCAGCCAGACTGAGCAATGCCGATCATCGCACCAATACCCAGAGCTGAACGACACCTCACGCAGAAAACGATCCATAAAACAAAGGATAAAAACCACGCCCGGCGGCTTACCGCCATGCTGATGCTGCATCGTGGTGACACCGTCAGTCATGTTGTCAGAACGCTCTGCTGTGCCCGCTCGTCGATTGGTCGCTGGATTAACGGGTTCACACTGTCTGGTGCTGAAGGCCTGAAGTCATTGCCGTCAGGACGTGGGAGGCGCTGGCCGTTTGAGCATATTTGCGCATTGCTGCGTGAGCTTGTTAAGCATTTTCCTGGTGATTTTGGTTATCAGCGTTCCCGCTGGAGTACCGAACTGCTGGCGATAAAAATCCGTGATATCACGGGTTGTCCGCTACATGCTTCAACCATCCGGCGATGGTTACCTGCAGCCGGACTGGTATGGCGCAGAGCAGCACCAACACTGCGTATCAGGGACCCGAATAAGGAAGAAAAAATGGCAGCGATTAATGTGGCGTTAGCCAGTTGTACCACAGGACACTCTGTGTTTTACGAAGATGAAGTGGATATCCACCTCAATCCCAAAATCGGCGCTGACTGGCAGCTACGCGGGCAGCAAAAGCGCATCGTCACGCCGGGCCAGAATGAAAAGTACTCTCTTGTCGGCGCACTACACAGTGGTACGGGTAAAGTCAGCTACGTTGGTGGAAATAGTAAATATTCATCCTTATTTATCAAACCCTTAAAACATCTAAAGGCGACATACCGGCGGGCAAAAACGATTACGCTCATTGTCGATAACGACATCATTCACAAAAGCCGTGAAACATTGCGCTGGCTGCAAGCAAACCCAACGTTCAAGGTGATTTACCAGCCGATTTACTCACCGTGGGTCAATCATATCGAACAGTTGTGGCAGGCGCTTCATGAGAAAATCACCCGAAATCACCAGTGCCGTTCAATCTGGCAACTGTTAAAAAAGGTTCGTCATTTTATGGATACCGTCAGCCCATTCCCCGCTGGAAAACATGGACTGGTTAAAGTGTAGCGGTATTATGATCAGTTATTTAGACCGTCAGTGAACCGCGCTGTCTGAGCGCGTTGTGGTAGGCTGACCAGTTGGTGATTTTAAACTTTTGCTTTGCCATGGAAACCTGATGTTGAAACAACCATAACGATCAGATCCGCCGCCCCCTGAAAGTTCGATTTATTCAACAAAGCCGCAATAGATATTAATACACCTCTCCTTCCTCAAGATCGGCAGAGTTAGTCACCCTACGTTAAAAATTGATTTTAATTCAATTAATTACAACAACTGCACCATCCCATATCTTTCATAAGTACTCTCTGCACATTTCCATATCAACAGTATTCCTGATTCACTTACATAGCCACCTCGTAGGCAATATCACATTTATGTATTGATATTATCCTACAGCGATAAATATTTTTTTTTCAATAGAAATTCCAATAAATAACAATTTGCACAAAGCGATAATTAGCCAACTAATTCAATATTTTACTTTTTTTGCGCAAATATATGATACGTTTTTTGACCAAAGACACATTTATGTCTAATTTTTTTTATCTAAAAAATACAAACAAGGCAATAATTTTCGCTCTTTTTTTACTGTATTTGTTTTAGTTTTTAGTTTTTTATACTAACTTTATTAATTCAATTGGATTTATAACCCTTTTATTACTGATGATATAACACTTAAGATCGTGAAATTATCTTTTTGCGGAATAATCGCCGTGACTTAAGATGTTCACCAGTTGAGAGCGAGGTGAAGTGAAGAGCAGCTGTTGAGATAGGCAATAGGCAGAAGTGGGATTAGGGGTGATCTATCATTTAGTTACATTGATAATAATGGGGGGGCTGATTATATGGATAATGATACGTTTACAAAAAGCAGGACAGAAGGCAGCGATAACAGTACCCTACCCCTGTCTACCAAGAAAGATAATTTTGTCCCAGGCACTATGACAGAGAACCGCTTCTGGTTATTAGTCGAAATATCCTCAATCCATAGCGAGAAGGTCATCGCTGCACTAAACGAACATTTAGTATTGGGCTACTCAAGAAGAGAGGTCTGTGAACGCAATAATGTTTCTGCAGGATACCTTTCGACCAGCTTAACAAAGCTACTACGGATTGATAACGCAGTTACACTGTTGGCGCCTCGTTAGGCATAAGGACTTAATCCCGGAACCACGCCACGTGCAGTGTACCTCGACAACCTAATAAAGGTTATTTTTACTGTTAATATACGTGTTTTTGTTCCATCAATTATTTGGTGAAAAATATAGAATGGTAACATAGCCCTCAGCCATAACCGCTGAGGGCTGCATGCATTCATTAATATAAATAGACATAACTCAATAATATTATAAAAATATTTTACGTCAAATCAATAATATTAATAGAGATCACTCTTTATGTTGTGATCTCCATCAATGTTATTGGAGCTTCACGGGTGTGTTGAGAGGAATCTTTTACACTTACGCTGAAAGATGCCTATACCGGTAGTTCCTATTTCGATGAGAAACCGAAAAGAAATAAGTGGGGCGTATATGAATAAACTATCGAAGTATTTTTTACATAAGCGAAGTGATTTGCTTTTTGGCACTCTTTTAAATAAAACCCCCCTCCATCGGGTGGCTAATTTATGTCTTTTCATGCAGATGTTTTCATTAGGGATTGCTGTCTATTATCCTGTTTCATCAGCTATTGCCGCATCAACCCCCATCTTAAATGTTACAACCCAACCTTATATCCTGGCTAAAGGAGAGACACCACAGACAGTCGCTGAAAAGCTGGGTATACCGTTATCTAAACTATACAAGCTTAATCAGTTTCGATCTTTTCACAAATCATTTTATGATTTAAGCGGCGGTGATGAGATTGATATTCCTGCAAGCAATAATTATAGCTTCGAAAATAGACCCTTAGATACAAAAGTAGATAATAACGAAAATTACTCTGCTAATAAAACAAAAGCAGCTGTGAATGTGTCAGAAAGCAATAAATCACCAGAAGCATTAGGCGTAGCCTCTTCCATGGCCTCTAGTGCTGCTAACAATGCCATTCAAAAATGGCTTAGCCAGTGGGGAACGGTAGAGTCCCAATTAAGTTTTGATAGCAAGGCATCATTGAAGAATAGTAGCCTAGATTGGCTAATACCTATTTATGATACAGATGAAAATACTTGGTTTATTCAAGCTGGCGGTAGAAACAAAGATAGCCGCAATACGGTTAACTTAGGTTGGGGGGTCCGCCATGTTTATAATGGTTGGATGTATGGACTCAACAATTTCTTCGACTATGATATAACCGGCAACAACAGGCGGTTAGGCCTTGGCGTCGAAGCGCGCACAGACTATTTGAGTATTGCGAGTAATGCATACCTGCGCATGAATAATTGGCATCAGTCTCGTGATTTTTATGATTACGATGAGCGACCTGCCAATGGTTTTGACATGCGTGTCAATGGGTGGTTACCGGCCTATCCTCAAATAGGTGGAAAGTTAGTTTATGAGCAATATTATGGTGATGAAGTTGGCCTATTCGGAAAAGATGACCGACAAAAAGATCCAAAGGCCATTACTGCAGGGGTTAGCTGGACACCGTTCCCGTTATTAAGCCTTGGGGTTGACCATAAAATTGGTCAGGCTGGAAAGCATGACACCTCCGTTAACTTACAGTTAACCTGGCGCCCAAGTGACTCATTGTCATCACAGTTAATGCCTGATAATGTAGCGGCAAGCCGTTTGTTATCTAAGAGTCGCTATGATTTAGTTGACCGTAACAACAACATTGTATTGGAGTATCGTAAACAGCAGCTTATTTCTTTAAAATTAAGCCATGGTGAAATAAATGCACCTGGCGGCACGTCTCATACTATTATTGCAACAGTCGCCGCTAAGTCTGGATTGAGCGATATAACATGGAATGCCGCCAACTTTATTGCAGCAGGCGGAAAAATAAAGGCGATTGATAAAACCGTATTTGCGATTACACTACCTCCTTATATCAACCAGGGTAGCGACCGTAAAACACAGAAAAGTGGCGCCCAAGGCGGCAACGCTTATACGCTAATCGCTGTAGCACAGAGTGACGATGGAAGCATCTCAGAGCCTAAAGAGTTACATGTAAATGTATTGCCACCGAACATAAACTTTAACGGTGACTTGCAAATCAGCAATAATAATGCCATGGCCAATGGTGTTAATGCGATCAATGTTGCCGCAGTAATCGCTGATGATGATAACAACCCATTAAGAAACCAAAGAGTGTTGTTTTCAATCAAATACCCCAGCGGTGATTCAATTTCTAAAGAGTCAATAACGAATGACCGTGGCATCGCCAGTGTTGATATCACATCAACAATCCCTGGCGTGGTTAATGTTACAGCAACGATCAATGGCATAAGCAAATCAATTGATATTTCCTTTGAAAATATCAATATTGCTGTTGACAAATCTCAGCTAACGGTAGATCCAGCGATGATAATCGCCGACGGCAAATCTACGGCAAGATTAACGTTCAAAGCGAGGGATGCTATAGGTAACCCTATAACATCTATTGCGAATAAATTATCATTCTCTGCATCTGGTGCGGCTAACGCGTTAACTATTTCAACACCTGTTGAGTCCCCTGCCAGTTCTGGCGATTACATCGCAACGATCCAAGGGACAAAATCAGGGAATGTCATTTTCTCACCTTCATTGAATAATAGTATTATCTCTGGTTTAACTGCATCATTAACGCTTATACCCGATAGCGCTAACCCTGATACAACACAATCGACGCTGACGGCGGCACCGGCCACCATTGTTGCCAATGGCCTCGCCAAGTCACTGTTGACCCTAACCCTG
>NZ_AFJI01000052.1 GCF_000264785.1 Edwardsiella ictaluri ATCC 33202 | reverse complement strand
ACCTAAAACGCTGACTTATTCAGAATCCCAACCGCCCTATCTGGTTATAAAGAGGCAGCCATGCTGATAAATGGAAAGAAAAAACCGCGGGCTGATGGCGTTAATTCGCCTCCGCCGTCCTCGCCTCATGACGAGCGCCGGAAATAAAGCATAAACGCAGCGTAGGTGTAACTTTGCGCTATGGAGCCAGGTAAATTATCGCCAACCCGCCACACTTTTGCGGCGTATTAAAAAAGCGTAAGGAGTTGGGGATGAAAAAACAGACAGTCGCTGTCACGGTCGGTACACTGCTGGCAGTCTGTGCCGTACAGGCACAAAGTGATCCGCAGGGATATCAGCTGCGGCAGGTGTTGATCATGAGTCGGCACAATCTGCGTGCCCCGCTGGCCAATAACGGGAGCGTGCTGGAGCAATCAACCGCCAAAGCCTGGCCGCAGTGGGATGTACCGGGCGGACAGCTCACCACCAAAGGTGGCGTGCTGGAGGTGTACATGGGGCACTACATGCGTGCATGGCTGATGCAGCAGGGACTAATCAGCAGCGGAGACTGCCCTGCACCCGATTCGGTATATGCCTATGCCAACAGCCTGCAGCGTACCGTTGCCACTGCGCAGTTCTTCATTACAGGCGCGTTTCCGGGGTGTGATATCGCGGTGCACCACCAGGATAATATGGGCACCATGGATCCCACGTTTAACCCGGTGATTACGGATGCCTCTCCGTCGTTTCGCGAACAGGCGCTGAAGGAGATGGAGAGTGAACGGAAGAAAATACACCTTACTGATAGCTATAGGCTGCTGGCACAGATCGTGAACTATAAAAACTCTCCCGTATGCAAAGAGAAGCACTTGTGTTCGTTGGCTGACGGAAAAGATCGTTTTAGTGCCAACGTTGGACAGGAGCCGGGTATCTCTGGGCCGCTGAGGATCGGCAGTTCGATGGTAGACGCATTTATCCTGCAGTATTACCAAGGCTTCCCGGCGGATCGGATCGCATGGGGAGAAATCAGCACCGACTTGCAGTGGCGACGACTGGCGCAGCTGAAAAACGGCTATCAAGACAGTCTGTTCACCTCCCCGGCGGTGGCGCGTAACGTCGCCAAACCGCTGGTAAAATACCTGGATAAGGCGCTGGTGGCCGACGCGGCGAAAACGCCGAAGATAACTCTATTGGTGGGACATGATTCTAACATCGCCTCGCTGTTGACGGCGCTTGATTTCAGGCCATACCAGCTGCATGACCAGTATGAACGTACGCCCATCGGCGGAAGAATCGTATTCCAGCGCTGGCGGGATACGACAAAAAACCAAGATATGATGAAAATTGAGTACCTGTATCAAAGCACCCGCCAGCTACGCGATACGACACCCCTGACGCTGACATCGCCGCCGCAGCGGGTGACGCTTGAGCTCAGCGGCTGTCCGATAGATGCCAACGGCTTCTGCCCGGTCGAGCGATTTAATGCGGTGCTTAACCAGGCGGCGCAGTAGACCCCGGTCGCCGGAGAGAACATATCAATATTACCCGGGTGATTTTAGCGTGTGACAAAATGGTAAATGCGCGAGTTGGTCAGGGCATTTTTAACCATCGGATCGCTTATCATGATGATGTTACCCACAGCCAGCCCCCCTCTTTGGCCGCTGCCATCGCATGCGTTGAAGCTATTGTCTATGCGCCTACAAATCTCAGTGAGAGAAACAACGTCGTCCAGGCCAGGTGGGAGCGAAGCTGCAAATGCGACAGCTAAAAATATTGAAGTTTAACCCGTCAAAATAGCCAGATTGATGCTCAAAAAGATCCTTCTGATTTTGCTGATCGTTACGCCCTACCAGTTACCATACGGATAGTGTTTTCCCTTAATAAAGTCACGGATAAAGGGATCGTAACCATTAGCTTCGATGTAACTGAAATCAATCCAGCTGGGAACGTTTTTGCATATCAGCATATCATTCCCCGTCAGGGTAAATTGGCGGGCAGGATGCTGTAGTACTGCAGGATTACGATTGTCTTTTAACCATACTCTAACTGTCCCTCCGGGAGGCAGGCCAATAATCATTTTGTCCCGGTAATACGTTTTTCCCGGACAATAGGTATCAGGATAGGCCGCGAGCATCTGCTGCCACGTCTCCCGGCTGAACCAGATCTCCGTCTCATACGCCTTTTTATCGATAACCGAGTCCCAGCACACCGTCATCCTGACCGGCAGCGCCTTACCGATATTAAAATTGGCCGAAAAGCCGCCCACGCGCTGGCTCCATGTCCCCACGCTGCTCTGACTGGGTTCGGTCGGATCCAGTCGCCGGAAGATACTCTCCCGAATATCCCCGTCCTCCAGATACACCATCGTTACCAGCGCTGGCAGGTTTTTCGGGTGAAAAAAATTAAACTGCCAGTGGTCGTAAGGCAGCGTCTTCCCCCACAGCTCCACGCCGTCTCCCAGCGGCGTTTTCACGTCCGCGCGGCGGTCATGGCAGCCGGCAATCAGTATGACGCCCAGCATAGTTACCATCAGCGCTGCTCGTATTGGCGGGCGAAATCGGGTGGTGGTCACATAGCCCCCCTTGCCCGGTGCGCCAGGTGTTTTTCTTCTTCCCTGAAGAATGGTGGTGACTCTCCAGCAGCGGGAGGTGTCAGGAGAGGAGGTATAAAAATCATATGTATGTTGTAACTAATATAATGTTCAGGTGACAGCGTACAAAGGGTTACATGCCGAAACCATTCCATCACAGTCGGAGCGCGGCCAATCTTCTACCATTATCCTATCGCCCCGTTCTGAACCTGGGTACTCCTATGTTTCGTCACTATCGCTTCGAGCTGTTGATGCTATTGCTCATTCTGTGCGCCATCATCGCAGCCTGTTTTTATGTTTAGCTGCATCAGATGACGTGCATAGTGCACCGTCGATTGACTACACTGTTGATAAATAACACGACGATTCACGGAATTAACCATGCGCTTCCCTGCCCTTTTGAGTATTACGCTGTTATTGACTCTCTGGCTACCGTACGCCGCCCTGGCAGATGATGGGTTAACCCCCTATCAGCAGCGGCAGCTGTTTTTTGGTCACGACGATCGCGATCGTGTCAGTGAGGTTAATGACTGGCCGTGGAATGCCATCGGTCAGGTTGAAACCGCCAGCGGCAATCTGTGTACCGCCACTCTGATAGCACCGCGCTGGGCGCTGACGGCGGGCCACTGCCTGCTGGCGCCGCCAGGGAAAACCGATCGCGCCGTGGCGCTGCGCTTTATGTCTCATGACGGCAAGTGGCGCTATCAGTCACGTCATCTACAGACGCAGGTCAATCCGCAGTTGCATAAAAAGCTCAAGGCCGATGGTGATGGCTGGATCGTTCCACCTACGGCGGCGCCGCAGGATTATGGATTGGTGGAAATCACGGCGGGTCCCCTGCCCGATCTGCGTCCACTGCCGGTATGGCAAGGGACGCCGAAAGCGCTGAGCGCGGCGCTGAAGGCGCAGCGTCGACAGGTCACCCAGGCTGGCTATCCGCAGGATCATCTGGATATTCTCTATCGCCACCGCGACTGCCTCATCACCGGGTGGGCTCAGAGCGGTGTGCTGAGCCACCGCTGTGATACGCTGCCGGGCGACAGCGGATCACCGCTGCTGATGCGTCAGGCGACCGGATGGACGCTGGTCGCGATCCAAAGCTCGGCGCCGGCGGCAGAAAACCGGGCGCTGGCCGATAACCGCGCCGTCGCCGTTACCGCGATTAACGCGGGGCTGCAGCGCCTGATGCACTGATGCCCCGGGCGGCGTGGCTATGGCTGCTCCGCCGCCTCCATCGCCTGCAGGATACGCTTGTCTGACACCGGATAGGGCGTACCCAGCTGCTGGGCAAAATAGCTGACGCGCAGCTCCTCGATCATCCAGCGGATAGCCTGCACCTCCGGCGCCTGACGCCGTACCGGCGGCAGACGGTTAAGCCACTGCTGCCAGGACTGATGTACCTGTTCAACGCGCAGCATCTGGGCCCGATCGCGGTGCGGGTCGATGCCCAGCTTCTCCAGGCGACGTTCGATGGCATGCAGATAGCGCTCCACATCCGCCAGACGATCCGCGCCGGTGGCTGTGACAAAGCCCCGGTAGATAAGCCCGCCCATCTGCGCCTTGATATCGGAGAGGGCCAGCGCCATCGTCATGTCCACCCGCCCTTTCAGACGCTTATTGATGCCGTTGGCACAGGTCAGAATGCGCTCGACCTGTGCGGCAATCGCGACAACCGTCTCATTCAGCGCGCCGCGCACCCGCTCATGCAACATCTCAAACGCCGTGGTCTCCCAGACGGCGCCACCGTGGCGCGCCACCAGCGTATCCACGCCGCAGGCGATACAGTCGTCGATCAGCTCCAATACCTTGCCATAGGGATTAAAATAGAGCCCCAGTTTGGCCTTGTTCGGCAGCTTTTCATGCAGATACTTCACCGGAGACGGAATATTCAGCAGCAACAGCCGGCGCAGGCCGGTGCGCATCGCCTGCTGCTGCTCCTGTTCGGTCTCAAAGAGCCGGATCGCCACGCTCTCTTTCTCATCCACCAGCGCCGGGTAGGCCTTGATGGCATAACCGCCGCGCTTTTGTTCATGGCACTGCGGCAACTGGCCAAAGCTCCACAAATGCAGCCCCGCTTGCTCAAGGCCATCGTCCGCCACCGCCGACAGGGTTTGCTGCACGCGATCCTTCAAACGCTGCTTCAGTGCCTCCAGCGATTTACCTTCGGCCAGTGGCCGGTTACGATCGTCCAGCACCCGGAACGTTACGCTCAGGTGATCGGGCAGCTGATCCAGCTGCCAGTCATCACGTGACACTGTCACACCCGTCATGCGGCGCAGCTCACGCTCCATCGACTCCAGCAGCGGCAGCTCAAAGGGCGTCGCACGGGCCAGGAAGGCATCGGCATAGTTGGGAGCAGGCACAAAGTTACGCCGCTGCGGCTTCGGCAACGACTTGATCAGCGCCATCACCCGCTCACGGCGAATGCCGGGGATCTGCCAATCGAAATCACTGTCCCCGATCTGATTCAGGATCGCCAGCGGAATATGCACCGTCACGCCGTCGGCATCCGCGCCCGGCTCAAACTGATAGGAAAGACGCAGGCGAAAGTTGCCCTGCTGCCAGGCGTTGGGGTAATCCTGCGCGCTGATGCGGGCCGCCCCCTCTTTGATCAGCATCGACTTCTCAAAGTTGAGCAGCTCGGGCTGCGCGGCCCCCGCTTTCTTCCACCAGCTGTCGAAGTGCCGTACCGACACCACCTCTTGACCGATCCGGCGGTCATAAAAGGCAAACAGCGTCTCGTCATCCACCAGAATATCGCGGCGCCGCGACTTGTGCTCCAGCTCTTCGACCTCGCTGCGCAGGCGCTGATTGGCGCGCATAAAGGCGTGCTTTGTCTGCCACTCCCCCTGAACCAAGGCATGGCGGATAAACAGCTCCCGGCACAGCAGCGGATCGATGCGCCCGTAGTTGACCCGCCGCTCGTTGACGATCGGCAGACCATACAGCGTGACCTTCTCGCTGGCCATCACCGCACCCTGGCTTTTCTCCCAGTGCGGATCGCTATAGCTGCGCTTAATCAGGTGCTGTGCCAAAGGTTCGATCCACTCCGGATCGATACGGGCAGCGACGCGTCCCCACAGGCGGGAGGTCTCCACCAGCTCCGCCACCATCGCCCACTTGGGCGGCTTCTTAAACAGTGACGAGCCGGGAAAAATGGCGAAACGAGCGTTGCGCGCGCCGGTAAACTCCTGCTTTTCGACATCTTTCTGCCCGAGGTGGGAGAGCAGACCGCTCAATAACGCGCAGTGCAGCGCCCGGTAATCGGCGGGAGTACTGTTAATATGGAATCCCAGCGATTTCACCGACTGACGCAGCTGGGTATAGATATCCTGCCACTCACGTACCCGCAGATAGTTGAGAAACTCGCTTTTACACAGCCTGCGCAGCTGGTTGGCAGAGAGCGCCTGCTGCTGTTCGCGCAGATAGTTCCACAGATTGACCAGCGCCAGAAAGTCGCTCTCTTTATCGCTGAAGCGACGGTGTTTCTCATCCGCCGCCTGCGGACGGTCGGCAGGCCGTTCACGCGGGTCTTGAATCGACAGCCCGGCGGCGATCACCATCACCTCGCGCAGGGCGCCGTTGCGCTCCCCTTCGATCACCATACGTGCCAGGCGCGGATCGATGGGCAGCTGCGCCAGCTGGCGTCCCAAAGCGGTCAGCTGCTGGTGTCCACGGGCATTGACCGTGACCGCCCCCAGCTCTTCCAGCAGGCGCACCCCATCCTGAATATTGCGCTTATCCGGTGCCTCGACAAAGGGGAAGGCGGCAATATCGCCCAGCCCCAGCGCCGTCATCTGCAGGATCACCGACGCCAGGTTGGTGCGCAGGATCTCCGGATCGGTAAAGGCAGGACGCGACAGGAAGTCCTGTTCATCGTACAGCCGGATACAGATCCCGTCGGAGACGCGGCCGCAGCGCCCTTTACGCTGATTGGCCGACGCCTGGGATATCGGCTCAATCGGCAGCCGCTGAACCTTGGTGCGATAACTGTAGCGGCTGATGCGCGCCGTACCGGGATCGATAACATATTTGATCCCCGGCACCGTCAGCGAGGTCTCAGCCACGTTGGTCGCCAGTACAATGCGTCGTCCACTATGGGCGTGAAAGACCCGGTTCTGCTCGGCGGCGGACAGGCGGGCATACAGCGGCAGCACCTCGGTATGGGACAGCTCAAGGCGGGTCAGCGCGTCGGCGGTATCGCGGATCTCTCGCTCGCCGCTCATAAAGATCAGAATATCGCCCGGCGCCTCATGGCGCAGCTCATCCACTGCATCGATAATTGCCTGAGTCTGATCGCGATCGCCTTCGCCATCGGCGATAGGGCGGTAGCGAACTTCAACCGGATAGGTCCGTCCGGATACCTCGACGATCGGCGCATTATTGAAGTGGTGGGAGAAACGCTGCGGATCAATGGTCGCCGAGGTAATGATCACCTTGAGGTCGGGACGCCTGGGCAGCAGCTGGCGCAGATAGCCCAGGATGAAGTCGATGTTCAGGCTGCGCTCGTGGGCCTCATCGATGATCAGCGTGTCATACTGCATCAGCAGGCGGTCCTGCTGGATCTCCGCCAGCAGGATCCCATCGGTCATCAGCTTGACCAGCGTGTTGTCGCCGACCCGATCGCTAAAGCGTACCTTATAGCCCACGCAGCTGCCCAGCGGGGTATCCAGCTCATGGGCGATACGCTCTGCCACCGAACGGGCCGCCAGGCGGCGCGGCTGACTGTGACCAATCATCCCGCGCACCCCACGCCCCAGCGCCAGGCACATTTTGGGCAGCTGGGTGGTTTTACCGGACCCGGTCTCCCCGGCGACAATCACCACCTGATTATCGCGGATCGCCGCCAGCAGTGCCTCGCTCTTCTGGCTGACCGGCAGCCCCGGCGGATAGCTAATCGCCGGACAGGCGGCGCGCCGGTTGGCCGTCGCCTGACGCGCCCGGGCGATCTCCTCCGCCAGCGTCGCGGCGGTCGCCTGCAGGGTATCGGGTTGGGTGATCTTATTGGCGCCCTGGAGACGGCGCATCAAACGCTGGCGATCGCGCAGCATGACATCATCAAGCTGGTCGGCCAGCGCATCAAGCGGGGATTTCACGTTCAGAATTCCTTGGAAAGGCGCCGGTGCGATACGCATTCGCCCGGCGCGGCAGTTGATATCCTGTTATCTCCCTATCTTACCACAGACGGGCGCGGGGTCAGAGTGTGACAGGGCTCGCACTTTACCCCCGACCTCCGGCGCTGATCACGGCTTGCGCAGCCACATGCCGTTAATGCCCTGCACGTAGTCGCCGGGCCGGGCGCGGGCCACCAGCTTTTCGCCCGCCAGGCGCGCTACGCTGTCGCGACTGACGCCGTTGCTCTGCGCCAGCGCCTGATAGCTTTCCGCCCGCCCCCGGTTGACCCGAGCCACCAGCGCCAGCGTCTCGGCGTCCTGACTGCGGGCGGCCAGATAGCCGCTGAGGGTCTCCCCGACCCGCCCGCTAGCACGGGCCTCATCCAGCGTTACCGCCCGCAGCGGCAGACTCAGCGCCAGCGCGGCGCAAAACAGCAGAATCCGATAACGTTTCACCCTTCCTCCTCAGAACAGTCCGGGCTTGGACTTCAGCAGGGTTTCAACCTCTTTATCCAGCGTAATGTGAATGTCATGCTCAATCTTCACGTTCATATTGATGGTGATAGGCTGGGTGGGTGCCGCGACCTCGATGCGCGGCGTACATCCTGTGGCCCACAGCGCCAGCAGCAACGCCGGCAGCGCAAAATTACGGTTACTCATGCTGACTCCTCGTTGCCCGGGAGAGGCGGGACTGCAGCCACTCCTGTACGTTATCGCCGAAGCGCAGGCTGCGCCACAGCTGGAATACATTCTCCTGCTGGCGGTAGTTGAGTTCGATAACCCGCCGATGGTCCTTCTGTCGATTAATGCCGTAAAGCGTCGCATCCAGCGTCAGCTCCCCCAGATTACTGAGATCGATCCAGGTGTGGGAGCGCCCCACCTCCAGATAGCGCAGCCAGTCAAGGGCCGCACCGCCGATGGGGTTATTGCTGACGATGGCATCCACCATATCCTTGTCCAGACGCAGCGTGACGGGACGGGCGTTACCCAGCCAGCCGCGGTGAATAATCCACTGCGGATTATGCAGATAAAACGGCAGCTCGCCATCCACCTTGCCCGACAGGGCAAACTGCTTCACCTTCAGCGCGGTGATCAGCTCACTCAGCTCAATATTATTCAACCGCAACAGCGTGGGCTGATGCTGCGGCAGACGCAGGCTGGAAAAACCGGCCTCGCCCCCCAGCATGTCGGTCGTCACGTCGCTCAGGATCAGCGGGTAGCTCTCGTCATATGGGTAATAACCCTGTAGATCGGCGCGGATCTTCCGCAGATCGAACTGATTGACCAGTCGATCGATACGCAGGGTGACCGGCGTATGCGGGCCGAGCTGCCAGCGACTGTCGTGCAGCCGGTAAGGCAGCGTCAGATCCATTCCGTCCACCGTGCCATCCTTTAGCCACAGACCAACGCCCTTGGCCTGCAGATGCCCCCCGGCGACAAACCCCTGCCCACGCGCCGCCGAAAAGGCCGCCTGGGCATGGAATTGCCCCTCGCGCAGGCGTACCCCCAGCGAGGGCGTCAGCAGCGGCTGAAAGAGCGTGACCGGCTGGCTGTCCCACCAGGCCTGACCGCGCAGACGTGTACCATCCCAACGTCCATCCAGCCGGATCGGACCGATGGCGTCGGCACGCAGATCGCCGCGCAGCTGCATCGCTGCGGGCGATTCGCCCTGCGCCGTCAGCTGGAGGCGCGGCGTGGGCAGATAACCACCGTGAGTAAAGTCAATCCGCTGGGCGGCAAGGGAAAACCCGGCGCGGAATGCCGCATGCTGCGACGCCCGCCGCCATATCAGCGGCTGGGTCAGGGTCAGACGCGGGCGGACGACACGTGCCAGCCCATAGGTCAGGCGATCGAAGCCGGCGGAGAGATAGTCCAGGTGCAACGCATCACCCTGCCATGCGCCCTGCCCGCTAACGTCCCAGCGCGCCCGTAGCGGCGGCATCTGCCCTTTTCCCCAGTAATGCCAGCGCCAGAGCCCCTTATCGGGGCGAAACGCCTCGGCCTGGCCGTCCAGGTGCAGCTGCCCCTGTCCCCAGTAACGGTGGCTGACGCGCAGAATGGCCTGGAGACGCCCGCTGACGCCGTCGCGGCTGACGCACACCCCCGCCAGCGGCCAGCGCACCTCCTGCAGGGTGGTCTGGGCATCGGTTTTACCCCAGATGCGCAGCAGCGTGCCCGGCAACAGCCTCAGGGTGGGATCCCCGGGCGTACCGCTGACCTGTGCATTGAGGGCGGCAGAAAGCGACAGTCCGCCATGATTGACCAGGCCGTTCAGGCGCAGGGGAAAAGCCCGCTCCTGAAAATCCAGCCGCCCCGGCCCCAGCTGCATCACCATGTTGGCCTTTCCCTGCGTCCCCCGCGTCAGCATATTGACCCGTCCCCGCAGCTGGGTATGTCGCCATCCCTGTAGCCAGTCGCGCAACTGCAGCGCAACACCGCCCTGCAGCGGCTGAGGACCATAGGGCCAAAACCACTGCCCGCCGCTGACCGTCAGCACGCCCTGCTGCTGCTGCCAGGGCAGATCGACCAGCGGACGGGAGTGATCCGGCGTGTTGAGCAGCAGGCGCCCCCCCTGATGCTGCCAAACCAGCCGTAGGCGCAGAGGGTGCGGTAGCCCGGACAGGCGAAACTGCGCCTGCAGCAGCCCCGCCGGTGGCACGGTCGCAAGATCCAACCCCAGCGCTATCTTCCCCTGTAGCTGCAGGGTATCATCGAGCTGCGGCAGCCGCAGCAGCAGCGAGCGGACGCTCAGGGCCTGATGCTCCAGCGCCAAATCCAGCGTCAGCTGCTCACCGTCCAGGCCGATACGCTGGGATCCGTCCTGATTATTCAGCCGCAGCGTCCCGCCATAGCGCTGCCACGGCAGGATACTGAGACGCCCGATGGTCAGGGTCAGGGGCGGAAGGGAGTGCTGCAGCGAGGCGAGCGATGGCATGGCGCCCCCGCTGGGCGCGGCGGAGAAACAGCGACTGTCCAGATCGACCGTATCGGCATTGAGCTGCCAGTGTGAATGGCGGTAACTCAGCGCCGCGCCGCGTAGACTCAGCAGCGGGCACGCTGCCTGATGGTAGTCCAACCGAGGTAACCGCAGGGCGCCGTCGGACCAGTATGGCCGGGAAGGGATCACCACATCGGCGCCCGTCGGCAACCAGGGATGCAGCGCCGCGGACAGCCAGTAGGGCGAGCTCCACCATGCCGCTACACCGCCCGACAGTAAAACCGCAGCGCCTATCGCACCGACATGTCGCTTTTTCACTCGTACTCTCCACCCGCTACGCCACGGCGCCGCACCATACCATACTTACCAGTTTAGCTAAATATCCCTTGATAGAAGTGGATTAATCTCTTTCCATTCAAGCTCCTAACGGAAAAAATGATTTACATCACACTTCCCCTGTCATTTGGTCCACCTACCTATTTTTGCTATGATGATCACAATTTCAGCTGGGAGAATATTGATGAAACTCGCCATCTACAGCACCAAACAATACGACCGAAAATATATTGAGCTGGTAAACAAGCAGTTTGGCTTTGAACTGGAGTTTTTTGACTTTCTGCTGCGCCCTCAGACGGTGAAAACCGCCCAGGGGTTCGATGCGGTCTGCATTTTTGTCAACGATGACGGCGGACGCGAAGTGCTGGAGCAGCTGGCGGCCATGGGCATTCGTATCGTCGCCCTGCGCTGCGCCGGTTTTAACAATGTCGATCTGAACGCCGCCAAAGCGCTGGGTATCGAAGTAGTCCGCGTACCGGCCTACTCGCCAGAGGCAGTCGCCGAGCATACCGTTGGCATGATGCTGACCCTTAACCGTCGAATTCACCGCGCCTATCAGCGCACCCGCGACGCTAACTTCTCGCTTGAGGGGTTGATCGGATTCAACATGCATAACCGTACCGCCGGCGTTATCGGCACCGGGAAGATCGGGATCGCCACGATGCGCATCCTCAAGGGGTTCGGGATGCGTATCCTGGCATTCGACCCCTACCCCAACCCACAGGCGCTGGAGCTCGGCGCGGAGTATGTCGATCTGAAAACCCTGTATGCCCAGTCCGACGTCATTACCCTGCACTGCCCGCTGACGCCGGAGAACCACCATCTGCTAAACCAGGATGCCTTTGCCCATATGAAAGACGGGGTGATGATCATCAATACCAGTCGCGGCGCCCTGATCGACTCTTGCGCCGCTATCGATGCGCTGAAGCAACAGAAGATCGGGGCCCTGGGCATGGACGTGTATGAAAATGAGCGCGATCTGTTCTTTGAAGACAAATCCAACGATGTGATCCAGGACGACGTGTTCCGCCGCCTCTCCGCCTGCCATAACGTGCTGTTTACCGGCCACCAGGCTTTCCTGACCGAAGAGGCATTGACCAGCATCTCACTGACCACCCTGCAGAACATCGATGATCTGATCCATCATCGCCACTGCCCGAATCGCCTGAACGCCTGATAGCTGTACAGCCATGACACACAAAAACCGCGTACGGCGGTTTTTTTGTTCACAACTTTCGGCAGCGGCCTATACTAGTGTCTCCTGCGTATAGCGCTGGCGATAGTAGGCGAGACGCTCTTTGAACAGCGCCCGCTGTTTCACCGTCATATTTCCCTGTACCTCGGTCGCACTGATATTGCGCCCCTGTGACTCCATCATTGCAATACTGCTGGCCAGAAAATCCATGGTATTTGTGCTAAACGCAGCCGTCGGCCGGTCGGATACCATCACCATTCGCACACTCCTCTTTCTGTATTGGTGCTGATGCCAATTGCCTGTCAAAATCATCGCCGGCGTCCGTACTACCGCGGACACCGGCGACCGGCGCAGAAAACGCGCCGCACATTGCGCTACGGCAATCGCGGGCAGACGGACATCGTGCCCGTCATCGCTCTTGTCTCGCAGGGTTGCCGTGCGGATAATAAGTATAGATGAGACAGCGAAAACTGCCGTGAAAAGCAAGGCATCATTGCATTTATTCCACGCCATACACACAGGCAGTCCCTCTGGAGAGAGAAACCGACATGAAAAGGATCCTGACCGTCCTGCTGTGTAGCCTGGCCGGTGCCTGCAGCGCCCCGCCGACGGCACAACAGCTGCTGCACCATCGCTATGTTCTGCAGGCTATCGATGACCATCCCCTCGTGGAAACGACGGCGACCCGCGCGCTGACGCCGGATCTGGAGTTTGGCGAGAAGCTGTGGGTCAGCGCCAGTCTGTGCGGTCAGCTGAGTGGCCAGGCCACCCTGCGGCGGGGCACGCTGCGCATCGCTGAGCTGCAGCGCACACCGGCTCCCTGTCCCGATCCTGTCTGGCAAACGGCGCAGCATCGTCTGGAGACGATGCTGCGGTACGGCGCCCGGCTCACGCTGCAGGGAGATACGCTGGAGCTGCGCGATGCGCAGGGATTGCTGTTACGCTATAGGCTACGCGACTGGATGTAGCGTCTGCCGTACGATCAGTTGGGACAGCGGCCGCCGATCACACCCCGCTCTGTGCAGCGCTTACCGTCCGGCAGCTGGCACTGTACCAGCGACGTCCCGTCCAACTGATGCGCGAGCGCAACCTCGCCGCCAACCAGTGCACATCCCTCTCTCAGCGCCGCACTGGCGGTGATATTCTGCCGCACCTCGGCCGTCTGCAGCACGGGCTCGCAGCCACAACCTGATAGCATCAAGGCCAGCAGCCCCCCGACCCCCAAAGCAACCCCTCTCATTCCCATCTCTCTCCTGACATAAAACGTAACGCTTTGCCCCCCTCACCAACGCATTCGGGCACCATCAGCGCAGGGCAAGCATGCGGGATATTTGTTACCATAGTCCTACAGGCCAAGAATAGCGTGGCATGGGTTTTTACGCCGAATACTGGTGGAAAACAAGCAGGTAGATAACAACAAGAGGTTAGCATGGTCACCGACTTATTGCTTCGCGTCGCCCTGGCAGGGCTACTGGGTGGCTTAATTGGCCTTGAGCGCCAGCTACGGGCTAAAGAGGCCGGGCTGCGTACCCATATTTTGGTCGGCATCGGCAGCGCGCTGTTTATGATCGTCTCCAAATATGGCTTTACCGATATTCTCACACTCTCCCACGTCGAACTGGATCCCAGCCGTATCGCCGCGCAGGTCGTCTCCGGCATGGGGTTTCTTGGCGCGGGGACCATTATCATCCAGAAACAGGCCGTTAAAGGGCTGACGACTGCTGCCGGCATGTGGGTGACGGCCGCGATCGGGCTGGTGATCGGCAGTGGGCTGTATGAGATTGGTATTTACGGTACGCTGATGACACTGACTGTACTGGAGCTGTTTCGCCAGCTGAGCAATCTCCTGCTGGGAGAGCACCGCAGTCTGATCATCCATCTGCCGCCTGAAAAGGTCAGCGCGCTGCTGCTGACACTGCAGCAGCTGAATCTGAAGCCAGAGCGCCCATCGCTGCGCCAGCAACAGGATGAGGCGCTGTGTGAGATCCGTCTGGAGGTCACCCTGCGCCCCCGGCAGCGCGTCGGCGAACTGTATCAACAGCTACAAAAGATTGATGCCGTACGCTTTCTCGAAATCCGCTGAGCACCGCCCAGGGCGGGCAAAGCGATTGCAGAATGTAACTTAATGTGCCGATGTGTGGGAGAATAAATTGATCACCAGCACGCCCCCGACGATCATTGCCATCCCCAGCAGCGCCGCCCAGTCGAGCGCCTGCTGGTACAGCCAGTAGGCGGCCAGCGAGACCAGCACGATGCCCATACCGGACCAAACCGCATAGGCGACACCCAGCGGAATGCTCTTTACCACTTGAGAAAGTCCCCAGAAAGCAATGGCGTATCCAATAACCACCACTAGGCTAGGGCCTAGTCGGCTAAAGCCATGGGTCGCTTTCAGAGCGGTCGTGGCGATAACCTCGGCACCGATCGCTATCGCCAGATACAGATATCCATTCATTTATTCATCCCGTTAATGTTACGCGTATACGGCGCAATTCTATCCGGCACCGACGCCGGCGGCAATCCACCCGCAGACACATTCATTCATCACCTGCCAGAACAACCATTTGCCATAAAACTGATAAGGCGCTGAAATCGCATTTGCTAGAATCCTGTTAATAATAACATCGCAATGTGAAGCCAAAGGTAACCTTCATGATCACCATTGACGGTAACAGCGCAGTGGCGTCCGTGGCCTATCGGGCCAGCGAAGTCATTGCCATCTATCCGATTACCCCCAGTTCAAGTATGGCAGAGCAGGCCTCCGCCTGGTTTGCCGACGGTCGCCGTAACATCTGGGGGGATACCCCACGCGTCGTGGAGATGCAGTCTGAGGGCGGTGCCATCGCCGCCATACACGGCGCGCTGCAGACAGGGGCGCTGGCCACCAGCTTTACCTCATCTCAGGGACTGTTGCTGATGATCCCCACCCTGTATAAGCTGGCCGGCGAGTTAACCCCCTTCGTTCTGCACGTCGCCGCGCGCACCGTCGCCACCCATGCGCTCTCCATTTTCGGCGACCACTCCGACGTCATGGCGGTGCGCCAGACCGGCTGCGCCATGTTGTGCGCCGCCAGCGTGCAGGAGGCCCAGGATTTCGCCCTGATAGCCCATATCGCCTCTCTCAACAGCCGTCTGCCGTTTATCCACTTCTTCGACGGTTTCCGCACCTCTCACGAGATCAACAAAATCGTGCCGCTGGCCGACGATACGTTGCAAAATCTGCTGCCGGTGCAGGCCATTGCCGCCCATCGCGCCCATGCGCTGACCCCGGATCAGCCGGTGATCCGCGGGACCTCAGCCAACCCGGACAGCTATTTTCAGGCGCGGGAGGCCAGCAACCCGTGGTACGACGCCGCCTATAACCATGTGGCCGAAGCCATGCAATCTTTCGCCAACCAGTGTGGGCGCCACTACCAGCCGTTTGAATACGAAGGCGATCCCGATGCCACCCGGGTCATCATCGTGATGGGCTCTGCCTGCGGTACCTGCGTCGAGGTGAGCGATATGCTGCGCGCGCGCGGTGAGAAGGTGGGCGTATTGAAGGTGCGGCTGTACCGTCCCTTCTCTGCCCACCATCTGCTCGCTGCGCTGCCCCTCTCGGCGCAGCGCATTGCGGTACTCGACCGCACCAAAGAGCCGGGCGCGTTGGGCGAGCCGCTGTACCTGGACATCATCGCCGCGCTGGCGCAGGCGGTCAGCAGCGGAGAGCGTACCGTACTGCCGCTCACCATCGGCGGACGCTACGGCCTTTCCAGCAAGGAGTTTGGCCCCGACTGCGCCCTGGCGGTGTTTGAGGAATTGGATACCCCACGCCCCAGATCACGCTTTACCGTCGGTATCAACGATGATGTTACCCACCTCTCCCTGCCGCGCCGGGTGGATGTCCACCCTGTGAGCAACCGGCTGGAGGCGCTGTTTTATGGACTGGGCAGCGACGGCACTGTCTCGGCGGCGAAGAACAATATCAAGATTATCGGGAACAGCACGCCGCTGCATGCTCAGGGCTACTTTGTCTATGACTCCAAAAAAGCCGGCGGCCTGACCGTTTCACATCTCCGGGTGCGGGAAACGCCCATCCACTCCGCCTATCTGGTAGAGCAAGCCGACTTTATCGGCTGCCACCAGTGGCAGTTTATTGAACGCTACCAGATGGTTGAGCGTCTGCGTCCAGGGGGGATCTTCCTGCTGAACACCCCTTATGCCGCTGATGAGGCGTGGGTACGGCTGCCCCAGGAGGTGCAGGCACTGCTCAATGCCCGCCAGGCTAAACTCTACGTTATCAACGCCGCCCGCATCGCCCGCCAGTATCGGCTCGGCGCCCGTATCAACACCGTTATGCAGATGGCCTTTCTGCACCTCAGCGGTCTGATCCCCAACGGCGGGGCCCTGCCGCTGCTACAGGATGCCATCGCCCTCAGCTATGCCAATAAAGGACAGGAGATCATCGAGCGCAACTGGCAGGCGCTGGGGGCGGTAGAGAGTGCCCTGTACGCCGTTCCCCTGCGTCCGGTCGATACCGCGAGCCCCCGCCGGCCGCCGATCGTCGCCGACCAGGCACCGGACTTTGTCAAAGCGGTTACCGCCACCATGCTGGCCGGACTCGGAGACAGCCTGCCAGTCTCCGCCTTCCCGCCGGACGGTACCTGGCCCGTCGGCACCACCCGCTGGGAGAAGCGCAATATTGCCGAGACCATCCCCATCTGGCAGCCCGCCCTCTGTACCCAGTGTAACCACTGTGTCGCCGCCTGCCCCCACGCGGCGATCCGCGCCAAGGTGGTCACACCCACGGCGCTGGAGCACGCGCCGGCCACGTTGGAAAGCCTGGAGGTCCGCGCCCGCGATCTGCGCGGCGAGCGCTATGTGCTGCAGGTTGCGCCCGAAGACTGCACCGGCTGCAACCTTTGTGTAACGGTCTGTCCGGCGGCGGACCGTCAGGATCCCGACGTCAAGGCCATCAATATGCAGCCACGTCTGGAGAACCTGGCGCGGGAAAAGGCGCATTACGACGCGTTTCTGGCCCTGCCGGAGATCGATCGCCGTCGCCTGGAGCGCATCGATATTCGCACCTCACAATTGATTTCGCCGCTGTTTGAATACTCCGGCGCCTGCTCCGGCTGCGGGGAAACCCCCTATATCAAGCTGCTGACCCAGCTGTTCGGCGATCGTATGCTGATCGCGAACGCCACCGGCTGCTCCTCCATCTATGGCGGCAATCTCCCCACCAGCCCCTATACCACTGATACTCAGGGACGGGGGCCGGCCTGGGCCAACTCGCTGTTTGAGGATAACGCCGAGTTTGGCCTCGGTTTCCGCCTGAGCACCCAACAGCACCGCCAGCGGGCGCTACGCCTGCTCAATGCGCTGGCCGGACAGCTGCCGACGACCCTGGTCACGGCGCTACAGCAGGAAGAGACGTCCAGCGAGATCCGGCGCCAACAGATAGCGGCACTGCGCGCGGCCCTGACGACACTCTCCGATCCGCAAGCCCAGGCGCTGGCGCAGACAGCCGATGCCCTGGTAGATAAATCCATCTGGCTGATTGGCGGCGACGGCTGGGCCTACGATATCGGCTTTGGCGGGTTGGATCATGTACTGAGCCTAAGCGAAAACGTCAACGTACTGGTCCTGGATACCCAGTGCTACTCCAATACCGGCGGACAGCAGTCCAAGGCGACGCCGCTGGCGGCGGTCACCAAGTTTGGCGAACTCGGTAAACGCAAGGCGCGTAAGGATCTCGGCGTCAGCATGATGATGTACGGTCACGTCTACGTCGCTCAAATTTCGCTGGGCGCCCAGCTCAACCAGACCGTCAAGGCGCTGCAGGAGGCCGAATCCTATCCGGGTCCATCGCTGGTGATCGCCTACAGCCCCTGTGAGGAGCACGGCTACGATCTGGCCGACAGCCATGAGCAGATGAAGCGCCTGACGACCAATGGATTCTGGCCGCTGTACCGCTTTGATCCGCGCCGCAGCGCTGAGGGACAAAACGCCCTGACGCTGGACTCCCGGCCGCCCAGCGGCAATCTGGCACAAACGCTGCTGGCCGAACAGCGTTTCCGTCGTCTGAACAGCCTGGCGCCGCAGGAGGCACAGACTCTATACCGCGAGGCAGAGGATAACCTGCGGCAGCGTTTCGCCCTGCTCAGCCTGCTGGCGGGGAAAGCCCCCCCCGCCGCAGAGTGACCCACCGGTGCTGCCCATCGGGCAGCACCGCCTTTACTTTTCGGTTATATTTTCAACATCGATTATCACTTTGCGCATAGAAAAACGCCTCCCGTGTCACAGTGATAATCGTGATAAATAATAAAGAAACATTCAGATTAATTAATTTGCCATGTTATTTTGATGCAACGCATCATTTCCCCATTTTTAGCGATTTTTTAATCAATTCATAACAAAAACTGTGATACATTGCGCAGCCGTCAGGTTTCATTGCGCAGCCGTCAGGTTTCCTTGTCGTTAATAAATGTTTTCCAGTCATTTGTGCACGCGATGTGCATATATCCCAAACATGTTGTCTCCTTTTCGTCTTTGGGTGAGGTCGTTATGAATCGTTTTGTCATTGCCGATGCCAACAACTGCATCGGTTGCCGTAGCTGTGAAGTCGCCTGCGTAATGGCCCACAACCACGGTGAGCATGTTCTCACGGCGGCGCAGTTTCAGCCGCGCATCCACGTTATCCACCGCGGCGATCGCCGCACCGCGCTGCTGTGCCGTCACTGCGAAGATGCGCCCTGTGCCAATGTCTGCCCCAATGGCGCCATTGAAAAATACAACGACAGCATCCAGGTCAGGCAGGAGAAATGTATCGGTTGCAAAACCTGCGTCGTCGCCTGCCCGTTTGGTGCCATCGAGGTGATTACTCAGTCCGACCCGCGCAGCAATCACCCTGACAGCGTGCGCGCCAACGCCCATAAGTGCGATCTGTGTGACGGGGTAGCCGATAGCCCCTCCTGCGTCGCTGCCTGTCCCAGCAATGCCCTGCAGCTGATCAGCGAAGACTCCCTGACCCGGCTGCGTCAGCAGCGTCAGCTGCGCGCCGTGTTCAACGAGCAGGCCGGACGGATATTTAACGGCAGCGCGGCGGCCGATGCCCGCGGTGCCGCACTCGGCGGCAGCGGCGGCAGTAAGGTGGCGCTGATGCGTCAGACCCCACCGCGCCAGGATCCGGTCAAGATCGCACTGGCTATCCGCAAAGCCCGCTTCGACGAAATCTACCCAACCTTTGCCCCCCAGCAGGCGCAGGCGCAGAGCGAACGCTGCCTGGCCTGCGGCACCCACAGCGTCTGCGAGTGGACCTGTCCGCTGCACAACCATATTCCGCACTGGATCCGCCTGGTAAAAGAGGGGCGGATCCTTGAGGCCGCCGAACTCTCCCACCAAACCAACTGCCTGCCGGAGGTGACCGGCCGCGTCTGTCCGCAGGATCGCCTGTGCGAGGGCGCCTGTACGCTGGGGACAGAGTTCGGCGCCATGACCATCGGCAACATTGAGCGCTACATCAGCGACAGCGCCTTCGCCCTGGGCTGGCGCCCCGACCTCTCCTATGTCAGGCCGGTCAACCGTCGCGTCGCCATAGTCGGTGCCGGCCCCGCCGGACTGGGCTGCGCCGATATTCTGGCCCGTAACGGCATTCAGGCGGTGGTGTTCGATCGCCATCCGGAAATCGGCGGCCTGCTCACCTTCGGTATTCCGGCGTTTAAGCTGGATAAATCGATCCTGGCGCGGCGTCGGGAGATCTTCAGCGATATGGGTATCGAGTTCCACCTGAACACGGAGGTGGGACGTGACGTCACCCTGGAGCAGCTGCTGTCCGACTTTGACGCTGTGTTTATCGGCGCAGGTACCTACACCTCCATGCAGGCGGGAATAGAAAACGAGCAGGCGCCGGGGGTCTATGAGGCCCTGCCATTCCTGATCGCCAATACCAAACAGGTGATGGGTCTGCCGCCCAGCGATGATGAACCCTATATCAGCATGGAAGGTAAGCAGGTAGTGGTGCTGGGGGGCGGCGATACCGCCATGGACTGCGTGCGCACCTCCATCCGCCAAGGTGCCACCCGGGTAACCTGTGCCTATCGCCGCGACGAGGCCAATATGCCCGGCTCGAAAAAAGAGGTGAAAAATGCGCGTGAAGAGGGGGTCGAGTTCGAATTTAACGTGCAGCCCCTCTCCATCGCCGTCGACGGGCAGGGCAAGGTCTGCGGGATCCACATGCTGCGCACCGCGCTGGGCGAGCCAGATGCCGCTGGACGCCGCCGTCCCAAACCCATCCCCGGATCTGAGTTTCTCATGCCGGCCGATGCGGTGGTGATCGCCTTCGGCTTCACCCCGCACTCCATGCCGTGGCTGGAGGCGCAGGGAGTAAAAGTTGATCGTGCGGGGCGTATCATCGCCCGCGTAGACAGCGATATCCCCTATCAGACCAGCCATCCGCAGATCTTCGCCGGTGGCGATGCGGTACGCGGCGCCGATCTGGTGGTCACCGCCATCGCCGAAGGGCGCCACGCCGCCGCCGGCATGATGCGCTACTTTGGCGTTGAGACGCAGCGTCCGCGCATCCGCCCGCAGGATGTCGCCTGATCGCAGATGCGTTGCCCGCGAAACAGCGGGCACAATCTCCTTTAGCTCGGGGGAGCGGCTCGAATCAGAATCGAACCGCTCCCTTGTCCATCAGTGCGACTCAGCGCCGTATCCGTATCAGTAGCCCTGCGGCCAGTATCAGGGCCAGCAGCAGCATCCCCCACTCACCAAAACGCAAATGGGTCTGCAGGGCACCCAGCATCAGCAGCAGCAGCCCTCCCGCCGCCCAGCGCCGCAGGCGGCTCAACAGTCCCAGCGCCCCCAGGGTCTCGGCCGCACCAACCGCATACATAAACCACAGTGGATAACCCCAGCGGGCAAACGCCGCCTGCTCAAACCCCAGCCCTGCCAGCTTCGCCACGCCGGAGGCCAGAAAAATCATCAGCAGTCCCCATGTCAGAGTCCGTTGCATTCCTCCCCCTCTTTGCTCTGTTTTGTATTAATTATTACAAAATATAACAACAGCTACGGCGGCGCAACTCCTCTCGCCCCTGAAGCGTCGGTGCCACATAATTCCTGCTGGCATTCGCCGCCGTAATCCGTACCATACACGCCACGCCGTCCACGATGACAGCCCCCGATGATTGCGCCGTCGCCCAAGGCGCCGCCGCAACCCTTTTGTCTATGCCGGGTAACAGAAACGATGTCAGAGAATCAAGAGATCAGCAAAAAAGAGCAGTACAACCTGAACAAACTGCAGAAGCGCCTGCGCCGCTGCGTCGGTGAAGCCATCGCCGACTTCAATATGATCGAAGAGGGCGATCGGGTGATGGTTTGCCTGTCCGGCGGCAAAGACAGCTATACCATGCTGGAGATCCTGCGTAACCTGCAGCAGAGCGCACCGGTGGACTTTACCCTGGTCGCGGTCAACCTTGACCAGAAACAGCCCGGCTTCCCGGAGACCGTTCTGCCGGCCTACCTGGAGAACCAGGGCATCGAATACCGCATCGTCGAAGAGAATACCTACGGTATCGTCAAGGAGAAAATTCCGGAGGGAAAAACCACCTGCTCTCTCTGTTCTCGCCTGCGCCGCGGCATTCTCTATCGCACCGCCAACGAGCTGCACTGCAATAAGATCGCGCTGGGTCACCACCGTGACGACATGCTGGAAACCCTGTTTCTCAACATGTTCTACGGCGGCAAGCTCAAAGGGATGCCCCCCAAGCTGATGAGCGATGACGGCCAGCATATTGTTATCCGACCACTCGCCTACTGCCGCGAAAAGGACATTGAGCGCTTCGCCGCCGCCAAGGCTTTCCCGATTATTCCGTGTAATCTGTGCGGCTCCCAGCCTAACCTGCAGCGCCAGGTGATTAAAGAGATGCTGCGCGACTGGGACAAGCGCTATCCGGGGCGCATCGAAACCATGTTCCGCGCCATGCAGAACGTGGTGCCGTCGCATCTGGCGGACGGTGCCCTGTTTGACTTTAAGGGACTGCTGCAGGGCGGCGAGATTATCGACGGCGGCGATTTGGCCTTCGATCGCCAGATAATTCCGCTGCAGCCGGTCGGCCTGAGCGACGACGCGGATCGTCCACAGACGGACGGTATGCGCCTGGACGTCGTCGAGGTGAAGTGATCTCCCCCTGCCGGGCGTCTGGAGGCCCGCAGGATTCAGAGATAAAAAAAATGCCGGTAATCACCGGCATATGACGAATTAAATTGTGCTATGCAATAATTCAAAATTAGGAAGTAAGACAATATGGAGCACAACGCCCATCGCTTGACGTTGCATTCACCTGCGAAATGAAGTTTGCCCTACCTACTTCGAGTGAAGTTTGATATCGCTCAATTTCCTCCGCGCTTTTCCCCGCTCACCACCTGAACTTTGACGTGCCACAAAGATTGCCAGTACGATAAATTACAGCCATTTACTGCGTTTTAACCCTATAACAACGCAAAACGCCAAAATCAGCAGCAACAGGCAAAACAGCACAAACGCCAGCGGCGATTCGCTGCCGGGGATCCCCCCCAGGTTGACGCCGAACAGGCCGGTCAGAAAGGTCGCAGGCAGAAACAGCATCGCCAGCAGTGACATGGTATAGGTGCGGCGGTTCAGCGCGTCGGCCACCTGCGATGCGATCTCATCCGCCAGCAGCGCGGTACGGGCGATACAGCTATCCAAATCCTCCAGACCGCGGCCGAGGCGATCGGCAATATCCTGCAGCCGACGCCGATCGTCATCGCCCAGCCACCCCAATCGCTCGCAGGCCAATCGCGCCAGTACATCGCGCTGCGGCGCCAGGTAACGACGCATCACGATCAGCTGCTTACGCAGTATCGCCAGCTCGCCGCGGGGAGGAAAATGCTGATCCAGCAGCCGATCCTCCATCTCGATGATGCCATCATGCCGCGCGTCGATGGCATCGCTGACCTGATCCACCAGCGCATCGGCAATCGCAACCAGCAGCCCCGCGCTGTTCACCGCGCCGCTGCCCCCCTGTAAATCCTCCACCACTGGCGCCAGCGTCGCACTGTCGCGATGCGCAGAGGTGAGGATCAGCGTACCGGTCACATACATGCGCAGCACCACCCACGGATCCGGGTGCGTATCAGCCGCCGGATCGGGATGGATGCTGCGCAGGGTGAGCAGGACCCCCTCCCCCTGACGCGTCAGCCGGGGGCGCAGGCTCTCCCCGGACAGGCTTTGGCGCAGCGGATCCGGCAGCAGCGGCGTTGTCGCCAGCCAGTCGCGGATCGGCGCCTCGCGGTAGTCAAGGTGTAGCCAGGCCGGCTGCGCCAGCGAGGCCTGCAGCTGGTCCGTCAGCGCCCGACTGCCGCCCTGACCGTCCAGTTGCAAGGCATATATCGCCTGTTCCAGCGGCAGATCCGCGCCCATCACTGGCGCTTCTCCAGCAGCGCGGTGGTCAGGCGCGAGGTGCAGCACAGATGACCGCGATCGTCGCGGATATCGATCTGCCACACCTGATGGCGGCGACCCAGATGCAGCGCCCGACATACACCGTGCACCGTACCGCTGCGCACGGCGCGCAGGTGGTTGGCGTTGATCTCCAACCCCACCACCTGCTGACTGCCCTCACTGCACAGGTAGCCCGCCAGCGAGCCCAGCGTTTCCGCCAACACCGCCGATGCGCCGCCGTGCAGCAGGCCAAAGGGCTGGCAGGTTCGCTGATCTACCGGCATACTGCCCTCTAGCGTATCTTCCCCTATCCGGGTGATCGCAATGCCCAGATGGCCGACCATGCACGCCTCCCCGACCTGATTAAGCTGCTCCAGGGTTATCGCGCGTTTCCAAATCATCACATATCTCCAGTAAAGCCTGAACAGGATGGCGCAGTACCACCCCCTGCTGGCGTAGCGCCTGACTGCGGCAAGAGTAACCCGTCGCCAGACAGCGCGCCGACGGCAGCGCAGTCAGTGCGGGCTGCCACGACAGCGCATAGATGCCGCGCGACGCCGCCTGGTTGGCCACCTCATGGCCATAGGTTCCCGCCATGCCGCAGCAGCCTACGCTGACATTCTGTAAGCGGGCGCCCAGATGGGCAAACACCTGCTGCCACTGCGCCACGCTGGCTGGCTCGGCACAGGTTTCGGTACAGTGACCGAACAGATACCACTCCCCATCAGCCATCGGCGCGCACCGAGCGGAGGGCAGCAGCGTCTGGGAGAGCCACTCCTGAATCAACTGTACCTGAAACTCGCCGCGCTGCTCACCCAGAATAGTTTTATATTCATCGCGATAGCATAGCACCATTGCCGGATCGACGCCCACCAGCGGGATCCCCAGCCGCGCGACCCGGTTGAGAAACTCGGCGCCGCTGCGCGCCGTGCGGGCAAAGCGGCGCAGGAATCCCTTGATATGCTGCGCCTTGCCGTTAGGAACAAAAGGCAGCAGCTGGGCGTGAAAGCCCAACCGATCGCACAGTCGGATCAAAGCCTCGACGACCCGCGCATCGTAATAGCTGGTAAAGGGGTCCTGTACGATAAGCACCCGGCGCGCACGCGCCGCAGCATCCAGCCCCTCCAGCGACTCCAGGGAGTCCAGCAGCGCCGGATGACCGGCCAGCGCATGGCGCAGAGTCGGCGATGAGAGCCGCGGGAGATCGGTCATCCCAATGCAACGCTCGCTCAGACGCCCCAACAGTGGCTGGCGCAGGAAAAAGTTAAATACCCGCGGTGCCCTCGCCATCCACGGTGTATAGCGCTCCACCCCGGCCACCAGATGGTCACGCAGCGGGCGCAGATAGCGCGTGTGGTACAGCTGCAGAAAGCGGGCGCGAAACGCCGGCACATCGATCTTGATCGGGCATTGGCTGGAGCAGGCCTTACAGGAGAGGCAGCCGTCCATCGCCGCCTTGACCTCATGAGAGAAGTCATACCCGCCGCCGGTGCGCCAGCCATGGCGCGTTTTGGCGATCAGCGCACGCAACGATGCCAGCATACCCAGACGCTGCTCCAGCGCCAGGGGATCGACGCCCTGCTCCGCCAGCAGGCGCAGCCATTCACGCATCAGCGCCGCCCGTCCTTTCGGTGAGTGAAGACGATCGCCGCTCACCTTCAGCGAGGGGCACATGGGGCTGTGCCGATCAAAGTTAAAGCACAGGCCGTTACCGTTGCACTCCAGCGCCCCGCGAAACGCGCCGCGCACCGCCGCCGGAATCTGCCTGTCGAAGGTGCCGCGCTTCACCGCATCCACCTGCTTCATCGGTACATCACAGCCCAGCGGTGGGCAGATCTTTCCGGGGTTCATCCGGTTATCCGCATCAAACAGGCTCTTGATGCGGCGCAGCTCATGATACAGCTCTGCGCCAAAGAAGGCAGGACTGTACTGGGCGCGAAACCCCTTACCGTGCTCGCCCCACAGCAGGCCGCCATATTTGGCCGTCAGCGCCACCACCCGCCCGGAGATCTCGCTGACCAGCGCCTCATGGCGCGGGTCACACATGTCCAGTGCCGGCCGCACGTGCAGCACGCCGACGTCCACGTGGCCAAACATGCCATAGCTCAGCTGATACTGATCCAGAAGGGCGCGAAACTCGGCGATATAATCAGCCAGATGCGGCGGAGGCACGCAGGTATCCTCGACAAACGGGATAGGCTTGGCCGCCCCCTGGGCGTTACCCAACAGGCCGACCGCCCGCTTGCGCATGCCGTAGATCCGTTCGATATCGGCCTCATCGCCGCTCAGACGGTAGCCGATCACACCCCCTTCGCCCGCCTTTGCCATCGCCTCCAGCCGTTGGCACAGCGCCGCCACCTGAGCCGTGATGGCGGGCTCATCATCACCGGCAAACTCAACGATATTCAGCCCCTGCAGAGGGCGATCGGCACGATCGTCGATCAGATCGCGCACACCGTGCCAGATGATGTCGCGGCGCGCCAGTGCCAGCACCTGAGAGTCAATCGTCTCGACCGACAGCGCATTGGCTTCCAGCATCAACGGTGCATTACGCAGCGCCGCATCAAAGCTGTCATACTTCACGTTGACCAGACGGCGCACCTGCGGCAACGGAATGATGCGCAGACGCGCCTCGGTCACCAGGGCCAAAGTCCCCTCCGAGCCGGCCAGCAACCGAGACAGATCGACGCGCTGCAGATCGTCGCTGAGAACGTGGCGCAGATCGTAGCCGGTCAGGAACCTGTTAAGCGGCGGAAACTTGGCTACGATAGCCTCGCGCTGCCCCAGGCAGACCTCCAGCACCCCACGGTAGATTTCGCCGATCCGATCGCCCTGGCGGGCCAGGGTCTGGGCCAGCCGAATCGGCAGCGGTGCCGTATCCAGAATATCGCCGCCCAACAGCACGCTACGCAGCCCCAGAATATGGTCGGAGGTTTTACCATACACCCGGGAGCCCTGACCGCAGGCATCCGTATTGATCATCCCACCCAGAGTGGCGCGGTTGCTGGTGGAGAGCTCCGGTGCAAAGAAATAGCCGTGAGGTTTGAGGATGGCGTTCAGCTGATCCTTGATGACCCCCGCTTCGACCCGTACCCACCCTTCCTGCAGATTTATCTCCAGAATACGCTGCATGTGGCGTGACATATCAACCACGATGCCCCCATTCAGCGCCTGGCCATTGGTACCGGTGCCACCGCCGCGCGCGGTGAGGCTCAGATGACGAAACGCCGCCTCCTGGGCCAGGCGGGCGATCGCCACCACGTCTGCCGTAGAGCGCGGAAAAAGTACGGCGTCCGGCAACAGCTGATAGATGCTGTTGTCCGTCGCCATGGTTAGGCGCGCCCCATAGCGCGTATCACACTCGCCGTTAAAACCGTTTTGTTTCAGGGTCTGAATAAACGCCGTAACCGCCGGGTCAAACCCCGTCGATGGCGAAAGCCGAGGGATCATGCGCATAATCCTGTCCATAGTGTGTGCTCCGCGGGCGCACAGCCCGCCCCCTGCCATACGCCGCGTCCTGTTATTGGCGACTGGCCGATGCGGCGCACCGGTAACGTGGCATGGCTCCCGCAGAGCGGTAGCTATGTCTCAATTCAACCGGTTACTCCTCACGCTATCACAAAACAGCAGACGGTGAAATTTTCTACGCCGCGCACTGCCGCCGCTAAAGATCTGCATGCAGGCGCTGGGTTTTCCCACTATCCTGAGTCATCATAGGCACAGCGCACGCCGCCGTGCACAATTGAGAGAGACTATGGATAAGCCACTACCGAAGTATGATTTGGCCCGGATTATTTTTGGGTCACTGTTTATTGCTCTGCTGATCATCTCCTGTCTGTGGGTGGTTCAGCCGTTTATTCTGGGCTTTACCTGGGCCAGTATGGTGGTGATCGCGACCTGGCCGGTACTGATGTGGCTGCAAAATCATCTGTGGGGAAAACGCTGGATGGCGGTCGTGCTGATGACCCTGCTGCTGCTGCTGCTGTTTGTGCTGCCGATTGGTATGGTGATTACCAGCCTGATCGGCAACGCAGGTCCGATCCTTGACTGGGCAGCCAACGCCCGCAACTGGCAAATGCCGCAGCTGGAGTGGCTGCAGACACTGCCGCTGATCGGCGCCAGGCTGTATGCCAGCTGGCAGGGGCTGATGAGCGAAGGGGTTCTGGTCACCAAGATCCAGCCCTATATCGGCCAGGGGATCACCTGGTTTATTACCCAGGCGGCCCACGTCGGCGGCTTCTTCCTGCACTGCTCTCTGATGCTGTTGTTCAGCGCCCTGCTGTATAGCCGGGGCGAGGATGTTGCCTTTGGCATCCGCCGCTTCGCTATCCGCCTGGCCGCCGACCGCGGCGATGCGGCGGTGATCCTGGGCGGTCAGGCCATTCGCGCCGTCGCGCTGGGCGTCGTCGTCACCGCGCTGGCCCAATCGGTGCTGGCAGGCATCGGACTGGCGATCAGCGGTATTCACTATGCCGTCCTGTTAACAGTGGTGATGTTTATCTGCTGTCTGGCACAGCTGGGCCCGTTGCTGGTGCTGATACCGGCCGTCGCCTGGTTGTACTGGAGCGGTGATAACACCTGGGCAACGGTGCTGCTGGTGTGGAGCGGCGTCGTCGGCACCATGGATAACGTGCTGCGTCCGGCGCTGATCCGCCTGGGCGCCGATCTGCCGATGCTGCTGGTGCTCTCCGGCGTTATCGGCGGTCTGCTGGCCTTTGGCATGATCGGCCTGTTTATCGGCCCCGTCGTGCTGGCGGTCTCTTATCGTCTGGTTTCTGTCTGGATCAGCGAGGTGCCTGCGCCGTTAAAAGATGCCCGGCAGGTCCACCGGGAGTTAGAGAAACGACAGTAAGATAATAGGCGGCGTCTGCCCGGTGAGCGCCGCCTAAAATGCGAGGATTTCCGCAGCGCTCACCGGATTAAAATAGCCGGAATGAACGCTATCGGATATTTATTCAACAGTCTGCGATGTTATTTAAGTAATGAAATAAAAATAACTGTACATATTCCTTTCCTCTCGGGGCAAAGTGAACGTTATGTGTTCTCTATTTTTTATAGATTAACTATCGTCATAGTAATAAATTAGATATATAATCCAGTCCTGTAATGCCTTCAGCGCGGTGTCAGAAATAATTACTCCCAAAACCGTCTGATCTCCAGAACCTGAAATATGCATCGGCGCCAGCACGCGCCTGTGGATTTTTCCCATTATTGCTGTGTGTAGTCTTTGCCCATCGGCTTGATGGGCTTTTTTTTATCTGTCATGGTTCAAACGGCAACCGGCCGTTTATTTTTGACGCGTCGAGAAAAAATAAAAATGGCAGAAAAAACGGCCGCATTACAGCGACCGTTTTAGACTATTATCAAAATAACGCTTATTTTTCTGCCAGATTAATCCAGGTCTGCGCCACCGTATCAGGATTCAGTGACAGACTGTCAATTCCCTGCTCCATGAGCCAGCGGGCAAAATCCTCATGATCCGAAGGACCCTGACCGCAGATCCCCACATATTTCCCCTGCGCCTTGGCGCTGCGGATAGCCATCGACAGCAGTGCTTTCACCGCCGCATTGCGCTCGTCAAACAGCGCAGAGACCACTCCAGAGTCGCGATCCAGGCCCAGGGTGAGCTGAGTCATATCGTTAGAGCCGATGGAGAAACCGTCAAAATGGGCCAGAAATGCGTCGGCCAACAGCGCATTGGAGGGGATCTCGCACATCATGATCACCTTCAGGCCATTTTCACCTCGGCGCAGCCCCTCTTTCGCCAACTGAGAAACCACCGCCTGCGCCTGCTCCACCGTACGCACAAAGGGGATCATCACCTCGACGTTGGTCAGCCCCATCGTATTGCGCACCCGTTTAATGGCAGCGCACTCCAGCGCAAAACAGGGGGCGAAGCTCTCCGCCACATAGCGCCCGGCGCCGCGGAACCCCAACATCGGGTTTTCCTCATGGGGCTCATAGTGCTCACCGCCAATCAGGTTGGCATATTCATTGGACTTGAAGTCTGACAGACGGACAATCACCCGTTTGGGCCAGAATGCCGCCGCCAGCGTCGCAATACCCTCAGTCAGTCGGCTGATGTAGAACTCCACCGGATCGTCAAATCCCTGCATCATCTGACGGATCTCCGCCTGCACCGTCGCATCCTGTCGCTCAAACTCCAGTGCCGCACGCGGATGTACGCCGATCATCCGGTTAATGATAAACTCCAGACGCGCCAGCCCCACGCCGTCGTTGGGCAGACGGGCGAAGTCAAAGGCGCGGTCCGGGTTACCGACGTTCATCATGATCTTCAGGGGAAGCGCCGGCATCTGCTCTACCTGCGAACTCTGTACGCTGAAGTCGATCTGCCCGTGGTAAACGTAGCCGGTATCCCCTTCGGCGCAGGAAACTGTGACCGCCGCCCCCGGTCGCAGGCGCTCGGTGGCATCGCCGCAACCGACGACCGCCGGGATCCCCAGTTCGCGCGCGATGATCGCCGCATGACAGGTGCGCCCGCCGCGGTTGGTGACAATCGCCGAGGCCCGCTTCATGATCGGCTCCCAGTCCGGATCGGTCATGTCCGTCACCAGCACATCGCCCGCCTGGATCAGGTGCATCTCACTGATACTGGTGATCACCTTCACCGGCCCGGCGCCGATACGATGGCCGATGGCGCGTCCCTCCACCAGCACCTCGCCGCGCTGGCTCAACTGATAGCGCTCCATCACCTGCTCGTTGGCCCGTACGGTCTCCGGACGGGCCTGAACGATGTACAGCCGCCCACTGTGCCCGTCCTTGGCCCATTCAATGTCCATCGGACGGCCATAGTGCTGTTCGATCAGCAGCGCCTGCCGGGCCAGCTGCTGGATCTCCCCGTCGCTCAGGCTAAAACGCCCGCTCTGCACCGCAGGGACATCCTCAATCCGCACCTGCCTACCGTGCTCCTGGCTGTCGGCATACACCATACGGATCTTCTTCGACCCCAGCGTACGGCGCACGATGGCCGGCCGCCCCGCCTGCAGGGTCGGTTTATGCACGTAGAACTCATCGGGGTTTACCGCTCCCTGCACCACCATTTCGCCCAGCCCATAGGCCGAGGTGATAAACACCACCTGATCAAACCCCGATTCGGTATCCAGGGTAAACATCACTCCAGAGGCTGCCAGATCGGAGCGTACCATCAGCTGAACCCCGGCAGAGAGTGCCACGCCGCGGTGGTCATAGCCCTGGTGCACCCGGTATGAAATGGCACGATCGTTAAACAGCGAGGCGAAAACATGCTTCACCGCCGTCATCACCGCATCGATGCCCTGTACGTTGAGAAAGGTCTCCTGCTGCCCGGCAAACGAGGCATCAGGCATATCCTCTGCCGTCGCCGAGGAGCGCACGGCGAAGGAGGCATTGACGTTGTCCGCGGCCAAGGTGGCATAGGCGCTGCGGATTTCCGCCTCCAGCGCCGCAGGAAACGGGGTTTCGATCACCAGGCGGCGGATCTGCGCCCCCGCCCGCGCCAGCGCGTCTATATCATCGATGTCCGTCTGATCCAACAGCGTATAGATCCGCTGATTGACGCCGCTCTGTTCCAGAAAATCATTAAACGCCTGCGCCGTAGTGGCAAAGCCATTCGGCACCGACACACCCAGTTCAGACAGGTTGGTTATCATCTCTCCCAGGGAGGCATTTTTACCGCCTACCCTCTCGACATCGTGCATCCCGAGCTGGTTGTACCACACCACATTCTGTAATTGCGCGCCATTACTAGACATCGAAGCAATCCTTTTATTTCAAAGCATGGGTTTCGGAGACAAGATACCGCCAACGCGGCGTAATCAGACTAACATAATGTCGACACAGGCCAAGATAGATGAATCGTTACACCTTGCGCAGAATTTGACTTTCATAGAAAAAACGTATGTTTTAATCGAGAGATGCTGAAATTCGTCAGCCATTATCTACCGCACTGTGTCCATACTGCAGTACGCCACGCGCTATGTATCCGCGTATCAACCAGAATCGCTGAATGTACCGACGGTAGAACGACTACAGCATATTGAAAACAAATACGTTCCTGGCCATTGCTCAATTAACTGTAGTCTTAAAAATACATTCGTGCTATTTATCAGCCGGGCAATGGCGTCCCGCAACGGCGGCCCGCCATCATCAAAAGGAGGTGAGCATGAAAAGAAGCGTGTTCTATATTTCCGATGGAACGGCCATTACCGCAGAGGTACTGGGGCACGCCGTACTGTCGCAGTTTGCGCTGGACGCCACCAGCTATACCCTGCCCTTTGTCGAAACCGAGGAGCGGGCAGAGGCCGTACGGCTGCAAATCAATGCCATCTATCAGTGCAGCGGCGATCGCCCGCTGGTTTTTTACTCGATCGTGTCGCCACACATCCGCACGATTATCGAAAGCAGCGAGGGCTTCTGCCAGGATATCGTCCGTGCGCTGGTTTCGCCGCTGCAGGCAGAGCTGGGTATCCAACCGGTACACGTCGCTAACCTGACCCATGGCCTAACGGCCCATAATCTGAACCGCTACGATGCGCGTATCGCCGCGGTTGATTATACCCTGGCCCACGACGACGGTATCTCGCTGCGTAACCTGGAGCGTGCCCAGGTGATTCTGGTGGGCGTTTCGCGCTGCGGTAAAACGCCCACCAGCCTGTATCTGGCGATGCAGTTTGGTATCTTTGCCGCTAACTACCCGTTTACCGCCGACGATATGGACAACCTGCAGCTGCCACCCGCGCTACGCGAACATCAGGACAAACTGTTTGGCCTGACCATCAACCCCGAGCGACTGGCGGCGATCCGCGAAGGCCGCCGGGAAAACAGCCGCTATGCCTCCCTACGCCAGTGCCGTCTGGAGCTGGGAGAGGTTGAAGCGCTCTACCGTAAACACCAGATCCACTACCTCAACACCACCAACCACTCTGTCGAAGAAATCGCCGCCAAAATCATCGATACCCAAGGGCTCAATCGCCGCATGTATTGAAATAGCGCCTGCCCCTATCGCCGCGTCATGCGAATAGGGACAGGCAAAAAAGGGGCTTATTGTGCGGCCTGACGCACGTACTAGTAAGAAAGTACACCAACTGCTCACAAAAGCCACGGCACTCTATTGATTTGTCCTGTAATTGCTTTATCGTGATCGCCATCACTTCCCGGTACTCTTGCCGTTGAGAAGACCAGCTTTAGAGACAACCATGCACAAAACCGATGAACTGCGTACTGCGCGCATCGATACATTGATTTCGCCCGCAGAACTGGCGCAGCAACTGCCTATCGATCCGTTGGTGGCAGATCACGTGACAACGTCACGAAAACGAATTGAACGCATCCTTCAGGGCGATGATCCCCGCCTGTTAGTCATCATTGGCCCCTGCTCCATCCACGATACGGCGGCGGCGCTGGATTACGCTCAGCGTCTGGCTCCCCTGTGCCAACGTTATCAGGATCGTCTGGAGATCGTGATGCGCACCTATTTTGAAAAACCGCGCACCGTTATCGGCTGGAAAGGGCTGATCTCCGATCCGGATCTGAACGGCGCCTGCCGCGTCAACCACGGCATCCGTCTGGCCCGTGAGCTGCTACTGCGGGTCAACCAGCTGGGGGTGCCTACCGCAACAGAATTTTTAGATATGGTGACCGGGCAATATATTGCCGACCTGATCAGCTGGGGCGCGATTGGCGCACGTACCACGGAGAGCCAAATCCACCGCGAGATGGCCTCGGCGCTCTCCTGTCCGGTTGGATTTAAAAACGGCACCGACGGCAGTACCCGCATCGCTATCGACGCGATCCGCGCTGCCCGCGCCAGCCATATGTTCCTGTCGCCGGATAAAGATGGCCGGATGACCATCTACCAGACCAGCGGTAACCCGTTTGGCCATATCATCATGCGCGGCGGTAAGGTGCCCAACTACCATGCTGCCGACATTGAGCAAACCTGTCAGCAGCTGCGCCAGTTCGATCTGCCACCTTACCTGATCGTCGACACCAGCCATGGCAATTGCCAAAAGCAGCATCGTAGGCAGCTGGCTGTCGCCGACGCGGTCGCCAGCCAGATCCGCGCAGGTTCCCGCAATATCGTCGGGATTATGGCGGAGAGCTTCATCGCCGCAGGAGCCCAGAAAAATCAGCCTGGCCAGGCGCTGATTTACGGGCAATCGATCACTGACCCCTGTCTGGGCTGGGAGGACAGCGAGCAGCTGCTGGCGCAGCTGGCCGATGCAGCTGACAGCCGCCTCTGATCCCCGTCAGGACGCACGTCCAGTGCGTCCTGACATCCCCATTCTCCTATTACTTTATCTTTTTGTGCCCTTCTGCTTGATCCAGATCATAAACAATTCGCATCCCCGTTGATCGAATGATAATTATTATCATTAAATGCCGCGCATTTCAGGTATTAACGGAGAGTTACCATGACGCTGGACATTACCCCTTATCTGGCCGCGGCCGAGGGCATCCCCTTTCCCGAACGCTGGGCCACCATGCCCTGGCGCCATCAGCAGCCCCTGCCTGCCGACGCCCTGACACAGGGCTGGCAACAGCTGTGCCAACGCACCCTGCCGCCCAATAAGCGCCTGGTCTATGTGCATATTCCCTTTTGCGCCACCCACTGTACCTTCTGTGGCTTTTATCAAAACCGCTTCAGCGAGCAGGCCATTGCCCGCTACTTCGACTACCTGCAGCGCGAAATCGACCTGGAGAGTGCCCTGCCGCTGCAGCAATCGGCACCCATTCACGCCATCTATCTGGGCGGCGGTACCCCCAGTGCCCTAAACGCTGAACAGCTGCACCGCCTCATTGTTCAACTGCGTAGCCTCCTCCCGCTGGCCGCCGACTGCGAAATCACCGTCGAAGGACGCGTTCTGAACTTTGATGATGCGCGCATTGACGCCTGCCTGGCGGCCGGTGCCAACCGTTTTTCCATCGGCATCCAGACCTTTGATACCCATCTGCGTCAGCGCATGGGGCGGCGAGCCGATCGCGATCGGGCCATCGCCTTTCTGCGGGCATTGGCCGAGCGCGACCGGGCGGCGGTGATCTGCGATCTGATGTTTGGCCTGCCGGGACAGACCGCGCGGGAGTGGCAAAACGACCTGGACATCGTCCACGATTTGCCGCTGGACGGCGTCGATCTCTACGCCCTCAACCTGCTACCCTCAACGCCGCTGGCCAGGGCCGTCGACAGCGCCCGCACCCGCGTCGCCGACGCCGCCGAGCGCCAGTCATTCTACCTGCATGCATTCGATGAGCTGGATAAGCGGGGCTGGCACCAGCTCAGCAACAGCCACTGGGCACGCACCACCCGCGAGCGCAACCTGTATAACCTGCTGATCAAGCAGGGTGCCGACTGCCTGGCCTTCGGCAGCGGTGCCGGTGGCCACCTTGATGGCCAGTCCTATATGCTGCAGCGTTCCCTGGAGGCCTACTATCAACGGCTGGACGCCGCGGATAAGCCGCTGATGATGCTGAGCGCACCCGCGCCGCAGCACCGCTGGCGCCTGACGCTGCAGGGCGGCATCGAGACCGGGCGGCTGGCTCTCGCCACCCTGCCCGGCGATCCTGCGCCGCTGCTGCCACTGCTCCAACAGTGGCAATCCTGCAACTTGCTACGCCTGCAGGATCACTGCCTCATGCTGACGCCACGCGGACGTTTTTGGGCCAGCAATCTGCTGCAGGCCCTACAGCAGCTGTTGGCCCAGTTGTTAACCCCGACAGCGATGACATCCCCTGTTGCGGGCGCCCGCGCCGCACACGCCCCCCAACACACACCCCCGGAGAGACACCATGCATCCTAAAAACCTGTCACGCGTTGCCGAACTGGACGCCTTTCTATCCACGGCGCCGATGGATACCGTTGAAGAGATAGCCCAACGCTTCGCGCTTTCTGCGCTGGATGTGCTGCGCCGCCTGCCGCAGGTCACCCTGTGCGGCGGGGATGCCTTTGATCGGGTTTGGCAGACCCTGACCGGCTGGGGCGATGTCACTACGCTTATCAACAACCCCGATTTAATTCTGGAGTTTCATGGCCCGCTGCCCGGCGGCGCACACCGGCACGGTTTTTTCAATCTGCGCGGTGAGGGCGGCCTGAGCGGCCATATCCGCGCCCAGCGCTGCCGTCACATTGCGTTGGTTGAGCGCCCTTTCATGGGGATGGAGACCGCCAGCGTGTGGTTTATCAACCCGGAAGGGCAGGCCATGCTGAAAGTATTCGTTGGCCGGGACGAAAAGCGGCGCCTGCGGACAGAACCGCTGATGGCTTTCCGCACCCTGGCGCAGACGCTGGCAACCACGGAGGAGTACAGATGACACCGTGGATCCTGTTTGGCGCCGGACAGGGCGCCGGCCTGGCGTTGGCACAACAGGCGGCGGGCCATCACCCGCTGTATGCCCTGGTGCGTAAGGAGGCTCAGGCCCAACGCCTGCGCGATCTCGGCGTTCAGGTCACGCTGGGCGATGCCTGCGATATACAGACGCTGGGGGCGCTATACCGCCAGGCTGGCCCACACAGCGCGATCCTCTCCACCCTGGGCGGCGGCGGCCATGACTACCTCGCCCACCGGGCAATTATCGATTGCGCCGTCGAACAGGGGATCGCCCGGATGCTGTTAGTGACATCGCTGGGCTGCGGGGAGAGCTGGCCACTGCTGTCGCCGCGCGCCCGCGCCGCCTTCGGCCACGCGGTGCGGGAAAAGAGCCTGGCGGAGTGCTGGCTGCAGAGCAGCGGTATGGACTTTTGCATTCTGCGTCCCGGCGGGCTGCTGGATGGCGAGGCCAGCGGGCAGGCCACGTTGTACCGGACGCCGCGCCACGGTCTGGTGCGCCGCGCCGATCTGGCGCAGTGGATGTACCGCCTGATGGCTATGCCACAGCTCTGGGGGCAGATCCACACGCTGATAGACCGCCATCTGACGCTGCCAGAATACCCCATATGTTAAAAACTGCTTGCCGTCATCGGCAGCTTATACGATAATGATTATCATTAAGATGAAGAGCGGAATTTTATCCTGCGTAATGACTATGGAAAAAGCGACTCCCGATTCACCACGTACCAAGCTGACGCAAGAACGTACTTCAGCGCCGGGCAGTACCATCGCCAGTCACACCCTGCTCGGCCAGGCAGGCCGGGTCACCATTACCCATAAGGGAGAGTACTACCAGCTACGTCAGACCCGGGCGGGTAAACTTATCCTGACCAAATAGATCCCATAACACCCTGATATTGTTTCGCCAGCCACCCAGTCCTCCGCATACCCGCGGTGTGGCAAGGCAGCCAGCAGTCCCAATGCCATATTACATTTGGAGTGTTGAGCCATGCCTACGCTTTTCTCCCCTTCCCTACGCCCGCTCACCCTGACCATCAGCAGCCTCTTGTTAACCCCAGCCCTGCTACAGGCTGCAGAGAACGGCGACAGCGTGACCGTTATCGCCACCGGAAACCAGCGCGACAGCTTCAGCGCTCCCATGATGGTCACCGTCATCGACCGGCAGGACCCAGTGGCCGCCAGCGCAGCGTCCGCGCCGGAAATGCTGCGTAATGTCCCGGGCCTGAACCTGAGCGGCGTCGGCCGCAGCAATGGCCAGGACATCACGCTGCGCGGCTACGATAACCGCGGCGTTCTGGTCCTGGTCGATGGCGTACGTCAGGGAACCGACACCGGTCATCTGAACGGGACGTTTCTCGATCCGGCACTCATCAAGCGGGTCGAGGTGGTACGCGGTCCCGGCGCCTTGCTGTATGGCAACGGCGCACTGGGTGGCGTTATCGCCTACCAGACCGTCGATGCTGCCGACCTGCTGCTGGCGGGGAAAAACAGCGGCTACCGCCTGTTTGCCAGCGGCGCTACCCAGGATCACAGTCTGGGCCTGGGCGCCAGCGCCTATGCCCGCAGCGATAGGCTGGACGGCCTGCTCTCCTTTAGCACCCGCCAGCGCGGCGACCTGCGCCTCGGCGGGGGGGAGCGCGCCGCCAACCGCGAAACCATCGGCAACCTGTTGGCCAAAGGCACCTGGCTCATCGACGGTGCCCAATCGCTGAACGCCAGCCTACGCTATTACGACAACGCCGCCCGTGAGCCCAAAAATCCGCAGGATATCCAGGCCAGCGCCAGCAATCTCATGACCCGTCGCGACACTATCCAGCGCGATCTGCAACTGGAGTACCGCCTCAAACCGATGGAGAATACCTGGCTCGATGCCAGCCTGCGGCCTTACTACTCCGACGTCCGGATTACCGCCACTCCCCAGGGAGAAAGCGAGGAAAGCCGAACCCAGCGAACCCTGGGGCTACGGGCAGAAAACCGCAGTCAACTGTGGAGCGAAGGCCCCGCCGCCCACCTGTTGACCTACGGCAGCGAAGCCTATGGACAAAGCCAGCGCCCGGGCGGCGGCGCCAGCACCTACCCCCAGGCGGATATCCGCTTTGCCTCGGGCTGGCTGCAGGATGAGATAACCCTGCGCGATCTGCCCGTCAGTCTGGTAGCCGGTACCCGCTACGATAACTACCGGGCCCATAACGACAGCTATGGCGACATCAACGCGGACAAATGGTCATCCCGAGCCGCGATCACCGTCACCCCGGCCGACTGGTTAATGTTGTTTACCAGCTACGCCCAGGCCTTCCGGGCACCGACCATCGGAGAGATTTACAACGACGCCCGCCACTTCAGTATCGGACCCTTTGTCAACTACTGGCGTCCCAACCCCAACCTGCGCCCGGAGAGCAACACCACCCAAGAGGCCGGCTTTGGGCTACGCTTCGACGATCTGCTGGCCGAGGGCGACAGCCTGCAGTTCAAGTCCAGCTACTTCGGCACCCGCGCCAGGAACTATATCGATACGCAGGTGGTCAACGACTTCGCCAAGCGCCAGTTCTATACCACCTCGATCAACGTTGACGATGTCAAACTGTGGGGCTGGGACGTCGCGCTGAACTACCACAGCGATCGGTTCAGCTGGGAGTCCGCCTATAACCGTACCCGCGGCAAAAATAACCAAAGCGGCGACTGGATTGCCAACGGGACGCCGGACACCCTCAGCAACCGGCTGGATATTCCGCTGGCCCACAGCGGCTTCTCCGTCGGCTGGGTCAGTACCTTTGCCGCTGCCTTCCACACCAACGACAGCCGGACACAGCCGCAGGCCGGCTATGGCGTCAATGACTTCTATGTCAGCTACCGCACCCCAGCGCTGGGCAACCAGTTCAGCGCCACCACCGTCCTGAGCAATGCGTTTGACAAGGCCTACTACGCGCCGAGCGGCGCGCTGCAGGATGGCCGCGGCGCCCGTCTGCTGCTCAGCTACCAGTGGTAGCGCGATTTTCACCCCGGGGCGCTAGCGCGCCCCGTTTTCACCTGCACCATAAAAAAGGATCTTTGCATGAGCCATGACCTGTATACCCGCTACATGAACGCCAGCCAGCAGCACCCACGCGCCTCTGCCCGCGATCTGGCGCAGATTTTGGGCGTCAGCGAGGGCGAGTTGACCCGGGCCCGCGTCGGCCACGACGCCGTCCGCCTGCACGCTGACGCCGCGGCCCTGCTGACGGCCTGCGCCGCGCTGGGCGAGGTTAACGCCATCACCCGCAACGGGTATGCCGTACATGAGCAGCTGGGGCGCTATGACAACGCGCACCTGAGCGGCCACAGCGGGCTGATCCTCAACCCACGGGCGCTGGATCTGCGCCTGTTTTTACAGCACTGGCACGCCGCCTTTGCCCTGCGTGAGCACAGTGCGCGCGGCGAGCGCTTTAGCCTGCAGTGCTTTGACCCGCAGGGTGATGCCGTACATAAAATCTATGCCACGCAGGAGAGCGATATGGCAGCCTGGCACGCGCTGGTTTCCCGCTTCACCGGTGACGGCAATCCGGCCTTCCCCGTGCTCTCCGCGCCCCCCTCTGCCGCCGCACCGGCGCTGGACGCAACCGCGCTGGAGCGCGAATGGCGCGCCATGACCGATGTACACCAGTTTTTTCCGCTGCTACAACGCCATGGCGTCAGCCGGCAGCAGGCCTTTGCCGCCGTCGCCGATGATCTGGCCTGCCGGGTGGGTAACGCCGCGCTGCAGCAGATCCTGACCCAGGCGCAGCGGTGTCAGAATGAGATCATGATCTTCGTCGGTAACCGTGGCTGCGTACAGATCTTCACCGGTGAAATCGCCAGGCTGACCCCGCAGGATCAATGGCTCAACGTCTTTAATCCGCGCTTTACCCTGCACCTGTCCGCCCCGGCCATCGCGGAGAGCTGGATCACCCGTAAACCGACCCGCGATGGCATGGTCAGCAGCCTGGAACTGTTCGCCGCCGACGGTACCCAGATAGCCCAGCTGTTCGGGCAGCGTACCGAAGGCGAGACGGAACAGACACAGTGGCGCGAGCAGCTGGCGGCCGTGACATCGCTGACGCAGGAGCCGGCATAATGGCTCGAATCACTCTGGCGATACTGCTGGCAGTGTGCAGCATCGGCGCCCGGGGCGGTGAACGGCTGATCACCATCGGCGGTGACGTGACGGAGATCGTGTTTGCCCTGGGGGCGGGCGATCAGGTTGTCGCCCGGGACAGCACCAGCACCCAGCCTGCCGCCGCCGCCGCACTGCCGGATGTAGGCTATATGCGCCAGCTCAACGCAGAGGGTATCCTCGCCCTGAAACCGACCCGGGTGCTCGCCAGCGATCAGGCCCAGCCGACCATCGCGCTGTCACAGATAAGTGAAGTGGGCGTCACCGTGGTACCGGTGGCCAGCGTCAACCGCCTGGAGGCCGTCAGCAATAAAATCCGCCGGCTGGCCAGCGCACTGGGGCGCGAAGCGCAGGGACAGGCGCTGATCGAGGACTACCAGCGACGTCTGGCCGCCATCCCGGGTTCCCCCCTCACTACCCGGGTGTTGTTTATCCTCAGCCACAGCGGCATGACACCGATGGCGGCCGGAGGCCAGACCGCCGCTGACGCCATCATCCGTGCAGCCGGGGGCAAGAACGCCATGCAGGGCTTTAACCGCTACCGGCCGCTCTCCCAGGAGGGGGTCATCGCCGCCCAGCCGGATCTGATCCTGATCAGCCGCGATGGCGCCAAGGCGCTGGGAAGTCCGGAGCGGGTATGGACGCTGCCCGGGATGGCGCAAACGCCGGCGGCGCGCGAAAAACGGGTACTGGTGCTTGACGACATGGTGCTGCTGGGCTTTACCCTCGGCACACCGGATGCGCTGGCCGCACTGCGTAGCGCGGCCGAACAGGCGCAGCGGCCATGATCCGCCGCTCTCCGCGTCTGACGCTGGCGTTGCTGTTGGGTCTATTGATGTTGATCACGCTGACCGCCGCCCACCTGGGCGCACTGCGCCTGTCGCCCGTCGCGCTGCTGCGCGACGGCGATCCCCTCCAGTGGCAGATCTGGCTCAACATCCGCCTGCCGCGGGTGCTTCTGGCAGTGGTGATCGGTATTGCGCTGGCCGTCTCCGGCACGATTATGCAGGGGCTGTTCCGCAACCCGCTGGCCGATCCCGCCCTGCTGGGGATCAGCAGCGGCGCGGCGCTGTGCGTGGCGCTGACCATCGTGCTCCCGCTGGCGCTCTCGCCGCTGCTGGCACTGTATACCCAAATGCTGGCGGCGTTTGGCGGTAGCCTGGCCATTTCGCTGCTGATTTATCTCCTCAGTCGCGGCGCACATGTGACACTGTCACGATTATTGCTCGCCGGCATCGCTATTAACGCCCTCTGTTTTGCCCTGGTCGGGGTGCTGAGCTACCTGAGCGACGATCAGCAGCTGCGCCAGTTCACCCTGTGGAGCATGGGAACCCTGTCGCGCAGTGAATGGCATACGCTGGGCGTCAGCGCCCTGCTGATCCTGCCGGCCAGCCTGTTCGCGCTCACGCTGGCCCAGCGCCTGAACCTGCTGCAGCTGGGCGATGAGGAGGCCCACTACCTCGGACTTGATGTGGCGCGCACCAAGCGCCAGCTCTTGCTTCTCAGCGCCGTCCTGGTCGGCAGCGCGGTGGCTGTCAGCGGCGTCATCGGCTTTATCGGCCTGGTGGTTCCCCACCTGTTCCGCCTGCGGCTCGGCGCCGATCACCGCTGGCTATTGCCCTGCTCGGCCTTGGGCGGTGCCTGCCTGCTGCTGCTGGCCGACACCCTGGCCCGCACCCTGGCGGCCCCGGCGGAAATACCGGTCGGGATGCTGACCAGCCTACTGGGCGGCCCCTATTTTCTCTGGCTGATACTGCGCTACCGGGAGGTAAGTCATGGCCAATAACCCCAGGTTACAGGCCGAGCGGCTCACCTACAGCGATCATGGCCGGACGTTAATCCACCAGGTGTCGCTGACCCTGCCCTGCACCGAGCTGGTGGTCATTATCGGCCCCAACGGGGCGGGAAAATCGACCCTGATGCGCCTGTTGGCGGGCTATTTACGCCCGGACAGCGGGCGCTGCACCCTACTGGGGAAGGAGCTGGCCGCGTGGCCTGCACAGCAGCTGGCGCAGCGGCGGGCGGTGATGCGCCAGCACAGCGCGCTGGCCTTTCCCTTTAGCGTACGCGAGGTGATCGCCATGGGGCGTGCACCCTGTCCCGAGGGGCAACAGCAGGCGCTGCAGGCGGTGATGCAGCAGAGCGGCTGTCTGGCGCTGGCGGATCGCGACTATCGCACACTCTCCGGCGGCGAGCAGCAGCGGGTACAGCTGGCGCGGGCGCTGGCCCAGCTGTGGCATCCCGCCCCCCAGCCGCGCTGGCTGTTTCTCGACGAGCCGACCTCTGCGCTCGATCTGTTTCACCAGCAGCACCTGCTGCGCCTGCTGCACGGGATGACCCGCCGCGAGCCGCTCTCGGTCTGCTGTATCCTACACGATCTCAATCTGGCCGCCCTGTATGCCGATCGCATCCTGCTATTGCATCAGGGGACGCTGGTCGCCAGCGGAACGCCGGAGCAGGTGCTGGACCCGGCGCTGCTGTCACACTGGTATCGGGCCGATCTGACGGCAGGACGCCATCCAGAGAACGGCGGCCCCCAGATCCACCTGCGGCGCTGAGGCAAGACAAACGTTTCTCCTGCCGGCGGGCGCTGTCCCGCCGTTTTCTCCGCGATAACGCATCAGCATGGCTTATCTATAACGGTTTTATATTGGCATCATAATGGTGTGTCAGTAGACTGTGCGCGAATGGATTTCTCTCCCTCCCGTGCGCAGCGCCGTCGTACGGCCGGGGATGATGCGACCCACCACGGTGTAAGCAGCACGAATCAATGACAAAGGAGTGAATTGAATAATGAGTGAAACCAACGCCAACCCAGCCTGGCAAGTAGAGAATATCGGTATCGATCGGGTACCCGAACCGGCGTGCCGCAGTACCCCCAGCGAACTGTTCTGGATCTGGTCTGCCGCCAATATCGGTATTTTGGGCGTGGTCTACGGCGCGATCATCGTCAGCTTTGGCCTCTCCTTTGTACAGGCGATCCTGGCCGCCCTGCTCGGGGTGATGAGTTTCTGCCTGGTCGGCTACTTCAGCTTTGCCGGTAAACGCGGCCGCACCTCTACCCTGACCCTCTCCCGCGCCATCTTCGGCATCCGCGGTAACATCGCCCCCACCCTGTTCAGCTGGATCAACCTGATGGGCTGGGAGGCGGTCAACATCATCACCGGAACCCTGACCCTGGCCGCGCTGCTGCAGGCCTGCGGCGTCCCGGGCGGACACGGTCTCACCCTGGTGTGCCTGGTGCTGTTTGCCGGCCTGGCCATCGCCGTCAGCCTGCTGGGACAGACGGCCGTCGCCGCCATCCAGCGCTGGTTTACCCGCATCTTCGGCACCATGACCCTGATCGTGGTCGGCTACATCCTGTTTACCACCCCCTGGCAAGCCGTACTGGCGATGCCCTCCGGCAGCTGGCTGACCGCCTTCCTACCGGCCGTGTCGGTGATCGCCGCCGGCACCGGTATCAGCTGGGCTATCGCCGGTGCCGACTACAGCCGCTACCAGTCCGCCAAGAGCAAAGAGAGCCACATCTTCGCCGCCGTCACCGGCGGCGCCGCGCTACCCCTGTGCCTGCTGATGCTGGCCGGGATCCTGCTCTCAGCCCGCCTGCCCGATCTGGCCGCGGCAGAAAACCCCATCGCCCTGATAGGCTCAGTGCTGCCGCGCTGGATGTCCATCCCCTATCTGTTGGCCGCCACGGCGGGCATCGTGACCATCGCCGTGCTCAGCCTCTACTCCGCCAGCCTGAACCTGCTGACCATCGGGGTTAAGATCCGCCAGATCTGGGCGGTAACGCTTGATGCCGCGATCGTACTGGGCATCGCCCTGTACATTCTGTTCGTCGCCGGCGACTTTATGGGGCCTTTCGTCGCCTTCCTGCTGTGCTGCGGCCTCTTCCTGGCCGCCTGGGAGGCCATCTTCCTTGTCGACTATGTCTGCCTGCGTCGCCATCAAGGCTATAGCGACAGCCAGCTTTTCGATCTGCACGGCGATAATGCCGGCGTACGCGTCGGCCCGCTGCTGTGCTGGCTGCTTGGCGCGCTCTGCGGGCTGATGGTGACCCGCACCGGCTTTATCGACGGCCCGCTGGCCATCGGCATCTTTGCCGACTCCAGCCTGGGGCTGTTCGTCGCCTTCCTGATCAGCCTGCTTAGCTACGCCCTGCTAATCAACATGAGTAAAAAAGCATGACAACGATGCGAACACCGCGCCCGGTCGCCGTCATCGGCGGCGCCGTCGGCGATCTGATCCTCAATCTGCCGCGTCTGCCGCTGCGGGGAGAGGACATGGAGGCCCAAGAAGGCGGGCGGACTATCGGCGGCTGTGCCTTCAACGTGGCGCGGGCGCTGTGCCGCATGGAGATCCCGGTCATCAACGGGATGCCGGTCGGCAACGGCCCCTGGGGCGCGCTGGCGGAACAGGCCATGACGGCGCTGGCGCTGCCGGTGCTGCTGCGTCACCCGCAGCAGGATAACGGCTGGTGTCTGGCCTGCGTTGAAGCCGATGGAGAGCGTACGTTTATCAGCGTCAGCGGCTGCGAGACACAGTGGTCTGCGCCCCTGCTGGCGCAGATAGCGCTGCCCGCCGGGGCGCTGGTTTACCTCAGTGGCTATGAGCTGGCGGGAGACGGGGGTCAGGCGCTGTGCGAATGGATGTATGCTTTGCCACCCGGTTGCACCCTGCTGCTGGATCCCGGGCCTCGCCTGCCCCATCTGCCGGAGACGCTGTGGCAGCGGCTCCCCGCGGGCAGCCTGCTGACCCTAAACCGCGATGAAATCACGCAGCTGTGCGGCGAGGGCGACCCGGTCATAGCCGCGTCGGCGTTTGCCGTCCAACGCGGGATCCATCTGATCTGCCGCCTCGACGCCCACGGCGCCTGGCTGTGCGCCAGCGATGGCCGCCAGCGGCACCTGCCCGCCTACCCGATAACGTTAGCCGATACCATTGGCGCCGGGGATGCCCACTGCGGCGGCGTGCTGGCAGGGCTCGCCCTCGGCCTGGCGCTGGAGGAGGCCATCGATCTCGGCAATCAGGTCGCCGCCTGCGTGGTCAGCCAGCCCGGCCCCGACGGTGCGCCGACCCGCGCGCAGCTGAAGGCGCGCTTTCCCCAGGCGCACACGCGCCTGTAGCCAGCCCTAGGCCAGCTGGCGGCGCAGCCATGCCGCCAGCTGGGGTATCATCCTCCCTGTCGTATCATCTCCTCCCTGCGCCAACACCCGCTGGGATACCGCCTCTCCCTGATAGGGACAGCCCGCCAGTGCGACGGTCAGCGCCTCAAGCGGCGCCGGCGTCAACGCATCGCTGAACAGACGGGCACGGACGATCGTCCCCCGCGCCACCTCGCAGTGCAGCTCCACGCCGCCCCAGTCAAAACGCGTCTCCATCACATGGCTAAAGTCGGGCGCCTGGCCATAGTTCCACGCCCAGCTGCTCTGGCGCTGAAACTGCTGTGCAAAGCCGGGCAGATCCGGAAGATGCTGCAGCGAGATATGCTGCGGTGCGACCCGCTGCCCGTAATGGGTAAAAAAGGCTTCGACGATGGCATTGCACAGACGCGTATGATTGATGTCCGCAACCCACTCCGACAGATTGGCGACGCGCGCGCGCACTGAGGCAATGCCCTTAGCCTGCAGCTTCTTCAGGTCGGGGTTCAGATAGTCGGCCAGACGGCCCAGATTGGCATTCAGCAGCAGGGTTCCGTGATGAAAACCGCGATCCTGGGTCTCGCGGTAGGCCGAACCGGAAATTTTGCGCCTTCCCTGCGGGGTATCCAACTCCAGATCGTTGCGCCCGCTGGCCTGGACATCCATTCCCAGCCCTGCCAGCGCAGCAAGAATGATGCCTGTGGAGACCTGCTTATCATAGCCGGGCTTACCGGCCATAAAGGTAAAACAGCTGTTGCCCAGATCGTGAAACACTGCGCCACCGCCGCTGCTACGCCGGGCCAGTTTAACGCCGTCCTGCGCCATGCGACGGGTATTGCACTCGCGCCAGGGATTTTGTGCGCGGCCAATCACCACCGTATCGACATTACGCCACAAGAAAAGAACCCGCTGTGCGGGATCCATCTGGCGGAAGATGCACTCTTCCACCGCCAGATTGAACCAGGGATCGTGAGAATCGGAGATAAAAAGCGATAACGGCGTCATAACCATGCCTTTTTACTGAGCTAAAGTCATGATGATAGCACTGCCACTGCGCAGATAAGAGCCCGCAGCGGAGGCTATAGACGCCGGGCCTGCCAGTAGGCATTACGCCAGTAGACGTTGTTCAGCGACGATCGCGTTACCCCTTGCGAGGTCGACGCGTGGATAAACGTATCATTGGTATCATAAATACCGACATGCAGACCGTTATCACCGCTTCCGGTGCGGAAAAACACCAGATCGCCGGGTAACAGATCGTCCCGCGATACCCGGGTACCCAGCGAGGTTTGCTCCTGTGTCGTCCGCGGCAGCTGAATGGCAAAGCGATCGCGGAAGGTTCGGTACACAAAGCCGGAGCAGTCAACACCGCTACGCGCCATTCCGCCATAGCGATATGGCGAACCATGCCACTGCTGCAGTTGATCATTGAGTTGCGCTACCACCACTATCGGGTCTGCCAGACGGCCAGATGGTGGCGGTGCACGGTGTTTGCTGCTACATCCTGCCAGAATCAGTGCAACGCTACACCATGCACAATAGCGGTATACGGATGCCAATCGTCTCATCTCCCTTATGCCTCAATGATGCGCTAGCGTCTATAACGGCGCCTGCTGGCGCACTCTCCCTGATGTTATCAGCCATACTACGCACAGCCTTAATCAATAAATAATGGGGAAACACATGCTGAGGTCAAGTTTTTTATGCGTCATGGGATAAAACCTGAGGTTTAGCTCATCAAAGCAACAAAATACTGAGTTAACGAACGGCAGAGATACCCGCGGCGCGGGCTATTTATTCCTGTACTACCAACACCGCAGCGCAGGCCCATAGCATCCATAGCGTCCATAGCGTCCATAGCGTCCATAGCGTCCATAGCGTCCATAGCGTCCATAGCGTCCATAGCGTCCATAGCGTCCATAGCGTCCATAGCGTCCATAGCGTATAACGCTACGCCGTGTTGCCCGCACTGCCAACGCATATAGCCATTTTCACCCCTATTCGCTCATTGCATTATATTGCCATGTCCTACGGCCTGATACATGAACAATATGAATAACCACCGGTGACACTCAAGTACCATTGCGGTTATGACTACAGAACAAAGGCAGATATTATAAATTACATCAATACATTCATCTAATTTAATCTGGTTGGCGCCCGACCACCGCTTATGCTTACATCAAGAAACGGCAACGGCGCCCTCCGCACCAAGAGCCAATGTAACAATATGAACACCAAGGTTAACATAATAATTAAATATGATTTTGCAACAAGAAATCTAAACACACTAATTAAACAATGACACAGTAGATTATTCCCTATGGTACGAAATGCACAGGTAATACTATAGAAATTAACCCATCCAACAAGAAAATACCCTATCGCAAGCAGAATCATCGCGTAAAACACCCCCCTCAGACGCTGCTCACCAAGCATCCCTCATGCAATAAAATCGCTCTACACTTATTGATTTACCATCAAAACAAGCGTATTAAAAACAAACAGATTAATAAATTTAAAAGGTGTAAGAAATGGATGTCGAACAGATCGGAAACACCGAACTTATTGAACTAACAAATATATCAAGCAATGGAAATAGATTATTTGTAAAGTGTGAATACAAGAACCCCACAGGGAGCCATAAAGATCGCACATTTCTACATATAATAGAATCACTTGAGCTGCATGGTAAAATTTCTCCCGGCATGACACTGATAGATTGCTCAACGGGAAACGGTGGCGCTGCACTAGCATGGATTGGGCAACAGAAAGGATACAATGTTGTTATATTTATGCCAGAAGGCATGACGAGAGAACGAATTCAACAAATAAAAAGCTTTGGTGCGGAAATCATTGAAACACCAAAGGAAAAATTCCTGAATGGCTCTGATGATGAAGCAATTGCATACGCTAAAGTCAATAAAAATTCATTCTATATAAACCAGTCAGAGAATATATTAAACATGGAGTCATGGTATGAGTGCGGACGCGAAATAATTAAACAGCTAGCATCAAAAAATATAAATCCGGATTATTTTATTTGCTCGATAGGAACAGGTGGAACATTTTCAGGAATATCAAAAATATTAAAAGAAGAATTCCCAAAACTCAAGTCAATTGGCATTGAGGTTGATAAATCATCACCTATCCACGCAAAGATAAATAAAAAGATTTTCACGCATCGCCCACATAATATGATGGGTCTAGGCGCGGGAAAGATATCAGGTAATACAAAAATAGATCTAATAGACGAAATAAAAGTCATTAGTGGAGAACACGCATGGGCGCGAATGCGGAGGTTCATAAAAACAAACAATAAAGAAATCGGCCCAACTTGCGGCGCCAACATTTTAATAAGTGAAGAGATCATGAGGAGCGTATCCAATAAAGTAATCATAACAATTTTCTTCGACAGCTCATGGAAATATAAGAGCCGATGGAATGGCATATATCCAGAATATAATATGTAAAATGGAGATCATCATGCTTCTTGAGGAAATTTATACGAATGCTAAAGTTGTTAAATCAGGCCGTATGTTAACAACCGTTAATGAATTTAGCGACCAGTTACCAGCACTTAGACCTATTGTTTTAATTGAGATAGCTTATCAAGTTATTAAATATATAAATATTAGCTTTGATAAAATCGTCACCGAGGAGGATAAAGGTGCGCCATTAGCTACTACGATATCTCTGTTGACTGGAAAACCTCTTGCAATGGCTCGCTGGTATCCATATAGCCTCAATGAATATAATAAAAATGTTGTAAAAATTTCCTCAGAGTACTTTGATGGAAATATATATCTAAATGGCATAAATAAAAATGATAGGGTGGTTATTATTGATGATACAATAAGCACTGGCGGCACAGTTATTTCTTTAATAAAAGCAATAGAAAATGCTGGAGGTATAGTGGAGAGAGTAATATGTGTTGTCGAAAAATCGCAAAACAATGGAAGAATCAACGTAAAAGAGGAAACAGGTCATGATATTATATCGATAGTAAAAATAAAGATTGATGATAATAAAGTAACCATTATCGATAACTAAGAATAATAGCACCATCATGGACATTATACTGAAATCGCATGGATACTTTTATCAAAGGATAATCCAATGAGCACCAACGCAGCATTTTCCGGCGTTAGTTTAGGGGTCGTTTTTTGCATGATTAGTGCGGGATTCGATGTCTATGTAGCCAATGTTATTCAAGAGGTCAATCCGGCAATTTTCATTATCTACTGTTTTATTCTGTCAACCCTGGTTTTCAGCATCATCTCCAGCGTAAAAAAAGGATCGCGGTATTACTTCATTAAAGCGAAGGCGAATTTTGGCAACCTATTTTTAGTAAATTCCGCCGTTCTATTAAACTGGGGGGGGCTGATACTATCATTGAAATACCTTGAGCCAGCAGTCGTGGGCATTGCATCGGTTGCTTGTGGTCCAGCTCTGACACTCATCATTTCACGTTATATTATTAAAGACACATCCCACCCTACAAAATATGAAGGATATGCAGCCTGGGTGATATTGACAAGTGTCGTTGTTATGCTGGTTAACTCCTATGTTGGGAAAAGTGGCGTTACAGATACAACGACAACAGAAAGAATCATTGGTATATCCTGTGTCGTCCTTAGTGCAATAGGAACAGTATTGTATACTTTTTTTTCTAAAAGACTAAGCACGGGGGACTGGAAGACCTATGAAATATTAGGTGTGCGTAACATATTAATGTTACTGGTCACGCTATTTTATATGTTCTCCTATGAGATATCTTTTTTATTAAATAAAGAAATGCTGCTAATTATCCTGAGCCTTTCTATTATTGGGCACATACTACCTGTGTTTCTCATCCAAAGCAGCATTGCAACATTGGACCCAATACATGTATCATTAATCCTACTGTTGCTGCCTATATTTACTTTACTCTTTCAGTTTTTTGATCCACGTATCCATATATCATCTGAAACTTTCATTACAGTTATTATGATAACGTTTCTACTCATCATTTTAAGCATCGTAAAACTACAAAAAATCGATAAGGATGAAAGATGAAAAAAATCGCAATAGTTGATGGGTTTTCATCTGGAAAATTCATAGCCAAAGAGTTACACAATATGCAATGCAAGCTCATACATATATCATCCAGTGATAAGCTAGATAGCTATTATTATAATAGCTTCGACTATAGCATTTACCAAGAAAATATTATACATAGCGATCTTTCCCATACGCTAGATTTTATCTCTAAGTTTGGTGCGGAGTGTATTATTGCCGGTGCAGAAAGTGGCGTCCTGCTCGCTGACAAGCTAAATCACACGTTAAATCTCGCCTACAGTAACGAATATGCCAAAACACATGCGCGCCGTAATAAGTTTATTATGCTGGAGGTATTAAGAGAGCATGGACTATGGCCAGCCAAGCAGTGCATACTCTCGCGATGGGACGAGATCCTGACTTGGCTGGAAGATCAGCCCTACCCTGTGGTACTTAAGCCCATTGATAGCGCCGGCTCTGACGGTGTATTTATTTGCCACTCTCAGGATGAGGTGCGCCATGCTTTTAGCACCCTATCCAATAAGGTAAACAAACTTAACCTTATAAATAAAACGATCCTATGCCAAGAATTCCTTCACGGAACAGAGTATGTCGTCAACTTCGTATCTCTGGGGGGGCATATCCTGGTTAGCGAGGTCGTAAAATATCATAAAAAGAGGCTTGCCAGTGGCAACATCGTTTATGATATCGATGAGCTCATTGACTACAGTGCTCCTGAGTTTAATCAATTAGTTAATTATGTAAAAAAGGTCTGTCAATGCTTAGGTATTCAGCATGGCCCAAGTCATGCTGAGGTGATGCTGACTGCAAGTGGCCCCTGCCTGGTCGAAATAGCGGCAAGAAGCGATGGTATTCTACGTCCAGATGTCTCGTATCTCACTACCGGTATAGGGCAAATACTCGCTAGCGCAGTTTCCATTGTGGCACCGGATAAATTTGCACGCCTGGTGGAAAAGCCATTCTATCATTTAAAAAATCATACTTTTAATGTCGGTTTAATCAATGATAAAGAAGCAGTTTTTACCTCGTCAAAACTGCTTGTACAGCTTAAACAATTGGCTTCATTTCATCGGGCAGAGTTTTACGTTGATGAGCTAAAGAGCATACAACAAACCACCGATGTATTTAGTCAACCAGGGACAATCTATTTAATCAGTAAGGACAAAGCACAGCTGTGGAAAGATTACGCAGCTATCCGGCATCTAGAAAATACAGGGATTTATCATGTCACATGATCGTTTTTCATACGCTGATGATATGGTGGCAGCTATCAGTGTGGATATGCTTATTGGGCTTCATTTTCCCGATGCGCTTTCAGGCTGTTCATCATTGTGATAATAGAGCCAGTCACGGTCGCCGCCGCGGATACGGCGAAAAGGTACGCCAAACAACGTACTCAGGGCCGCCACCTGCATCACGGCCTGCGCCGTGCCCTGCGCCATCACCTGCCCCTGGCTAAGCATCCAGACATCGTCGGCATGGAATAGCGTGTGATTAAGATCGTGCGCACTGGCAATCACAGTAACCCCAGCAGCGCACAGTTCACTCAGCAGGCCATCCAATGCGGCCTGCTGCCGGATATCCAGGCTGCTCATCGGCTCATCCAGCAGCAGCAGATACCCCTGCGGATTTAAGGTCGGCCAAATTTGCAATAGCACAGCCGCCAGCCGTACCCGCTGCCACTCACCACCGGACAAATGGCTCATCGGCCGACTCAGTTTGTCACTGAGCCCCAGACACTCACTCAGCATCGCCAGAACGGTATCGACCCCCGAGATAGGGGCAGTACGCGGCGCATGTAGTCCCAGATAAGCAAATACAGGCATAAGCCCGGTCGGTAGCTGTTGCTGTAGCAGACACGCGCGCCAACGCGCCTGCTGTGCGGGAGTCTGGCACAGCAGCGGCCGCCCCGCCAGCCATACCTCGCCTTCCCCGCTCAATAAACCGGCTAACCGCAGCAACAGTGTGCTTTTACCCGCACCGTTCGGGCCGATGATATGCACCAACCGTCCGCGCGCCACCAACGCACTCAGGGGCGCCAACCGGCCGGAAACTGCCACACCATCGATACGCAGCCCATTATCGTACATTGATTCCCCCTGATGAGCGCCGCAGTAGCATCCAGATAAACAGCGGTGCACCAATTGATGAGGTCACCACCCCGATCGGCAACTCGGCAGAAAACAGTGCGATCCGCGCCACGACGTCCGCCAGCAGCAGCATCGAGGCGCCCGCCAGCGCGCAGCCCGGAAGCAGCATTCTGTGCTGGGTGATGCCCCACAGGCGCAGCATATGGGGCACCACCAGGCCGACAAAGCCGATCACACCGGCCAGCGCGACGCTCACCCCGACCAGCCAGCCGATAGCCAGCACCAGCAGGCTACGCCAGTGGGTCATGCCCAGCCCCAGCTGACGGGCAGGCAGCTCCCCCAGCGCCATCAGATTCAGAATATCACCACGAGTCAGCAGCCACAGCAGCACCGGCAGCAGCGCGCCCATCAGCCACCCCTGACGCCAGTCGATGCCGCTGAAGCCGCCCATCAACCAGTAGAGCAGCTGGCGCAGATCCAGGCTGCTGCTAAAGTAGACCGCCCAGGTCATGGCGGCGCTGCAGGCGATCCCCAGCGCGACGCCGATCAGCAGCAGCCGGGCGTTGTTCAACCGCCCACGGCGGGCAAACAGCATCAACAACAGGGTAATAGTCAACGCGCCGACGATGGCCAGCGCGCTGAGCAGCCACATCGGCATCAAATTCTGCCCCAGCAGCACCGCGATCACCAAGGCCACGCCGGCACCGTTAGAGACGCCCAGCAGCCCCGGCTCGGCCAGGGTATTGTCAAACAACGCCTGCATCACTGCCCCGCTAACCGCCAGCGCCGCGCCGACCGCCATCACCGCCAGCACCCGTGGCAGACGCAGCTGCCCGACGAACAACTGCCCGTCGGGGGTGAACCATTGCGTTGGCCACAGCCAGATATCACCAGCGCTCAACCCCAGCATTAGCGCCGCCAGCAGCAGCAGTGCCAGCAACGTCAAGCAGCGACGGTCCCGCCGCCGCTGGCGTTGGATCAGACCGCTGAAGGTGGGCACTGCGTCAGGCTGACACATCGTCATCATACGGCTCAACAAAGATACCCTGCGCACAGCCGGCCTCATTAAAGAACCAGATACCCTGGGGATAGTCATCCAGGGCGACCAAATACATGGTGCCTTCGCTGAAGGTCTCCAGCGCCAGAATGCGCCCGATCCGGCGCGGACCGCCGTCCGTTTTGACACTGACCCGATCGTTTACCTGCATAGTTAATGCCTCAGTCTCTCGCCCGTAAAAGCGCTGAACAGTACAAGAAAAAGGCCACCCAAGGGCGGCCTTTTGTCCTGTCTGCCTGATTAATCCTTGGGTGTTGCGTTTTCGACCCGGCACTTTAACTTCTGTCCCGGACGAAATGTCACAACACGGCGCGCCGTAATCGGGATATCTTCCCCGGTTTTCGGGTTGCGCCCCGGCCTCTGGTTCTTGTCGCGCAGATCAAAGTTTCCGAAACCGGACAGTTTGACCTGCTCGCCATTTTCCAGCGCGCGGCGTATCTCTTCGAAAAACAGCTCGACGAGGTCTTTGGCGTCCCGTTTGCTCAGCCCAAGCTTTTCAAACAGGTGTTCAGACATTTCAGCTTTTGTAAGCGCCATAGATTCAATCCCTCAAGGATGCTTGGAATCGCTGTTTTAACGCCTCTACGCATTTTGCGACGGTAGCGGCAATTTCCACTTCTTCCAGTGTACGCGTGGTATCCTGCAACACCAGACTGATCGCGAGGCTCTTATGACCCTCTGCAACCCCCTTACCACAATACACGTCAAATAAGTTTACGCCAACTACCTGATTTGCGCCAACTTTCTTACACTCAGCCAAAACATCTTCCGCCGACACATTTTCAGCCACCACAACCGCGATATCACGGCGGTTCGCGGGATAGCGGGAGATCTCGCGCGCCTGTGGAATCAGACGCTCTGCCAGAGCACTCCAGCACACCTCAAACACGACTGTACGACCGTTGAGATCCAGCTTACGCTCCAGCTCCGGATGTACCACGCCAATGAAACCAATTCGCTCGCCATGCAGATACAGCGCGGCGCTCTGCCCCGGATGCAGGGCATCGTGGGCTTCGGCGCGGAACTGCACCGCGTCCAGTTTACCGGTCAGCTCCAGCACCGCCTCCAGGTCGCCCTTCAGATCGTAGAAATCGACGGCCTGGCGCTCGATGCCCCAGTGCTCTTCGTCGCGATGACCGGCGATCACCCCGGCCAGCATCACGTCCTGGCGGATCCCCAGATTCGCCCCCTCGTCCGGAACAAAGCGCAGGCCGCTTTCAAACAGACGCACCCGTGACTGCTGGCGGTTCTGGTTATATACCACGGCGCCCAGCAGACCGGTCCACAGCGACAGGCGCATGGCGGACATATCAACGGAGATCGGGTTTGGCAGGATCAGCGCCTGCTGCTGCGGGTGCAACAGCGCCTGTACTTTTGGATCGACAAAGCTGTAGGTGATAGCCTCTTGGTAGCCACGATCGACCAGCAGGGTCTTGACCCGCTTCAGGGGCAGATTCGCCTCACGGTGTGCGGTCATCACCAGATCAGCACGCAGTGGCACATCCGGAATATTGTTATAACCGTAGACACGCGCCACCTCTTCGATCAGATCCTCTTCAATGGCCATGTCAAAACGCCAGCTCGGCGCGACAGCCTGCCATCCGCCATCCACTGCCGTTACCTGGCAGCCCAGACGCTGCAGAATATCCAGCACCTGCACATCATCGATATGATGGCCGATCAGACGATCCAGTTTGCTGCGCTGCAGCACAATGTTGGCCGGCTGCGGTAGGTAGGCATCGTTGGTCACATCCATAACCGGACCGGCCTGGCCGCCGCACAGCGCCAGCAGCAGCTCGGTAGCGCGCTCCATGGCACGCTGCTGCAGCTGCGGATCGACGCCGCGCTCATAGCGATGCGACGCGTCGGTGTGCAACCCATAGCGACGGGCGCGGCCGGTAATCGCCAGCGGGTTAAAATAGGCGCACTCCAGCAGCACGTCTCGGGTTTCCGCGTTAACACCGGAATGTTCACCGCCAAAAATGCCGCCCAACGCCAGCGCCTGCTGATGGTCGGCAATGACCAGCGTATCGCTACCCAGCGTCGCCTGGCTGCCATCCAGCAGCGTCAGGGTCTCCCCATCACGGGCCATACGTACCACGATCCCACCCTGCAGGCGGTTGAGATCGAAGGCGTGCATCGGCTGCCCCAACTCCAGCAGAACGTAATTGGTCACGTCCACCACCGGATCGATGGATCGAATGCCGCAGCGACGCAGCTTTTCACTCATCCACAACGGCGTCTTCGCCGCGACGTCGATGCCGCGCACCACGCGGCCAAGGTAACGCGGGCAGGCCTCTGGCGCCTCAACGGCGATCGGGAAGCGCTCATCGATGCTGGCCGCTACCGGCGCCGCTTGCGGCATATTCAGCGGCAGGCGGTTAAGCACCGCGACATCGCGGGCAACGCCCAGAATACCGAGGCAATCGGCCCGGTTAGGGGTCACACTGATTTCGATCGCGTTGTCATTCAGCTGCAGATACTCCCGCAGATCACAGCCGATCGGCGCATCCTGCGGCAGTTCGATGATACCGCTGTGATCCTCACAGATACCCAGCTCAGAGAAAGAGCACAGCATCCCTTCGGAGGGTTCGCCGCGCAGCTTAGCCGCTTTGATTTTGAAATCGCCCGGCAGAACAGCTCCGATAGTAGCAACGGCCACACGCAGTCCCTGACGGCAGTTCGGCGCACCGCAGACGATATCCAGCAAGCGCTCGCCGCCGACGCTGACCTTGGTGACCCGTAGCTTATCGGCATTGGGATGTTGATGGCACTCGACCACCTCACCGACCACCACACCATGGAAAGCGCCGGCAACCGGCTCTACGCCATCCACTTCCAGGCCAGCCATGGTAATTTGTTCGGACAATGCATCGCTGCTGATGGCAGGATTTACCCACTCGCGCAACCAAAGTTCACTGAATTTCATGTGTTAATCCTGCCTTATTTGAACTGTTTGAGGAAACGCAGATCGTTTTCGAAAAATGCGCGCAAATCAGTGACACCGTAACGCAGCATCGTCAGTCGCTCCATACCCATCCCGAAGGCAAAGCCGGAGTAGACCTGCGGATCGATGCCGACGTTACGCAGTACATTGGGATGCACCATGCCACAGCCCAGCACCTCCAGCCACTTGCCGTTTTTACCCATCACATCCACCTCAGCAGAGGGTTCAGTAAACGGGAAGTAGGAGGGGCGAAAACGGATCTGCAGATCCTGTTCAAAGAAGTTGCGCAAAAAGTCGTGCAGCGTCCCCTTCAGATTGGTAAAGCTAATATCTTTATCCACGATCAACCCTTCCATCTGGTGGAACATCGGAGTATGGGTCTGATCGTAATCGTTGCGGTAGACACGACCTGGCGCAATGATGCGGATCGGCGGCTGCTGCTGCTGCATGGTACGGATCTGCACGCCGGAAGTCTGGGTACGCAGCAGGCGGGTCGCATCGAACCAGAAGGTATCGTGGTCGGCGCGTGCCGGGTGATGAGCCGGAATATTCAGTGCATCAAAGTTATGGTAGTCGTCCTCGATCTCCGGGCCGGTGGCAACGGCAAAGCCGAGCTCGGAGAAAAAGGATTCAATACGTTCAATGGTGCGCGTAACCGGATGCAGGCCACCGTTTTCCATTCGCCGACCCGGCAGGGAGACATCGATGGTCTCCTCAGCCAGACGGGCATTCAGCGCTACCGACTCCAGCGCCGCTTTACGGGCGTTCAGGGCCTCCTGAACCTCCTGCTTGGCCTGGTTGATGACCGCTCCAGCCGCCGGACGCTCTTCTGCCGGCAGATTGCGCAGCGACGTCATTTGCAGCGTTAAATGACCTTTTTTACCCAGAAATTCGACGCGCACGCTATCCAGCGCAGCGACATCCTGAGCACTCTCTACGGCTGCCTTCGCCTGGGCAACCAACTCGGCGAGATGTGACATGACTTTCCTCTTCTTCCGGCCAGTATGGCCCGATGGTCGATGTTGAGCGATGACGGCTCATCGTATTACGGCGCGCCGCTTCGCACGCCGCGTCAATGCGCGGCGATAAAAAAAGCCTCCACGAGGGAGGCTTTTGGCGCTATTTTCCGTTTCTTTTCTTATGCGCAAAGCCTCCGGCGATCAGACGCTAAAGTAAAAAAAGAAACGGAAAATAGCAGCATTCATGCTTGCGTTACCTTGATCATTCATAACGTATTGAAATCTTTGTCTATTGAAAGATCCAGCGCAGAGAATGTCAATAAATTATCACTCACTCTGCACAGTTCTGGTGAACAATGCTCCAGCTGCAAAAGCAAAAGAGGGAGCAAGCTCCCTCTTTCATCTGACTTACGCCAGAGCCACTTTCGCTTTTTCAACCAGGGCGGTGAACGCCACTTTGTCGAATACCGCGATATCAGCCAAGATCTTACGGTCGATTTCAACAGAAGCCTTTTTCAGGCCATTGATGAAACGGCTGTAAGAAATGCCGTTCTGACGGGCAGCAGCATTGATACGTGCGATCCACAGCTGACGGAACTGACGCTTACGCTGACGACGGTCACGGTAAGCATACTGACCTGCTTTGATCACTGCCTGGAAGGCAACACGATATACGCGCGAACGGGCACCGTAGTAACCTTTCGCCTGCTTCAATACTTTCTTGTGACGTGCACGTGCAATTACACCACGTTTTACGCGAGCCATATGCTCTCTCCTAAAGTCTTATTCTTGATTCAAAAAAAGTTACTTATGCGTACGGCAGGCACGCTACAACCAGACCCAGATCGCCTTTGGAGACCTGAGACTTCGGACGCAGGTGACGCTTACGCTTGGTAGATTTTTTGGTCAGAATATGACGCAGGTTAGCATGTTTACGCTTGAAACCACCACCGGCGGTTTTCTTAAAGCGCTTGGCCGCGCCACGCACAGTTTTAATCTTAGGCATTTCGATTTCCACTTCGCATTGTTAATTACAACGAATCAGTTAGGCGAACGATTCTACGGTCGGGAAACCCGAACCGTAGAACCCTTACTTGATAGCCTTACTGTTTCTTCTTGGGAGCGAGCACCATGATCATCTGGCGGCCTTCGATCTTCGAAGGGAAGGACTCGACTACCGCCAGTTCACTCAGATCGTTCTTGACGCGGTTAAGCACCTCAATACCGATCTGTTGGTGCGCCATCTCACGACCGCGAAAACGCAGCGTGATCTTGGCCTTATCGCCATCTTCCAGAAAGCGAACCAGGCTGCGGAGTTTTACCTGGTAGTCGCCATCATCGGTGCCAGGACGGAATTTGATTTCCTTAACCTGGACAACTTTCTGTTTTTTCTTCTGCTCTTTGCTAGCCTTACTCTTCTCATAGAGGAATTTGCCGTAATCCATGATACGACAAACCGGCGGTTCAGCGTTGGGGCTGATTTCGACCAGGTCGACGCCAGCTTCCTCGGCCTTCTCAAGAGCTTCTCTCAGACTGACAATACCAATCTGCTCGCCATCCACACCTGTCAAGCGAACCTCTTGGGCGCGAATTTCCCCGTTAATACGATTAGGACGCGCCGTTTGAACTCGTTTTCCGCCTTTAATACCTTATTCCTCCAACTGATGAAGACTACGGCTGCGAATCTCTTGCTGCAGCTTCTTGATTACGTCGTCAATGCTCATTACGCCCAGGTCTTTACCACGGCGTGTACGCACTGCCACTTTGCCGGCTTCGACTTCTTTGTCACCGCAAACCAGCATATAGGGGACGCGACGTAAAGTATGTTCGCGAATTTTAAAGCCAATCTTCTCGTTTCTCAAGTCTGATTTTACGCGAATACCGGCGGCCTGCAGTTTTTTGCTCAATTCTTCGACATATTCAGCCTGAGAATCGGTGATATTCATCACTACGGCCTGTACCGGCGCCAGCCACGTTGGGAAGAAGCCGGCAAACTCTTCGGTCAGAATGCCGATAAAACGCTCCATGGACCCCAGGATGGCCCGGTGGATCATCACCGGCACCACACGTTCGTTGTTTTCGCCAACGTAAGAGGCGCTCAGACGACCCGGAAGAGAGAAGTCGAGCTGCACGGTACCACACTGCCAAGCGCGATCCAAGCAATCATGCAGGGTAAACTCGATCTTCGGTCCGTAGAAGGCGCCCTCACCCGGCTGATATTCAAACGGAATCCCGTTCTCCTGCAGCGCTGCGGCCAGGTCCTCTTCCGCGCGATCCCAGATTTCATCGCTGCCGATACGCTTCTCCGGACGGGTAGACAGCTTCACCACGATTTTTTCAAAGCCGAAGGTGCTGTACATGTCGTACACCATCTTAATGCAGCTGTTGACCTCGTCGCGGATCTGCTCTTCGGTACAGAAAATGTGCGCATCGTCCTGGGTAAAGCCACGGACGCGCATCAGGCCGTGCAGGGAGCCCGACGGCTCGTTGCGGTGGCAGCTGCCAAACTCGGCCATGCGCAGCGGCAGATCGCGGTAGGACTTCAGCCCCTGGTTGAAGATCTGCACGTGGCCCGGGCAGTTCATCGGCTTGATGCAGTATTCACGGTTCTCTGATGAGGTGGTGAACATGGCATCCTTGTAGTTTTCCCAGTGGCCGGTTTTCTCCCACAGCACGCGGTCCATCATAAACGGACCCTTCACCTCCTGGTACTGGTACTCTTTCAGCTTCATGCGAACAAACGCTTCCAGCTCGCGGAAGATAGTCCAGCCGTCATTGTGCCAGAACACCATGCCCGGCGCTTCTTCCTGCATATGGTACAGGTCGAGCTGTTTACCGATCTTGCGATGGTCACGCTTGGCCGCCTCTTCCAGACGCTGCAGATAGGCGTTCAGCTGCTTCTTGTCTGCCCAAGCGGTACCATAGATGCGCTGCAGCATCTTATTATCGCTGTCGCCGCGCCAGTAGGCGCCGGAAGACTTCTGCAGCTTGAAGTGGTGACAGAAGCGCATATTCGGCACGTGCGGACCACGACACATGTCGAGATACTCTTCATGATGGTACAGGCCGGGGCGATCGTCGTGACTGATGTTCTCGTCGAGGATCGCCACTTTGTACAGCTCATCGCGCGCGACAAAAGCGTCACGTGCCTCTTGCCAGCTGACTTTTTTCTTGATGACGTCGTAGTCTTTTTCCGCCAGCTCATGCATACGCTTATCCAGGCGCTCGAGATCTTCCTGGGTCAGCGTGTGATCCAAATCGACATCATAGTAGAAGCCGTTGTCGATTACCGGGCCGATGGCCATTTTGGTTTGTGGCCACAGCTGCTTGATGGCATGCCCCAGCAGATGGGCACAGGAGTGACGCAGAATGTCTACCCCTTCCTGATCCTTGGCGGTAATGATGGCGACCGTTGCGTCGGCATCGATTAAATCGCAGGCGTCGACCAGCTCACCGTTGACGCGACCGGCGATACAGGCTTTTGCCAGACCCGGGCCGATATCGCGGGCGATGTCCATGACAGATACGGGATGGTCGAAATGACGCTGACTGCCGTCAGGAAGCGTAATAACAGGCATTTGAATTCCTTATCTACAGTGGTGACCCACACGACAGGTCACATATAGAAAAAAGTTTTGTTGAGTTTCAGGGATTGCCGGTGCGTTCCTGCTCTACTTAGCAAGACGCGTACGCTGCGCCATCAACGACTCTGCGGATAACACAGCGGACTAACACCGCGCCGCGCAATATTACCCCCCAGCAGCCGCAATTGCCAACCGCAATCCCGGCAGCGAAAGGGATTGTGCTACTCCGGCACGCGCTTGCCGCGGGTCGCGGTGCAAAAAGTGAATGTGCTTTTCGTATTGATCCAGAATATCGTGCAGTACCGGCTCCTGAGTCCCGCCCATCAGATCGTAGTCCTGCCACCCTCTTTCAGGTAGACCGCAACCCGGTAGTATGGACTGACAGTGCACAGCCTGCAGGTCGTGGTCGACCGCGTCATGAGACCGATATGGCTATCACCACGCTCCTGATGATGAAGCGCGTGTTCCATCTTTCTCGCCGGTATTTGCCCAGCCCGGTTGACTCAATTTGTACGCTGATGGCTCTGCTGCTGTGCTGCCCAGACTACAGCGGTATCAGTCAGCGTACCAAGGCGGTTCACATCAGTTTTACAACACCACCCGTGGTGAAATCTCACATCGGGTCATCGATGCTACCGGTCTGAAGGTCTTATGGAAAGTCCGGCAGCATGGTGCTGATAGGCGCAGGATGTGGCGCAGGCTTCATCTGGCCGCAGATCGTGCAACGCATGAGATTATCTGTACCGGTTTATCGCTCTGCGCTACAGCAGTGTGCAGGTATTGCCGGGACTGCTTAACCTGTTAACCTGACCCACCGGAAAATCAGGGAGGCGTCGGCTGATGGCGCTGATGAGACATGGGATGGCCATGATGTGGACTGTCCCCACAACCAGTGACAAAGGAAGCCCGTTGGCATCTGTCATCAGACTGCGCTTTACACCTTGTTTCCCTCTGTCCGTGGGATTGCGGCCTATTTTTGGTTCCTGACAACAGTGATTTGGTCATACAGCCGTCCATCGACAACCAGGACCAGTCAATGCCGTACAGACGTTCACAGACCAGCAATCCGTCCTGCCAAACACCTACCTCTCTCCATTCCTGGAAGCGCCGGTGCGCAGAGCTCGATGAATATATCCCTGTGGCATTCAGTGCGTTCCACTGGCATCCGGTTCTGAGGACGAAGAAGATAGCATCCATTGCGGCACGGCTATCAACGCGTTTCCGGTGCGTATCGAGTGGATGGCTGGTTTTGTGCTCAGGGATACGCGGTGCCATTGTTTCCCAGAGTTCATCGCTGATCCGCCATTTGCTGCCTGTCATATTTTCGCCTTCAGAAATTATCAGTTACGACATTCTGACAATCCCTTCTGGGATAGGTTATTAGCATGTGGCACCCGATAAGGATTTGTAGAGTTGGTAGGAGGGGCGCACGCATAAGATAAATCGCCTATCAAAACATTGGGGAAGCGTGGGTAAGATAACAGCCGGGAAATAAAGAGGCCTCACGGATGAGGCCTCAGATAATCGAGTGCTACATATTTAAGGGCATGACCACCGCGAGGCAGAAATCCCGCGCCGTTTACTCAGTGGCACATTCCGGGCAAGCCAAGACGAGGATCTGTTGGGTGCTGCAACTCACTGTCGTCACGAACGTAATTAAATGTCCCATTTAACTCCTTCCGTTGCCTCGAATGATATAAACATAGCGGAATCTTCAGTAGTCGAGTGTGATATAGCTCACCGATCTATCTCTTTTTTTGCGCGCACGGGCTGAGTGCTTTGCGCAAGATCCGCTTTTCTATCGCGTCGGGAAATTTGACCGTAGACATTGAGTTGTAGCGTACGCTTGCTATCATCGCGGCCTACCTAGCGAGGAATATATGATGAAACACTATCTTTCACTGTTGGCTGTGTGCCTGCTGGCCGGTTGTAGTGCAGGACCTCAGGCGACAGAGAGCATGCCGCAGACGCTGCGCAGCAACTATCAATGCGATGTGCCGCAGGCGCAAGCGTTCCCCCCGCTACAGACGGGGGCGGATCTGGTGGTCAATATGCGTCATCTCTCTCAGCATGCTCAGGCACGAAACTTCGTCGCCGGTCAATGGTTGGTTCGCAACGGCTCACTGCCTGAACGCGATCGTATCGGCGCCTGCAGTACGCAGATCTTACAGGCGTCACGCCAGATTATTGATGCTCAGTATCAGGCAGTATATCCCACCCTCAATACTCAGGCGCAGCGCGATGCGCTGAAGGAGACTATCACGACATGGCGTGCTGCGATGCAGGGGATCACGCCGCAGGGCGTTAACGATACGTCACTTTCGGCTTTCAATACGGCGGCAGATCGCCTGCTTTCGCTGCTGCAGCCGCGCTGAGGCCGGATGCGATTGGGTGGAGGTATGGATTAACGCATCCTCTCCCGCCCGCCGCGCGTAGGATGCCGATAGTTTTAACGTTCATGATGGCCGCTCCGCTCAAGTAGTGAGGATTTATTGTCCCACTGTGGCACAGGATATAATAGAGGGCGACCATTTCATTAACAAAGCCCCGTTAGCGCCGCAGATCGGCGCCGGTCTAAAGGCTAAGGAGTTGTCATGCATCTGCTAAAAACTACCCTGATCCTGTTGATCGTCATCTATCTGGCCATGCTATTCAGCGGCTATGGATTTCTGATCAGCAGTCGTAACAACCTGGGGGGACTGGGACTTCAGTGCCAGTATCTGACCACCCGCTCACTGGTAACGCAGACGCAGATCCACGATAGTAACGGTGTCATCGGTATCGCCGAATGCCCGCTGTTTAAGGCCATCAGCTCCCCCCTAGATCAGTAACCCCAGCACAAGTGGGCCAATCCCGCGCCCAAATGACGCAGCAGGTGCGATAACCCGCTGCCGTCACTCTCATCGAGTGCCTGATGGCCATAAACATTATCATCATGCGGCGATAAAGATAGCATCGGCGTAAAGTCCAGAGCAGCACGCCAAGAGAATAAAAATAAAATGTGCCACCATCCATAAACGATAGCCTACTCCTATCGAACAAATACTGATAACCCTCTAGCGATCCTCCTGCCCTGCTCCCTATACTGACATAAAAAGTACGTATTATTGCGCTGTCTGACTAAATAAACGACGTAAATCAATGGGAGAAATAATCATGAACGTGACCCCGCTGAATACCACCACGCTGGAACCTTCCCTGGTGACCACCCGCAACGATCTGGCCCCAGAGATTAAGCAACAGACCATCGTTCAACTACAGCCGCTGGTCGCTGAGTTTATCGATCTGGCCCTGCTGACTAAGCAGGCACACTGGAACATGAAGGGCAAAAATTTTATCGCTGTACACGAAATGCTGGATGGTTTTCGTACCGCTCTGCTGAACCACCAGGATATCTTCGCCGAACGTATCGTTCAGCTGGGCGGCATCGCGCTGGGGACTCTGCAAACGACCGCGGCCATCTCATCGCTGGCTCCCTATCCGTTGAATATTACCCACATCCGTGAACATCTGTCCGCCCTGGCGGATCGCTATGCCGTTGTCGCCAACCATACCCGGGGGGCGATTGGCGCCACGCAGGACGAGGACAGTGCGGACATGCTGACCGCCGCCTCGCGTGACCTGGACAAGTTTCTGTGGTTCATCGAGGCCCATCTGGCCGACTAGCCTCTGACGAGGTGCCATCGATATGAGCCGGTGGCGGATGCCGTCCCGTGTCTTTTTTTGTCCACGCCATCTGCGGCGCATTAGAATGGATGCGACTGCGGGTGATGGGCCTCAATATAGGCTGCAATCTCCGCGACATCGCTCGCCTGACATAGCTCGGTACCGTGGCGTAGCGTTGCCGCGGTTCCGGCCGCAACACCGCCAATCGCCAGTGTGCTCAGCGATCCTCCCAGAGCCAGCTGCAGCGTCATCGCGGCGACCATACTGTCACCGGCTCCCACCGTCGTCAGCGCCTTAATCGGCGGCGGCGTCACCTGAATCCAGGCTTGACGATCAACGGCAATCGCCCCCTGAGCCCCCAGGGAAACCACCACATACTGCGCAACGCCCTGCAATACCAGCGCATGGGCCGCCTGCAAAACCGAAGCCGGCTGCGTCATATCCCGCCCGCTCAACGTCGCCAGCTCCTTTTGATTAGGTTTAATCAGCGCCAGTCCTCCCTGACTCACCGCCGTCATCAAGGCATCGCCCGAGGTATCGACAACGCAGCGAATACCACGCTGACAAACGTACTGCAGCAGTGCGGCAAACCGCTGCGGCGTAATGCTTTCCGGCAAACTTCCGCTCACCACCAAAAAAGCATCCGCGGGGATCTGATCAAGTCGTTGCGTCAGAAGATCGAATTCCCGCGGCGTCAGATCCGCGCCAGGCATCACAAAACGAAACTGCTCGCCGGTAGCCGTCACATTGATATGCATATTTTGACGCGTCCAGCTCTGTACCTCTACCACATCAACCGCAATCCCTTCCGCCAACAGCAGTGTGGTTAAGTATGCACCGGTCGATCCTCCCGCAGGATAGATGGCCACTGCGCCTCCCCCCATGCGGTAAATGGCCCTGGCCACGTTAACCCCACCGCCACCCGGTTGGTATATGGCCTGACTGCAGCGTAACTTACCCTCCGGATATATTTTATCCGTGCTGGTCGAACAGTCCAGCGAGGGAGACAGCGTAAGGGTATAGACAGAATTCATATGCGCGCCTTAATCGGTAGAGTTTATTTCAGCGTAGCATGCCTTGCCTCCCCTCATCCTGCAGTGCGCGATCACCTATAGGGGATTCCGCGGAGCTTGACCGAACGGTATTGTTAACTAACGAGCGGAAATTCTGACTGAAACGTGTCGAAGTATAGGGAATGGTGCTATAACAGAAAGGTCAGCCTACGCTGAACAGAGCAAATTGATGGATTTATGTAGGGAGCCTGTATGAAACGGATCATTAAAGGCGATACAAACTTCTCTCACCTTGTTGTTGCCCATGCCGCTATCGACCAGCATGCAAACGCCTTCGGCCGCACCCGTCAAGGATGGCCTTGTATCTACCACCTGAAATACCGGGATAAACTCATTGCCGTAGAGGTCGTCACCCGACGGCAATCCTATGTCGCGACCGTCATGGTCGGCGCCCGCAATCTAACCAAGCTATGCGGCATGCCAACCGCCGCCTGATAACCAGGGGCACACAGACCGGTGTGCCCTCCCCGAAGACCTTCATCTTACACCCTCAGTATCACGACGTGCTGCCAGTTTGAAAGCTACGCATGGCAGCGTTACTTTCCAGCCGTCGATTTAAAATAACATAAACAAGAACAATATGTTATCTTAAAATCACAAATATAACCTTGCAACTCAGTCGCAACGGAGCTTAAGTAATTAGGCAACCTACCCAACGATAGTTAAAGAGAGGCTACTATGAGTAAGGGAATGGATAGCAAAAAAAATGCCAAGAAAAAACCGCAGAAAACGCTGGTGGAAAAGCGCGCGGCAAAACGTGCTAAACGCGCCCACACGGGGGATGTGGTAGAATAAAAACAACAGCACTTTTGAAAAATAACCCGCTACGGCGGGTTTTTGTATTATATGCAGGCGCAGTGATTCCTTTTCATTGATTTCACCGGGAGTACCGGGTACGGCTAGTGCGACATACGCAGCGATGCCAACGATTATCTATAGCGTGGTATTTTTCGCCTTCTATTTCTCGGAAAATAATCACCATCGAATCATGCCATGGCTAAGACAACCCTTATAAAAAACCAAATAACTCTATCATTCCCATACTCTATTATATCATCAATGAAATACACTCCTTATTAAATAAAAACATTGTTAATAATACAAACAGCGTAAAATAGTATTAACCCGCCACGAAATTTATAGTTCACACCAAACACAGAAAAAACAATAAAACATGATCATTACATATATGTAAATAAATTAAAAACACACCACATACAATTAGAAGGATGTATCATGGCCTAATATTATTAATAATAATTCCTGCCAAAAAAATAGAACAAAGACTCAAATGAATAGAGATTTATGATGATTAGCAAGAGGTTTTTATGAAAAAAAAAGCCAACCCGAAGGGTTGGCTTAAAAAGAAAGCTTTAAGACACAGTAAAAAATAAAATGCAGTAACAATGATGAGGTCTAAGTATACGATAACAATAGAGATAATATTGACATTTTGTGTGATCGCCAAGAATTAGCCAGAATAGTCAAAACAGATAGCACGACAAATAACAAAACACTGACAATTGCGCAACCGCATAAAAAACATACGGCGCGTTATAAAATATAGCAACATTTACATTTACACATAGTTAATTACGCCATTTAATATATTAAATGGAACTCTGCTTTTTATTTAGCTGAAAAAACACCTATCATTAGGGCGTGCCCGATGTGTTTACTTTGACAGATGGAACGCAATTTAGTTCTCACTCGCAGCACCAAAAAACAAAATAAGCAGTGGCATCTCATACCTGACCGCACCGGTCAGCAACTAAGAAGGAATATTATTGTGAAACGTAATCTGCTGGCAGCCGTTATTCCTGCTCTGTTAGTTGCAGGCGCAGCCAACGCTGCGGAAATCTACAACAAAGACGGCAACAAGCTGGATCTGTACGGTAAAGTAGACGGTCTGCATTACTTCTCTCAAAATCATAGTGTGGATGGCGACCAGTCCTACGTCCGTTTCGGCTTCAAAGGCGAAACCCAGATTAACGATCAGCTGACCGGTTATGGCCAGTGGGAAGCTCAGGCTAACGTTAACCAGCCGGAAAGCAATTCATCTAACTTCTTCACCCGTCTGGGCTTTGCCGGCCTGAAGTACGGCAACTACGGCTCTATCGACTACGGCCGTAACTACGGCGTGCTGTACGACATCGAAGGCTGGACCGACGTGCTGCCGGAGTTCGGCGGCGACACCTCTGCCCAGTCCGATAACTTTATGACCCAGCGCGCCAACAACTTGGCCACCTACCGTAACAACGGCTTCTTTGGCCTGGTTGACGGTCTGAACCTCGCTCTGCAGTATCAGGGTAAAAACGATACCACTGGCGAAAGCAACAACGGCCGTGACAAGCTGACTAAGCAGAACGGCGATGGCTTCGGTCTGTCCACCACCTACGATCTGGGCTGGGGCATCAGCGCCGGTGCGGCGTACACCACCTCTAACCGTACTACCGTTCAGAAGTGGCACGGCAACCAGTCTAACTCCAACGTTGCCGGCGGTAACAAAGCCCAGTCCTGGGGTGCCGGCCTGAAGTATGATGCCAACAACATCTACCTGGCCACCATGTACACTGAAACCCAGAACATGACCCCGTTCGGCTCCACAGGTATCGCTAACAAGGCGAAGAACTTCGAAGCCGTGGCCCAGTATCAGTTTGACTTCGGTCTGCGTCCGTCCATCGCCTACCTGCAGTCCAGGGCCTCTGAGCTGAACGCCTACAACGGCTTTAACGGTGGCAAGGCTGACCTGGTGAAATACGTTGACCTGGGCGCGACCTACTACTTCAACAAGAACATGTCCACCTACGTTGATTACAAGATCAACCTGCTGGACAATAACGACTTCACCCGCGCGAACAGCATCAATACCGATGACATCGTTGCTCTGGGTCTGGTTTACCAGTTCTAATCCACGTCTGCGGATAGCATAAAGGGGCGCCAGGCCTGACGGCTCCCTATAAATAAAGACAGGCATAGAGGATTGTGATCTACCCGTAAGGCCTCTCCTCTATGTCTGTTTCTCTGGTTTTCCCTGAATTTTTCAGTCCGCCACTGACCTCTCTCCACCAGTAGCATAAAAGACGCAGCGTGATATGAGCGTTGCTCTGATCCCGCGTCACTTCCCCCACACCAGCATCGGTGCACGTTAAACGCATAATTAAGCGTGCCGACAGGCATCTCAGCCGTAACCTCATGTTCAGTGATATTCTCAGCGGGTGCCCTGCCCCGCAGCTTCTCACTGTGTGATTGCCGAGGTCTGGAGTGGCCAGAGATCAGCGGTTGCAGACCCGCCTGTTCCCCTGAAAAAGGGATAAGCAAGCAGTGTGCAATCAAGGCGGGTGTTATGGTATCTGAGGTTGCGTAAAAATGCGCTCCACCAGTCACCCGGGATACTGTCGGGGGAGGAACCCCGACAGGGTGGATGCGGGTATAGCGGGGGCCAACAGCAACATCATCACGGTGTACTGATAATGTTTTGGGGAGGAGCCGTCAGACATCAGCTCCCTTTTTATCTGGCCCACGCCTCGCACTGCGAGATGGCGGCTTAGCGCGGCAGACTCCGCTGTAAAAACGTCAGCAGCAGCTGGTTCACCCGCTGCGGCTGCTCCAGCGTACAGATATGCCCGGCCCCGGCAACCACCTCCTGACGGCAGTTCAGCATCTCAGCCATCAGATATCCCTCCAGCGGTGGGCGCGGTCGATCCTCTGCCCCGGTGATCACCAGCGAGGGCATGTGCAGCCGGGTCAACAGATCGCAGCGATCCGGGCGTCCAAAGATCATCCGCCCCAGCGGAACGATGCTGTCGCGTAGCGTCTCTGCGGGTAGTCTGGCCAGGCGCTCGCTCAGCGCGGCGATCAGGTCAGGCTCCGGCGTCTGACGGAAGAACAGCGGTGCTATCTGCGCCAGCAGCGGCGGCGGGATAGCGCCGGCCTGCTCGATAGCCTCCAGCATGGCAAAATAGCGCTGGTGGGTTACCTCCGGCTCGCGTCCCACGAACGTATCCATCAGAACCAGCGCCGCACAGCGATCGCCGGTCAACGCCGCCAGTTCGGCTCCCCACATTCCGCCGACGGACAGCCCCACCACTGCAAAACGCTCGATCCCCAGGCTGTCCAGCAGTGCCAGGGTATCCTGCGCCAGGCAGGCTAGCGAGTGGTGCCCCTCCGGTAGCGCCGCAGAGCGGCCGTGTCCCCACAGCTCCGGTACGATGACGCGGTAGTGGGCGCTCAGCGCCTCGATCTGCGGACGCCACATATCGGCATCGAACAGGTAGCTGTGGCCCAACACCAGCGGAAAGCCGCTGCCGTGGTCCTCATAGTACATATCGCGCTGGTGTAAATGCAGTATTGGCATACGACTCCTTGCTAAAGCTCACCCAAGCGGGTCTATTGTGTTACGCCAGACAGCGTTAAAATAAACGCATATTCCAACGCAATATCTTCATAGGCTTTAAAGCGCCCCGATTTTCCCCCGTGCCCCGCCTCCATATCGGTATGCAGCAGCAGCAGGTTATCATCACATTTCATCTCACGCAGGCGTGCCACCCACTTGGCTGGCTCCCAGTATTGCACCTGAGAGTCATGGAGTCCGGTGGTCACCAACAGATGGGGGTAGGCCTGTGCCCGGACCCCATCATAGGGGCTGTAACGCTGCATGTAGTGGTAGTATTCGGGATCCTCCGGATTCCCCCACTCATCATACTCACCGGTCGTCAGCGGGATCGAGGGGTCCAGCATGGTCGTCACGACGTCGACGAAAGGTACCTGGGCGACTGCGCCGCGGTAAAGCTGGGGAGCCATATTAAGCACTCCGCCCACCAGCAGCCCACCGGCGCTGCCGCCCATGGCATAGACCTGATCGGTGGCGGCATACCCCTGACGGACCAGCCCCTGCGTAACATCGATAAAATCATAAAATGAGTTCAGCTTATGCAGTAGCTTACCGTCCTCATACCACTGCTGTCCCAGATCGGCGCCGCCACGGACGTGGGCCAGCGCAAACACAAAGCCCCGGTCGAGCAGACTCAGGCGGCTGGTGCTGAAGCCGGGATCCATGCTGCTGCCATAGGCGCCGTAGCCATAGATCAGGATCGGATTCTGTCCGCGCACAAAACGATCGCGCCGGTAGACCAGGGACACCGGCACATCCACGCCGTCCCGCGCCCGCAGCCAGATGCGTTCGCTGGCGTAGTCCTGCGCGCTAAATTCCGCCACGCTCTGCTGCTTCAGCAGGCGCCGCTCACCGCTGTTCAAATCCAGCTCATAGACACTGCCCGGCGTCGTCATTGATGCGTAGCCGTAGCGCAGTTTGGCAATCTCTGGCTGCGGGTTATAGCCCAACCAGGTGACATAGGTTGGATCGTCGAAATGGATCAGTCGCTCCTCTCCGTCATCGCGACGGATCTGGCGCAGCGTCGTCAAACCGTGGGTGCGCTCCTCCACCACCAGCCACTCCTGAAACAGACAGAAGTCCTCCAGCATGACCGCATCGCGGGGCGGCACCAGCGTCTGCCAGCTCAGTACATCGCCATCCGGTCCACAGTACAGGGCAAAATTCTGCCCTTCCCGGTTAGATCGGATATAAAAACGCGAGTCATAGTGCTCCAGCGAATACTCGTGGTCGCGCCTACGCGGCTGGAAGCAGTGCGCCCGCGCCTCGGGGTCATCGGCATCCAGCAGCAAAACCTCGGAGGTTGTGGTGCTGCTGATATGGATCATCACGTAGCGCTGGGAGAGCGACTTCTCCAGCCCCAGGTAAAACGCGTCATCCAACTCCTGATAGATCAGGCAATCCTGGCTGCAGGGCGTGCCCAGACGGTGGCGATAGATCTGATAAGGCAACAGGGTCTGTGGATCCAGGCGGATATAGTAAAAGGCGCGGGAGTCGTTACACCATTCGATATGCCCATCGCACCCTTCGATCGACTCCTCCAGCCAGATGTCATCCATCAGGGATTTTACACGCAGCGTATATTGTCGCCGGGACACCGTATCCTCGCTGATGGCCAGCAGGCGGTTATCCGGGCTGACCTCCAGCGCGCCCAGTGCATAAAAATCATGCCCCTCAGCACGCTGATTGGTATCCAGCAGCCGCTGCCACGCCGTCTCGTTCTCTGGGCACGCCGACTCAGGCTGGCGCCAATATTCGGCATATTCGGCGGCGGGCCGGTAGCGGTGCTGGTAGCGGTAACCGTTGCGCACATAGGGAACGGAGGCATCCTGCTGGGGAATACGCGCCACCATCTCTGCCAAGAGCGCCGATCGCAGCGCCGACTGCGGCGCCAAACAGCGCTCGCTGTAGGCGTTTTCCGCGTTAAGGTAGGCTAACACCTGTGGATCGCTGCGGGTGTCGTCGCGCAGCCAGTAATAATCATCAACCCGGCGATCCCCGTGCATCACGATCTCATAGGGATGTTTTGCTGCTTTTGGTGCCTTTTTCATTCTTAATGCCTAACGGATTCATCACACAAGCCATCTTATAACAGGGTGACACAATCCGCAGGCGGTGAAAATGCAAAAATACCGTCGTATGCCTGGTAAGATAAACGGAATTACGCGAGATAACGCAGCGGATCACCCGCCAGAGGATGACTCCTCTTCGTCGGCGTCACTCAACATGTGGCATACGACCGCCAGCTGGTGTGCGCTCAGGGGACGGAAAAGATAGGAACCCTGAAAATCGCAGCATCCCGCTGCCGACAGGCACTCAAACTGCTGTACGCTGTCGACCCGCTGCGCGCAGCAGCGCATGGCCATTTTATCCGCCAGGCGCAGCATCAGCTGAACCATCACCATGGCATCCGGATGCGGCAGCAGGCCAATCACCTCCGGGGGAATATATATCCGATCCAGCGGTAGCTGGCTCAGGGCCGCCAGCTGCCGATACCCCTCGCCGTACTCCGCCAGCGCGGCCCCATATCCCTGCTCACGCAGGGTGTGCATGCCCGCCAGGCACGCGGGATCCGACAGCAGTTCGTCGCTCCCCTGCCAGATAAATGCGATCACCGGTGGCGTCAAACCATACTGGGACAGTGGCTGGGTAAAGGGGGTCAGTACGGCATTATGGGCGGCGAGGCCCAGCGGTAGGGCCAAAGAAAGGGTGAAGTCCGGCGTGACCTCATTACGCAGCCGCTGTAGCAGCGGCAGAGCGCGCTCAGCTAACCAGCCAAATAGCGTGGGTCCAAGTTGGCAGCTCATCAAGGCGTCCATAAACCGATCGGGCAACAGTACCCCATAGCGGGGATGCTGCCAGCGTATCAACAGCTCCGCACCCTGGATATGCCCATGAACATTCCACTGCGGCTGGTACTCCAGATAAAACTCGTCGGTAGCGAGCGCATACTGCATTCTGACCCGCAGCGCCTCCGCCTGCTTATGAGATGGCGCACTCGATCTGACATCACTTAAGAGATGGTAATATTCACTATTCATTATGCTATCTAATTCTATTTGCCTCCTCATATGTGGAGGAACTGGTATTGATTGCATGTAGCGTCAACATTGACAACTTTGCCATTATTACAACGAAAATTAATCGTTTTTAAAGTATTGCTGCACCAAGATTTAGCAAAGTTAATATTTATTATATTGGGACATTGCATGAAGCACCCGTAACGTATTAGCAAAGTTTATCAAATAAAACAGTTCCAGCCACCATTCTAGCTGATAATAGATAAATAAATAAGTATAATTAATCATTTAATTAACAGGAGGCATGATAAAGATAACCATATAACCCTATAATTTTCATAAAATCACAACAAACCTTTTTTATATCAAAAATAACAGTATTGGATGCTATTTTTATAGCTAAATATATTAATATACCTATCAGGTCGCATTCGTGAAGGAAACGATGATCTGAACTTAACAATCTCACGTCGTTTGCACACCCGAAGCGCAGAGATACATATGCCATTTGGTGATGCCTTCGAACAATTGGGGAGGCATCACCAAGGCGCTGAGCCGGATGACGTTGCCGGGTATGTCACACCACGTCCGGAGTGCATAACAGGCGCACCAGCGGGAGCCATCCTGCCGGTTAACGCTGATTTATTCATAGATGGTCGCCTCCTGTTTGCCAAGCTAAATATGGTGTGGTGGATTTGCAGGTCATCAATTGCAGTCATAGATCCCGACCTTGCCGAGGTGATGTGAAACACCTCTGTCCCTGATGGAATACGCTGATGGAGGCCTCTATCAACAAAGCGCTCTTTCAGGAGCCTTGAATAAACCGGGTTCTCCCCATCACGGTATGAGCTGTCCTACCATCACGTCATACTTGCCGGAACAATCGGTGGTGTTGTTTCTGTCTTACTGAGCACTCTATTGCTTGATGAAACGCTGACGACTTCGGTGAAGTGCCAGTACGGTTTGTCGCTCAGGGAGCTTGACAGGCATGCATCGCATGTTGGGTCACGTAACGGCTTCGCAAATAGCCTCTGCGTCTGCAGCATCATGCTTATTGGTTTTGACATAGGGCTTGACGAACTGAGGGGCCATCAGTTTGATGTTATGGCCCATCGACATAAGCTTACCGACCCAGAAGTGAGCAGAAGCACAGGCTTCCATGCTGCTCAAACATGGAGGGATGTTGGTAAAAAAGGAAAGCATTTTTGTGCGTTTGAGCTGCCTGTTGGGCAATCGCTGGCCGTGTTCGTCAATTCAATGAACCTGGAAAACCTCTTTTGCCAAATCGATACCGATAGTTTTAACGTTCATGATGACCGCTCCGCTCAAGTAGTGAGGATTTATCGTCCCACTGTGGCACAGGATATAGGGGGCGACCATTTCATTAACAAATCCATGTAACCACGAAGCGTGACCGTCATAAAATAGACCAAACCATCAAGGTGATCTGCCACATAAATACGCTAGCTACACACCTTATCAGATGAGCGTATCACCGACTGCGGCAGACAGCGGGGAAGTGATAGGATCTGCACCCGCTGTCGCGGGTCGAACCTCAGCCCGCCAGCGCACGTACCAGTGAAAATGAAATGACATAAAGCCGCTCGATCTGCGGATAGATCTCCCCGATCACGCTGCGCAACGCATCCAGCGTCATGTTTTCCTGAGCGGCATGCTGCGCATTCAGCTGCGCCAGCATCACCGGGGTTACGCCAATCACCTCAATCTCACAAAAGGGGCGCCCATCCTCATACTGTCCTACCATGAGCCGCTGTCCCGGCTGAAAGTGAGACTCACTGTCATCGCGGATGGTAATCGTCTTACGCCCAGCCAAAATATCGGCCTGAAAGCGACGATAAAAAGTGATATCGGGCTTCATATGTTACTCCACCGCATTATTCAACAGGAAAAAGCAGCATGATATTCTGCAGCCCCGCCGCGCGGCGGCATAGGCGCACACTCCCGCCGAGGCCACACCGAATAAACCGACAGGCTAGGCAGCCTGCGCCTTTTCAATCGCGTCCGACTCCCCGACGGACTCTTCACTAACCAACTCCGTCGATGACACATCCACCAGCGACGCAAGGCTGGCTCCTCGCAGCAGACGCCCCAGGCTCTCTTTCTGTTCAGCCAGATAAAAGCTCAGCGCTTCACGCTGTCCCTCCTCCAGTGTCAGCGGGGCCTGAGTCAGCCACTCGTTCAGGTTATCAGCCAAATCCAGCATTTTGTCATAAGCATCCGCCTCTTTCTTACTGGCAAAGGTCATTTTTTCCACCCCATCGCGTACCACAACATATTGAATATTTACTGTCATCTTACCCACTCTCGCCTTAATACTGTTTTTATAGACAGTAAATGATTTAGGGGCCTATCTGCAAGCCTCCAGCGTTACAAGGGCTACCGTTCGGTTGATTTCGCAGCCAAAAACAGAAAAACCCGCCAATGGCGGGTTTTGTCAACTGCGATAGCGCGATTTGCTTACAGCGCAATCACATCAGCGGCGGCCGGGCCACGCGGGGAGTCCTGGATAGAGAACTCGACCTGCTGACCTTCTGCCAGGGTCTTGAACCCATCGCTCTGGATGGCAGAAAAATGGACGAAGACATCTTTGGAACCATCTGCGGGCGTGATGAAACCAAATCCCTTGCTTTCGTTAAACCATTTGACCTGACCGTTTTTCTTGCTCATTACGCTTTCCTTCACTTTGAAAAACTGCCCTAAGGCATGCTTGATCCTATTAACGATGTCACTGCCAGACAAAGGGACTATCAGTCCAGATATTTCTTCGCCATAGGCAACGCCCCGTTTTAAGGCGTCATTATTAATGACATACTTTACTTCAGGGTGCAAATGGTTAGCCGTTATTTTTAATCACACTGAGAAAGATGGCGCGCTACAGAATAGCCTGGCAGGGTATTTATAAAATATAAATTAAAAATAAAACAATATAATATTCATTGCGTTGCGACGAATATAAAACATTTCAAACAGAAAGTATAAGCTGTCAATTAAATCACCAAAATAGCTATCACATGTATCGCCATCACTAACGGCTTAAGTATCTCCCCCTTTATCAGAAGCACTATCGCCCAGTTTATATTGTCAGACATAATAAAGAGACGGCGTCAGTATTCATTCGACGCCCCTCTTTCCTGTTCAGCCCTTCTTGTCGGGAGGATATTAACGCGGTACGCGCATTCCTCCTTCAATCCCCTGCGGACTTAACAGAACCTGCCACAGCTGAATGTTACGGGCGCGAAATGCCCCGGCACAGGCCGTAAGGTAATAGCAGAACATGCGGTAAAAACGCTCGCTGTAGTTGGCGCTAATCTCAGGCCAGCACGCCTGAAAACGTTGGTGCCACGCCATCAAGGTGCAATCGTAGTCCGGCCCAAAGCTGTGCCAATCCTCCATAACGAACAACCCTTCACTGTAGTTAGCGATATGTGCTACCGACGGCAGGCAACCGTTAGGGAAGATATACTTGTTAATCCAGGCATCCACGTTCAGATCAGTCTGATTAGAGCCGATGGTATGCAGCAGAAATAGACCATCCGCCTTCAGATTACGCGCGGCCACCTCAAAGTAAGTGCGGTAGTTTTTAGGACCGACGTGTTCAAACATCCCCACCGATACGATACGATCGTAGCGGTTGTTCAGATCGCGATAGTCCTGCAGCAAAATCTTGACATCCAGCCCCTGACAGCGCGCCTGTGCCATCTTTTGCTGTTCGGCAGAAATCGTTACGCCGTCCACGGAAACACCATAGTTTTCTGCCGCATACTGTGCCAGCCCACCCCAGCCGCAGCCGATATCCAACAGCCTCATGCCCGGCTGCAGCCGCAGCTTCTCACAGATCAGCTTCAGTTTATCCTGCTGAGCCTGTTCCAGCGTCTGCGCCGTCTTCCAATAAGCACAGGAGTACTGCATCTGTGGGTCAAGCATCCGGCTAAACAAATCGTTCCCCAAATCGTAGTGCTCTTTTCCTACGATCCAGGCGCGTTTACGGCTCTGCAGATTAAAGATCCGCGCGGACGCGATGCGTGCAATATCAGCAATGTGCTTCGGTAGCTGGGTATCCAGACCGGCGGTCAGAATGCGCTGGAAGAAAATATCCAGTCGCTCACACTCCCACCAGCCATCCATGTAGCTCTCCCCCAGTCCCAGGGAGCCCTCTTGCAGTACACGATGAAAAAACTGCGGATTTTTTACCTGAAGATCATAAGGCTGATTGCCATTAATGGTAATCCCCGCCCGGCTCAGCATCTCTTCCGCAATACGGTACCAGTTATCCTGTTTTAATTCGCTTTCTTCAATGCAGGTCGCACTACTCATTCCATATACCTTCCCGCTACGCCCGATGCACTCCTGCGTTTGCGCAGCGCTGTTGAAGTCTTAAGCGACCGGCTTCCCTCCGGTCAAAGCAATTAATCATACAATATTATTTATGGTACAAATCTTCAAGCTGCAGCGCCTCACTCACTGAGAGGATGAGGCAGCGCTAAAAGTAGTCACACGGCGCCCCGCCCATCTCCTGTTTTTCCAGTATATCCCTGCCTCCGACAACGAAAATATTCTCGTGCGGCATAGCGCACAATTGTGTAAAGCAGCCCCAACAGACAATCATCAACATAATTAAAAACAAATGGTTAGTTAAACTTTATCGCTTTATTGCTCATTGTAATAAAATCTTTCCCGTTGCCACGCAAACGGTTTCGTATATACTGCCGACGATAATTTCCCCGAATGAACAGGAGCAGAATCCATGCAGCCAATCGGAACCGCCCTTCGTCCCCACGCAACCCGCGTCATGCTGTTAGGCGCCGGTGAGCTCGGCAAAGAGGTCGCTATTGAGAGCCAGCGTCTCGGTCTGGAAGTGATTGCCGTGGATCGCTATGCCGATGCGCCGGCCATGCAGGTCGCCCACCGTAGCCACGTCATGGATATGCGCGACGGCGACAGCCTGCGAGCGCTTATCGAGCGCGAGCGCCCTGACTATATCGTGCCGGAAATAGAGGCCATCGCAACGCAAACGCTGCTGCAGCTGGAGAGCGACGGCCAGCGGGTCGTCCCCTGCGCCCGGGCGGTACAGCTTACGATGAACCGTGAGGGGATCCGCCGCCTGGCGGCTGAGACCCTGGCGCTGCCCACCTCTCCCTATCGCTTTGCCGACAGCATCGAGGCGTTTCGACAGGCGGTGACAGAAATAGGCTACCCCTGTTTCGCCAAGCCCGTCATGAGTTCATCGGGCAAAGGGCAGAGCATTCTACGCAACGACGACGATGTGGCACCCGCCTGGCAATACGCCCGCCAAGGCGCCCGCGGTGACGCCGACAGCGTCATCGTCGAGGGCGAGGTCCGCTTTGATTTCGAAATAACCCTGTTGACGGTGCAGGCCAGCGACGGTATCCACTTCTGCGCGCCGATCGGGCACCGCCAGCAGGAAGGCGACTACCGCGAGTCCTGGCAGCCGCAGGCGATGAGCCCCGCCGCACTGGCGCGGGCGCAGGCGATCGCCGCCTCAGTCGTCCGGGCGCTGGGAGGATATGGTCTGTTTGGAGTAGAGCTATTTGTCCGCGGCGATGAGGTGATCTTCAGCGAGGTCTCCCCCCGCCCCCACGACACCGGACTGGTCACGCTGGTCTCACAGGATCTCTCTGAGTTTGCGCTGCATGTCCGCGCATTTCTCGGGCTACCAATCGGCGTGATCCGCCAGTTTGGCCCCTGTGCATCTGCCGTACTGCTGCCCTCACTTCACAGCGACGACGTCACCTTCGCCAACCTCTCACAAGCGCTGCGCCCGGCAACCCAGCTGCGCCTGTTTGGCAAGCCGCACATCGACGGCGTACGGCGACTCGGCGTCGCGCTGGCCTGGGGAGAGAGTACGGAAACAGCGCGCCAGCGCGCCAGGGACAGCGCGGCATCGGTGGTGATCCGCCCCTAAGCGTCCCCAAGCTACCGCCGCCGCCCCATCTTATTGCGATGCCTCGTCGTCGTCCGCCTCGTCAAAGGCCACGCGGATCTGCTCGCCACGGTGGCTGGCGCGAATCTCTGCAGCGACCTGGGCAATCGCCTCCCCGCTGCTCATCCCCTGTGTCATCAGCGTCTGGATGCGCTCTGCCGCCTGCTGCTGCTGTTCATGGGTTAATGCCGGCATACCGCCAACCATACAACGTCTCCTCTCGGTTATTTCCGCTGCAGTATATAGCCAACCCGACGAACGGAACAGCACCGTGGTGATTGCCGCACAGGCGCCATCCGTAGATAATTGACCTAAATCATACACAGACCGATGAGACTCCCGCGCCGCCATGACCGCTATCCCCGAACTGACACAGCGTGACCTTCCCTACCGGCCCGATGCGGCGCTGCGCTACTTTACCCCGCTGGCGCATCATCCCTGGGCCATGCTGCTCAGCTCCGCCGCCGCCGACCACGCCCATAACCGCTATGATATTGTCGTAGCCGACCCCTGCGCCACGCTGCAGACCCGCGGCGAACAGACGCAGATCGCCACGCGGGATGGTGCCTGCCGTGACGACGGTGGCGATCCGCTGACCCTATTGCGCACAGAGATTGATCGCTATCTTCCCCGCTGCCCACCGCAGCCGGATCTGCCGTTTTGCGGGGGGGCTCTCGGGCTGTGGGGCTACGATCTCGGGCGACGATTCGAACATCTGCCCAGCCAGGCCCACGCCGATCTGCAGGCCCCGGACATGGCGCAGGGGATCTACGACTGGGCGCTGATCGTCGATCATCAGCGGCGTAGGGTGACGCTGCTCAGCTGGCAGGACGCTGGGAAACGCCTGGCCTGGCTGCTGGCGCAGACGCCCGTCCCCGCCGCCCCCTTCAGCCTGACGTCTGCGTGGCAGGCTAACCTGAGCCGACACGCGTACCGCCAAGCCTTCCAGCGGATACAGGCCCACTTACAGGCCGGCGACTGCTACCAAATCAACCTGACCCAGCGCTTCAGCGCCGACTACCGCGGCGATGAGTGGCAGGCCTTCCTGCGGCTGACCCAGGCCAACCGGGCACCGTTTTCCGCCTTCCTGCGTCTACCGCACAGCGCCGTGATCAGCGTCTCACCGGAGCGTTTCCTGCAGCTCAGCCAAGGCGATATCGTGACCCGCCCGATCAAAGGTACCCTGCCCCGATGCCCGATGCCCCATGACGATGCCCTGCAGCGCCTGCGTCTGGCTGCCTCAGCCAAAGATCGCGCAGAGAACCTGATGATTGTCGATCTGATGCGCAACGACGTTGGCCGGATCGCCGCGCCGGGCAGCGTCAGCGTACCCGAGCTGTTCGCGGTGGAAACCTTCCCCGCCGTTCACCATCTGGTCAGCACCGTCTGCGCCCGTCTGGCCGAAGGGCTGGATGCCTGCGATCTGCTGCGCGCCTGCTTTCCGGGCGGATCGATTACCGGGGCACCCAAGATCCGCGCCATGGAGATCATCGATACGCTGGAGCCACAACGGCGTAACCTTTACTGCGGATCCATTGGCTATATCAGTGCCTGCGGCAATATGGACACCAGCATCACGATCCGTACCCTGCTGGCGGAGCATGGACGCCTGCACTGCTGGGCGGGCGGCGGCATCGTCGCCGACAGCGAGGCAGAGGCCGAATATCAGGAGACGCTGGACAAAGTCAGCCGGATCCTGCCGCTGCTGGCGGACGGAACACCTCTGCTATGCGACTGAGCCCAGCGTTGGCCCGCTTTGTAACCGATTTTCAGCTGAATAGCCCGCTGCCGGAGCGCCCGACGCGCCACACGCGCCAGGCGGCGGTGCTGATCCCCATCGTCAACCGCCCGCAGCCGACCCTGCTGCTGACCCAACGCGCGGCCGACATGCGTAAGCATCCCGGTCAGGTCGCCTTTCCCGGCGGGGCGCGTGATAAACAGGACACCTCTCTATATATCACCGCCCTGCGTGAAGCGCAGGAGGAGATCGGACTGGATCCCGCCCGGGTCAGGATCCTCGGCCATCTGCCGCCACAGGACAGCAGCAGTGGCTTCTGCGTTACGCCGGTGGTCGCCATCCTTTCAACGCCGCTGCATCTGTGCCCCAACCATGGCGAAGTCGCACAGATCTTTGAGCTGCCCCTGGCGCAAGCGCTGGAACCGGGCCGCTATCACCCGCTGGATGTGACCCGCGCTGGTACGGCGCACCGTCTCTACCTGTCCCGCTACCGGGAGTTTCTGATCTGGGGACTGACGGCAGCAATGATCCGCCGCCTGGCCCTGCAGACGCGCATGTCCTGAGCCGAACTCCACTCCCTACCTCAGTTTATCCGGCCAGTGCATCGCCACCGTGCACTTTTGCCAGCCACCCGACCCAAACGGACGATCTCCAGACTCAAACGGGGCTAGAATATGAATATGTCTTGATTTTCACTATTTTCAGAGTCATATGATATAGAGTGAGAAATTGGCAGCATATTACCATGGTTATTTTGCGCAGCTCGCCGTACCGCCGATCGCCGCGTTTCCGCGCGGGAGAGCACGCCAGTGGCACAATTGCGCGTGCGCCGATGCCGCAGTTCGGTTATTGTTGGCGCCCCATTAAAGGGGCCTGCGCAGCATTAAATTATTTAATGCGAATCGGCGATAACAACTCCACCCGCCGCCGCTGCGACGGCGCCCATGGGTGACACGTGACCCGCAATTGCGCCGGTCGACGACTTTACACCAGCAGCACAAGACATAGCCTCTTTAAGGAGCTTTAGCGTGATTAGCGTTTTCGACATGTTCAAGATCGGCATTGGCCCCTCCAGTTCCCATACGGTCGGACCGATGAAAGCCGGGAAACAGTTTGTCGATGATCTGGCGGCACAGGGTCTGTTGCCGTCGGTCACGCGCGTTGCCGTTGACGTTTACGGCTCGCTCTCACTGACCGGTAAAGGCCATCACACCGATATCGCCATCATTATGGGGCTGGCGGGAAATCTTCCTGACAGCGTCGACATCGACGCCATTCCCGAGTTTATCCACAGCGTGGAGAGCAGCGAACGGCTGCCCCTGGGGCGCGAAGGCCACCCGGTCATTTTCCCACGCGACGGCGGAATGGTCTTTCGCAGCGATAACCTGCCGCTGCATGAAAACGGCATGACCATCCGTGCCTACGGCGCCGGTGACGCCCCGCTGTACAGCAAAACCTACTACTCCATCGGCGGCGGCTTTATCGTTGATGAAGAGCACTTTGGCCAGCAAAACGACGACGGCGTCAAAGTCCCCTATCCGTTCCACTCCGCGCAGGCGCTGCTGGACTACTGTGAAGAGACCGGTCTTTCCATCAGCGGGCTGGTGATGAAAAATGAGCTGGCGCTGCACAGCAAAGAAGAGATTTACGCCTACTTTACCGCCATCTGGGACACCATGCAGGCCTGCATTGAGCGCGGGCTGAACACCGAAGGCATACTGCCCGGGCCGCTGCGGGTGCCGCGACGCGCCGCCGCACTGCGCCGGATGCTGGTCACCAGCGACAAATACTCGCGCGATCCGATGAATGTGATCGACTGGGTCAATATGTTTGCCCTGGCGGTCAATGAAGAAAACGCCGCCGGTGGACGCGTCGTTACCGCACCGACCAACGGTGCCTGCGGCATCGTGCCGGCCGTGCTGGCCTATTACGATCACTTTATCGATCCCGTAACGCCGGACGTCTTCGTGCGCTACTTCCTGGCCAGCGGTGCTATCGGCGCCCTGTACAAGATGAACGCCTCGATCTCCGGCGCCGAGGTCGGCTGTCAGGGCGAGGTGGGCGTCGCTTGCTCCATGGCCGCCGCCGGGCTGGCTGAGCTGCTGGGCGGCAGCCCGGTACAGGTGTGCATCGCTGCGGAGATCGGTATGGAGCACAATCTGGGGCTGACCTGCGATCCGGTCGCCGGTCAGGTACAGGTGCCGTGCATCGAGCGTAACGCCATTGCCTCGGTAAAAGCGATCAACGCGGCCCGTATGGCGCTGCAGCGCACCTCCGCGCCACGCGTCTCCCTGGACAAGGTGATTGAAACCATGTACGAAACCGGCAAAGACATCAACGCCAAATACCGGGAAACCTCTCGCGGCGGCCTGGCTATCAAGGTACAGTGCGGCTGAGGCAACGCCGCGGCGGCGATAGCATAGCGGGGGCATTCGCCCCCGCTGTCTTACCTGCTCCCCCGCCATGGGGCTACGGACGCGGGTCCGGCGCGCTAGCATGCTCGTGGTGACGATGATAGCCATCCAGCATGCCACGGAAGATCTGCCCCGGCGTATCCCCCAGCGTACATAGATAGATATGCGCGCACAGGAATATCAGCGCGGCCACCGCCAGCACCATATGCAACGTCAGCATCAGCGGCGCCTGTCCGGCGCTAAACTGCGGATAAAGACACAGCAGACCGCTGACCATCAGCAACGGCACCAGCGCATACATGATGGCCAGATAGGCCAGCTGCTGCAGCGGGTTAAACTTGCCCCGCGCATCCGCGACAAAGGGGTGCACCTCCCCCTTCATGATACCGAACAGATAGAAGTGCGCCTGGCGCCGGCAACGCGAGATCAGCCCCTGCCAGCGGACGCGGTAATGGCGTCCGTTGCCGCTCAGCAGGTTGATCAGCACAAAGCCTATCCAGGCGACGATCAGTACATAGCCGCACAGCGTATGCAGGGTGACCCACTGCGCCACCGGCCCCAGCGAAAAGTGGCCACACAGCCCGCTCAGCAGCAGCAGAACAAACAGCAACGCGTTGCTCCAGTGCCAGCAGCGCACCGCCGCCGGGTAGAGATACAGCCTCACCGGTACCCCCGGAGCATGCTTCGGCGCCAGGGCGCAGCGCAGCGCCCCGTGCAGCGCCAGCCCGGCCAGCAGCGTGGCGACCAGCGCCGCCGCCAGCGCCAGCCACTGTGGCCAGTAGTCCGGTGTGTAGTGTAACTCCGCACCCCAAATGCTGTTCATGATTGCTCCTCCCGGTGGATCTCTTTACGGCGATACAGGCTGACCTCTCCGCTGCGCGCATCACGCTGGCGATAGACCTCCTCTTGGCCAATCCAGCGCTGCACCTCCGCCGACTCCAGGCGACCGAAGTGCAGCGCATCGGTCGGGCAGACCGAGACACAGGCGGGCGCCAGCCCCTCCGACAGGCGGCTGTCGCTGCAGAAGTTGCACTTATCCGCGACGCCGCTGCGCGGATCCAGATAGCGCACGTGGAAAGGGCAGGCGGCGACGCAGTAGTCACAGCCGATGCAGCGGGACTTATCGACCTGCACGATCCCGTTATCATCCCGGAAAGAGGCGCCGGTCGGACACACGCTGACGCAGGGCGCATCGGCGCAGTGCTGGCATGAAATCCTGACAAAGCGAAAGCGCCCCTCCGTCTCCTGCTCCGGCAGATGGATCTGCACCTGCAGCCGACTGTACGCCACAGGCACATCGTTCAGCACCCGGCAGGCGACGGTACAGGCCTGGCAGCCAATGCAGCGTTTCTCGTCATGTAGCATGACATAGTGGTTGTTGTTCTGATTCATCGACGGCTCCTTCAGGCGCGGCGCAGGGTAACCCCGGCGGTGTGGACCACGGTGCCGGACACCGGGCTGGTTGCATGGGGCAGCAGATTGCCGCAGTGGATCCCGTGGCGGCTGGCCGTCGTACGGGCACCGGCCTTGGCGCCAAACCCCATATAGACAAACAGGGTATCGGGGCGGATCGCCAGCGTCACCAGCGCCCGTCCCTTCTCCCGGCCGGTCGGGTTCTCCAGCCACACCGTATCGCCGCTGCGGATACCGCGCGCCTGTGCCGTCTGGGGATGCACCCACACTGCGTTGTCCCACATCAGCTCGCTCAACAGCGGCACATACTGCGTCGCACCGTTGGTGTGCACCGCCACCTTACCCTGAATGAAATAGAGCTGATCCGGCTGCTTAAGGGGCAGGTTGCGAAAGCGCGGGGCGCCATATCCCGGCAAGAGCGCCTCCAGCGCCGCCGAATAGAGCTCGATACGTCCGCTTGGCGACTTAAAGCGCAGGGCCCCGCCCAGCGTGCCGTCGCTATCCCGCTGCGCCGCCTGAGGGTAGCGCTCGACAAACCGCTCAACCGAAGCCGGCTCGCGCAGCAGCAGCGGCACCCCCCAGCTGAGATATCCCTTTTCGCGCAGCGCGCCGTACAGCGCCCGATCGCCACCCAGCTGAAACAGCTGGCGCGTCGCCATCGTCTCCCAGGGGTAGTACTGGCCCAGCCCCAGCGCCTCCCCCAGCTCCTTCCAGATCTGCCAGCTGGGCCGCGCTTCGCCGATGGTCTCCACCACCTGCTGACGCAACGCATAGGCTGGGTTGAGGCCGGACACATCGCTGACCTCCTCATCGCGCTCCAGATAGGTGCACTCCGGCAGCAGATAGTCGGCATAGGCGGCGCTTTCGCTCAGATACACATCGCAGCTCACCACCAGCTCCAGCCTCTCGACGGTTTTGACCAGGTCGGGCCGACAGGTGACGGTCTGAAACGGATTATGACGCGACATAATCCACCCCTTCAGCGGATAAGGCGTCTGCGTCAGCGCGGCATCGATAATGCTTTGCACCACGCCGCCGCTGGCGGTGATATAGGTAAACTGCGGCGCCGTTGCGTCAATGCGCGGCGCCTGGATGGATGGCATCCCCTTTACGCCGGGTTTGGCCAGCGTCGGCGCCACCGTCTCACCGGCCAGCGTGTTATAGACGGAGGCCCCCTTCTTCTGATACAGCCCCCCCTGACGCTCCACGTTACCCAGCAGGGCATTCAGGGTGAAGATCATCCGCCGCATATCGACCTCTTCCTGCGAATAGGTCGCACGGTGGCCCGGATTGACAATGGCGTGGGGCGCACTGGCAGCCAGCTCACGGGTTACCCGTACGATGACCTGCGCCGGGATATCAGCATGTTGCTGCGCCCACGTCGGCGTAGTCTCACTGACGGCCTCCGCCAGCCGATCGAATCCCAGGGTATAGCGATCGACAAAGGCCGCATCGTACAGGCGCTCGGCGATCATCACGTGACACATCGCCATCAGCACCGGCAGGTCGCCGCCGGGGCGGATCGCATGCCATTCATCGGCCTTGCTGGAGAAGACCGACAGCCGCGGATCGAAGCTGACCACCTTGGCGCCCCGCTCCTGCGCCATCATCATTTCATGCGTATCAGCAACCTCGATCCCCTCATACAGATTATGACCGAAAGCCACCATATAGCGGGTATTGACGATGTCCATCGCCAGATCGCCGCCCATCATCACCTTGGCGGCGATCGACTTACCCGCCGGACAGGTCGAGGCATGGGTGAAGGTATTCGGAGAGCCATAGGCGGAGGCCAAATGGAACAGGTGCCCTGAGAGGGATCCGGACTTGGAGGAAAAGGCCAGGCTTTGCGCGCCGTGCTGCGCCTTGATGGCATTCATCTTTTCAGCGATCTCACGGTAGGCCTGCTGCCAACTGATCGTCTGCCACTCCCCGGCGCCGCGTGGGCCGCGGCGCTTCATCGGCCTGACGATACGCTGCGGATCGTTCACCAGGCTCACCCCGCTGCCGCCGCGGGCGCAGATCCGGGTGCCCTGATGCGCCGCCTGCGGATTACCCTGGATAAACACCGTTTTATTATTCACCACCTGCGCCTGTATCGGGCAGCGGAAAGAGCACATCTCACACAGACTGGGCGTCAGCCTGGCCTTACCTTTTATTTCATCGGGTCGATTCAACGCCAGCGCCCCAGGCGGAAAACTGCTGAGGGCACATCCACTACAACCGACTCCAATGCCTTTAAGAAAATAACGACGACTGATACTCATATAATCTCCTTTTTATTATACAAAATGATTATAGGGAGAAAACATCTTCATTACTTGAGCTCATCAGCAAATCAGCAGCACGCGGTAAAATATTTTACCGCCGCCGAAGTCAGCATGATAAATAAATATATATTGCACTGATACATGCCACAAAAAAGATAAATAAAAAATATCATTACCAGATAAAGTAATAATACACAGCAAACGCCGTTAATAGTATAACGCCTAATTTTTTATTCCATCACTCGCGCGCCTCCGCCCTGAACAGCACGCCACGCACGGCATGCTGCCGTATATCTCGGCATACTCCCCGCGGCAGGATTTAAAAAAGAGTAGTCCGGCTAACATAAAGCGGTTTTTTGATAGAAGATTCAATTAATCGCCACAATTACCCCAGAGATAATCTGGTACTGCGCAATATGTTTATTGATATATCCAATAAAATTTTTTTCAACATTTCAGCAAAGCACAGTAAAAATAGAAGAGGTAGATTTATAGCCTATCTCAGAAGGGATATATTGTTGCAAACAGTTTGGTCACGGACAGTGCGCAACAACCGGAGTATACACGCGGTACATGCGCATTGTGAGCGCGACCCAGAACAAAAATGGCAAATCAAATAGCCTAATGGGATAGGCTCTTATAGCATATTCAATAAATAATGATATGGAATCTCATCAATATATTCATGGCGAGATCAGCACGCCCCTGATTACTCCCCCGCCATTTACCGCGGCGATCACGATACCTACACACCGCGATCACTGCGGGTCAATGCGCAGGACATGCCGTTAGCGCACGACTACGGCAGCACAATATTGCTCTGGCTCAGTAGCCCCATGCGCTGATGGAGGGCACAGGCCGCCTCCACGATCGGCATCATCAGCGCTGCACCGCTTCCCTCCCCCAGGCGCATATCCATATGCAGGTACGGTGTCAGCCCCAGCGCCGCGAGCGCCAGCGCGGCCCCCTTCTCCGCCGAATGGTGCGACGGGATCAGGTAAGGGTGCACCCCCGGTGCGATCCGGCAAGCAGCCAGCGCCGCGGCATAGGAGAGAAAGCCATCCAACACCAGTGGAACCCGCGCCGCCGCGGCCCCGATCATCACGCCGGCCATGCCGACCAGATCGAACCCGCCCAGCGCCGCCAGCGTCGCCACGCCGTCTTGGGGGTCAGGCGCATTGATACGGATAGCCTGCTCCACCACCGCCACCTTATGCCGCAAGCGATCGGCCGGCAGGTTGGCGCCCAGCCCCACCGTCTGCGCCGGCACGCTGCCGGTCAGCACGCTGACCAGCGCCGCCGCCGGCGTAGTATTGGCGATGCCCAGTTCGCCGATCCCCATCAGATTGACCCCCGCCTTGGCCTGCGCCATCGCCAGCCTGGCGCAGCGCACCAGCAGCTCTTCGGCCTGCACCCGGCTCATCGCCGGGCCGTGCGCAATATTGCCACAGCCCCGCCCCATGCGCATATTGACCGCCTGCGGCAGGGGATCAGCGTCGATGCCGGCATCCACCAGCGTGACGGCGGCGCCGGCCTGCTGCGCCAGCACACACACACCGGTGATCCCCAGCGCCATATTGTGCGCCTGGATGGCGGTCACCGCCTGCGGCGAAATGGCGACCCCTTCCTGGTATACACCGTGATCGGCGGCGATAACGAAGATCTGTTTCTTCGTCACGACCGGTGGCCGCGGCGCAAAGATCCCGGCCAGCTGAACGGCGAGCTGCTCCAGCCGTCCCAGACTGCCGGGTGGCTTCAGTAAACTGTCTTGGCGCTGGCGCGCCTGCGCCTGTGCCGCGTCGTCCAGCGGACGAATGGCGGCGACGATCTCCGCCAGCGTCTGTGCATAATGGGTCATCGTTACGTATCTCTTAAGGTTAATGTCATGCGGGGCATACCGTTCGCGTCATCATGATGACGGCGCCCCGCCCGCGTGGGCGCGCATCAGCTGATAGATCCGCGCGATGTCCACATGTTCGCGCAGCGCCGCCGCCAGCCTGTCAAACTGCTGCTCGCGCCAGGCGGAGTAGTTGAGGGTCGGGCCACCGTCCGGCGCCAGCCCCTTACGCTCGCGCAGCGCGTCGAGCAGCGCCCGCGTTAGCACCGGGGTATCAAACAGCCCATGCAGATAGGTGCCCATCACCAGACCATCGGCACTGATGGCGCCCTCCTCCCGATCGTCTGCCGTCCCGTTGGACGACAACAGGCGGCAGAACGGGGAACATCCGGCGCCGCGCCGGGTCACCCCCATATGGATCTCATACCCCGCCAGCGGAATCGCACTGCACCCCGCCCACGGACCGGGCAACCTGCCCAGAGCCTCGCCCCGCACCTGCGCGGTGGTTTTCTCCCGGGCAAACCGGGTTTCACAGTCCAGCAGCCCCAGGCCGCTCATGGCCGCCTGCGCCGACTCAACGCCATCGACGATCCGCCGTCCCAGCATCTGGTAGCCGCCGCAGATGCCCAGAATCGGCGTACCGGCCTGACGGGCGCAGAGGATCTGATGGGCCAGGCCGCTGTCGCGCAGGTAGCGCAGATCGGCCAGCGTGCTTTTGCTGCCCGGCAGAATCAGCAGGTCCGGGCGGCCAATCTCATCGTGCTCCGTGATATAGCGCAGGGTAACGTCCGGCTGGGCGTTCAGCGGCGAGAAGTCGGTAAAGTTGGCGATATAGGGGAGCTGCAGCACCGCGATCTCCAGTGCCCGCCCCTCTGCGTGGCGGTACTTACCGCGCTGCAACGCCACGCCGTCCTCGTCATCCAAATCAAGCGTCAGCCACGGTAGGACCCCCAGCACCGGCACGCCGGTAAGGGACTCTATCTGGCGCAGCCCCGGAGTGAGCAGGCTGAAGTCACCGCGGAACTTATTGATGATGACTCCTTTGACCCGCGCGCGCTCCTGCGGCGTCAACAGTGCCAGTGTGCCATAGATAGCGGCGAATACACCGCCGCGATCGATATCTGCCACCAGCAGCACCGGCGCGTCGACCTTCTCCGCCATCCCCATATTGACGATATCGCGATCGCGCAGATTGATCTCCGCCGGACTGCCAGCCCCCTCCAACACCATGATATCGACCTGGCTGGCCAACTCACGGTAAACCTGCGCCACCTGCTCTAACAGTCGGGGCTTATAGCGGTGATAGTGGACGGCGTCCATATCCTGCAGCACCCGTCCCATCAGCACCACCTGGGCATGACAATCACTGGTGGGCTTCAGCAGGATCGGGTTCATCCGCACGTCCGGGGCGATGTTGGCGGCCTCGACCTGCATCATCTGCGCCCGTCCCATCTCGCCGCCGTCGGCGGTGATCCCGGAGTTCAGCGCCATATTCTGTGACTTAAACGGCGCCACCCGGTAGCCATCCCGGGAGAACACCCGGCACAGCCCGGCGCACAAAACGCTTTTCCCCGCGTCCGAGGCGGTGCCCTGTATCATGATCGATAGGGTCATTCTCCCTCCACCAGGGCGCGCGGCGGCCAGCCGGTCAAGGCCGGGTTAGCGCTGGCGCCGAACCATCGCATTCTCATCGTCGTTTACCTTATAAAACACCCGCCGAAACGGGTTGGTCATGTATCCGCGCAAACGGCGCTTTGCAGCGCCGACAGACCCAGCCCATCCCTGCCCGCCGGAGGCATTACTCTGTTATGGTATGACGGTCGGCATTCTGACTTGGCCTCACACTTACCCGCCCCTTCCCCCCTGGCGATCGGTGCCCTTCTACGGGGTCGTCAGCCTCACCGCCGCCGCGGCTGCGGCTGCGGCTGCGGCTGCGGCTGCGGCTGCGGCTGCGGCTGCGGAAGGATCGTACCGCCGGCCCAAACACATCGCGTCAGTAAACCGTCATACACCTGCTGGCACTTGCAAAAAGACGCCTGAAACGCATAAATTACAGCAAAATCATCAAAAGAGTAGCCTTACCCCTCATTGAAGGGGCTGATGGACAGACAAACGGCGCCCCGTGCGCAGAATGTATCCGATCAGGGGCGCCCCATTAACCGAGGGCGCCGGTGCCCGCCGTGACGGCGATGCGGGGCACCGGCCTCCCTTTTGGAGCACCGCGATGTTACACAGCCAGCACGGCGGCGACGTTATCGGCGTCGCAGAGCGCCTGGGCGTCAGCGCACTCAACCTCACCGACTTCAGCGCCAATATTAATCCCCTGGGTATGCCTGACAGCCTGCGTCAGGCCCTGCATCACCACCTGTCGTTGGCCCAGCCCTATCCCGATATTGAATACCGCGCGCTGTACCGTGCTCTGGCTGACCATCACGGGGTTGACGCCGGATGGATCGTCGCCGGCAACGGCGAGACGGAGCTGATTTTTGCCCTGGCCGATGCCCTGCGTCCGCGGCGTGCCTTGCTGCTGACGCCCGGCTTTGCCGAGTATCGGCGGGCGCTGCAGCGGGTGGGCTGCGCCATTCAGACCCACCCGCTCAAGGCCGGGAACGGATTTCAGGTGGATGAGGATCTGCTGGCAGCGCTGACGGCCGATCTGGACTGCCTCTTTATCTGCACGCCCAATAACCCGACCGGACTCACCCCCGATCCCGCTCTGCTGCTGGTGCTGGCGGAGCGCTGTCAGCACCTGGGCATCCGCCTGATCGTCGATGAGGCCTTTTGGGACTTCATCACCGATGAGGCGGGGATGATCCCGCAGCTGGCACGCTTTTCCTGCCTCTGTGTGCTGCGCTCCCTGACCAAGTTTTACGCCATCGCCGGGCTGCGCCTGGGTTACCTGCTGAGCGCCGATGCATCACTGACCGCGCGGCTGCGGGCGCGACAGATGCCCTGGAGCATCAATGCCTTTGCCGCACTGGCCGGCGAGGTCGTGTTGCGCGACCGCGCCTATCAGCAGGCCACCCATCGCTGGCTGGCGCAGGAGCGCCCTTTTCTGTACTCGGCGCTGGCGGCGCTGCCGTCGCTTCAGGTGTGGCCCGGTCGCGCCAACTATCTGTTTCTGCGCTGCGACCGCCCACAGATATGTCTACAGCAGGCCCTGCTGTCTCACGGCCTGTTGATCCGCCGCTGCGCTGACTATCCGGGACTGGATCCGCGTTATTATCGGGTTTGCGTGCGCCTGCGTTCCGATAATCTGCGGCTGATCGCCGCCCTGCGTACATGCCTCTGCGCAGGCTGACGCACGCCTGCTCCCCCGCCGTGAACCGGGCCGGAGTAGGTCTGTCATGACACGCAGGCCCGATGGCGACGCCGCCATACTGGTCGCACCGATCGCGGCAGAGTGTCACACCACGCACTAGACAGCGCGCGTTGCGCAACAAACCTGGCCTTTTCGCGCCCTTTTTTCATCATTGCGCACCAGGCCACCAAATTCGTTGCCTTTCTTGCGTTTAAATACGTATAATATCAGGCGTCAATTTTGTTGAATGGTTTCAGCCCTTGATTCTTCGCAGCGCCTGCTACATAACAACGCGACCTTTGCACTGGTCACCTCCCCACGGGCACGCATTTTTTGCCCCGGTACATCGGCTGTCACCTATTCCTCTTAGCCGTTCTATTTTCACATCACCTGTTTTACCCCCTGTCCTCCCAGTCGCTGGCGGTGGGAGTAAGCTTTTTCCAATCCATCACAACTTGCAGAAATGAATGTCATGAAAAAGACCAAAATCGTATGCACCATCGGTCCGAAGACCGAATCCGAAGAGATGCTGGGTAAACTGCTGAACGCAGGTATGAACGTAATGCGTCTGAACTTTTCCCACGGTGACTATGAAGAACACGGCCAGCGCATCAAAAACCTGCGCGCTGTCATGGAGAATACCGGCCAGAAAGCCGCTATCCTGCTGGATACCAAAGGACCGGAAATCCGCACCATGAAGCTGGAAGGCGGCAATGATGTCTCCCTGACCGCTGGCCAGACCTTCACCTTCACCACCGACCAGAGAGTCATCGGTAACAACGAACGCGTCGCCGTCACCTATCCGGGTTTCGCCGCTGACCTGCGCATCGGCAACACCGTGCTGGTGGACGATGGCCTGATCGGCATGGAAGTGACCGATGTCACCGAACGTACCGTGGTATGCAAGGTTCTGAACAATGGCGACCTGGGCGAGAACAAAGGTGTTAACCTGCCGGGCGTTTCCATCCAGCTGCCGGCGCTGGCTGAAAAAGACAAGCGCGACCTGATTTTTGGCTGCGAGCAGGGCGTTGACTTCGTCGCCGCCTCTTTCATCCGTAAGCGCGCCGACGTCCTGGAGATCCGTGAGCACCTGAAGGCCCACGGCGGCGAGCAGATCCAGATCATCTCCAAGATCGAAAACCAGGAAGGTCTGAACAACTTTGACGAAATTCTGGAGGCCTCCGACGGCATCATGGTTGCCCGTGGCGATCTGGGCGTGGAAATCCCGGTAGAAGAAGTTATCTTCGCGCAGAAGATGATGATCGAAAAATGCAACCGTGCCCGCAAAGTGGTCATCACCGCGACCCAGATGCTGGACTCCATGATCAAAAACCCGCGCCCAACCCGTGCGGAAGCCGGTGACGTTGCCAACGCCATCCTCGACGGCACCGACGCCGTTATGCTGTCCGGCGAGAGCGCCAAGGGTAAATACCCGCTGGAGTCCGTCGGTATCATGGCGACCATCTGTGAGCGTACCGACCGTGTCATGCAGAGCCGTATCGATACCCTGCACGACTCACGCAAGCTGCGTATCACCGAAGCAGTATGCCGCGGTGCGGTAGAGACCGCCGAAAAGCTGGATGCCCCGCTGATCGTCGTTGCCACCGCCGGCGGCAAATCCGCCAAAGCCGTCCGTAAGTACTTCCCGGATGCGATGATCCTGGCGCTGACCACTAACCCGGTCACCGCCCGCCAGCTGATCCTGAGCAAAGGCGTTATCCCTATGATGGTCAAAGAGATCGCCTCTACCGACGATTTCTACCGTATCGGTAAAGATGCTGCCCAGGAAAGCGGTCTGGCCCAGAAAGGCGACGTTGTCGTCATGGTCTCCGGCGCGCTGGTACCGAGCGGCACCACCAACACCGCATCAGTACACGTGCTCTGATAGAGAGCAAAAAGATAATTAAATTCAAGCGCCGCTCTGCGGCGCTTTTTTTATCCTGTCACAACATTTTTATCTCTTGAACTGATATTATTAATAGAATTAACTGAATAACGAAATAAGAAGATTCCAATAGAAGCGACCTGTTTTGTCTCTCTTTTTTTAACCTTCCCGCAAAACAAGGTGGTTCTTTGAGCGAACGATCAAAATAAACCGATTTGGCATGAAAAATTTATTCTCTTTAGAAAATGGTTTGTGTAATACTTGTGACGCTACATGGAGATTAACTCAATCTAGAGGGTTTTATAATGAATCGTACTAAACTGGTACTGGGCGCTGTTATCCTGGGTTCTACTCTGCTGGCTGGCTGCTCTTCCAACGCTAAAATCAACCAGCTGTCTTCTGACGTTCAGACTCTGAACACCAAAGTTGACCAGCTGTCTTCTGACGTGAACGCAATGCGCGCTGACGTTCAGGCTGCTAAAGACGATGCAGCTCGCGCTAACCAGCGTCTGGACAACATGGCTCACGCTTACAAGAAATAAGATTTCTTGAGTTGAGCAAAAGAGGCGCACTTCAGTGCGCCTTTTTTATTTCTGCACCACCCTCTCTCGCCTCTAACGCGCCTCCTCCATTCAACGCCCGCACGCCCTGTGTCACGCTGCGATACGCAAAAAGGGGGGTTGCACTTCCTATTCGATACACCGGGCCCCTGGCTCCTTAGCGGCCGTCCAATACTGCCTCGGGGATAGCAGCATCGATCGGCGCCGGAGCGCTAGCGGACGCCAGAACATTAGTGGATGCCTCGTTGCTGAGCGGCGCAGCATGGCTTACCAGTACCGGCATACCTGAACGTCGCGCCATCGCTCCATCAAACGCTGCGCGCTCCGTCAGCGGGCTGGCTGCGAAGGTGGACAGACGTCCATTCAACACGATCGGTAGCACCTGCGGATCGTCACGCTCAGAGCGCGACAGCGGCTGGTGCACCTCAACATAGCGTTTACCGTCCGGCTCTACCGACACCTTCAGCGGCTGATTGACAATCTGTACCCGGGTTCCTCCAGGTACGCTGCGAAACAGTGCTTCAATATCATCAGGACGCAAGCGGATACAGCCGGAGCTGACCCGCATGCCGATGCCAAAGTCGGCATTGGTACCGTGGATAAGATAGACCCCGCCCTGGGCGGCCAGACGCAGCGCAAAGCGCCCCATCGGGTTATCCGGTCCGGCGGGCATCACCGCAGGCAGGCTGATCCCCTGAGCCTGATAGTCGCGGCGGATATTGGCGGTCGGCGTCCAGGTTGGATCCTTAATATGCTGAGAGATCCGCGTCACCATCTCCGGCGTATCGCGTCCCAGCTGGCCGATGCCGATCGGATAGACCTCAACCCGATTCTCTCCCGGCGGGTAGTAGAACAGACGCAACTCGGCAAGGTTGATAACGATCCCTTCACGCGGCGCGTCCGGCAGAAGCATCTGGGCTGGGATGATCAGCTCGCTGCCCGGCCGGGGCAAGAAGGGATCTACGCCGGGATTGGCCTCCAGCATCCCCAGCAGCCCAATCTGAAATCGCGCAGCCGTCGCCTCCAGTGGTTTGCCATCGCGGGGAACGGTGTAAGTAAAATTTTCGCCAATGAGGCGGCTGTCAGACGTCGGCAATGGATAGTCCGCCGCGTGGGCGCCGCTCCCTGCCGCCATCCATAGCGACAGCATAAAGCTTACTGCAGTCAGTGTACATTTCATGCTGGGTTCCCGATCTGTTCTGTATCTACCGACGCCGCCGCGTCGGATACCGTCTTGGGCGACAGCCGCAGGCAATCGACACAAATATTAATATTTACTGATGTAATGGCAATTTATTCTGCCAGTATTTCTCTAAGCAATTCTGAGATTTACACTTGTTTTCAAATAATTACTAAAATATAGCTGGCAAAATCCTCCGTGGACTCAACGCTGAGGGAGGTAGAGGGGGGAAAGGAGAAAACGCGCTGAGAAATACTCTTCCACCGGCAAACCAGCGGCATGACATACCAAAAACGTCTATTTTGACATCCTTAGGTGAAAAGTTGCTCCAGAGCAGGGAATAATGTCTATTTATATCGCTATCCACGACATATAGTGAAATAAAACATTATTTTTTTCTTTATTCTTTGCGTCTATTTCCGCGGTGCTGCCAGAGTAAATACGCTAAATATGTTCTTTCTTTAAATAAGCAGAATAGAATGGCCATGGCACTCTTATTTTAGAGCCATGGCCAACGAGGACAATATCGTCATCCAGCGGAATAATACGGGCTAGTGCTTTATGATATACAGCTGGCGGCTGTAGGCGACATCCTCCGGATTATTGATGGGGTATCCCTTTACCCAAGGCTTAATCAACCTAGCATTGGTGTACTGATACAGAGGGGCGATCGGCGCCTCCTCTGCCAGCATGCGCTCCGCCTGTTGGTATATGGCGCTACGCTTCTGCGCATTGCCTTCCCGCGCGGCCTGCAGCAGCAGCGCATCGTATCCCGGCTGGCTAAAGCCGGTCAGGTTGCCGCTGTTGTGGCTCCCCAGCAACCCCAGAAAGCTGGAGGGCTCATTATAGTCAGCAATCCACGACCCACGTACCACGTCAAACCGACCGCTGTGACGGTTATCAACATAGGTTTTCCACTCCTGATTGGTCAGCTCAACCTGAACCCCCAAGGTCTTTTTCCACATTGATGCCACGGCGATGGCAATTTTCTGGTTATTCTCCGCTGTGTTATACAGCAGCGACAGCCGGAGCGGCCGCGATGGCCCGTAGCCCGCCTCGTGCAGCCAGGCCTGCGCCTGACGGTTACGCTCTGCCTGACTCATCAGCTGCATCGGCAGCTGCTGCGGCGCCATACCGTTTGTCGCATCCGGCGTCAGCCGATAGGCGGGCTTCTCCCCACTGCCCAGCACCTTGCCGGCGATAATCTCGCGATCGATGGCATAGGAGAGCGCACGTCGCACCCGCACATCGTTCAACGGCGCGCGGCGGGTATTGAACGCATAGTAGTAGGTCCCCAGCTGAATCGGCGTAAACACCTCACCGGGAATGCGCTTTTTCAGCGTCTGATACATGTTTTTCGGAAAAGACTCGGTGATATCCAGATCCCCGGCCAGATAGCGTTTGGTCGCCGTGCTCTCTTGGTTTATTAAAACAAAGGTCACCTTTGTCAGTTGAGTATGGGCCTTATCCCAGTAATAGGGGTTCGGCGTCAGCACGATATGTTCGTTGACCACATGCTGCTTCAGCTGGAAAGCGCCGTTACCCACCAGGTTACCCGGACGCGTCCACGACTGGCCATAGCGCTCAACCACCTTCTGTGGCTGTGGGAGCAGACTGAAATGGGCGCAAAGCTGTGGGAAATAGGACAGCGGGAAATTCAGCTGCACCACCAGCGTATGGGCATCCAGAGCCGTCACACCCAGTCGATCGGGGGGCAGTTTTCCGCTGACAATCTCCGCGGCGTTGGCGATCCCCGCCGTCTCGGCAAACCAGGCAAAGGGGGAATGGGTCTTCGGATCAACCAGACGCCGCCAGGAATAGACAAAGTCGTAGGCTGTCACGGGATCGCCGTTGGACCAGCGTGCCGTATCGCGCAGATGAAATACATAGCGCTGCTGATCCTTACTCTGCCAGGCATAGGCCACGCCGGGCTGGATGCTGCCATCTTCCCCTTGATTAACCAGCCCCTCAAACAGATCGCGCAGCACCTGTGCCTCCGGCAATCCGACGGCGGCGACGGGATCCAGCGACACCGGCTCATCCTTCAGTTGGCGTACCACGCTCTGCGTCTCGGCCAGCACGGTACCTGGCGGTACCTGCGCCGCCAGGACGCTTTGACTTACGGCGACGACCCCAACGGCCGCCGCGACGGCCAGACGAAAAAGCTGCATCGTTTACTATCCTATGTTGATCACACTGCCCGTAGGGCGCCCGGTTGGTGCCACGCTACCCTACTCTGCCTGAAGCGTGCATTCATCACCACCCCCACTTATTGCCTGGTGGAACCACCATGCAAGTAAACAAAATCTTAACACCACTCACCTATTAATGGCGCATTAATTAGCATACACTGAACACCCATTAACAATAAGTAAACAAGAGGAAGTTTTATGACACAGACTGTTTTATTCCGTGGCACACCGGTCACGCTCGACGGTCACTTTCCACGCCCCGGCGAAACGGCGCAGCCGTTCTCCCTGGTGTCGAAAGATCTGGCAGATCTGAACCTGGTAAGCTTTGGCCAGCAGCGTAAAATTCTCAATATTTTCCCCAGCATTGACACCGGTGTCTGCGCCACCTCGGTGCGGCGCTTCAACCAGCTGGCCGCCGAGGCCACTAACGCCGTCGTGCTGTGCATCTCCGCCGACCTGCCTTTCGCCCAGGCGCGCTTCTGCGGCGCCGAAGGGTTGAATAACGTGATTACCCTGTCCACCCTGCGCGGCGGCGAGTTCAAGCAGGCGTATGGCGTGGCGATTGCGGAGGGACCGCTGGCCGGACTGACGGCGCGGGCGGTGGTGATACTGGATGGTGAGAATCGGGTGATTTACAGCCAGCTGGTGGCGGAGATCGCCGACGAGCCAGACTACGAGGCCGCCCTGGCCGCGCTGAAGTAACACTCAGGCAGGCACCGTACCGCAGGCGACTCGCCTTGCGGTACGGCGTCAAGACTCCCTTATTCTCCCTGATGGTGGGGATCGGCCTCCTGATGACGGCGGCTGCTCAGTCCGTATTCGCGCAGCTTGTTGGCGATGGCGGTATGGGAAACGCCCAGTCGTTTGGCCAGCTTACGGGTGCTCGGGTAGTTACGGTACAGGCGGGTCAGCACCGAACGCTCAAAGCGTTTGCAAATCTCATCCAGCGAACCATCCAGCACCTCATCCCCCAGCGCCATCTCGGCCTCAAACTCCGGCAGCACAATGTCCTGCGGGCGCAGCTCGTAGCCCTGGAGCTGCGTCAGAGCGCGGTATACGGCATTCTTCAGCTGACGCACGTTGCCCGGCCAGCCATACTGGCTGAGAAACGCGCTCAGCTCCAACGCCAGCTTAGGCCGCGGCATCCCCTGCTCGTCGGCAAAGCGCGCGACAAACAGCTCCGTCAGCGGCATGATATCCTGTGTGCGTTCGCGCAGCGGCGGCAGGTTGAGGGTTAATACGTTGAGGCGATAGTAGAGATCCTCGCGGAACAGCCCCCGCTGCACCAGGTCGATCAGGTTCTTCTGGGTCGCGCAGATCACCCGTACATCGACGCGCACCTCGTGCTCCTCACCGACACGGCGGAAGGTGCCATCATTGAGGAAGCGCAGCAGCTTGGCCTGCATGCGCGGCGACATCTCGCCGATCTCATCCAGCAGCACAGTGCCGCCGGTGGCCTGCTCAAAGAAGCCCTTCTTGCCTTCCAGCGCGTTGGGATAAGCCCCCGGCGCATGGCCGAACAGTTCGCTCTCTGCCACCTCGTCGGGCAGCGCGGCGCAGTTCAGGGCCAGGAATGGCTTTTTGCCGCGCGGGCTGCGCAGATGGCAAGCGCGGGCCAGCACATCCTTGCCGGTACCTGTCTCGCCGACCAGCAGCAGCGGCGCATCCAGCATCGCCAGCTTACGCGCCTGCTCCAGCAGCTGACGCATCTTGGGGCTGACGCCGATGATATGGTCAAACTCGCTGTTGTCGTTAACCGCCAGATTCTGCAGCTGGCGCCCCATGCGCACCGCTGACTTCAGCACCACCACCGCGCCAACCGGGGTGCGGTGCGTCTGTTTACTGTCGTCCAGATAGATGGGCATGATATCCATCAGGTAATCCTGACCACGGATCACCACTTTCTCGCTGTGCGGCGCGACGTCATCGTCCTCCAGCCAGCGCATAAAGTTGTAGCCGCCGATCAGCGTCGCCGCGGTCTGCTGGCAGATTTTCTCCTCGCTGGTGGCAAACAGGGATAGCGCCGCCTGGTTGGCCAGCTCAACCTTGCCCTTCATGTCGATGGAGAAGACCGGCTCCGGCAGCGACTCCAGCAGCGCCCACATGGCCCTGTGCTCACGCTCGGAGGGCATAAACGGCACGGTCCGGACGTCGGTTACCCCGCTGATGCGACGGATCTCCGCCATCAGCTGACGGAACACCTCAAAATCCAGCTCATTAAAGTTCAGATAAATTCGCCCAATGGTATCAATCTCAATGCCGCGCAGATCGATATTACGGGCAGCGAGAAGATCCAGCAGTTCACGCGTTAGACCGATACGATCTTCACAAAAAACTTCCAGACGCATTAGTTTTGACCTTACTCTGCTTATGCTGCGTGTGTACGCGAAAAACAGCCGTTGTTTGCCCAAACCACCAGCACAGCGGCTGAAGCTATTGCCTGTCACCCAAAGTTGACAGATTTTTCTGTTATATGCCAGTCATCTTCCCCGATTTTAATCGGTTGATGAGCGCCGTTGGCCTACCCTGAGCGTCCCATCACGGGCGCGGACGAGGCTGCCATGGGCGTAAGCCAACGCGTACAGTATCTTATCATATATTTATCATACATTTTAGTTGAAGATAGCGGAAGGCTGGCATAGGTCATGCGTTCATGCGCGCGGCCATACACTGCGCCAAGGTTGCGGTATACAATCGAATCTCCTTTGCCATGCATTCGGAGCAACCATGTCATCCTCTCTGTTTGTCACTCCGCAGTGGCTGGCCGCCCACCTGGCGGATCAGGATATCCAGCTGCTCGACGCCCGTCTGGCCCCCCCGGGGCCGCGCACCGATCCCGTCGCCCGCGTCGAGCCGGAGCGCCTCCCCGGCGCCCTGCGCTTTGATATCGATGCCCTGTCCGACCACGCCAGTCCGCTGCCCCACATGCTGCCGTCCACCACCGATTTTGGCGCCGCCATGCAGGCGCTGGGCGTCGACAGCCGGCGCCATCTGGTGATCTACGATGACGGTACGCTGTTCAGCGCTCCGCGCGCCTGGTGGATGCTGCGGACCTTCGGCGCCGAGCGCGTCTCGCTGCTCGCCGGTGGGCTGGCTGCCTGGCAACGTCTGGGACTTCCTCTGCGGCAGGAAACACAGACCATCACCCCGCCGGGTCACTTCCCTGCTCAGTTGGATACCCGCCGCCTGCGCAGCGCCGCGCAGGTGCTGGACGCGCTGGGGGATAGTCATACCCAAATCATCGATGCCCGGGCCGCCGCCCGCTTCCGGGGCGCGGCGCCGGAGCCACGCCCCGGCCTGCGCCGCGGCCACATTCCCGGCAGCCATAACCTGCCGTGGGACAGCGTCGTGCGGGACGGCGTTCTCAAGACGCCGGAAGAGTTGCGGGCGCTGTTCAGGCAGGCCGGTATTGACCTGCAGCGCCCGATTATCGCCAGCTGTGGCTCCGGCGTCACCGCCGCGGTGCTGCTGCTGGCGCTGGCGGCGCTGGACATTGAGGAGACGGCGCTGTACGACGGCGCCTGGAGCGAATGGGGGGCAGACGATACGCTGCCCATTGCGCGGTAACCCGGCTACGCTGGCGGGGGAAGCCGGAGCCCGCCGGGGCACAGCCCCGCGGCGGGCTAGGTTCTGCGCTCTGCCTTTGCCGCAGGCAGCGTCCGCCGCAGCTGGGCTATCAGCTCTCGGCGAAAATCCCCCAGACGCGGGCGATCGTCGCCGATCCACGGCAGCGGACGGCACAGCTCCATCGCCTTGATCCCCAGCCGCGCGGTCAACAGTCCGGCACCGATCCCCTGCGCCGCCCGCGCCGACAGCCGGGCCGCCAGATCCTGGGAGAGCCAGTCCATGCCCACCTCCCGCACCAGCTCCGAGGCGCCGGCAAAGGCGATGTTCAGCAGCACCAGGCGGAACAGGCGCAGGCGGCTGTAGTACCCCAGCTCAATGCCGTACAGCGCGGCGATGCGATTGATCAGGCGCAGATTGCGCCAGGCGATAAAGGCCATATCCACCAGCGCCAGCGGGCTGACGGCGATCATCAGGGTCGACTCGGCGGCGTAGCGGCTGATCTCCCGCCGCGCCTGGCTGTCGAGCACCGGCTGTACCAGCGTGGCGTACAGGGAGACCACCTCGCGATCGCTGTGGCTCTCGTGCAGCGCCGCCTGCCAGCGCTGCACCGCCGGGTGGCTGCCATCCAGCCCGGCCTGGCGCAGCAGGCGTTCGCAGAATGCCCGCCCGCCGCCGACGGCGTGGCTGTGCAGCAGGTCTGCGGCCAGCTCACGCTCTTCGGCGCGTTGGCGCAGCCGGTAGAGATGGCGCCATTCGGTGGCCAGGGCGCCGACGCCGGCCAGGACGATCATGCCTCCGGCCACACAGCCGCCCAACGCAATCCAGTCCTGGCTGACCCAGGCCTGATGCAGCCAGGCCGCCCCCTGCGCCAGCACGCTGAGGCCAAACAGCACCACCCCGCCCGCCGCGATACGCCGCCACAGGCTGCGGCGCGGACGCAGGGCCATGCTGACCATCCCTTCCAGCTGCCCCTCCTCCTGCTCCGCCTCGGTCTCTGACGGCGCCAGGGGCGTAAACGCCTCGGCCTGATGCGCGTCGAATGCCATGCCCGGCTGCAGCGACGGCGTCGGCTCTGCGCTCAGCGACGCATCGAAATCGATGCGCGGTTTAATCGGATCGTTCACCGTAATTTATCTCCCAGCAAAAATTCCATCACGCTATCCATACGGATATGCGGCAGCGGCGTATCCAGCGCCGTGCGCTGCGGCCGGAACTGTTCGAAATGAAACCCCTGCTTCTGCCAGAATGCGGCCTGCGGCAGGCGTGCCGGTACCTCGCCCGGATACACCGTCAGCGCCGCACCGTCGCTCAGGCGCTCCCCGCGCAGGGCCGGGATCGTCTGCCCCTGGTGATCCACCACGCCGCTCTGAGTCGCCTGGATCGCCGCGATGCCGGCACAGTCCATGCTGATCCCCTCAAAGGCCGCGTTTTGCCAGGCATCCTGCACCAGCTGCTGCAGCAGCGAGACCAGATTGGCGTACTGGTCGGCGGTCACATGGTCGGCCTTGCTGGCGGCAAACATCAGCCGATCGATACAGGGAGAGAACAGACGGCGGTACAGCGTGCGCTTACCGTAGTTAAAGCTCTGCATCAGCTGGCTGAGGGCCAGCCGCATATCATTAAACGTCTGCGGCCCGCTGTTGAGGGGCTGCAGGCAGTCCACCAGGACAATCTGGCGGTCGAAGCGCGCGAAGTGCCGACGGTAAAACCCCTTCACCACTTCGCGGCAGTAATAGTCGTAGCGCTGGCGCAGCATGCCGATATTGCTGTGCCGGTCGGCGCTGGCCAGGCGGGCCTCACCCGCCTCATCCAGCCCCGGCCAGGGGAAAAACTGCAGCGCCGGCGCGCCGGCCATATCCCCCGGCAGCACAAAGCGACCCGGCTGAATAAAGTGCAGGCCGCGCTGTTTGCACTGCAGCAGATAGTCGGTATAGGCCTGCGCGATGGCCGCCAGCTGGCGCTCGTCCGCCGCCGCCAGCGGATCGCAGGCGGCGCACAGGCGCAGAAACGGCCCGGCCAGCGTCCGCCGCTCACCCTGCAGCAGACCATTCATCTGGCGCGACCACGCCAGATAGCGCAGATCGAGCATCGGCAGATCCAGCAGCCATTCGCCGGGGTAGTCCACGATCTCCAGGTACAGCGTCGAGGTCTCTTTGAAGTGGCGCAGCAGCGACTCCCGACTGCGGTAGCGCAGCGCCAGACGGATTTCGCTGACGCCGCGGGTCGGCGTGGGCCAGTCGGGCGGCTCGCCGTGCAGCTGAGCCATCCCTTCGTCATAGGTGAAACGGGCCACCCCCAGCTCACGCTGCGGCACCCGTTTTACCCCCAGGATCCGCTCCTCACGCGCCGCGGAAAACAGCGGCAGGCGCGCGCCGCTGTGGAGATGCAGCAGCTGATTGACCAGCGACGTAATAAACGCCGTCTTGCCGCTGCGGCTCAGGCCGGTGACCGCCAGACACAGATGGCGATCCAGGCCGCGGTTAACCAACGCGTTGATATCGTGCTGTAGCCTCTTCTTCATATTTCTCCTTGCTATTGCCCGGCCGACACATCATGCCGGACATCCTGCTGAAAATGGTGCGTCGTCACATAGCGTACGCCGCGGCGCAGTGCGGGCGCCAGCGTCCAGCGCAAGATCAGACGCAGCGGACGCCAGGCGACATAGCGGGTGACGCCGGCGGCGATGCCCGCCGGGGCGGCGCACAGCGGTCCGGCGCGGCGCGCCTGACGAAAGAAGGTCATATGCCTCTCCTCGGGTATCCGGCGGCGCTGATACGGCTATAGCTGACGGAAGCGCCGGTTCAGGCTAAACGCCGGCGAGGTCACATAGCGCTCCAGACGACGCAGCCGCTGTTCGCACGCCTCCAGCTCCCCGGCGGTGCGCGCCAGCTGCGCCCGCACGCCCGGCGCCTCGGGCGGCCGTTCGCCCTGTGCCACCGGCAGCGTAAAGGCCAGGATCAGGTACGCCGCCAGCGTAATAACAAACAGGCCGCAGAAGATCGACACGACCGCCATCGCCCGCACCAGAGCAACCGGAACATCAAAGTAGTCGGCGATCCCGGCGCAGACCCCCTTGAACACCCCGCGCTGAGGCAGGCGGTACAGACGACGCGGAGACAACGACGGGCTCATCAGGCGTCCCTCCAGCTGGGATGCTCCGCATCCAGAATCGCCTCCAGGGCGCCAATACGCTGGCGCATCCGCTGCGCCTCCTCGCTCAGCTGAGTCAGACGCTGCTGCTCCTGCGCCTGCAGTACGTTGTCGCTGCGCTGGCGGTTACCGTAGTGCAGCCACAGCCAGATAGGCAGGACAAACAGCACGAACAGGGTCAATGGAATGGCGAGAAACAGATAGCCCATAGATGCTCCTTGGATGGATGGTCAGTGCGCCGGACTGTAGCGCGCCTATTCGCCACGCTGCAGACGGGCCTTCATTTCACTCAGCTGACGACTGATTTCATCATCGGCCTTTAATTCAGCAAACTCCTGCTCCAGGCTCTTCTTTTTGCCCAGCCCCACGCTCTCGGCCTCGGCCTCCATCTGATCGATGCGGCGCTCAAACTGCTCGAAGCGCGCCATCGCCTCATCCAGCTTGCCGCTGTCCAGCTGGCGGCGGACATCGCGCGAAGAGGCGGCGGCCTGCTGGCGCAGCGCCAGCGCCTGCTGGCGGGCGCGGGTTTCACTCAGTTTACTCTCCAGCTCGCTGATTTCACGCTTCATTCGCTCAAGGGTCTCATCAATGCTCTCCACCTCATGCCGCAGCGTCAGCAACAGGTCGGCGACGCGCTGTTTTTCGATCAGCGCCGCCCGTGCCAGATCCTCTTTCTCTTTACGCAGGGCCAGCTCCGCTTTCTCCTGCCATTCGTGACACTGTAACGATGCCTGTTCGATGCGGCGCAGCAGCTGTTTCTTTTCCGCCAGCGCGCGGGCGGAGGTGGAACGTACCTCGACCAACGTATCCTCCATCTCCTGGATCATCAGGCGCACCAGCTTCTGCGGATCTTCGGCCTTATCCAGCAGCGTGTTGATATTGGCATTCACGATATCGGCAAAGCGCGAAAAAATACCCATAAAGTTATCCTCAGCTCAGTCAGTATTGCGGCCGCCGTGCTGTTCCAGCAGGCGCCACGGTGTAGGCTGATATATACAAGAGCCATGCCAAGTCTACGTTGTGGAGAATAATCATTACAATTCAAAGTGTTAATTATATTCCCGCCGGAGGATTGCAGAAACAGGAGTGATGAGTTTTACTAAAAGATAGTAAAAATAACCACATTAAGGTGAGAGATGGCCGATCGCGATACCCTACTGGGCGAAGACAACGCGTTTCTGGAGGTGCTGGAGCAGACCTCACGCCTGGCTCAATTGAACAAGCCGCTGCTGATCCTCGGCGAACGCGGCACCGGTAAGGAGCTGATCGCCCAGCGCCTGCACTATCTTTCGCCGCGCTGGCAGGGGCCGTTTATCTCCCTAAACTGCGCCGCGCTCAGCGAGACCCTGCTGGACTCCGAGCTGTTCGGCCATGAGGCCGGCGCCTTCACCGGCGCCCAGCGTCGTCATCTGGGGCGCTTTGAGCGCGCCGACGGCGGCACCCTGTTTCTCGATGAGCTGGCCACCGCGCCGATGCTGATCCAGGAAAAGCTGCTGCGAGTCATCGAGTATGGCCATCTGGAGCGCGTCGGCGGCAGCCGGTCGCTGCAGGTTGACGTACGCTTGGTCTGTGCCACCAATGCCGATCTGCCAGCGCTGGCCGCCGCGGGGCAGTTTCGCGCCGATCTGCTGGATCGCCTGGCGTTTGAGGTCATCGCCCTGCCGCCGCTGCGCCGGCGCCGGGCTGACATCCTGCCGCTGGCGGAGCACTTCGCCATGCAGATGTGCCGGGAGCTGGGGCGGGCGCTGTTCGGTGGCTTCAGCGCCCGCGCGCAGCGTACGCTGCTCGACTACCGCTGGCCCGGCAACATCCGCGAGCTGAAAAACGTGGTGGAGCGCTCCGTGTTTCGCCACGGCGACGACGAAGGCGCACTGCAGAACATCGTGCTTAATCCCTTCCCCACTCCCGACGCTGCCGTGGATGATGAGAGGGCCGCGGCGCTGCCGACGCTGCCGCTGGATCTGCGCGCCTGGCAGAGCGAACAGGAGTGCCGCCTGCTACGCCACGCGCTGCAACAGGCGCACTATAACCAGCGGCGCGCCGCCGACCTGCTCGGCATCACCTACCATCAGCTGCGCGGCATTATGAAAAAGCAGGGGATCGCGGCGATACCGCCGCAGACGGCCGACGATGCCGCGGCGATGACACCGCGCGAATGAGGCCGACGACGGGATAAAAAAAAGCCAGCACCCGCGCTGGCATTAAAATGAAACTGTAAGCAATGTGAGCAATGTCGTGCTCCCCGCAGGCGCCTGTCAGACAGACCATTGAGGTGCGATACAAATGATAACGCTTATCAATATCGATTGTAAAGCTTTTTTTCCTCCGACGATAAAAGCCGCGCCCAACCGGCATCGTACGGCGCCAATTGTTTAATCACAGAGCAAATAACCCGCGTCGGCAGCGCCAGCGATTGGGCCGACCGGCAATGTACGTTACACTAGGCTATCGTTCAATGAACTGCCGCTGCTCCGTCGTGTCATGGATCCGACGCAGGCAGCGTGCCGGGCCTCTCTGCCTGCGCCGCCGGCAGCACAGCCAACAACCTGTTGAAGCCTCTATGCGCGCTCTGAAAACACTGTTTATTCCGCTGCTACTCCTGTCAGCAGCGGTCACGGCGGCCGGGAAACCGGCGCCGCAGCCCGCCCCCGCTGTGCCGGATATCCGCCAGAGCGGGTTTATCTATTGCGTCAACGGTATCGTCAATACCTTCAATCCGCAGATGGCCAGCAGCGGCGTGACGGTGGATACCTTGGCGGCCCAGCTCTACGACCGACTGCTGGATGTCGACCCCTATACCTATCGCCTGATCCCCGAGCTGGCCCAACGTTGGGAGGTGCTCGACGGCGGCGCGACCTATATTCTGCACCTGCGCCGCGATGTTCCGTTCCAGAAAACCGCTTGGTTCACCCCGACCCGCAACATGAACGCCGACGATGTGCTGTTCAGTTTCGAGCGCATGTTCGACCCCAAACACCCCTATCACGACGTCAACGGCGGTCACTATCCCTACTTCGACAGTCTGCAGTTCAGCAATGCGGTACAGAGTATCCGCAGGCTGGACGATAACAGCGTCGAGATTCGCCTGAAGCAGCCTGACGCCTCTTTTCTCTGGCATCTTGCCACCCACTACGCACCGGTGCTCTCGGCCCAGTACGCCGATGCGCTGGCCAAGCGTGGCCAGCAGGTGCAGATAGACCGGCTGCCGGTCGGCACCGGCCCCTTTATGCTGGATGAGTATCGCGCCGGGCAGTTTATCCGGCTGACGCGTAACCCGCGGTACTGGAAAGGGACGCCGCGCATGACACAGGTGGTCATCGACCTGGGCGCCGGCGGCACCGGACGGATCTCTAAGCTGCTGACCGGCGAGTGCGATGTACTGGCCTATCCCGCGGCCAGCCAGCTGGGCATACTGCGCGACGATCCGCGCCTGCGCCTCACCCTGCGTCCGGGGATGAACGTCGCCTATCTGGCGTTTAACACCCGTAAGCCGCCTCTGGACAACGTCGATGTACGCAACGCCATCGCCTATGCGATCAATAACCAGCGCCTGATGCAGTCCATTTATTATGGCACGGCGGAGACGGCAGCCTCCCTGCTGCCACGCGCATCCTGGGCCTACGACAATGACGCGCGCGTTACCGACTACAATCCGGAGAAGGCGCGCGCCATGCTCAAGTCCGCCGGGATCAGCAATCTACGTCTGCAGCTGTGGGTACCAACCGCCTCCCAGGCCTATAATCCCAGCCCACTGAAAACCGCCGAGCTGATCCAGGCCGACTTGGCCCAGGTCGGCATCAAGGTCACCATTGTGCCGGTGGAGGGGCGCTTTCAGGAGGCCCGTCTGAATGATATGAGCCATGATATGACCCTCTCCGGCTGGGCGACCGACAGCAACGATCCGGACAGCTTCTTCCGGCCGTTGCTCAGCTGCGCCGCCATTCAGTCCCAGACCAATCTGGCCCACTGGTGTGATCCGGCCTTCGATACCCTGCTGCACCAGGCACTGCAGTCCCAGCAGCTCTCCCAGCGGATTGACGACTATCAGGCGGCGCAAAAAATCCTGGAGCAGCAGCTGCCGATCCTGCCGCTGGCCTCTTCGCTTCGCCTGCAGGCCTATCGCCATGACATCAAAGGACTGGTGCTCAGTCCATTCGGCAACGCCTCGTTCGCAGGGGTATACCGTGATATACCGAGCCCGACGCCCGCGCCGGACAAGGAGAAACCATGATTATTTTTACCCTGCGGCGTCTGCTGCTGCTGCTGGTCACACTGTTTTTCCTGACCCTCGTCAGCTTCAGCCTGCTCTACTTTACGCCCCATGCCCCGCTTTCCGGAGCATCGCTCACCGACGCCTACCGTTTTTACCTGCACAGCCTGCTGCAGGGCGACTTTGGCGTTTCCAGCATCAACGGGCAGGCCATCGTCGGGCAACTGCGGGAGGTGGTCCCCGCGACCCTGGAGCTGTGTATCCTGGGTTTTCTGCTGGCGCTGTTCTGCGGCATCCCTATGGGCATTGCCGCCGGGATGATGCGCGGACGCTGGCCGGACGGTGCCATCAGCACCCTGGCACTGCTCGGCTACTCCATGCCGGTATTCTGGCTGGCGCTGCTGCTGATGCTGTTTTTTTCCCTGCACCTGGGCTGGCTGCCGGTCTCCGGGCGCTATGACCTGCTCTACCCGGTACCCAATATCAGCGGCTTCGCCCTGGTGGATGCCTGGCTCTCCGAGGCCCCCTACCGCCATCAGATGCTGCTCAGCGTGCTGCGCCACCTGGTGCTGCCGGTCAGCGTGCTGGCGCTGGTGCCAATGACCGAAGTCATCCGCCTGATGCGCCTCAGCACCGACGGCGTGGTTAGCCAAAACTACATCAAGGCGGCGGCGACCCGTGGCCTGTCGCGGCGGACCATTGTCCGCCGCCACGTACTGCACAACGCCCTGCCACCGATCATTCCCCAACTGGGTCTACAGTTTTCCACCATGCTGACCCTGGCGATGATAACCGAGGTGGTGTTCAGCTGGCCGGGACTGGGGCGCTGGCTGATCAACGCCATCCGTCAGCAGGACTTTGCTGCCATCTCGGCCGGCGTCATGGTGGTCGGTACGCTGGTTCTGGTGGTCAATGTCCTGTGCGATATCATCGGCGCCGTCACCAGCCCGCTGAAACATAAGGAGTGGTATGCACTTCGATAACCTCTACCGCGAGAAAAAGGTCCCCACTCCGCTACGACAGACCTGGTACCACTTTCACGCCGACTCGCTGGCCATGATCGGCCTGTACGGCGTCGCCGCGCTGCTGCTGCTGTGCCTGTTTGGCAGCCTGCTGGCGCCCTATGGGCTGGATCAGCAGTTTCTCGGCTACCAGCTGCTGCCCCCCTCCTGGTCACGCTACGGCAACGTCGCCTTCTTCCTCGGTACCGACGACCTGGGCCGCGATCTGCTCAGTCGTCTGCTGTGCGGGGCTGCGCCGACCTTTGGCGCAGCGCTGACCGTCACCATCGCCGCCAGCCTGTGCGGCGTCCTGATCGGGGTGCTGGCCGGTATCACACACGGGCTGCGTTCGGCGATCCTTAACCATATTCTCGATACCCTGCTGGCGATCCCGTCGCTGCTGCTGGCGATCATCGTGGTGGCCTTTATCGGACCGCGTCTGGAGCACGCCATGCTGGCGGTATGGATGGCGCTGCTACCGCGTATCGTCCGCGCGGTCTACAGCGCGGTACATGAGGAGCTGGAGAAAGAGTTCGTGGTCGCGGCGCGGCTGGACGGCGCCTCGACCTGGTTTATTCTGTGGGACGCCGTGATGCCCAATATCGCCGGGGTACTGGTTTCCGAATTCACCCGCGCCCTCTCCATGGCGATCATCGATATTGCCGCGCTCGGCTTTCTCGATCTCGGGGCCCAGCTGCCGTCACCGGAATGGGGCGCCATGCTGGGGGACTCGCTGGAGCTGCTGTATGTGGCCCCCTGGAGCGTGATGCTGCCGGGCGGCGCCATTATGATCAGCGTGCTGTTGGTCAACCTGCTGGGCGACGGGCTGCGTCGTGCCGTCAACGCCGGGGTAAAATAATGCCGCTACTCGATATCCGTAACCTGACCATTGAGTTTATGACACCTGGGGGCCCGGTCAAGGCCGTCGATCGTGTCAGCCTGACCCTCAGCGAAGGTGAGATCCGTGGCCTGGTCGGTGAGTCTGGCTCTGGCAAAAGCCTGATCGCCAAGGCCATCTGCGGGGTGACCAAGGACAACTGGCGGGTAACCGCCGACCGGATGCGCTTTGATGACATCGATCTGCTGCGCCTGTCGCCGCGTCAGCGACGCCGACTGGTCGGCCACAACGTCTCGATGATTTTCCAGGAGCCGCAGTCCTGCCTCGACCCCTCCGAACGCATTGGCCGCCAGCTGATCCAGGCGATCCCCGGCTGGACCTATAAAGGCCGCTGGTGGCAACGCTTTCACTGGCGCCGCCGCCGCGCCATTGAGCTGCTGCACCGCGTCGGTATCAAAGATCACCGCGATGCCATGCGCAGCCTGCCCTACGAGCTGACGGAGGGAGAGTGCCAGAAGGTGATGATCGCCATCGCCCTGGCTAATCAGCCGCGCCTGCTGATCGCCGATGAACCCACCAACGCCATGGAGCCGACCACCCAGGCGCAGATCTTCCGCCTGCTGGCGCGCATGAACCAGAACAACAACACCACCATTCTGCTGATCAGCCACGATATGCAGATGATGAGTAAGTGGGCCGACCGCATTAACGTCATGTACTGCGGGCAGACGGTGGAGAGCGCCAGCTGTGAGGAGATCCTCCGCGCGCCGCACCACCCCTATACCCAGGCTCTGCTCCGGGCGATGCCCGACTTTGGCCGGTCGCTGCCGCCCAAGAGCCGCCTGAACACCCTGCCCGGTGCCATTCCGTCGCTGGAGCATCTGCCGATCGGCTGCCGCCTGGGGCCACGCTGTCCCTACGCCCAGAAAAAGTGTATTCAGACCCCCACCCTGCGCAGTGTGAAAAACCACAGTTTTGCCTGCCATTTCCCGCTGAACATGGAGGAGGCCCAGTGATGAAAACTCTGCTGGAGGTCCACGGCCTGGAAAAAACCTTTCGCTACCGCACCGGCTGGTTTCGCCGCCAGCGGGTCGAGGCGGTCAAACCCGTCAGCTTCACCCTGCGCGAGGGGCAAACGCTGGCGATCATCGGTGAGAACGGCTCGGGGAAGTCGACCCTGGCCAAGATGATTGCCGGCATGATCGAACCGAGCGGCGGCGAGATCGTCATCGACGATCACCCGCTGTGCTACGGCGATTACCGCTACCGCAGCCAGTGTATCCGAATGATTTTTCAGGATCCCGCCACCTCGCTCAATCCACGTCAGCGCATCGGTCAAATCCTGGACGTACCGTTGCGGCTGAATACCGATCTGGACGCCCCGGCGCGCGAGGAGCGGATTAATCAGACACTGCGTCAGGTCGGGCTGCGCAACGATCACGCCTACTACTATCCGCACATGCTGGCCACCGGCCAACTACAGCGCATCGCCCTGGCACGCGCGCTAATCCTGCAGCCCAAGGTCATCGTCGCCGATGAGGCCCTGGCCTCCCTGGACATGTCCATGCGCTCGCAGATCATCAACCTGATGCTGGAGCTACAGCAAAAGCACGGCATCGCCTATATCTACGTCACTCAGCACCTCGGCATGATGAAGCACATCAGCGATCAGGTGCTGGTGATGCAAGCGGGCCAGGTGGTCGAACGCGGCAGCACCGCCGAGGTGCTCGCCGCCCCGCTGCATGATTTAACCAAGCGTCTGATCACCAGCCACTTCGGCGAGGCCCTAACCGCCGACGCCTGGCGCCGCGATGGCGGCGGCTTTTAACCCGCGCCGGGCGCCATCGCCCGCCGCCCCCCTTGACGAAAAAGACGGGTGCCCGTCCCCTGGACGTCCATGAATCTGTTTAAGGTAAACTGCTGTGGCTCTAATTGTCGAAAAACTGCATGCGCATCTGATACTGGCCGCCGTACTGCTGCTGCTCAGCGCGATGGTATATGGCCTGCGCCAGTGCCGGGGAAACCGCGGCACCACCCTGCTTCAGGTGGCGCAGATCCTGCTTTGGCTGCTGCTGGTGCTGCTGCTGTGTGAAGGAGTTAAAAAATACCTGGTCATCGTCGGACTCTGGCCGTGGATTAAATATATCTCTTTCTGCCAGACTGTCCTGATCATCTTTGTCCTGTTTAAGGCCATCTCATCGGCCATCAATATCATCGCCGACCGGCAGGTTAAAAACGGGATCAACCGTTCGAAAACCCTGGTGGCGATCCGCGCTATTAATATCCTCATCCTGTTTCTGCTGGCGACCCTGTTCGGCGAGCAGCTGGGGCTGAATATGTCCGGACTGCTGACCTTTGGCGGCGTCGGCGGCGTCGCCATCGGTATCGCCAGCCGCAATATCCTCAGCAACCAGCTGTCCGGCGTGATGCTTTACTTCGATCGCCCCTTCAACGTCGGTGACTGGATCCGGCTACCGGAGAAAAATACCGAGGGTGTGGTGACCGAAATCGGCCTGCGCACCACCAAAATTGTCACCTTCGACCAGAAGCCGCTGTATATTCCCAACTCGGTATTTTCATCGATCATGATCGAGAACCCCGGGCGCAGCGACTACCGCAAGGTCGAGCTGGCGGCGATCGTCAAAAGCTTTGATGCGCAGCAGGTCAGCACCCTGCTGGGGCTGATCGGCGACAAGGTGGCGCAGGATCCGCGGGTCAACAGACAGCTGGATACCTTTATCCATATGCACAATATTACCAAGGATGGTATCCAGATCCTGATTAGCCTGTTCGCCAATACCCGAGATTACGATGTCTATCTGACGCTCAGGCAGAGCCTGATCGTCTACACTGTCGACACCGCCAGCGCGCAGGGGCTGGAGGTCACCTGCTGATAGCCCCCACGCTGCACCGTTCAAAAAAGGCCGCATCCGCGGCCTTGTTAGCATGTTACTGCGGCGTTTGCGCTAAGTTACAACGTAACTACGTCGAACTGCACGTCCGGATTCACATCAGCATCGTAGTCTACCCCATCCAGACCGAAGCCGAACAGGCGCAGAAACTCCTGTTTGTAGCCGCTGTAGTCAGTCAGCTGGCTGAGGTTCTCGCTGGTGATGGATGGCCACAGATCGCGACAGGTCTGCTGCACGTCATCGCGCAGCTCCCAGTCATCCATACGGATGCGGGCGTGATCGTCCAGCGCCATGTCGCTGCCGTACAGGCGCGTGCGCATCATACGGTCAACCTGCTCCATACAGCCTTCGTGGATCCCCTTTTCCTTCATTATCTTGAAAGACATCGAGATGTACAGCGGCATCACCGGGATCGCGCTGGAGGCCTGAGTCACCACTGATTTCAGCACCGCCACATGGGCAGTACCGCCGTGAGCGGCGAGATCGCCGCGGATACCCGCAGCGGCGCGATCCAGATCTTCCTTCGCGCGGCCCAGCGTGCCGTGCCAGTAGATAGGCCAGGTCAGATCGGTGCCGATGTAGGAGTACGCCACGGACTTGGCACCGTCGGCCAGTACCCCGGCATCACGCAGCGCGGACATCCACAGCTCCCAGTCCTGCCCGCCCATCACGGTGATGGTGTTCTGGATCTCTTCTTCCGTCGCCGGCTCGACGCTGGCGGAGATGATCTGATCCTTATTGGTGTCGATGGCGGTGGTGGTATACACCTCCCCGATAGGCTTCAGCGCCGAGCGAACCACCTCGCCCGTATCCGGCAGCTTGCGCACCGGCGAGGCCAGCGAATAGACCACCAGATCCACCTGCCCCAGATCCTGCTTGATCAGCTCGATCACCTGCTGGCGGCATTCGTTGGAGAACGCATCGCCGTTGACGCTCTTGGCGTAGAGCCCCGCCTCTTTGGCCGCCTTGTCAAACGCGGCGGCATTATACCAGCCGGCGGTCCCGGTCTTGGTTTCCGTGCCCGGCTTCTCAAAGAACACGCCGATGGTGGCGGCGCCTGCGCCAAAGGCTGCGGCGATCCGCGACGCCAGGCCATAGCCGGTCGACGCACCGATCACCAGCACTTTTTTAGGGCCGTTCTCAATCGGTCCTTTAGCCTGGGTATAGGCGATCTGACGACGGACGTTGGCCTCACAGCCAACCGGATGGGTAGTGGTGCAGATAAAACCGCGAACCTTGGGTTTGATAATCATAGTGTCTCTTATCCGTTTTATGGATGAAATCAGGGCATAAGATAGCGCATTGTACCCCAATTGGGTGCTCTGATGTGTTGTCCACGGCGAAAAAGTCCCGTATCCCCCCTTTTCCCCGGCGCCGCTCTCGGCTAGGCTTGCAGTACCGTTTGCTGCACGCGTCAGCAGCGCCATTTTTATCCATCAGGGAGAAGCCATGACTCCAGCCAACAGTGCGCCGCCTCTCACCCCGGAGCAGGCGATCAATCACCTGAGCGCTTACTATGACGGTGCCGTGCGCGCCCTGCGCGACGCTATTGGCGCCTTTATCGGACACGGCGAGGTGCCCAACACCGCGGCGCGCGCCGCCGGGTGCTTTGTCTACCCTGCGCTGCACGTCTTCTGGGACGGTGAGGGTAAGCCGGGGGAGCGCACCCGTGCCTATGGCCGCTTCAACCATCCCGGCCACTACGTCACCACCGTCACCCGCCCGGAGCTATTCCGCAGCTATCTGCTGGAGCAGCTGACCCTGCTGGTGCGCGAATATGGCGCCCGTATCGAAGTTCGCCCATCGGACCAAGAGATCCCCTATCCCTATGTTATTGACGGCGCCGAGCTGGGGCTTGACCGTATGCTGAGCGCCGCGCTGGCACGCCACTTTCCGACGCCGGATCTTGCCAGCATCGGCGATGAAACCGCCGACGGTGCGCTGCTGGGGCGGCAGGATCCCCCGCTCTCCCACTTTGACGCCCTGCGCACCGACTTTTCCCTGGCCCGCCTGCGCCACTACACCGGCACGCCACCCGAACACGTGCAACCCTATATTCTGTTCACCAACTACACCCGTTACGTCGATGAGTTCGTGCGCTGGGCCCGCAGACAGATAGGTAACCCCAACAGCGGCTATCGGGCGCTCTCCGGCGCCGGGGGCATTTACATCGATGCCGCCAACGCGGACGACGATCAGCTGGTCAGCGATCTGGCGTGGAAAAACCATCAGATGCCCGCCTATCATCTGATCGGCGACGATGGCTCCGGCATCACCCTGGTCAATATCGGCGTCGGTCCATCCAACGCCAAGACCATCTGCGACCATCTGGCGGTGCTGCGCCCTCACGCCTGGCTGATGATCGGCCACTGCGGCGGTCTGCGCCAGAGTCAGACCATCGGCGACTATGTGCTGGCCCACGCCTACCTGCGCGACGACCATGTGCTGGACGCCGTGCTGCCGCCGGACATCCCGATCCCCAGTATCGCCGAGGTACAGCGGGCGCTGTACGACGCCACCAAGCAGATCAGCGGCATGCCCGGCGAGCAGGTCAAGCAGCGGCTGCGCACCGGCACGGTGGTGACCACTGACGACCGTAACTGGGAGCTTCGCTACAGCGCCTCAGCCCGACGCTTTAACCTCAGCCGGGCGGTTGCGGTCGATATGGAGAGCGCCACTATCGCCGCCCAGGGCTACCGTTTTCGCGTACCCTATGGCACCCTGCTGTGCGTCTCGGACAAGCCGCTGCACGGGGAGATCAAGCTGCCCGCCCAGGCCAACCGCTTCTATCAGGGCGCCATCTCCGAGCACCTGCAAATCGGGATCTATGCGCTGGATCTGCTGCGCGCCGAGGGCGACCGCATGCACTCCCGCAAGTTGCGCACCTTCAATGAGCCGCCGTTCCGCTAGCGTGGGCATCCACCCGGCTGAATTCGCCTCCCTGGCCTGCCGCGCTTGCCCCGGCGGGCCACTTTGCGTAACAATGGCAGCCACTTTTTTTGGTCATCACGATCGCTCACCAGCCGGAATCACTATTTCACACTATGTTTCAGGACAACCCGCTGCTTGCCCAGCTAAAACAGCAACTTCACTCGCAGACTCCCCGTGTGGAAGGCGTGGTCAAGGGAACCGACAAAGGCTTTGGCTTTTTAGAGGTTGACGCGCAGAAAAGCTATTTCATTCCACCGCCGCAAATGAAGAAAGTGATGCACGGTGACCGCATCCGTGCCGCCGTTCAGGTTGATAAAGAGCGTGAAATCGCCGAGCCGGAAGAGCTGTTGGAGCCATTCCTGACCCGTTTTGTCGGCCGTATTCAGAAAAAAGAGAACGATGAGCGCCTGTCCATTATCCCGGACCATCCGCTGTTGAAAGACGCCATCGGCTGTCGTCCGGCACGCGGTCTGGATCGCGCCTTCAGGCAGGGAGACTGGGTGCTGGCCGAAATGCGCCGCCACCCACTGAAGGGCGACCGCAGCTTCTTTGCCGAGATCACCGCCTTCATCACCGACGGCGGCGACCACTTTGCCCCTTGGTGGGTCACCCTGGCCCGTCACGATCTGGCGTGCAGTGCACCGCAGTGGCAGGCGGGAACCCTGCTGGAGGAGGGACTGGATCGCGAAGATCTGTGCGCGCTGCCGTTTGTCACCATCGACAGCGCCAGCACCGAAGACATGGATGATGCGCTGCACGTGCGCGAGAACCCCGACGGCAGCCTGCGTCTGACCATTGCCATCGCCGATCCGACGGCCTACGTCAGCGCCGACAGCCCGCTGGACGCCGAAGCGTGTCATCGCGCCTTCACCACCTATCTCCCGGGCTTTAACATCCCGATGCTGCCGCGCGATCTCTCCGACGACCTGTGCTCACTGCGCGAAGGGCAGCGCCGTCCGGTGCTGGCCTGCGAGGTCACCCTCGACGCCGACGGCGGTCTGCGCAACGACATCCGCTTCTTCAGCGGCTGGATCGAGTCCAAAGCCAAGCTGGCCTACGATCGGGTTTCCGACTGGCTGGAGGACTGCGGCGACTGGCAGCCGCCGAGCGACGATATCGCTGCCCAGATCCGCCTGCTGCACCGCGTGGCCAACGCCCGTACCCAGTGGCGTCAGCAGCATGCCCTGGTGTTCCGCGATCGCCCGGACTACCGCTTTGTCCTCGACGATCACGGCAACGTCACCGATATCGTCGCGGAGCCGCGCCGCGTGGCCAACCGCATCGTGGAAGAGTGCATGATCACTGCCAACGTCTGTGCGGCGCTGGTGCTGCGCGAAGGCCTCGGATTCGGGATCTACAACGTCCATACCGGCTTCGATCCGGCGCTGGTGGAACAGGCCGTCTCATTACTGAACGCCAACGACGTCGCCACCAACGCCGAAGCGCTGCTGACCCTGGACGGCTTCTGCACCCTGCGCCGCCATCTCGACTCGCTGCCGGGCACCTTCCTGGATAGCCGTATCCGCCGCTTCCAGACCTTTGCCGAAATCAGCACCGAGCCGGGGCCGCACTTTGGCCTGGGGCTGGAGGCCTACGCCACCTGGACTTCACCGATCCGCAAGTATGGCGATATGGTCAACCACCGTCTGCTGAAGGCACTGATCGCCGGTAAGCCGACGACGCGGCCGGTCCAGGCAATGACGCAGCAGCTGGCCGAGCGCCGCCGCCAGAACCGGATGGCGGAGCGCGACGTCGGCGACTGGCTGTACGCCCGCTTCCTGAAGGAGAGGGTTAACGCCCCGATTCCATTCAACGCCGAGATCATCGATATCTCACGCGGTGGCATGCGCGTCCGCCTGCTGGAAAATGGCGCGGTGGCCTTTATTCCGGCCTCCTTTATCCATGCCGTGCGCGACGAGATGGTATGCAGTCAGGAGAACGGCACCCTTCAGGTGAAAGGCCGCGTCGTCTACCGCCAGGGCGATACCGTTCCGGTGACCCTGAGCGAGGTTCGCCTCGATACCCGCAGCCTGATCGCCCGCCCCTTCAGCGCCTGATCTGAAGGCTCTGGCCCGCCCCGCGCGGGCCATTTTTTTAGGCGATCCCCTGATGCCCAACGGCCCTTTTTGTGCCCTCTCCCGCCGCGACGCGTTCCAATAGAGTAATCACAATGATAGTTTTATAAACATTCATTTACGTATCCGTCATGCTGCCCATCGGGCGCACTGGAGCCAGTCATGAGTCATATCCTATTGCTTAACGGCATGAAACCCTTCGGCCACTCGAACGGCCAGTTGAACACCACGCTACACGACACCGCCCAAGAGCACCTGGGCGAGCTGGGACACCAGCTGCGCGCGACGACGATCGCTGAGGGATACCAAGTAGCACAGGAGGTGGAGAATCTCCTGTGGGCGGACTGCATCATCTATCAGATGCCGGGATGGTGGATGGGGGAACCCTGGATCGTCAAAAAATACCTTGATGAGGTCTTCACCGCCGGTCATGGCCGTCTGTACACCAACGATGGCCGTACCCGCGCCGACACCAGTAAAAAATATGGTTCCGGCGGACTGCTGCAGGACAAAAAATATATGCTGTCGCTAACCTGGAATGCGCCGCAGGAGGCCTTTGACGATCCGGCCCAGTTCTTCCACGGCCAGGGGATCGACGGCGTCTACCTGCACTTTCACAAGGCCAACCAGTTCCTCGGTATGGCGCCCCTGCCGACCTTCCTGTGCACCGACGTCATCAAGCGGCCGGACGTCGAGCACAATGTGGCGCGCTACCGTGAGCACCTGACGCGCCTGTTCACCAACGGCACCTGCTGAATCCGGCGCAAAACACGGGGTGCCCCGCCCATCGCGCGACACCCCGGATACGACGGCCATCCCCGGCCGCCGTACAGCGGTCCAGATTATCCGGCGACGCGTGCGCGCCCGGCGGTCAGCTCAGCGATACGCATGATCACCGATACCGCCTTCTCCATCCCCTCCAGCGTAATAAACTCATGCTTGCCGTGGAAGTTATAGCCACCGGTAAACAGGTTCGGGCACGGCAGGCCGTGGAATGACAGCTGCGCCCCATCGGTGCCGCCGCGGATCGGCCGCTCGATGGGCTCGATCGCCAGATCGCACATCGCCTGACGCGCCAGGGCGACGATATGAGGGTGCTTCGCCACCTCGTCACGCATATTGTAGTAACTGTCGTCCAGCGTCACCTCGATGTAGCAGTCCGGGTGCAATCCCTGGCCCACCTGCTTGGCAATCGCCATCATGTGCTTCTTGCGCGCCTCAAACCCCTCGCGGCTGAAGTCGCGCACGATGTAGTGCATCTCGGCCTTCTCCACGCTGCCCTTCATCGACACCAGGTGGTAGAACCCCTCATAGCCGTCGGTCTGCTCCGGCACCTCCGCCGCCGGCAGCAGCGCATGAATACGGTTTGCCAACCCCAGGGCGTTAACCATCACCCCCTTGGCGCTGCCCGGATGTACGTTATTGCCGATGATCTTGATGTTGACGGAGGCCGCATTAAAGTTTTCACACTCCAGCTCGCCCACGCCACCACCGTCCACGGTGTAGGCCCACTCCGCGCCAAAGGCCGCGACGTCGAAATGCTGGGCGCCCTTACCCACCTCTTCATCCGGGGTAAAGGCTACCCGGATCTCACCGTGGGGGGTATTTCCCTGCTTGAGACGCACCATCGCCGTCATAATTTCGGCGATCCCCGACTTATCGTCGGCCCCCAGCAGGGTTTTGCCGTCGGTGGTGATCAGGGTCTGCCCCAGCAGCTGGTGCAGCACCGGAAACATCACCGGAGAGAGAATTTCATCGCCGATCCCCAGGGCGATATCGCCACCGCGGTAATTTTCGACGATCTGCGGATTCACGTTTTTACCACTGGCGTCCGGCGCCGTATCCATATGGGCGATAAAACCGATGGTTGGCACCGGCCAGGCCACGTTGGCGGGCAGCGTCGCCATCACGCAGCCGTGTTCGCTGAGCGTGACCTGCTCCAGCCCCAGCGCCAGCAGCTCGCTTTGCAGTGCGCGGGCCAGCCTGAACTGTCCCTCGGTGCTCGGAACCTGACGTACTCCGGGCTTGGACTGTGTGTCAAACGAAACATAGTTAAGAAAACGATCAAGTAAGTTATTCATTTGGTATTTTCTCCCTTCTTGTTGCCCCATTATGCGGAGCCACCTCCGGCGAAATATTGCGTCAGGTCATTTTTACCGGGGTTTGCCTTTTCTCCTGACAGAAAAAATATGACCTCTATCCAGATTCAGCAAAAGCGGTGAATAATTTGTAAACGAATCGGAGCAAATGTCGGGATTTACGCAGGAAATCCGTGAATTCTGCACGCCTTAGCTTTCAATTATTGCCCGCAGGGTCTATCATGCGCGCTCTAAAAATTTGATCGACGCCGCTGGTTTCGAGCGCCCGGGAGTCCCGGTTTGCTCACGCAGTCTTTTTCAGCGGCGGTTCTATCTGCAACATCTCTCGGGATAGAGTAACTATTAAATGACTGAGACTTCCTCTGTAGACGCCCAGGCGCTTCCGGTCGTATGCCTGACCCATATCCGCAAATCCTTTGACGGCAAAGCGATCATTCCCGATCTCGACCTGAGTATTAATCACGGTGAATTTGTCACTATTCTTGGCCCCTCCGGCTGTGGCAAGACCACAGTGCTACGCCTGATCGCCGGGCTGGAAGAGGTCGACAGCGGCCATGTTGCACTGGATGGCGAGGAGATCACCCACCAGCCGGCCGAGCAGCGCCACGTCAATACCGTCTTCCAGAGCTACGCCCTGTTTCCGCACATGAGCGTCTTTGAAAACGTGGCCTTTGGCCTGCGCATGCAGAAAACCCCGCACCATGACATCGCGCCGCGCGTCATGGATGCCCTGCGCATGGTGCAGCTGGACGAGCTGGCCCAGCGCCGCCCACATCAGCTCTCCGGCGGCCAGCAGCAGCGGGTGGCCATCGCCCGCGCGGTGGTCAATAAACCGCGGGTGTTGCTGCTGGACGAGTCGCTGTCGGCGCTGGACTACAAGCTGCGCAAGCAGATGCAGAACGAGCTGAAGGCGCTGCAGCGCAAGCTGGGCATTACCTTTATCTTCGTCACCCACGATCAGGAAGAGGCGCTGACCATGTCCGACCGCATCATCGTGATGCGCGATGGACGTATCGAGCAGGACGGCTCGCCGCGTGAGATCTACGAGGAGCCGAAAAACCTGTTTGTGGCCAGCTTTATCGGCGAAATCAACATATTCGATGCCGAGGTGCTGCAGCGTATCGATGAGCAGCGGGTGCGCGCCAACGTAGAGGGACGCGAATGCGATATCTACGTCAACCCGGTGTTGCCGGTCAGCCAGGGCGACCGACTCAAGGTGCTGCTGCGGCCGGAAGACCTGCGCGTGGAGGAGATCAGCGACAGCGAGCAGGTCGACGGTATCATCGGCTATGTGCGCGAGCGCAACTACAAAGGGATGACCCTGGAGTCCAGCGTAGAACTGGAAAACGGCAAGATGGTGATGGTCAGCGAGTTTTTCAACGAGGACGATCCCGACGTAGACCATTCGCTCGATCAGAAGGTCGCAGTCACCTGGGTCGAAAGCTGGGAGGTGGTGCTGCCTGATGAAGAAATCGCGTAAACTGTTTCAAAATGTCGTGATCGCGCTGGTGGTAGGCTGGCTGTCGCTGTTCGTCTTCCTGCCTAACCTGATGATCATCGGCACCAGCTTTCTGACCCGCGATGACGCCAGCCTGGTACAGATGGTGTTCACCTGGGGCAACTACGCCCGGCTGTTCGATCCGCTGTATGCCGAGGTGCTGCTGCACTCGCTCAACATGGCGCTGATCGCCACCCTGTGCTGTCTGGTCATCGGCTATCCCTTTGCCTTTATTCTGGCGCGGCTGCCCCACCGGGTACGCCCGCTGCTGCTGTTTCTGCTGATCGTCCCGTTCTGGACCAACTCGCTGATCCGGATCTACGGGCTGAAGCTGTTCCTCAGCACCCGCGGCTACCTCAACGACTTCCTGCTCTGGGTCGGCATCATCGATCAGCCGCTGCGGCTGATGTACACCTCCACGGCGGTGGTGCTGGGGCTGATTTACATTCTGCTGCCCTTTATGGTGATGCCGCTCTACTCCAGCATTGAAAAGCTGGATCGCTCGGTGCTGGAGGCGGCGCGCGACCTGGGCGCCAACCGGCTACAGACCTTCATGCGCATCATCGTCCCGCTGACCATGCCGGGGATCGTCGCCGGCTGCCTGCTGGTGCTGCTGCCGTCGCTGGGCATGTTCTACATCGCCGACCTGCTGGGCGGCGCCAAAAACCTGCTGATCGGCAACGTCATCAAGAGCCAGTTCCTCAATATCCGCGACTGGCCGTTTGGCGCCGCCACCAGCATCTGCCTGACGCTGGTGATGGGGGTGATGCTGCTGATCTACTACCGGGTCGGTAAGCTGCTCAACCGTAAGGCCAGCGATTTGGCAGACTGACGGACAGGCGCGGTGTTGGCGTCGTACCGAGAGGTCAATATTTAATATCCATTTGTTTTATATTATAAAATTTTGTCGAATGGTTTGGAGAAGATAACAAAATTGTCTAATCTGCATAAGTATAACGCGTGCGTATGCCGCGCCGCCCGGGAGGATCTGCCATGCTCGGACGCCTGATGCGCGGGGGCTTCATGTCCCTCATCTACGCTTACTTATATATCCCTATCATTATTTTGATCGCGAACTCGTTTAACAGCTCGCGCTTCGGCATCAGCTGGAAAAGCTTTACCCTGAGCTGGTACAGCACGCTGATGAACAACGATAGCCTGTTGCAGGCGGCGGGCCACTCGATCACCATGGCTGTGCTCTCCGCCACCTTTGCCACCCTGATAGGCTCCCTGACCGCCGTGGCGCTGTTCCGCTATCACTTCCGCGGCAAGCCCTTCGTCAGCGGTATGCTGTTTGTGGTCATGATGTCCCCGGATATCGTCATGGCCATCTCACTGCTGGTGCTGTTTATGCTGCTGGGGGTCTCCCTGGGATTCTGGTCCCTGCTGTTCTCGCACATTACCTTCTGCCTGCCCTTCGTGGTGGTCACCGTCTACTCCCGTCTGCGGGGCTTTGACGTCCGCATGCTGGAGGCCGCCCGCGATCTCGGCGCCAGCGAGCTGGTTATCCTGCGCAAAATCCTGCTGCCACTGGCCATGCCGGCGGTGGCCGCGGGCTGGCTGCTGAGCTTCACACTGTCGATGGACGATGTCGTGGTCTCCTCCTTTGTCACCGGGCCGGGCTATGAGATCCTGCCGCTGAAAATCTACTCGATGGTCAAGGTGGGGGTCTCTCCGGAGGTCAACGCCCTGGCCACCATCCTGCTGGCGCTGTCGCTGCTGCTGGTGCTCGCCAGCCAGCTGATCCTGCGCGACCGCACCCGCAGCTAGTCTCAAGGCAGGCGGCCTCTACGCCGCCTGCCTTGCATCGTCCCCCTTTCCGGGAGGCCAATTATCTTTTTTGTTACCGCATTTATCTTCGGCGATTTAATCGGTATCGCCGTGCTGTTAACCATGCGGCCCTAGTTCCAGGCGGCTGTTTGGATTTGACCCTGCCCCAAAATCCTGCGCCATTCAGAAACAGCATTCCGGCATGATAAACACGCCCCTGAACCGAGGTGGTGCCGATGCAAAAGTCACGATTCACTGAAGAGCAGATTGTCTTTGCCCTGAAGCAGACTGAGCTGGATACGTCCGTGCCCGATGTCTGCCGCAAGCTGGGTATCTCCGGCACCACTTTTACACCTGACGAAAGCAATACGGCGAAATTTCCCCCTCTGAACTCAAACCTATGCGGCAACGGGCAAAGGAAATCTACGGCTGAAGAGAGAAGATGTCTATTGATCTCAGCCCCGACAAGACGATGCTGCAGGAAGGATAGGCGTCCGACAGACGTGGCCGGGATGCTGGATAGCATAGTGCACAGGCGTCCTTTACCGCAGGTGCTGAAAGCCGATAATGGCTCTGGATTTGCAGGGAACATATTGGATAGTTGGGTGTATGAAAGCGGGATCGGCGTCTCCCGCCCGGGAACACCGGCGGACAACGCGACGGTGGGATCCTTCAACGGCAGGTTAAGGCAGGCGGGTCTGAATGAGAACGGGTGCATCTCTCTGGAGGATGAACGGGCAAAATCGAGACCTGTCACATACGCTATAACCCGCGTCGTCCCCATTGTGCACCGGGCTGGATGCCCCCAGCGTTTACTGAAAAATCCGCCGGTTGCCAGAATATGCAGCCAGAATAAGGCCGGTTATTCCTGATTATGCATAGACCACATACGGGGAGCGGGTCACGCCGCCAGGGCTTTCATGAGCAGGCCTACGCCCGACTCAACCAACAGTCGTCTCGCTAATCTCCGCCACACCGCCGTCCACGCCCCTTGCCGACGGTACGCTTGGCCGCCAGCGGCCGACAGCGGCCAAGGCTTTACCCCCACCGCCACCGCTCCTATAATAGCCCGCCTGTTTGTTGTGGTACGCCAAGGTGTTACGACAGCGGACAGTTCCATCTTCTGTTTCGACCTTCACTATAGGGATACGCTGAATGAAAAAGTGGTCACCTCTGGTAGCCGCAGGTTTGCTGGCAATGGGAGCTCATGCCGCACATGCTGCCGATGCGCCGAAAACCGACAATAATACGGTCTACTTCTACAACTGGACCGAATATGTCCCGCCGGGACTGCTGGAGCAGTTCACCAGGGAAACCGGAATCAAAGTCATCTATTCGACTTATGAATCCAACGAAACCATGTACGCCAAGCTGAAGACGTACCGGGAAGGCGCCTACGATCTGGTGGTACCCTCCACCTACTATGTCGCCAAGATGCGTAACGAAGGGATGCTGCAAAAGATCGATCGCGATAAGCTGAGCAACTTCCACAACCTGGATCCCAATCTGCTACACAAGTCGTTTGACCCGAAAAATGACTACTCCATCCCCTACATCTGGGGTGCGACGGCGATCGGGGTCAACAGCGATGTCATCGATCCAGCCAGCGTGACCAGCTGGGCCGACCTGTGGAAGCCGGAGTATAAGGGCAGCCTGCTGCTGACGGACGATGCGCGCGAAGTGTTCCAGATAGCCCTGCGCAAGCTGGGTTACTCAGGCAATACCACCGATCCCAAGCAGATCCAGGCGGCCTATCAGGAGCTGGTAAAGCTGATGCCCAACGTACTGGCCTTCAACTCCGATAACCCGGCCAACCCGTTTATGGAGGGCGAGGTCAATCTGGGCATGATCTGGAATGGCTCCGCCTATGTGGCGCGTCAGGCCGACACCCCGGTGCAGATCGTCTGGCCAAAAGAGGGCGCCATTTTCTGGATGGACAGCCTGGCTATTCCGGCCAATGCCAAAAACCCCGAAGGCGCGATGAAGCTGATTAACTTCCTGCTGCGCCCGGACGTCGCCGCGCAGGTCGCGGAAACCATCGGCTATCCAACCCCGAACCTGGCGGCCCAAAAGCTGCTGCCTAAAGAGGTGGTCAGCGACAAGTCGCTCTATCCGGATGCGGAGACCATCGCCAAAGGCGAGTGGCAGAATGACGTCGGCAGCGCCAGCGAAATCTACGAAACCGATTTCCAGAAGCTGAAGGCCGGACGCTAATCCCCCAGCGCAGGGGGAGCCTCTCCCCCTGCCATCGCCCCTCAGGCCACGCTCTTAAACGCGCGGATCCGCTGCAGATGCGGTGACAGGCTGGAGAACTTATGCCCCTGCTGCTCATCCCACACCACATCATAGTACGGCGCCAGCAGCCCGGCGCTACGCTGACTGTCCAGCACCTCATCGTGGCGCGACAGCAGCACCAGGCTGCGGCCGCGGTTACGGCTGCGGAAATTCTCCACGCACTTGGTGGCGATATCCGCGTACTCTTCGGGGCGATCGATGAGCCCCGGCATCGTCTCCTGCGGGAACAGGTTCGGATTCACCATCACCTGGCGGATGCCGCAGAGAAACCCGATGCGCTCGGCCCAGAATCCCCCGAGCCCGACGCCGCAGATCAGCGCCCCCGGATCATCACCCTGACGGACGACCCGACTCACCTCGTTGAGCAGATACTGCATGTCATGCCGCGGATGACGCGTGCTGTAGCTGATCAGCCGCACATCCGTATCGATAAACTGCAGCTGCAGTACCTTTTCATGATTGCCCGGACTGGTGGAGTCGAAACCATGTAAATAAATAATCATACGTCTCCCTAAGCGGTCTCCCGCACGTGTCATCAACGCCGCACACGGCGGCGGCCCCGCACCTGATAAGTTATCCGGCGCCAGATCTCAGGCCTGTTTGGCCTCCTCCCAACGCTGGTGTAAGCGTTGCAAATCCTGATGCGCCTGCTTCCAGCGCGCGCTGCCCATCAGCCCCTCGCGATCAACCTGACCACGGTGACGCAGGCGGGCAATACGCGGTGACCCCGCAGCAGACAGGTGGTCCAGCACGCTGATAGCACCCTGGCGGTTATTGCATACCAGCACCATATCGCAGCCGGCATCCAGAGACGCTTGCGCCCGCTGCGCATAGCTGCCCATCACCGCGGCGCCGTTCATCGATAGATCGTCCGAGAAGACCACCCCCTCGAAGCCCAGGGTCTGGCGCAGTACCTGCTGCAGCCAGTAGGGTGAGCCGCTGGCCGGGCGGGAATCCGCCTGTGAATAGATCACGTGGGCAGGCATGACCGCATCCAGCTTGCCGCACGCATTCAGCGTCCTGAAAATAACCATATCATGCTCAACGATTTGCACCAGCGGACGCGCGTCGATCGGCGTCTCTTTATGGGAGTCCGCACTCACCTTGCCATGCCCCGGAAAATGCTTGCCGGTCGCCTTCATTCCCGCCTGGTGCATCCCGTCGATAAACGCCTGCGCCAGCGGAATGGCGCTCTCTGCCTCCCGGTGGAACGCACGTTCGCCGATGGCGGCACTGCCGTGCCCCAAATCCAGCACCGGGGCAAAACTCAGATCGATATCCATGGCGATCATCTCGCAGGCCATCAGCCAGCCGCCCTCCAACGCCAGACGCTGCGCCTCCTGCGGCGTGTTGAGCGCGGCATAGGACTGCGCTGCCGGCAGGCGGGTAAACCCCTGATGGAAGCGCTGCACCCGTCCCCCCTCCTGATCGACGGTCACCAGTAAAGGGTGGCGTGCCGCCTGGCGGATTTGGCGCACCAGCTCACGCAGCTGTGCCGGATCGTCAAAATTACGGCTAAACAGGATCACGCCACCGACCAACGGATGATCCAGGATCTCACGCTCCTCGGCATCCAGCTCATGGCCGACAACATCCAGCATTACAGGACCCACACGACGTCTCCTCTCTGGCGGCGCCGCGCGCCGCATGGATTATTGGGTTAAATTGCGCAGCAGGACATCGGCCTGCTGACGGTAAATAGGTTGTTGGGTCTGCTGCCAGCGCAACTCAAACCACAGCCAGGCCATATAGTCCACCCAGCCCAGCCAGCGATTCAGCTGATGCAGCAGACGTGCGGCGTCACTATAGCCCCCATGACGACAGTAGGCTGCGACCAGCCCGGCCCGTCCGGCGCCGTTCAGGGCATAGTTACGGCTCAGCGCCGCCAAATCCAGCGCGATATCGCCGCTGGCGGCATACTCCCAGTCGATCAGCCCCACGGCACCGTCGGCGTCGATCAGATTGCCATCGTGAATATCCATATGCAGCAGCGCCAGCTTAAGGGGCCGCGGCTCACGGCGGCGCTGCCAGCGGCGGTGCACGCGCTGCGCCAGAAATCCGCGGCGCCCGGGCGCCAGCTGCGCCCAGTAGGCGGCGCAATAGCGCCGCAGCGAGCGCGCTGTCAGACGCGGCGGCAGGCGGTGCAGGCGCACGACGAGCGCCGCCAGCTGCGCCGTAGACAGCGCCCCCGGCGCCAGCGTTTCGCCGGGCAGCCAACCGGCCAACAGCCAGCCATCAACGGCCCCATAGCAGGTTGGCCCCAGCCCGGCCGCGGCGCCCATCCGCAGCGCCCGCCCCTCACGACGCCGATCGATGCCCAGATGGTGCCGCTGCAGCATTATCGGACGCAGTAAAATAGTGACGCTGTCACCATTTTGCGCGCGCCAGTTATCGCCGCTTAGCCCCTGCGTCAGGCTAAACTGCCAGCCGGCGCCCGGCAGCGAGGGAAATCGGCGGCACAGCACCGCCCGCAGCTGCGCCTGTACGGCCGACGGATCAGAGCGCAACCGAGCCTTTACCCGACCAGATGATCTCCCCGCTCTGCACCAGCATCAGCTGCATCGCCAGACGCGGCGCCTGCACATTGCCGCTGACGGTGGTATACAGCACATACTGGGCACTCACCTGCCGCGCCAAACCGATCGCCTTACTGCGCGATCCGAGGCTGTCATTGGCCGCCAGCCCCAGACTCTGTTTGGCCTGTGCCAACTGCGCCGCCGACACCAGCTGAAAACGGGGGTTACCGGCCAGCGCGCTGCGCAGCACCTCGCTGGCGTTGGCCATCCCCAGCTGACCGTTGGTTTTATTTTGCACCCCATCCACCAGCAGAATACTGCCGGTCTCGCCCCCCTGAGCGCTCAACAGCTGATCGATCAGCGGCGCAAAGCTACCCTGCCAGTCCAGGCTGCTCATCTTGGGCGGCTGCGGTACCGGGGTGACGACCGGCGGCCGCGGTGTCGGCACCACGCTGGGCTTTGCCGATGTCGTTGGCGCCGGCGGCTGAGAGGGTCTCTCACCGCGCTGCAACAGCCCCTGACAGCCGCTTAGCAGCAGCGCGGCCAGCGCGATCCCCGTCATTCTCTTCATCATCATGATCAATCCTGTTTACCCATCAGTAATAAAGATATAGCCGCACCTGACGCGCCTGCGGATCCCGGCTGAACGACGTCAGTCTGACCCGTTCTCCACTCTGCAGCGTCAGGCGGACTGGCGCCGGCGCGGGCGCGATCTCCAGCCCCCGGGTATCATACCAATAGAAACGGTAGTGCAGCGGCAGCGTCACGCCGCCCTCTCCGTCACCGTAGCTGACCTGTGCCTGGGCGGTGCGTCCGCTCTCCTGCACCGTTATCTGCGGCGCGCTGGCCGTGACACCCGCCGCCAGCAGCCCCGGCTCCATCACCAGCCGCTGCTCCGCGTTGATCGGGATCCGTGACGGCGCTGCGCATCCGGCCAGCCACAGCGGCGCCAATAGCGCCAGCGTAGCCCAACTGCGATTCCCTGCCATACCCCCTCCTGCCCGGTTTCTGGCCGCGGTCAGCGCGCCAGCAATGGCCCCAGCGGGCGTCCGCCGAGCAGATGCATATGGATATGGAACACCTCTTGCCCCGCGTCACGGTTGCAGTTGATCACCAAGCGGTAGCCGCTCTCATCAACCCCCTCCTGGCGCGCGATTTTCGCCGCCGTGCTGATCATCCGCCCCAACGCCGCCTCATCCTGCGGCTGCACATCGTTCACCGTTGGGATCAACGTATTCGGCACGATAAGTACATGGCTCGGCGCCTGTGGCGAAATATCGCGAAACGCCGTGACCAGATCGTCCTGGTACACCACATCAGCGGGAATTTCACCGCGGATAATTTTGCTAAAAATAGTCTCTTCAGCCATGACAGATATCCTTAAACAGAGATAGGGAGGGTGATGATAAGGGCCTCGTTCTGACACACGGAACACGCTTCACGCACCGCGGCGCGCCTGCGAAGAAAGGCCCTACCCCGCGTCGAGCCCCTTAATTCTCCCACGGATGCCGCAGGCGACGGAGAATGAAGGGATTCCGTCTGCAGTATGAGTAGAGCGCGCCCGGCTTTCAAGCCTTAGACGCCCGGAACGGCGTAACTGGCGCCTTTTCCACCGCCGCCACGGGGCGGGACATACCATCAATGGCGATACCCGTATGGCGTATACGCCGCCGGCTGAAACCCCTAAGCTCGCATCAGACGCGTGGATTGTTTTAAGCGGGGAGTGACGACAGCTCCCTGAGCTATAGATAGGGTTTAGGTTCCCTTATGGCCAGCGTTAAGGTTCATTGTCCCCCTTGTCACTCTGCTCAGGTTACCGCCATGGCCAGAACCCTGTAGGCCATGACCGGTTTCGCTGCCATGGCTGCCACCGGGTGTTTCAACTCACTTACACTTATGAAGCCCGTAAACCGGGAATAAAGGAGCAGATCACTGAAATGCCGCCAAGGGTGCCGGGGTTCGCGATACCGCCAGTACACTGAAAATTGGCATTGACACCGTCATCCGGACTTTAAAAAGCACGCGCCAACGCGAATAACCGCTTCTCCCGTCACCCCTGCTGATGTGGCACTTATCTGCGAACTGGATGAACAAAATGATGCCTCGTTGGCAGTAAAGCCTGGCAACGCGGGTCTGGTACGCGTACAACACCAAAACAGGCGGTGTACTGGCCTACAGGTTTGGCCCCCGAACCGATGAAACCTGCCGGGAGCTACCGGCACGCCTTATGCCATTCAACATCGGTACGCTCACCGGCGACGACTGGGGCAGCGATGGCCGGGAAGTGCCGAAGGATACAGCCCCAAACCACATCATGTGCCAGCGTGACAGGCCTGTCGTGATACGGCTCAGCAACAAGATAGGGCCGTAAACCGGCAAATCGCCATTCTGGCAAGCGGTACGCCGCAGACTCAGGATACAGCAACGCTGGCGTCGCGCATCCTGCGGGTTAATCTATCGCAGATCTCAGTGGTCTTGCGTAGCGGGCAATCTGACGTGGTTATCCGCTACTTCCGCCATAAAAAAACGCCCCAATGGGGCGTTATTCAGCGCAGCGTCAAGGTTACTGCTGGGACTGATTCATTTTCCCCTGACGATCCAGCATCAGCTGCACGCGCTTTTCAAAATTCTGGTTAACCTGCGTCTTCTGCTCCGGGGTCAGCAGATTGTAGATCTGGTTTTCCATCTTCATCCTTGCCAGCGCCGCATCATTACGCGTTTTGTTGTTGGCCTCAATCTGCGCGCGCGCGGCCGCCTCATCAAACTTATCGCTGGCAACCAGCTGGTGCAGCTGCTTAAAGTGGTCCACGTTATGGTGCATCGGGTGCGCGCTGCGGAACTGCAGACGAATGTCGCGGATCTGCTGGCGCTGCTCCGGCGTCAGCTGGATCCCGGCCAGCATGCCGCCGTCGTGCCGGGCGCCTTTTTTCTGCATCATCTGATTTTGATGGTGCATCATCCCCATGCCATTACCATTACCCGTGCCATTCTGCGCCTGCGCGGCGGTACTATCGGCCGCATTCGCCGCGCCAACGCCCAACGCCAGGGTCGAAGCAAGAAGGAGTGCCGTCATTTTACGCATTGAGAATTCCTCTGTATCAATTTATGTTCGGTAATTTCGCCGTGTGTCTGGAAATAAATTTAGCGGAAAAGAGTTCAAGTACTTATATCCAGTGTAAATAACTGAAAGCAGAATTACGCGAAATAGCTTAATTATGGATTAATTATGAAGAGTCGGGATAAAATTGGCTATTGCGCTGGCGTATCCCCTGCCACCACCGCGGCGCAAGGCAATGCCGACACGGTCAGCGGGCGCACCGTAAATAAAATTGCCAGCGCGGCGCGGGATAATAGAATTACATAGGAAAAATATTAATTAATCCAGTTAAAAATACAGCACAACCCCGATAATTCGCTGAAACTGATCAGAGCCCCGCGGTGCGGGGCGCCCCATCCGCTTAATTTATTGATGCATCCCGCGATCGTGATATTGCTGCATCTGCTGCAGACCGCGCTCGGCGCTATCGTTAAAGGCCTTTTTCTGCTCCGGCGTCAGCACGTTGTACATCTGGTGATCCATCTTCAAACGCTGAACCAGCTGCTGATTGCGCTTGGCGCCTGAGGCGTCCAGCTGCGCACGCACGGCATTTTCGTCAAATTTGTCGCCGGTAATGATCTGCTGGCGCTGTTTAAAGGCATCGTGCCAGGCGGCGCTGTCGCTCTGAGCGGCATACTGGCGCGCGATATCCCGCATCTGCTGACGCTGCGCATCGCTGAGCGTCAATCCATCAAACATACCACCACGGTAGCGTCCATGATGACCGGCGCGCCACATCATATGGTGATAGCCAGAGCCCATCATCATACCGCCGTCCTGCCAGCAGGGCGGCGTATCGTCATCCTGCTGCGGCTGTGCCCAGGCCGCCCCCACGCCCAGCGCCAGCGACGCCGCCAGCGCCATCACCGTCAATTTTCTCATTTTTTGCTCCTTGTCGATTCCAGCGTCTTACTGCGCATGAGGCCTCCCATGGCAGCCCTCATGCGCACGGAAACTGCCTATGGAATGAGCTTACCCCCTCAGCCCGCTAATGACAGCGCATTCACGTAAATTATTTTAAACCTCCACGCTACCCCGTTATCTCAAAAGCAAGGCACGGCACAACCGCTAAAAATCATCCCTCCCCCCACGAAACCACTGTCTGGTGGCCACGGGATCCGGAGCCTCCGGGGAATTCCATAAAAATGCAATCATGATTCTAAAAAATCAAAACAGTATTTCATTTTGTATTGAAGCCCTGCAAGGATTGAGTTAGGATCCTCATCAGCACACGGGATCGGCCCAATGCCTGAGCCTGAGCCCGTCGGGTGTTACTGAGCATAACGAGGTAAAAATGGAAGTCCGTCAAAGCATCCACAGCGATCACGCGAAGCAGCTCGACACCGCCGGTCTGCGTCGTGAGTTTCTCATCGATACCGTCTTCGACGCCGATCGCTATACCATGGTCTACAGCCATATCGATCGCATAATCGTCGGTGGCATCATGCCCGTGACGCAGAGTGTCTCTATCGGCAACGAGGTGGGAAAGCAGCTGGGCGTCGGCTATTTTCTTGAGCGCCGCGAGCTGGGCGTTATCAATATCGGCGGCCCCGGCACCATTGACGTCGACGGTAAGTGCTATGAAATCGGCCCGCGTGAGGCGCTGTATGTCGGCCAGGGCGCCCGCGACCTGCGTTTCGCCAGCCTGGATAGCGCCTGCCCGGCCAAGTTCTACTACAACTGCGCGCCGGCCCATACCCACTACCCAAACCGCAAGATCACTCCGGCTGAAGTCTCTCCGCAGACCTTGGGCGATACCAAGAGCAGCAACCGCCGTACCATCAATAAATACATGGTGCCGGAGGTGCTGCCGACCTGTCAGCTGTCGATGGGTCTGACGGAGCTTGAAGAGGGCAACCTGTGGAATACCATGCCGTGCCACACCCATGAGCGCCGCATGGAGGTTTACTTCTATTTCAATATGGCGCCGGACAGCTGCGTATTCCACATGATGGGAGAACCGCAGGAGACGCGGCATATCGTGATGCGCAACGAACAGGCCGTGATCTCCCCCAGCTGGTCTATCCATTCGGGCGTCGGCACCCGGGCCTACACCTTTATCTGGGGCATGGTGGGGGAAAACCAGGTTTTTGACGATATGGACCACCTCGCCATTACCGATTTGCGCTAACCGTTATTTTTCATTCATCCGCACGTCGGCGGGGATGCCGGCGCGCCAATTAAAGGATAAAAGGCATGATTCTGGATACATTCTCTCTGCAGGGTAAAGTTGCGATGGTGACCGGGTGCGATACCGGTCTGGGTCAGGGCATGGCGCTGGGTCTGGCGCAGGCCGGCTGCGATATCGTCGGCGTCAACGTGGTCGAGCCGACGGAGACCGCAGAAAAGGTGCGCGCACTGGGACGCCAGTTTGTCAGCCTGACCGCTGACCTGCGCGATCAGGCGGTGATCCCGGATCTGGTGTCCCAGGCCGTCGCCGCCTGTGGTCATATCGATATTCTGGTGAACAATGCCGGGATCATCCGCCGTCAGGATGCGCTGGAGTTCAGCGAAAAGGACTGGGACGACGTGATGAACCTGAACATTAAGAGCGTTTTCTTCCTGTCGCAGGCCGTGGCGCGTCAGTTTATTGCGCAGGGACAGGGCGGCAAGATCATCAACATCGCCTCCATGCTCTCGTTCCAGGGGGGGATCCGGGTCCCCTCTTACACCGCATCCAAGAGCGCGGTGATGGGGGTTACCCGCCTGCTGGCCAACGAGTGGGCCAAGCACGGCATCAACGTCAACGCCATTGCGCCGGGCTACATGGCCACCAATAACACCCAGCAGCTGCGCAGCGACGAATCCCGCAACAAGGAGATCCTGGAGCGTATTCCTGCAGCGCGCTGGGGCCTGCCGCAGGATCTGATGGGGCCGGTGGTCTTCCTCTCATCCCCGGCATCCGACTATGTCAACGGTTATACCCTGGCCGTTGACGGGGGCTGGCTGGCCCGCTAACCGTTGGGAGGGTGCTGCGCTGACGCTGGGCCCTCCGCACTCTCCTTGCCCGGTTTGATTGAGAAACGCGGGCAGCGCAACCGCACCTCCCCCATACGACAGCCACACCGGGCACGGCCCCCAGATCTGCACGGCGCGAGCTGATAAGTATTTCTTATCGCTTAAGCCATCAGCGTAACACCGATAATACCTGTACAAAGATTGATATTGGTCATTATTTAATCGCCAGACTTTTGCTTCTATGAAAACTCACTTATGTGAGTGCTATCACAATAAATTACCAATACCTTGCTTATTCGATTCCTTACTGCTGGAGGTTCGTCATGTCGGTCGTTCACACCCATCTTAATCTGTTCGGCGGCGATACGCTGATTGTACGCTGTGCCCATGCGTTCTCTGTTCATCTGGCCAGCGATGAAAATCCACACCTTCAACAGGCCAGTGCAACGGCCTCTGTCAACCAACCCTCCTATGGGGAGCTCTACCTCAGCATCCCCTTCAGCGGTCTGTGGAGTCTGATTATTGACGCTCAGGGAGATACGGCAGAGCATTCCATTCGCTATCTTCCGGCATAAAACCTGTGATCGGACAATATCATTGCCCCCGGAAACATCACGCAAGTGGCGAGGGGCAATCCTTGCAGAGAAAAACCGGACTGCACCCACCCCGATAGACGATCCTGCCCTATAGTTGGACTGACCCCGCCCCGGTAGACGATCCTGCCCTATAGTTTTGGGGGCAGTCCATTTAAAAAATACGCTGTAGCGTTTAGAATCAGAGAACTACGCTATGGGGGTAAAATGACGACAGCATCCAGCCTGAATGAGCTACAGCAACAGATCCGCGACCGTTATGATAGCCTGAGTAAAAGGCTGCAGCAGGTATCCCGCTACGTACTGGACAATACCAACAGCGTGGCTTTCGATACGGTTGCCGTCATCGCTGAACGCGCCGGGGTGCCGCCATCAACGCTTATCCGCTTTGCCAATGCCTTTGATTTCAATGGATTCAACGAAATGAAACAGCTGTTTCGAATGAATCTGATGGAGGAGACCGCCAGCTACAGCGACCGTGCGCGAATGTTCCGTGAAATGGAGAGCGGAGCCGTACCGGAAACGCCGCTGGAGATCCTGCAGGAGTTTGCCCGCTCCAATGCCCAGGCGCTGCAGCACTTGGCCGCCCGTACCGAACCGGAGATGCTGCAGCGTGCGGTGGCGCTGCTGGCGGAAGCCGACACCATCTACATTGTCGGATTACGGCGCTCATTCAGCGTTGCCGCCTACTTAACCTACGCGCTGAGCCACCTCGACTGTCGCCCGATCCTGCTCGACGGCATGGGCGGGATGCTGCACGAGCAGATCAATCGCATCAAGTCGCGCGATATTGTGGTATCCATCAGCTTCTCCCCCTACGCGGAGGAAACCGTGCTGGTCAGCGAAACTGCCTCCGGTGTAGGTGCTCAGCAGATAGTCATTACGGACAGCCAGATTAGTCCGCTCGCGACCTTTAGCGATCTCTGTTTCGTGGTAAAAGAGGCGCAGGTGGATGCGTTTCGCTCCCAGTCCGCCACGCTGTGCCTGGTGCAGTCGCTGGTGGTGGCTCTGGCGCATCAGTTGGGAGGCTCGCAAATCCGGTACTCTGATATAGCCTGACGGCGGCATGCGCTAATTTTCAGCAGAGCTGACTGTTTCTCTATCAAATATACGATTCATAGACATCGTTTCACTTGCCTCAGATCAGCTGCACAATACACCGATCAGAAAAAATCTGATTGATAAAGATCAACGCTCACAAATAGATATTTTTCGATAGGCTTCCGCTTATTTTGTGACAATGAAAATCGAGCGCTGCTGATAAAAAAGGCGCGACCTGCGACGCGCCTTTTTTCACTGGAGCATTGCCCTGCTTACCCCTACATCTGAGCCTGCTGTGCGCTTTTCTGCTCCAACAGAGCCAGATCTTCGGCAATTTTTACTGTTTCATTCAGATAGGTATCGGGTTCCTGATAATCCTTGGGAATATCATCCAGCGAGACGATCGGCTTCTTGCCCGCCAGCTTCAACCGGGCGTTGATCCGCTGCAGACGAATTGCATCGTCATCCTTGTTCTCCTTCTCGCGCTGAGCGTAGTTCAGAGAAACAATGTTACGGCGCGCCTTGAGCGCCTTGTAGTGGGCAATATCCTGCTCGATGTACTGGAACTCGGGATCTTTGGCGATGCGCGCATCGTGCAGCACAATCAGCTGCGGATCAAAGCGCTGTACATCACCGGCCTTATTATAGACGGCGGCGTTGATGCTATCCCACGGCAACGCATTATCCTCAAAGCTCTCGCCGGTGTCCGCCGGATCAACGCCTGTCGGCATCACGATATCCGGCGTTACCCCTTTCCGCTGGGTGCTGCCACCGTTGATGCGGTAAAACTTCTGAATGGTGTACTGCACCGATCCCAGATCCGGCCACTCTGGGCGCAACATCTGATCGTAAATGCGATTCACTGACCGGTACTGCTGTACCGTTCCCTTTCCGAAGGTGGGTTCACCCACGATCAAGGCACGATCGTAATCCTGCATTGCGGCAGCGAAAATCTCGGAGGCCGAGGCGCTAAAGCGATCGACCAGCACCACCAGCGGCCCCTTGTAGTAGACGACGCCATCAGTATCTTCATCCCCGCGCACCTTGCCAACGTTATCGCGCACCTGCACCACCGGCCCGCTGGGTATAAACAGACCCGACAGAGAGACCGCCTCCGTCAGGGCACCGCCCCCATTGCCGCGCAGATCGATGACGATGGCGCTCACATGCTGTTTCTCCAGCTTCTGCAGCTGAACCTTGACGTCCTCCGTCAGGCCGACGTAGAAACCGGGAATATCCAGCACGCCGATTTTATGACCGTCTGCCGTTTTGACACTCATCTTCACGGCACGATCTTCCAAGCGGATGCGTTCGCGGGTCAGGGTGACGATACGGGTTTTGGTGCCTTTACCCGCCGACAGGATCTCCAGACGCACCCTGCTGCCCTTTGGCCCTTTGATCAGGGCGACCACGTCGTCCAGACGCCAGCCGATCACATCGACCATCGGTTTGCCCGGCTGACCCACCGCCACGATGCGATCACCCACCTTCAGCACCTTGCTCTTGGCCGCCGGACCGCCAGCCACCAGAGAGTTAATCTGGGTATAGTCATCCTCGGTCTGCTGCAACACCGCACCGATGCCCTCCAGCGACAGGCTCATGTCCGTATTGAACTGCTCGGTATTGCGTGGCGACAGGTAGCTGGTATGGGGATCGATCTCACGGGCAAACGCATTCATAAACAGCTGGAAGACATCCTCGCTGTTGCCCTGGGTCAGTCGCTTAATGGCAAACTGATAGCGTTTGGTCAGGATCTTCTGGATCTCCGGCCAGTCCTTACCGGTCAGCTTCAGGTTCAACGCGTCATACTTCACCTTGGCGTGCCAAAGAGTATCCAGCTCGGCAACACTGGTCGGCCACGGCGCCTTACTGCGATCGACGTCGATGGTGTCACTGCCGTCAAAGCTCATCGGTTTTTTCAGCAGCGTCAGGGCATACTCGTAACGCTCCAGACGGCGCTGCTGAGACAGATTGAACAGCGCATAGGCCGTATCCAGCTGACCACTGCGCAGCTCATCACCCAGCTTGCTTTCACGATCGCGGAAGCGGGCGATATCCGATGCCAGAAACACGTTGTGGTTATAGTCCAACATGTTCAGGTAACGGTTGAAGATTTTCTTCGAGAACTCTGCGTTGAGGTCAAACTGGCGGTAATGGGAGCGGGTAAAACGTGCGGTAACACGTTCACTGACCGTTGCATGCTGAGGTTCCTGATGCAACTGGGGCAGCTGGATAGCGCCGCTGACGGCGCCATCCGCTGCAAAAACGGTACCTGCAAACAGCGACAGGGCGATTGCCGATACCCGGAAAAAATTGTTCATGCCTGGGTTGGCCTCCGTATCAGAACTGCAAGTGTTCTGTGCGTACAATCATTGCCAGACCGTTAGACAGCTGGACACGTACACCGTCTTTGGTGATCTCGAGTACGGATGCCTCCATGGCATGCTTACCGGCGCTGACCTTCACGGTTTGCCCCAGATGCAGCTGCTCCAGCGAAGTCACCGGGGTGCTGCGCTGTTCCGTGGTCTCGCTCTTGGCGCGCGGTTTGCGCTCCGACGTAGCCTTGGCGGCTCGCGGTTTACGCACTTCTTTACTGCCCTGCTCACCGTCACGGCGTGCGGTGGGCTTCTTACCCGCCGGGCGCGGACGGCGCGGCTCGCGCTTTTCGCCATTTTCGGCGGCCTCGCGCTTGCGGGCGTCACGCTGTGCCTGGACCCGGGCCTTGGCCTCTTCCAGCTGCTGACGGGCATGCTCTACGTGCTGCTCGTCCAGCACGCCGCAGGCGTTGCCATCCAGATCGACACGCTCTGCACCCAGTTTTACCCCGTGCAGGTAGCGCCAGCTGGATGTGTAAAGGCGGAGTGCTGAACGTAGCTGAGTCTTGCTCAGGCCGTTTTCTTCTCCCTGCATCCGTGCAACCAGATCCTGAAAGATGCCGATCTTTAACGGGCGGGCTTCACCCTCGGTGCTGAAGCACTGAGGGAAACGTTGAGCCAAAAAGGCGATGACTTCTTTACTACTGTTCAACTTTGGTTGATTTTCCATGAAATTTCCTGATTACAACGGGTTTGCCAACCAGCGATGGCATGAACAGGCGACATTATAATGAGGCTACCGCCAAATACCATGCCATCAGCACCACAACCTTAAGCAAATGTCACAAATTTTGCCCAGTCGCAGCGCTCCAGATGCTGGCAGAGCGCGCCCACCACGCTTTTCAGACCTTTTTCATCTTCTTCGTCGAAGCGCTCAAACTGTGTGCTATCAATATCCAGCACTCCGATCGTCCGTCCTCCGACCACCAGCGGCAGCACAATTTCCGCATTGCTCGCGGCGTCACAGGCGATGTGGCCCCTGAAGCAGTGCACATCCCCAACGCGTTGTACCTGACCCGTAGCGCAGGCCGTACCGCAGACCCCTTTTCCCACAGGAATGCGTACGCAGGCCACCTTGCCCTGAAACGGCCCCAGCACCAACATCTGCCCATCCAGAAAATAAAACCCGGCCCAGTTCACCGCCGGCAGGCGCTCATACAGTAAGGCACTCACGTTGGACAGCGTGGCGATCGCGTTGAACTCACCGCTGCAAAGCGCGCTCAGATCGCGGGCCATATCGGTATAAAACGTATCTTTACTCATGATTATCTCAGTGACGATAGGATCCCATAGACCTGTTCGGGCACAGCTCTCATAAAATAAGCATTAAATGCGACAACACACAAGCAAAAAGCCGAATAGCATCGTTTTATGCGCTGACACCATGTATATTGATGCCCAGGGCGTATCCCGTTACTGGCGTCGCCGCTCTCGAGCCGTTACGGGACACCCCCTAGCCCGCGCTACTGTTGTACACAGCTTCTCAGCCAACCATGGGACGATAGATGCGCTATCCGCTTATCCGGCAACGCCACCCATTTCCGGTATTAATGGCATGACTCGCCAAGCCGCCCCCCCGACGCATCGCCTGCGTTGCCCGGAGTGCGACGCGCTGTGCCACCTCCCGACGATAGGCCCCCGACAGTCCGCCTTTTGCCCACGCTGCAGCGCCCGCCTGTATCAGGGCCGAGACTGGCCGCTGCCCCGTCTCGCGGCGCTGGCGTTCACCCTGATGGTGCTCTTGCCGCTGGCCCTGTTTCAACCGCTGCTACAGATCCATCTGCTGGGCGTCACGATACAGGTCAGCGTATGGCAGGGCATCGAACAAATGGCCATGCAGGGCGAGATCCTCACCGCCGGCATGGTCGCTTTCTGCGCCATCGTAGCGCCGTTGCTGTTACCCTCGCTGCTGCTGGCGCTGTACCTCGGCCAGCGGCGGCACCTGAACCTGCGCCCGCTGCTGCTGCTGCTCTCCCTGCTGCGCCCGTGGATCATGTTGGATGTCTACCTGATCGCACTGACCGTCGCCGCCATTAAAGTCCGCGAATATGCCGTCGTCGGTCCCGGCCCCGCGCTGCTGGCCTATATCGTCGCCACGCTGCTGACCCTGCTGCTGCTGATCCACCTGAATATCGAACAGCTGTGGCGACGCCTGTACCCGCAGCCTCCTCAAACGGCACCGGACAGCACACTGCTGCTGTGCCACGCCTGTCGCCATACGGCCCCAGCGGACAGCCACGGACACTGCCGGCGCTGCCATCTGCCGCTACACTGCCGTCGGCCCTATAGCCTGCAAAAAACCTGGGCCCTCCTGCTGGCCGCCATAGTGATGCTACTGCCAGCCAACCTACTGCCGATCTCCATCCTCTATATCAATGGCACACGCATCGAAGACACCATCCTATCCGGCATCGCCAGCCTGGCACAGGGCGGCAACTTGCCGATCGCTGCTATCGTCTTTATCGCCAGTATCGCCGTTCCCTTCATCAAGGTGGCGGTGTTGCTATTCCTGCTGTCAGGTATCCAGCGTCATCAGGCTCATAATCCCATAGCGCGCATGCGCTTGCTGCGGCTGGTCATCTGGATCGGCCGTTGGTCAATGCTGGATCTGTTTGTCATTGCGCTGATGATGTCGCTGATCGATCGCGACCAGCTGTTCTCGTTTACCATGGGCGCGGCGGCCTTCTATTTTGGTGCCGCGGTATTTCTGACAATGCTGGCCGTGGAATGGCTGGACAGTCGACTGATATGGGATGCACATGCAACAACCGACGCCAACGACACAGAATACGCCCAATAACGCGATCATCAGGCATAAACGCCGCCTGTCGCCCTTCTGGCTGCTTCCGCTGGTCGCGCTGCTGACTGCCGGCTGGATGGGCTATACCACCCTGCAAGGGCGCGGTGAAACGGTGGTGATCACCTTTCAATCCGCACCCGGTCTGGTGGCCGGGCGCACGCCGGTGCGCTTTCAAGGGGTCGAGGTAGGCACGGTCAGCAAAGTCAGCGTCACCCCGGATCTGAATAACATCGAGGTTTCGGTGAGCATCCAGCGCAGCATGAGCAGCGCCCTGCGCCAAGGTACCCAGTTCTGGCTGGTCACGCCCAAGGCGTCTCTGGCGGGAGTCTCCGGGCTGGACGCGCTGGTCGGCGGCAACTATATCGCCATGCAGCCGGGCGACGGCGCGCCACGCCAGCACTTTATCGCCCGCGAGGGCCAGCCCAGCCTCCATCCGGGCACCGATGAGCTGCTGCTGCACCTCAGCGCACCAGACTTAGGCGCGCTCAGCAACGGATCGCCGGTCTATTACCGCAAGATACCGGTCGGCAGTGTCTATAACTATACCATCGACGATGAGCGGCAGGGGGTGCGTATCGATGTACTGATCGAGCGGCGCTTTGCTCCCCTGGTCAAGGCGGAAAGCCGCTTTTGGAATATCTCGGGGATCCGCGGTGACGTCAGTCTGTCCGGCATCTCGCTGCAGGTAGAGGGTCTCGCCGCACTGGTCAACGGCGCCATCGCATTCGACTCCCCGTCGGTCTCCTCTCCGGTACGCCCTGGCGCCAACTTCCCCCTCTACCCCAGCCTGGCCAGCAGTCAACGTGGCGTCAGCGTCACGCTGGCGCTGCCCGGCGGCGAGGGACTGCAGGCCAACCGCACACCGCTGCTGTATCAGGGCGTGCAGGTCGGCATGCTCACCGAGCTGGATCTCAACGCCGATGGTCGGGTCAGCGGCACCCTGGCCGTCGATCCCAGCATCAGCGATCTGCTGCGCAGCCAGAGCCGCATCAGTCTCAGCACGCCCGGCCTCACGCTCAGCCAGCTTAATCTGAGCCAGCTGTTCAACGGTAGCGTCCTCGAACTTCACCCCGGCGATGGTGAACCGCTACGCCACTTTACCGTGCTCCCCGCCGCCCAGACGCTGCTGCAGGAACCGGGCGCGCTGCGTCTAACCCTGAGCGCCACGCAGGGCTACGGTATCGACGTCGGCCAGCCGCTGCGCCTCAAGGGGATCCGCGTTGGGCAGATCACCGGACGCGAGCTGCACGACGATGGCGTACAGTTTGAGGTCGTTATCGCGCCGCAATACCGGCACGCTATCCACGCCGACAGCCGCTTCGTGGTCAATAGTCGCCTCGGCCTACAGCTGGGTATCAGCGGCCTGACACTCACCGGCGCTGCCCCGCAGGAGTGGCTCGAGGGGGGGATCGCGATCCTGCCCGGCCAGCGCGGTCAGCCCCTGAGCCACTATCCATTGTTCCGCGACGCCGACGCCGCCCGCGATGATATCCGCGGCGAGCAGCCTCCGACGACCCTGACCCTGCGCGCCGCCGTCCTGCCGGATATCCAGCCCGGGTCACCGGTGCTGTATCGCAAATTCCGCATCGGCGAAATCACCGCCATCGCCCCGCGGCGTGACGGCTTCGATATCGCCCTGTATATCCAGCCCGCCTATCGCCACCTGGTGGGGGGACAAAGCGTATTCTGGGCCGAGGGCGGCGCGCGGGTGCAGCTCAACGGCGGCGGTCTGACGGTGGAGGCCGCCCCCCTTGAACGCGCCCTGAAAGGCGCCATCAGCCTCGATAACCTCAGCGGCGTAACGCCCCCCACGGGCGACCGGCGCCCCCTCTACCCGAATGAAACCGCCGCCCGCGCCGTCGGCGGCCAGATCGTGCTCTCGACCTACGACGGCACCCGCCTCTCGCCGGGTATGCCGATCCGCTACCTGGGGATCGATATCGGTCAGCTGGCCTCGCTCAACCTCAGCGCCGATCGCCGGCAGGTATTGGCGCAGGCGGTGCTCTACCCGGAGTATGTCGATGCCTTCGCCCGTTCGGGAACCCGCTTTTCACTGGTAACCCCGCATATTTCCGCCGCCGGGGTGAACAACCTGGAGGCGCTGCTGCAGCCGTTCATCAACCTGGAGCCGGGCAGCGGCAACGCGACCCGACGTTTTGAGCTGCAGGACGCGACGCTGAGCGATGCCCGCTATCTGGACGGGATCAGCATCGCGGTCGATACCCCGGACGCCGGCTCGCTGCAGATCGGCACGCCGGTGTTGTACCGCGGCATGGAGGTGGGAACCGTCACCGGCCTGACCCTGGGCAACCTGGGCGATCGGGTGCAGGTGGCGCTACGCATTGGCCGCGCCTATCAGCGGCTGGTGCGCACCAATAGCGTCTTCTGGCAGGCCTCTGGCTATAATCTGGCGTTCGGCCTGACCGGCGGCGTGGTCAAGACCGGAACGTTCCAGCAGTTTATCCGCGGCGGCATCGCCTTCGCCACGCCGCCCTCGACACCGCTGGCACCGGCGGCGGCGGCGGGAACCCACTTTTTACTGCACGAAAATTCCCCCGATAATTGGCAGCGCTGGGGCACCGCCATTCCCCTGCGCTGAGGCGCCCGGCCGCTTTAGCACGCCAGCCGACGGATGCGGGCAGGCAGGTCTGGATACAGTAGGCGCAGCCGACGCAGCGCCGGTTAGATGCCATCGGCGCGTTGATAGGTCACCGGCACAAGACAGCACCGCATAAACATCTGGTTAACTGTCGTTTGCCGCGGCGCCGCTGATCCCATACTGTTTCACCGTGGTGCAAAACTGACCGATAGGCGGCAGATTATCCATGCAGCATGTCAACCATATAGTTCTGGCAACCGGCGCACTTACGCGGATCGATAATCATCACCCAACACATAGCACGTATCCCCCTGCCGCGATGTCGCCCCCCAGGGCAGTAACGCCAGACCGGTGCTGACGCCATCCGGAGCACAGCAACGCGGTCAGCCGATGGAATAATACCCATTAAGCCTTCCCATAGCGTGCCGGGTGTGGCCACCGTCACCATACCGGATAATCGGCAGTGCGCCCTATTTTTCGCTCATGGCAGTCCAAACGGCCGACCAGAGCCCGGTCGATGGAGATATGAGTTTACATGGCATAAAAAAGGCGATCGGTTTCTGATCCGCACAGGCCACGCGCTATGAGATCCGTGACGCCGTCATCAGCGATCGGTAACCGGCGATCGGGTCAGCCCGGTTAAACTCCGCGGGGAAACAGCAGCACCGTATATTGTGCCGAAACGGCACCGCTGTGTTTACCGTCGGGGCCGTAGTAGCGATCCATCCGGCACAGACGCTCGCGGGTATCGCAAAAAATTCCGTTGGCAAAGGTGAACTGGGTCAGGTCAAAGTCACCCTGCGAAAATAGCCTCTTCGCCACCGTCCGCCCCAGATATTGCTCCGTTAGGGGCCGGGAAATTCCCCGGCTGTCCGCACAGAAATAACGATCGCACAGTACGCCGACCCGCGGCGATCGCAGTGCCTCCGGCTGTGCTGCTGGCGCTACCGCTGGCAGCACCAGCAGCACAGCGAAAAACCATCGGCAGACTTGTCTCACCTAACCCCCTTACATCCTCAGGCTTAAAAACGGTAGCCAATACCCACGAAACGCCATTTACGCGACGGCCCTGCCCAGCTCGCGGATTTGCAGACCCTCTTACCGTAAGATTGAAGACGTGACAGATCTCGTCCTCAGACACAGCGCATTGAAGATCATCACACGCTGATATCCGCATGGCCCAACGCCTGTTCTCCACCGATCATTAGCGTCAGCTGACAGGCTATACCGCCTCGCTCCCCTCGCCCGATCAGCGAGGGTACACACTGGCATCCCCCGATCTGAAATCAGGGAGATGGCAGGAAAAGACCCGTCCTATGCGCCCGGAGGCACAATCCGCTCGCTGACGGTTAAATCGCTGTGCCCGCCAGCGCCACGCTGGCTCAGGTGCCTTTTCCCTCGGCATCCCCCAGACTCAGAGAGATCCCCATTGCCACGGCAAAAACGCACTGCTCAGTTAAGGGCACACACCACCGATACCCCAGCGTGACCAACCCTACGCTGAAACTGGCAAAACGGCGCAGAGGAACTACACTTAAAAAGTAAGGCACTCAATGCTTGCATAATGCCAATTTTTAGCGCACGGCTCGACAATAAGAGCCCTTCCCATAGACCTGACACAGGAATCGTGACGGGTCTTTTTTTATTATAATAAAATCAAATTATTACAAATATATTTCGCATGGATGTATAACGTTTTCCGTGTCGCCATGCTTCAAAACAGCCTGACTAAACCCATAATTATACACAGCCTAAGGAAAAGCAAACCGCCAGCGTCACTATTCCGCTTTATATGTCTGTGCCGCCCGCACATATCCAGCCTGCAGAGGGCCTGAAAGGCACCGCGCACAAAGGGTAACAGGCTATCTTCCCGCAGAAAATGGGCGGTCAGCGAATATCAAATCACATCACATTCAATTAGTTTATATATGAAATATCAGACAATGTGCAGGGACGCCGGCGTCGCCCTCGGAGCCAGCGCCGGCGCACAGGATCAGGCACGGGGATGACGCCATCGGATAGTCTCATTCCCGACGGCGAGCGCCAGAACAGGGGCAGCGGGAGTCTCTGGACGCGACGGTATCGCCTTAGCTAAACGGGTCATCCGCCCCTACTCCCCCCCCGTGCATCCGTATCACCGCCTGCTGCACGATGCGGTTGCGGCGCGCCAGTAGCCTGTCGATGCGATGACGTTTTTCCTCGGCGCTGAGACCGGTGTGCAGCTGTACCATCTGGATCTGGCTGTTCAGCTGGCGTACCTGCTGCTGCGTCCGGTTGAGCCGTGGCCGGCTGGCCAAGATGTAGCGCTGTTCCCGTTGTAGCGCACGGCTCTCCTGTAGCCGATGCTCCCCTTTCCAGCGCTGCACCGTGCCATAAACCTGGTTGGCCTGCTGCATCATACGGTAGAAATCCTCACTGTACTGAGTCGATTTCGGCGCTGCCGATCCGCGCAGAAACGACTTGATCACCGGCAGTTCATCGACGCGCAGCGCCGGGCGTTCGCCGTACTCCCCCATGCCGCGCAGAACGATATCCATCGCCCCGAGCACATAGGCGCCCAGGGTGCCGGTATAGCCGGTGATCAGGTGGTCAATCTTCTTCGGTGACCAGCCAAACTGCTCACCGGCCTGACGGGCCAGCAGACTGGTACGCTGATCATAGCGGGCGCCAGAGAGCAGATTGGCGTCCGCCATCCCCTCAATGGGATTTCCGCTAAAAAAGTCATAGTTCACCAGGTTTTCAGCCAGCGGCAGTGCGATCTGAGGTATGGGATTAAACGCCAGCTGCTCCATGAAATTACGCGCCACCAGTTTGGCGAATTTTTTCCCACTCTCTTTCCCGCCGATGGCGCGGATCATCCGCTCCGGCAGCGTCGCGAACATCAGCCCGATTTCAAACGGCTTCGGCAGACGGAAGTGCTGATCGCCGATGAAGAAATGCCAGTAGATATCTTTATCCCAGTCCGGCAACTCCTCATAGCGATCGTC
>NZ_AFJI01000051.1 GCF_000264785.1 Edwardsiella ictaluri ATCC 33202 | reverse complement strand
GACGATCGCTATGAGGAGTTGCCGGACTGGGATAAAGATATCTACTGGCATTTCTTCATCGGCGATCAGCACTTCCGTCTGCCGAAGCCGTTTGAAATCGGGCTGATGTTCGCGACGCTGCCGGAGCGGATGATCCGCGCCATCGGCGGGAAAGAGAGTGGGAAAAAATTCGCCAAACTGGTGGCGCACAATTTCATGGAGCAGCTGGCGTTTAATCCCATTCCCCAGATCGCACTGCCGCTGGCCGAGAACCTGGTGAACTATGACTTTTTTAGCGGAAATCCCATTGAGGGGATGGCGGACGCCAATCTGCTCTCTGGCGCCCGCTATGATCAGCGTACCAGTCTGCTGGCCCGTCAGGCCGGTGAGCAGTTTGGCTGGTCACCGAAGAAGATTGACCACCTGATCACCGGCTATACCGGCACCCTGGGCGCCTATGTGCTCGGGGCGATGGATATCGTTCTGCGCGGCATGGGGGAGTACGGCGAACGCCCGGCGCTGCGCGTCGATGAACTGCCGGTGATCAAGTCGTTTCTGCGCGGATCGGCAGCGCCGAAATCGACCCAGTACAGTGAGGATTTCTACCGTATGATGCAGCAGGCCAACCAGGTTTATGGCACGGTGCAGCGCTGGAAACGGGAGCATCGGCTACAGGAGAGCCGTGCGCTACAACGGGAGCGGCGCTACATCTTGGCCAGCCGGCCACGGCTCAACCGGACGCAGCAGCAGGTACGCCAGCTGAACAGCCAGATCCAGATGGTACAGCTGCACACCGGTCTCAGCGCCGAGGAAAAACGTCATCGCATCGACAGGCTACTGGCGCGCCGCAACCGCATCGTGCAGCAGGCGGTGATACGGATGCACGGGGGGGGGTGAGTAGGGGCGGATGACCCGTTTAGCTAAGGCGATACCGTCGCGTCCAGAGACTCCCGCCGCACCTGTTCTGGCGCTCGCCGTCGGGAATGAGACTGTCCGATGGCGTCATCCCAGTGCCCGATCCTGTGCGCCGGCGCTGGCTCCGAGGGCGACGCCGGCGTCCCTGCACATTGTCTGATATTTCATATATAAACTAATTGAATGTGATGTGATTTGATATTCGCTGACCGCCCATTTTCTGCGGGAAGATAGCCTGTTACCCTTTGTGCGCGGTGCCTTTCAGGCCCTCTGCAGGCTGGATATGTGCGGGCGGCGCAGACATATAAAGCGGAATAGTGACGCTGGCGGTTTGCTTTTCCTTAGGCTGTGTATAATTATGGGTTTAGAGCCGCTAACAAAACCGTTCAACAAAGCGCAAGCAGATAACAGCACAAGCCAGCGTCAGCAAGGCAAGATGGGTATCCAGCCGG
>NZ_AFJI01000050.1 GCF_000264785.1 Edwardsiella ictaluri ATCC 33202 | reverse complement strand
TATTATTGTCGGCCAGACCGTTGGTGATGTTAAACTTTTACTTGGGCATGGGGCCGATGTTGAGGCGAACGTAACGATCAGATCCACCAATCGCGGGAAAGCTCAATTTATTCAACAACACCTTTATTCAGCGCTATTTTTGCTAAGATAGGCACATGGTTACCGGGAGAGAATACGATGAGAAAACGGATCCTACGCGAGCAGTTGACGATCCAGTGCATGATACGGCTATATCAGTCTGCAGCACCCAATGCGATACACACTGACGCGACCTATTTCGAGCAGCTGTACCACTATGCCTGCCAGCGCTTGGCACGTTGCCCGTTCGGTGAGGAAAAACCCGCATGCAAACAGTGTCCAATCCACTGCTATCAACCGGCCAAACGAGAGGCGATGAAAGCGGTCATGCGCTGGGCCGGACCGCGCATGCTGTGGCATCACCCTATTCTGGCCCTGCGCCATCTATTAGATGATCGACGGCCAGTACCACCGCTGCCGGAAAAATACCGCCGCCGGGAACGCAGCTAAAGCCCGGAGCGGACGCGGTGATAGCCAGCCGACGTTTAGCGCACTACCAAGACGCTGGTGGTCGCGTAGCGCACGATCTTGGTGGCGTTAGAGCCCAGCAGGTAGGTGGACATACTGGGGCGGCGGGAGCCAATGACGATCAGATCGGCGCCGATCTCTGCAACCTCTTTCAACACCTCATCGTAGATAGATCCCTTCCTGATCTGGCAGCTCACGCTGCTGGGCTCGCTCAGGTCGAGCGTCTTCGCCAGCGCCTGCATCTTATCCATGCACTCTGCTGCCAGAATATCCTCAAAGCGCAGGGTCTCTTTGTTCAAACGGCTGAGTGAGCAGTCAGGCACCTGCATGACATAAAGCAAGCAGATCTGTATGGCCTCCTGGGCCGCCAACGCGTTGACCTCATGTAGCGCGGCCTGAGTCAGCGCCATCTCGTCCAGATCGACGGGAACCAAAATCGTCTTATACATCGTTAACCTCTTGTTACGATTGCCTTAAGGGATGTTATCACCGCCATACCCAAAAAGGGGGGCAAGAGTCCGGTTTATGGAGCCAGTTAACATTTTTACCTATTGGTAGACGTATCAGGAGAATAATTAATCAAACAATAGCACGGACGGCCATCATCATACGCCACGACGAAGTTAAACTGGCTGTTAATCACCGCTTCCTGCCCTTCGCGGTACATCTCTTCCAGGAAGATGGCCACGCTTACCGTCAGGCTGGTGCGCCCAACACGCGTCACCCGCCCATCCAGCCTGACGAATGGAAATAGGATGCTGAAGTTAATCCGTTCGGTGGATACCTTCATCAGACGTTTACGGCAAAAACGGGGGGCTGCAATACAGGAAACCTCCTCCATCCAAGCCAGAGCAGTGCCGCCAAACAGCGTAGTGGTTGATGCTGGTAGGAAACAGGAAATTAGCAACGCGGGTCACCGATTGCGTTATTTTTTGTTTGATGCAGGTTATTTCATTGCGATGGGATATAGATAACATGCGTCTTATAGTGCTGATGATATTGACACATACCAGGTGCCACTCAGAGCACATATTTTACCACTCTTGGCGATAACAGATTGAAATTCTGTATATTATCCACCATATACATATATGTATAGCCGATGTCCCACCGTGAACGGCGTGCGGCGTCGTCAACGCCCAGCCAGGTGCGACACACTGCGCAAGTGACGGCTCCACAGGTGTTCACGGCATGAGGTCTCCCCCCACATAACCCCTGAGGAATGGGATAGATAGATGGCAGAAGCGTTAATCGGATTTGTTCTGCTGGTCAGCCCCTGTGGCCACGATGCCTGTGATGCCTTACCGGTCACAGAGGATATTTACCCGACCCGTACCGAGTGCCAGCAAATGATAAATCGCCTGCACCAGCGTCGCCCTGGCGTAGTGTTATTGTGCAGTGAAGTCTATCGCGACGAAAACGCAAAACCGCGCTAAGGGCACGGCGATGGGCTGGCGGTGAATCGGGGTGTACTGTCGGCTGCCGCCCGCCGAGGGCGATTGGCACACCCCATATCTAGCGACGAACCTATCCCAGGAGGCATATATTACTGCAGCCAGTTTAGACACGGACAGCGCGCAACAACCGGGGCGTACACGCAGTACGTGAGGATTGTGAGGATTGTGAGGATTGTGAGCACGGTTCAGGACCAAAATGAAAAATCAAATATCCTACTGGGATAGGCTCTAAGTACCCCCTACCGCCTGCGTCTAGCGTTTTTCTCGCGCTGTGGGTTCAGCGGGACCGAATGCTATAAGTGCCAAGAGGCTGAGCAGATAACTGACATGGCAGCTACGCAGGATTCGCCTGAACAGCTTCATGTGTGACTCCTTTGGAGAGATATCCAGTCTTACTCTACCCGCTCGCCCATAAAGCGCCAGCCCGCCGCATGATGGGGATCACACTCCCGCTATCTTTCTTGATACTGACGACTGATGGGTTTCCGACGCAGACATATGGCCGATGGCCTCCTGACGTCAGATACAGAGATGATATCCCCGTCCGCTCGCATTCGTCGGCATCGCGGCAGGATAGATAGCATCATCGCCAGAGGCAGAGGCAGAGGCAGAGGCAGAGGCAGAGGCAGAGGCAGAGGCAGAGGCAGAGGCAGAGGCAGAGGCAGAGGCAGAGGCAGGGGGTTGGGACAGTTGGGACAGTTGGGACAGTTGGGACAGTTGGGACAGTTGGGACAGTTGGGACAGTTGGGACAGTAACGGGCACGCAGCCAATAGGCCGCGTGCGTGCCGCTATGCTTAGTAGTAGTTCTGTGAGGTCAGCTGCAGCAGAACCGAGTTCAGATCATGCATAAAAGATTTAACTTGTTTCATTTTAAACTCCTTAAAAGTGTGAGCCATATCTCTATTTCGAGAGGGATATTAGCGCATTCCCGTCATTAATCAACACCAAGTCCAAACTTTTTTTAATCATTAAAAATATCTTTGCATGGAGCTCATCGCCAGGCCGCGCCCCGCCTGGCATAGCACCATTTCATAGCAATGGTAAACGTTATGCAATATCAGCCAGTGTTGACAACGCGTTGTTAGTGCAGGGGGAGAGAAAACATAAACTCAACAATATAAAAATAAATCACGACAACGATTTTTTACTGCCTCAGAAAAATTGAACTCACCTGTTGAGCACGCCCGATGAATCTAACCAGGCGACCTCCATAGCACTCCATACGACGCAGACAGTCGTATCCCCCGCCTCCACCTCCCGCTGGCGGTGCTGGGCATTCTGTGATCCGCCGCCGACGCCCACCGGCTGCCGGGCGGATGCGCAGGCGCATTCTGGCGCTGAGCATCAATCAAGCACGCCCGCTCGCCGCTCTCATCCTAGCTGAGCGTCAGCCTTGGCCTCTGTAGCGTCACCCTGACCGGCGACGCCCGGAGCATCAATCTCCTGTAGAGGGTCGACCCGCAGCGCCGTCAGGCCAAATCACAGAGGCATAACCACTGCTGCACGATCCAGTGCACTCCAGAGGCCTGTCCCTCCCCCTGAGTGCAGCGGGGAGATTCATTCTCCGTCACGCTTTGTGCTACATTGAGCCCGGCGGCGGACCTTCCCGTAGCCGGGTACCGTCGGCGGAAAATGGAGAGATCAACATGAAGAAAATGGGTACGTTGCTGCTCCTTGGCAGCATCTCCGTCGGCGTCAGCCTGCTGGGCATCCTGCTTTTCCTGGCGGTGATCTATCTGGACAAGACGCACTTCTCCGCGCTGCTGCGTCTGCTTTAACCCGGTGGAAGGTTCTGCCCCGCCGCGCTCCCCTCTTTTTTCCTGCGCCACCGGCACCCCGCAGAGTCACGCTACAGCCTCCCACTATGGCTACCACGGCGTCCGCGCACCCCATCTCCGCAGACCATCCACCCGGCCATCCCCGACGGCATCGCCTCAGCATTGGTTAACCACACCCCGCTAAAACGATAGATTTGGAATACCAATATTACATTCATGATTCATATCACATATTGATGCTTATTTTTTATGCACTATCGCCCCATTGTTCACGATGCGGAGACCCGCTGATTTACGCATTGGCAAGGCTGTGGCACAACCCCGTAAATAACAAAATCAACAAACGAATCCAAAAGAGATTACTATGAAAAAGATCAAGAATTTTCGGTGGTATATGATCTTGCTGGTCTGCTTCATTACCATCATTAACTACCTCGACAGAACCGCGCTCGGTATCGCGGCACCCACGATCATGGAGAGCACCGGGATCACCAAAGAGCAGTACTCCTGGGTGGTCAGCGCCTTTCAGCTGGCCTACACAATTGGTCAACCAATCATGGGATTCTTCATTGATACCATCGGTCTGAAGATCGGCTTCTTTATCTGCGCCATCGTCTGGGGGCTGGCCACCATGGGACATGCGCTGACGGGTACCTGGCAGGGGCTGGCCTTTATGCGCGGCCTGATGGGATTCAGCGAGGCCTCCGCCATTCCTTCCGGCATCAAAACGGCGTCGACGTGGTTTCCGGCCAAAGAGCGCGGCATTGCCACCGGGGTCTTCAACATGGGCACCTCATTCGGCGCCATGCTGGCGCCGCCGCTGATTGCCTGGTGTATTCTGTTCCACAGCTGGCAATTCGCGTTTATCGTCTCCGGTAGCCTGGCTATCATCGCCGCCTTCGTCTGGTATTTTTGCTATAAGGACCCTCAAGAGGCCAAACGCCTCTCCGATGAAGAACGCCGCTATATTGAAGCTGGCCAAGAGTCGTTTCTACAATCCGCCAGCCAAGAGAAAACCTCAGTGCGCCATATCATCACCCAGCGCAACTTCTGGGGAATCGGCATCGCCCGCTTCCTGGCCGATCCGGCCTGGGGAACCATTAACTTCTGGGTACCCATCTTCTTCGTGGAGACCCTGCACTTCAGTCTGAAAGAGATCGCCATGTTTGTCTGGTTGCCCTTCCTGATGGCGGATCTCGGTTGTCTGGCCAGCGGCTTTGTGGCCCGTTTTTTCAACGACAGGGGCATCACCCTGATCAACTCGCGCCGTATCACCTTTACGCTTGGCGCGCTGCTGATGACCACCATCGGTCTGGTCAGTATCGTGGAAAATCCCTATATCGCGGTGCTGCTGATCAGCATCGGCGGCTTCGCCCACCAGCTGCTGTCGACGGTTGCCGCGACGCTGGGAGCGGATTTGTTTAAGAAGAACGAGGTGGCGACGGCGGTCGGGATGGCCGGGGCCTGCGCCTGGTCCGGTCAGCTCATCTTCAACCTATTTATCGGCGCCTTCGTCAGCATCATCGGCTTTGGCCCCTTCTTTATCGCCCTGGCGGTATTCGACCTGATCGGCGCCCTGGCGTTATGGCTGCTGATAGTCGACCGCCAGCCCATCTCTCACGGCAGCGGCACCACACTGGCCGGGCAGCGCTGAAGCCCGGCAGGACGGCGGGCACGATGCCGCCCTGTGCATCCGGGGTTAACGGTTCAGGATCCGGATAGAGCGGATGTGGTCGTTAAACCCGGTCGCCTCCTGCTCTCCGCCGCTGCGGGTATAGTATCCCCCGCTGTAGTCAGTCCCTTCGTAGAAACGCACCGTCCACCCCTGCGGCACCGAGAACGAGGAGATACGATCGGCAAAACGGTAGCGGGAAAGATCGGGAATATCGCGATCAATGCTCAGCGAAGCCCCGCGCTGACTCGAATCCTCATACACCATCAGGCGATCGGCGCCCTGGCTGTAGCCCTCATCCAGCGTCGTGGTGCTGCAGCTGGCATCCTTAGGCCGACAGAAAAGGCTACCCTCTCCCTGCCCCCGCTCACAGCGCTGCCCCACCTTATAGCGGGCAATCTGCTCGCTGCGCGCGGCGTCGGCATAGAGGCTGCTGAATGGCGTGAGCATGCAAATATAGATCTGCCCGCTGCCCTGTCCGCCGCGGTACCCAGAACTATTGTCGATATTATTGATAACAATGGATGCATCGGCACACCCCCCCAGGGTCAGCAGCGATGCCACCAAAAGCGTTCTGAACATAAGTACTCCTATCTGATAAGTATACTGTTACGGCAGCCCGTCGCACGTAGAGCAGCGGCGGAAGTTCATAGTACCTAATAGCCCGGCGCAGGGAATTAAGGGATCGTCTGATTTTCCGCTGCGCCAGCCAACGCCGGAAAGCACCACACGCTGCCGGCTCAGCCGCGCACCCAGTCAGGCAGCCAGTCACCGTGCGCCGCAATGAGATCGTCGATCAGGGCATAGATCTCATCGATACTCAGCGTCGCAGCCGTATGCGGATCGAGCAGTGCGGCATGGTATATCCGCTCGCGGTTTTCCGTCAGCGCTGCCTCCGTTACCAGCGTCTGCACATTGACATTGGTCTGCATCAGCGCCGCCAGGTGCGAGGGCAGCGACCCGATCCGCGTCGGCTGGATCCCATTGGCATCGACCAGACAGGGAACTTCCACACAGCAACCCTGTGGCAGGTTGTCGATCAGGCCCGCGTTACGCACGTTGCCATAGATCACCTCTGGCTCCCCACTCCACAGCGCATTCATGATCCGGCTGGCGTACTCCCGCGATGGCGTAATCTCGATATGCGGCGCCGCCTGATACTCTGCCAGCTCGCGCTGCCAGCTCGCCATCTGCTCCACGCAGCGTTTGGGATACTCATCCAGCGGGATGCGGTAACGCGCGATCAGATCATCGCGCCCAGGCTTGATAAACCACGGCGTATATTCGGCCATATGCTCTGAGGACTCCGTGACAAAGTAACCCAGTTTTTGCAGCAGCTCATAGCGTACGATATTCTCGCAGCGCAGGTTGCCATGTATGTTCGGCTTCGGCGCCCGCCCCTGACGATAGGCCTGCAGCAGCTGCGGGTAGAGATCGCGATACTGACCGTCCCCGCCGCGCTGCTCCAGCGAAAGATAGAAGGCCATATGGTTAATCCCGGCGCAGCGGTAGCGTAGCTGCGCCGGATCGATATCGAGATCCCGCGCCAGCTCCTCCGCCGTGCCCTGTACCGAGTGGCATAGACCGACCTGCCGCAGCTGCGGATAGCGCGCATACATAGCCCAGCTATTCATCGCCATCGGATTGACATAGTTTAGCAGCGTCGCCTGAGGACACTCCGCCATCATCATCTCGCCTATCTGCCACAGGTGTGGAAAGGTACGCAGCGCACGCATAATGCCGGCCGGCCCCAGGGTGTCGCCGATGGTCTGCCGCAGGCCATGGCGTGCACAGACCTCAAAATCGGTGACCGTGCAGGGCGTATAGCCACCGATCTGAAACGCCACCACCACAAAATCGGCCCCCTGCAGCGCCGGACGCAACGTCGTATGGCACTGAATGTGTCCGTCAGCTCCGGCCGCCGCCATCAGCCGGCCAACGACGATCCGCGACTCGGCCAGGCGCTGCGCATCGATATCCATCAACGCGATATCGGCTCCCCGCAGCGCGGGGCGCTGGAATACATCCCCCAGAATATTCTTCACAAAAATGGTTGAACCTGCGCCAATAAAGGCAATTTTAGGTGCGTTCATCGTCTCTCTCCCATAAAAGCCATCGCTGGAGGCATCGTGACACGCACAGCGGACGCGCGCGTCCGCCTTCTTACCAAAGCAGTCCCATTTCCTCGGATTTATCGATCAAGATTCAAAAAAATAACTTTTCGGGAGAAGAATAGACCAAAAGGTGAGAAAAAGCGTACAGAATAGCGGCCAGGCTAGAGACAGCGCGGCAGTGTTCCGCCGGGACGTCCGCCAGGGAGCGCGGCACCCTTATCTCTATCTCTGCCGCAGCGGGATCCGGAGGAAAACCATGGGGGAGAGTCACCACAAAGACGCAGCCACAGGGCTGATGTGCAACAGCACCGACCCACAGCAGCACAGCCCACTGATGCTCTATTCCGAGCACCAGCCCCTGGCGATCGCACTCTGTTCACCGCAGGCGATGGCCGCCAGCCACTGGCATGCCCAGGTCGAGCTCAATATTCCTTTCGACGGCGCGATAGGCTACCGCATTCACGATCGGCAGCTGCGCATCCCGCAGGGACATATTGCCCTGTTCTGGGCCTGTACCCCCCACCGTCTCGTCGATCCGGGGCACTGTCGCCACATGGCCCTGCTCAGCCTGCCCATGCATCTGTTGCTCTCCTGGCCGTTAGATCCGCAGCTGCTCAGCCAGATTACCCACGGCAGAGTATTGACATCTGCGCACCCGACCCGGCTAACGCCCGTTGAGATTGGGCGTTGGCAGCAGGATCTGCAGAGCCCATGCCCGCAGATGCGGCAGCTGGCCAGCGATGAAATCCTGCTAATGCTAAAGCGCTTGAGCCTCTCCGGCTGGCACGCCCTGCAGCCCGGTGGCGACGATCCGCGCGCGGGCAACGGCCAGGGGCTCTCACGCCATGCCCTGTTCTACGTCGGCCAGATGCTGACCTTCACTGCCGCCCACTACGATCGCGCGCTGACGATAGAGCAGGTTGCCCGGCACGTCGGCCTCAACGCCCACTATGCGATGGGACTGTTCCAGCGGGTGATGCAGATGACGATGAAGCAGTATATTACCGCCATGCGCATCAACCACGTCCGGGCGCTTCTGAGCGACACCGACAGAACGGTCCTCGATATCGCGCTCACGGCAGGGTTCAGCTCCAGCAGCCGCTTTTACAGCACCTTCAGTAAATACACCGGAATGTCGCCGCAGCAGTACCGTCGGCTGGCGCGTACAGGCGCAACGCACCCTCCACCGGCGGATTAGTTTATGATCCTCGTGGCGGGAGAGCATCGCGAACCGGCGTATTGAAACAATGAACCCTCTGAGCCCACGCGGGAAAATCGACAATGACGCAGAGAAAGGCCACGCTGAAAATAAGTATCGCTGCGTCACAGAGAAAACCCTCTGCTGTCAGCAGCGCGCTATTATTTTCCAGTCCCTAACCCTTTTGGTTTTAGGGACGCGGCGAGCAACCTGAAAACACCGGAGCGATATTGCCATCGACGCCGCCTCTTACAAAATTCAATGAAAAGGACAGCTGCGCCAATGGCCATGGAGTCATGACGCCGGATAACGCGGGTGGGTTACCATAACTACCAGCACCTCCATACCGACCGCGCAACGGTACCGTAGGCCAACACGCGGTACGGTCCGATCTACCGGGGGATAAGGGGAAACTACTTCGCCGCACCGGCATCAGGATGTTCAGCCAGCCACGCCTTCATCTCCTTGATCTCCTTATCCTGAGAGGCAATGATGTTTTTCGCCAGCTGACGCATCTGCGGATCTTTACCGTACTTCAGCTCGACTCTCGCCATCTCAACGGCGCCGATATGGTGCGGCAGCATCCCGGCGGCAAAGGCCACATCGGGATCGTTGCTCATCATGCCCTTCATCATATCTTCATGCATGGTGCCCATGGCACCGTGCAGCTCACGGTGCATGGCCGCCGCCTGCTCTACGGGCAGGTCAGCCGCCAGCGCGTTCGCCGCGGCAACGGTCAGGAATAACGCGCTCGCTAACGTTATCGTCTTCATACAACCCTCCTGTTCTGTAGGATAATCTTGAAAATCCTAATCCCTCCCCTAAGGGGAGAGTCAAGCGGACTTTCTCCGCACGCGCAGGCTACCGATGAGAAACCACATCTCTATAGATATATTCACTTGAGTTATAATAAATTACCTTGATTTATTATAAACCTAACGGCAGCACGCTATAGTCCATGCTACCACTCACCCACCCAAGTCCATTATGATCACGGACGCCATACTGAATTTAATTGGCAATCTGCCGCTGGCCGGACGTTTGGCCTATCGGCACAATACCCCCAGCGCGCATTGACCCATTCAGTAGCTTCCTGACACTGCGCGGCGCCCTCCGGCCCCGCGTATGGAGCGCCACAGCGCCAATACGGGCACGTTGTGGCTGTGGCTGTGGCTGTGGCTGTGGCTGGCGCAGCATCCGGGCGTCGAAAGCGTCTACTACCCCGACCTATCAGACCACCCGTAGTACGCGCTGGCGCAGCAGCAGATGAGCGACACCGGCGGCATTATCCCCTGCGTTTTACGCGGCGAAACAGAGCTGGCCACCCAGCGCATCGGACAACGGTACCTGTTTACCCTGACCGAAAGTCTGGGCGGCGTGGAGCGCCTGATATGTCAACCCTTCAGCATGACCCCGCCCCGATCCCCCTGACGCCGCGGTTGACGCACGGTATCCTTTCCCAGCTCATCCGCCTGCCGCTGGGCATTGAGGATGTCGCCGAGCTGCGGGCATATCTAGCTCTGGTACCCGACAGATCGCTGCCCAAGCCTCAGGCGGAGTAGAGCGATGTCAGCGCGCCGTGCAGCTTCTCCAACAGCTCAGAGGTGACATACTTATCGGTTACGACTTCAATGTAGGCGCCGCAGTCACCGGCTTCAGCATGGCGGATCGCCTCATCCAGTGCCTCGCAGGTGGTCACGCGGGCAGTAAACCAATCGCGGCAGCCCAGCCCCGCCGGCAGTTGGCTGTAGTTCCACTGCGTCAGATCGTTGTAATAGATATCACCATCCTTGCACAGCATACGCTCGACCAAATAGCCGTCGTTATTCACAACAAAGATCAGCGGCTTCAAGCCAAAGCGATAGAACTGGCCAATCTCCTGTACCGTCATCTGGTGCGAGCCTTCGCCGGTGATCAAAATGGTGCGCTTCTCCGGCTCCGCCATCGCCACACCGAATGCCGCCGGTGTCGCCCAGCCGATGGAGCCCCACAGGGTCTGCTGATAAAACATGGCGCCCTGTGGCATCTTGGCAAACGCCAGCCCCATGGAAGTGGTACCGGTCTCCGCCACCAGCAGATCGTTCGGCTTCAGCATCTGCTGCCAGCGTGAATAGAGGTACTCCGCGGTCAGCTTGCCGCTGCCGCTCACCACGGGGATCCCCTGTACCGGCGGCATATCGTGACGGCGGGCCCTGCGGGTGACCCTGCCTATCAGTCCACTCAGCACATCCTTCATCAACACGTTTTCATAGACCGACTTACCGATATGGACCGACGTCGGCTCCACGCTGATGCACTGCGCCTCATCCAGGTGCGAGGTGTACGCCCCGGTGTTCAAGTCACTCATAATAGTGCCGATTTTCAGTACACAATCGCTGCTCTCCACAAACTGGCGCACCCGTTGGTCCATCAGCTGGCCGACATACATTCCAACGTAGTTCGGGTGGGATTCATCGATCACGCACTTATCCATTATCATGGTGGCAAACGGCAGGTTAGCGGCATCAATCAACGCCGTCGCCTCCTGCTGTACGCCGTGGCGGACCAGATAAATCCCCGGCAGCGCGCAGACGCTATCACTGTTATTCAGGCGCTCGGCGATAACATCGATCACCTCATTCAAGATCTGCGGATCGCTGACGGGCTCCGCTGCCGGCTGCGCGGTGTCCGCCACGATCGGCATCATGGCATAATCGCTGGGGAAGCCCATATATACCGGTTTACGGTAGCGCAGCGCCGCCTCGATCAGGCGCTCGGTCTCTGCGATACAGTTTTCCGGCGTCAGAATGGCACGGGCACAGACAAAGGAGTCTGTGGCCTCATAAAACGACGTAAAATCGCCATTGCCCAGCGTATGGTGCACACACGCCCCCGCTGCCTGGACATGGCTTGCCGGCATACCGACCAGATGAAACAGCGTAACAGACTCGGCGCAGGCGCCGGCGATGCCGTTTATTGCACTGAGCTCCCCCACGCCAAAGGTGGTGCTCAGCGCCGCCAGCCCATGAGTGCGGGCATAGGCATCGGCCGCATAGGCGGCGTTCAGCTCATTACAGTTGCCTATCCAGCGTAGGCGTTCGTCCACACAGATGGCATCCTCAATCGGAAAAGCGTAATCTCCCGGAACGCCGAAAATGTCATGAATTCCCAGATCATATAGCCGTGACAGCACATATTCGATAACCGTTGTAGACACAATAAATCTCCCGCTTTATCAGATAATTCAATAGGCAATAGCGATTTCAAATGGTATTTTGGGTAGTGACTCCAAATTAGTGTCGTGGTACTATTCGCCTTTTGGATAAGAAATGGCAAAGATTGATGTGGTTTGCCCCCGCTGCACCAAAACTCAGGGAGTTG
>NZ_AFJI01000049.1 GCF_000264785.1 Edwardsiella ictaluri ATCC 33202 | reverse complement strand
CGGGAGTTAATGCGCCGTCAGGGGAAAAGCGATCGCCTGGAGCCCCTGATCCATCCGCAGGGGATGGCCTTACCCCCCTCATTGAGTGCACCGCGCCAAACGGAGTGACGGCGCCGATACCTATCCTCATCGTCTTGCTACCCGCCGCCATTTGGCGGCTTTTTTACGCCTGAAATTTAGGCATTCCCCTCTGGCCGGAGGCATACCGTGGCGAATTACCCTCAAGATCTGCGCCCTGAACAGCAACGATACGCTGTCGAGCGGCAGTCGTTGAATATCCAGCAGCCGGATGAAGGCCTGGCGCGCTACTGGGACAGTTATGATCCCCGGAAATACGCCGGGCTTTCTGATGAGTCAGCGGAAAACAGCGGCAATATTTTTTCCGATACCGGTCATCTGCTGTGGAGCGGACTGACCTCGACAGCCGCCAGTCTACGCGAGGCCACGGGGAAAGTACCGCTGGTCGGCGGGGCGATCGTTTCTGGGCTGGATGTCATCGATCAGTATGTTTTGGGTCATGAGGATAGCGAGTCATTTTTGCGCGCCGATCAGCAAAACTCGCTGAGTCAGCTCTCGCCAGCCATGCAACAGGCGCGGGAGAAATCTTTCTGGGAGAGCGGGAAAGGGCTGGGGGACGCCTGGGTCGATCCACGCAGCTATTTCGCCGGGGTTGTCGAGTCGGCGCCGGGCATGGCGGTGACCATGGGACCTGCGTTGAGGTTGGCTAAGCTTGCCTACAGCGCGAAGGTAGCGCAAGGGGTTGCGGCGAAAGAAGCGGCGGCCAGCGCGGCGCGGGTCGCCTCGTTGACTGGACGTATCACCGAGGGTGTATTGGCTGGTGGGGCCTCATCTAATGAGGTCAAGGCAGCGATTTATGCGCTACCGGACGAGATCTTGCAAGGTTCGGAGGCCGCGCAGAATTTGCTGGCTTCGGGGATGTCGGTCGATGAGATGCGCAAGGCGTTGGCGGAAGATGCGTCAACTAAGGCGTTTATCCTGTCTGCCGTAGCGACGGGAATGTTCGGCGGCCAAGGTGATAAGGTGATCGCCAAAATTATGACCGGTCAGCTCAAACAGGGCGTGATGAGGCGCTTTGCCAAAGGGGCGGTGGCTGAGGGGCTTTTTGAGGAAGTCCCGCAGTCGGCTCTTAGCCAGATGGCGGAAAACTATGCCTTACAATCCGCCGACCCGCAGCGCCCGCTCTCCGATGAGGTAATGAATCAGGCGCTCGCTGGACTGGCCATCGGCGGCGTGATGGGCGGATCGCTGGCGGCGGGGAGTCGCACGGGTAAGTGGCAGGCGCAACACGATACGCAGCAAGCGAGAAACGATCAGCTGGCGACAGACGATGCCGCAGATCCAACAGAGGCGCAAGCGCAGGAGGCATATTCACGCTATCAAACGCAGTTTGCGTCGTTGGATCGCGACACGCTGTTACAGCATTACGCCGAGGCCGATCTGTCCGAGGCGCCGGATGCGGCAGAGAAAAAACGGGCGGCCCATGAACGGCTGCAGGCGCTGGAGCATGACGAGGAGGTCAAGGCAGCGGCGGAGCAGCTGCGCGGGCTACCTCGACGCGATCTGCTGGCGCAGTACCATACGCTGAATGAAAAGGCGACGCGCACGGCGGCGGAACAGCTGCAGTGGGAGGCGGCCCGTTGGCTTCTGAGGCAGCGGATGGCCACGGCGACCCCTCGGACTTCAAAGAATGCGGCATCGGGGGATGGGGCGGAACAGGAGAATGCGGCACGGGAGGATTTGCGGACATGGCAGGCCGCCCCCTTATCCGACCAGCATATCAGCGGGGTCCCTGAATCTATGAGCGAGGCCCGCTGGCTAGGGGCCCCTCCCGATCCTGCTGTGGTGCAAGCGTCATGGCCGGAGGAAAAAACGGTCGAGCTTCCCTCTCAGCCAGCTTATCAGCGACGCGATCCGCGTATTCAGGGTTTTGCGGAGGATAGCCCGTTACAACAAGTGTTATCTCAGCCTGGGGCACCTTCGGCGATAGCGCTGGTCCAGGCGCAAATGCAGCGTGGTGAGCAGGGGCTGACGCCTGATGAATGGAGGACGCAATTACAGGCGGAAGAGTCCCGCCAACAGCGAGCGCCCCGGTTACCCGCGCCGGGAGATATTTCACCGGGACGGGGATTTCCGCTACCGGGCCCGGTGGCGCAGGTGGACGATAGGCCAGCAGGGTCTGAGCCAGAGTTTTCTGCGGGGGTTCGCACGGTTTTACGCCCTGGCGAAGCGGAGTCACCAGGCTCGGCACAGATGGCTGCGCAATCATCAACAAATCCAGCGTCAACGCCTGAACAGCGTGCAGCAGTTATGCCCACGTCGATGGCGTCGCAGGCTAGTGGGCTGCCTCCGCGTGTAGCACCACCGGAGAATAGGGCGTCTCGCGTCGAGAGCGATGTCCCGGCATCGAGCGAGAGCCCGCCGGATCCACGCCAGAAGACGTTTTATTCACACCAGCCCGATCGTCCAGACGGTAGCTTATCTTTTGAGCGCGTGTCGCAGATTGTCCACGATTTTGAACAGGAGTATAAGGGTAATATCCCTATAGAGATTAGGGTTTATCGGCGTCAGGAGGATGCATATGGACCACAAGCCACCAGAGAAAACGTTGGACGTATTGCCGGAGCCTTCCACGGAGGGACAGGAGGCAGGACAGTATCTCGATATCCCGATGCGAATAACGCGCTTCGAACCGCCGCCGGCGCCCCCCACGGAGGGGGAGGACAAGTATCTGACGATCCCCGAACTGATAACGTTACGCGACCCTCCTTTGTCTTGGTCAACGCCGCCAGCATCCGAGACGAAGCCGATGCAAGACGCACCCTGCGACACGAAATCCTCGGCCACTTCGGCCTCAACACCTTTACGCCAGCGGATAAAAGACAGATTTTGGACGCGATTATGGCGGCGCAAGGAGAAAAAGAACTAAGCACGTTGTGGAATGAGGTCAGACGTGGCTACTCCCATAAGTCTCAGTCTATCCAGGCTGAAGAGGTGTTTGCCTTAGCCGCCGAGCAGGAGCGAAAGGAGCGCGGCGTCCGTTCTGGGCGGCGTGTTATCCCAGCTCGCGTATTACATCTTGTGCAGAAGGGATTACGCCGCATCGGACTGGTCACGGGAGGCATGAGGCTTGGCGAACTGTATGATGCCGTGGATGCAATTTCTGAAGGTATTCGACATGGTCATCGTCAGCAACAGATCTTCCCGGTGGATGATCATGCGCAGTTTAAGCGGGAGGAGGCTGACGTTGCCGACGGGCGTACGCTGCCGCATCCGGCTCAGCGCCCGCCTTGGCCAGACGATTTCCCCGATGTGGTGCTCCATGCCCGGTTGGGGGGCGCGACGGGCCATCCTGACTACAAGGCGGCCAAAAACGGGGATGAATTAGCCGCTCGGCGCTTAGTCGCAGATGTCTTGAGTAAGGACGCGATAGATAAAATTCGGCGCATTATTGGCAAGCGTGAAGTGTTACTGACTGCCGTGCATGCCGAGGAGGCGAGCGGACGCAATAAAATCCCACAAGCGATGGCGGATATGTTGGGGCATATTTTGCACCAACATGTTGATGATAACATCGTACAGGCTGTGCGAGTGGGGCGCAGCGGAATGGATGGTTTTGCTCGCCTAGCCAATCAGCCCAGTTTCGCCGGAGAGGTGCGCCGCGATGCGCACTATTTCATCCTGGACGATACCCTGACGCAAGGGGGCACCTTGGCCGGATTGCGGGGGTATATCGAGGCGCAGGGGGGCCAGGTGATCGGCGCCTCGGCGTTGACGGGTAAAATGTATTCAGCAAAAATGGCGTTATCGGCATCGACATTGTCGCGCCTGCGCGTCCATTTTGGAGGGAGCAACCTTGAAGCGTGGTGGAAACAACAAGTTGGCTACGGTTTCGACGGACTCACCGAGTCCGAAGCCCAGTACCTCCTTCGTGCCGGGGACGCTGACGCCATCCGAGATCGCGTCCTTGCAGCGCGACAAACGGGAGACACATCTGCGCAATCAGGCCGCGCTGAAGGAGATGGACCTCTCCCACCTGATGTAACCAACCGCTCTGCGCAAAACGCCTCCCAGCACGGAGGCGTTTCTGTTTTAGGCGAGGGGAACCGGCTGACGGAGACGGGACACAGCCCAGCGGTCGCCAGCGGGAATAACCCGATCCCACAGATTAATGCCGTCGTGCGGGGCGTCATGCGCAAGCTGAATGCGCCATCGCTGCATGTGCGGGTCGTGCAGACGCAGAAAGAGGCCGAGCCCTTGGCCGGTGAACCGCTGGAGCAATACGGCAAGGTTCACGCCTTCTACCGCCCACAGTCGCGGGAAATCGTACTGATTGCCGATAACCTCCCTACGCCGCGCATGGTGCGGGAAAAACTGCGCCATGAAGTGATCCATCACGCCTTAGAGCAGGTGATCACGCCCGAGGAGTACCAACGCATCATTGACCGGGTGATGGAGACCCGAGCGAGCCGAGATGCGGTGATCCAACAGATTTGGTGCCGAATCGATGCCGCCTATGGACAGGAGCCGGTCGCGGTACAGGCCGGGGAGTTTCTGGCCCACATGGCAGAAAAACAGATGCCGGGCCGCTTTAGCGCGTTATGGGATCGGGTCGTTTCACTGATCAAAACGCTCCTCAACCGCATCGGGTTGTTGCCCACGGTCGATGCCGAGAATCGCATTTATCTACGGGATACCTTACGCACCTTGGGTCAGCGGCTACGCCAGGGGTATCGACCGACCGGCTCCGCCACATCAGCCGATGTCCCCAACGCGAAGGCGTCTACACCGCAAGATCCCCTCAAACCGTTGGCTGAGGAGGCAGATCACTATCGGAGCGCGTTGGCGCAGGCTATCAACACCCGGCGTACCAGTGATATTACTGTCAGGTTAGGGCGGACACCCCCGGTGTTGAGATTGCTCGGCGCGGCGGATTTAGAGGTCGTCATCACCCGTGATGTGATCCGTAAGGCGACCAATGGTGTGAAACATGTGGTGCCGATGGCGGTGATCGAGCAACTGCCTGAACTGATGCACGATCCGCTAGCGGTATACCGCTCGGCGACACAGCCGGATGCGGTGGTGATGCATTTGGCGTTGCAAGACAGAAACGGTGACCCGGTGCTCAGTGCGGTACATTTTAATGCGGCGTTAAATCGCATCGAGGTGAATAAGATCGCCTCGGTGTACGGCACTAAGGGCGGAATGGCCAAAATTAATAAAATGGAGAGGGAGGGGCTGGCGTTGTATCGGCGGGAAAAAGAAGCCCCCGGTAACCCTCTGCACAGTGGGCTTCAATTGCCCAAAGGGGAGCATTCTTACCAGGAGCCGTCGGCAAGGGAGCAGCCCGATAGGTCGGACACGCATCCTTCACCTGAGCCAACGATACGCTCCGCTGACGATGTGCGCAATAGTCAGTCCCGTTACTCGCGTGAGGGCAGCGCCCTTGAGCAAACGATACGGCGCAAAATGGGACTCGAACCTGAACATGGCTGGGGCGAGAAGGCGCACGATTTCTACCGCGATTGGAAGGCCCAGCGTCCATCGGCGCGTCGGGCATGGCTGCGTGATCTGGGACGGCGCTTAAATACCGCCACCTTCGACGGTCTGGCGCCGATCAAATATGCCGAAGCGAGCCAAGGCCACGTGGAAGCGGCCCGTTCGGCCTATATCGCCGCGCGCCTGGCCGCCGGCGCCAATACGGTGATGGCGGCGACGCTGGAGCATGGCCTGCCAGTCTACAATCCGCAGAGCGGCGTTATTGAGCGCAAGGCGGGCAGCGGCAAATCGGATGCCTTGCTGGGGATCCTGGATGCGCTGGGGAAACACCGCGAGGACTTCTTTATTTGGATTGCCGGGCATCGCTCCGAACGCCTGATGCAAGAGGGGCGGGAGAAGCTGTTCAGCGCCGATGAAATTCGCCATATGAAGGCGCGGGATCGCGGCAAGGAGACGCTCTTTGCCCAGCAGAAGGTAAAGTATGACGCGCTGGTCAAATCCCTATTGGATTTACAGCAGGCCACCGGACTTATCGATCCCGGGCGCCGAGCCGTGTGGGAGGATGCCTGGTACTTACCTTATTTCCGCCAGACCGAGGATGGCGGAGTATTGGGGCCTTGGTCTACCCGCGGGATCGCCAATCAGCGCAGCACCGTACGGCGTCTGAAAGGGGGTGAGCAGGCGATCAACGATCCGGTCGAGAATCTGGTGAATTACGTGGCGCGCGCCATCGATGCGGCGATGAAGAACGAGGCGATGCGCCGGATGGTGGTCAATCTGGCGGATAGCGGCGTAATTGCGGTGATCGAGAAACCCAACCGTATCGACTACCAGCGCCTGGGCAAACGCCAGGGCGTGGCCAAAGTCTATCTGGAGGGCGAGGAGCAACTGGTCGAGGTGAGCGATCCGGCGTTATTCCGCGCCATCACCATGATGGACATGGAGCGCAGCAATGCCCTGTTTATGCGGGCCGCGCGTCAGGCCAAACGCATTCTGACCATCGGCACCACCAGCATGCCCGATTTTATCATCCGCAACTTTATGCGCGACTCGTTGCATTCCTGGACCATCAATCCGGATGGGGTACGCGCCGTCACCAGCGCCTGGGCCGGGCTGAAAAAAGCCTACCGCCAGGATGATACGCTGATCGAGATGATGTTCGCCGGTGCCACCTTTGGCGGCGGCTATGCCAACGCCTATGATCTGGCCAGCACCGCGCAGAGTCTGCGCGCTATCCTGCGGCGCAAGGGCTACAGCGACAGCCAGGTGCACCGGTTCGAATCCACTATTCTCCGCGATGGGCAGGACGCCCTGCGCCGATTAGGCGGCGTCTGGTCGCGTTATCGCCACCTGAGCGAGGCGGCGGAGAATGCCAACCGCGTCGCGACGTATCAGGCGGCGTTAAAGGCGGGTAAGGGTAGAGCCCTGGCGGCCTATGAGGCGCGCGATTTGATGGACTTCAGTATGCAGGGGGCGGCGAAGGGCATGATCGTCCTGACGGACATACTGCCCTTCTTCAATGCCCGTATGCAGGGGCTGGGCAAGCTGGCGCGTGCGGTAAAAGCCAATCCGCAGGCGGTGTTGAAACGGGGCGGCCTGATCGTCGCCGCCTCCGTGG
>NZ_AFJI01000048.1 GCF_000264785.1 Edwardsiella ictaluri ATCC 33202 | reverse complement strand
TACCGCGTTTTACAAAAGAATATTGAGAGATTATTGAGGGATTAGACGTGATAATCATGGATTCTCATCTTGTAAAGGTCGTTTCCTGTGCCTATTAATCGAGCTCATCTAAAACTAAGCCTCCCGCCCTTAACTGTAGGGCCTACCGCCGGGAGGCAGAAGATGCCCCCCATGAATGAGAGCCTGAAAAATAATTTCGACACTCTACAGCATCAAATGCGGCAGATGCCGCTTTCCCACTTCAAAGTGGAGCCAAATGCGCCAGACTATTCAGAAATACGCAAGAGTGGCTTCTGTACTCTAAGTCAGGGGTTTCGCCTGTCGAACACGAGTGATAATTTCTTCATTCATGCCCGTCGACAAGAGCCGCAATATAAAGGGGAATTTATCGGTGACAAGTTCCACATCAGTGTGCAGGGGCAACAGGTACCGCAGGCCTTTCAGGCGCTATCTGAATTGCTGTTTTCAGGGGACAGCCCGATCGATAAGTGGAAGGTGACCGATATGGCGCGGGTCGATCAGCAATCTCGCGTTGGCGAAGGTGCCCAGTTCACGCTGTATGTAAAGCCGGATCAGGAAGATACTCAGTACAGTGCGGAGATGCTCCACAAAACTCGGCAATTTATAGCGGCTCTGGAGTCCAGGCTATCGGAAAACGGAATTATCCCGGGGCGAAGCCCCGAGTCAGATGTTCATCCCGAAAGTTGGCAATATGCCAGTTATCGTAATGAACTGCGCAGTGAACGCTTCGGTGATGGGATGCAAGGCCAAGCATTACGAGAGGAGCCGTTTTATCGTTTAATGACAGAGTAAGCGTAGCGCTGAGGTGATGACGGAAGGCGTTGGTGCCCAGCCTATCCTCACCTCTTGCATGAACACAGAGTGGTCGTCATTTCCAGCGGATGACGACACCACGTGCCTGTCACCGGCTGCACTGAGCTATCCAATGGTTTGCCGGATAACCCCAAACCTGGCATCAGGAAGCAAAGGAAATATCGTATCCACCTGACGTCACTGAATAAATAGGCATCTCTCCAACACAGCAACGCTGAATCACAACGATAATAACGCGCCGGAGACGCGTCATTATCCGATACAAACAGGTCTTAAACTTAAAATGCCTTAGCGCAGGCTGTCTCTCATGGAGCCAAGATAACGCTGCTCCAGATGGCGCCGCAGGTAATCTGGGTTCAGCGGTTCACCGCAGACGTTACGGATTAGGGTATCGGTATCCCAGCGTGAACCATGGCTCCAGATATGTTGACGCAGCCAGTGACCTATCGGTGCGATATCACCGGCGGCGATCTGCGCCGGGAGATCGGCGATATCCCGGCGGGCGGCGGCGTACAACTGCGCGGCATACATTGCGCCGAGGGTATAGGTGGGGAAGTAGCCAAAGGCACCGTCAGTCCAGTGAATATCCTGCATGCATCCATCGCGGTAATTGCCGTCGGTGCTCAGTCCCAGCGTGCGGTGCATCTGGCTGTCCCACAGCGCCGGAATATCCTCTACCTCAATCTCGCCCTCAATCAGCGCCCGTTCGATCTCATAGCGTAAAATGATGTGCGCCGGATAGCTGACTTCATCGGCATCGACCCGGATATAGCCCGGCCTGACGCGCTGATTGAGGCGGACAAAGTTTTCGGCGCTGAAGGCCGGATCGTCGCCGAAGGCCTCGATAACCCACGGGCGCAGAAAGTTCAGGAAGCCGTGACTGCGCGCCAGCTGCATCTCAAAAAACAGGCTCTGGGACTCATGGATGGCGGTGGATCGCGCTTCGCCCAGCGGTTGTCCCGCCCAGGCATGCGGTAGATTTTGTTCATAGCGGGCGTGGCCGGTTTCATGCACGACGCCCAGCAGCGCGCTAAGAAAGTCATCGTGGCTATAGCGGGTGGTGATACGGACATCTTGAGGAACGCCGCCACAAAAGGGGTGGGCGCTGACGTCCAGACGGCCGTGGGCAAAGTCGAAGCCCAGCTGCGTCATGATACGCAGCCCAAGCCGACGCTGCGCCTCCTCATCGAATGGCCCGCGGGGCAATAACGGCGGCGTGCATTTCTGTTGCTCTACCACCCGTTGTAGCAGCGTAGGCAGCCAGCCTTTAATCTCGCCGAACAGGGCATCGAGGCGCGCGCTGTTCATTCCCGGTTCATATAGATCCAACAGGGCATCATAGCGGCTACATCCGGCGTGATCTGCGCGGATTTTGGCCTCCTCCCGACTCAGCCTGACGACCGGGCGCAGATTCTCCATAAATCCGTGCCAGTCATTATTGGCACGTTGCGTCCGCCAGGCATGCTCGCAGCGCATTCCGGCCAGAGATTTCTCCTCGACCAAGGCCGCGGGGAGCAGGCTGGCACGATCATAACGACGCTGCATTTCGCTTAAATTAGCCTGCTGCTCATCGCTGAGGCTCTCCTGCGCGGCGCGCTGTAGCCAGACGCCGGTCTCTTCGTCGCACAAGATCCGGTGCATCAGCAGGTTAAGCTCGGTAAGTGCCTCTGAGCGGGCGCCGCTGCCGCCGCTCGGCATGTAGGTCTGCATATCCCAGCCGGCGATGGCCGAGAGATGGTCAAAGCGCGCCAGGCGCTGAAAGATCGTTTCCAAACGTTGATAGGCACTGATCATGATAGTGACTCCACGGCCCATGGGGCCGTCTGTAGGGTGATTGGACTCAGGCGGATGCGGAGGGCACCGATGGGAGCGGTGTGCTATGACGCGGCCAGGTAAACCGGAAACAGGCGCCGCCCAGCGACGAACTGCTAATCGCAATCTGCCCCTGATAGGCCTGCACGATACTGTAGACGATGGCCAGTCCCAGGCCACAGCCGCCGGTGGCGCGATCGCGGCTGGGATCCAGCCGGACAAAGGGCTCAAAGACCTTGTCGCGCTCTGCCGTGGGAATGCCAGGCCCGTCATCCTCCACCTGGAGACAGCCATTATCGCCGTCAAACCACAGTCCGATACGCAGCTTGTCCTGATTATAGCGTAGGGCATTGTTGATCAGGTTATCCAGCAGGCGCTCGAACAGACGGATATCGAGAGCACCGAAATCGCCCCGATGAGGGATATCCAGCGAGATTTGCTGCTGCGGGTGCATCTGACGCAGTTCGTGGGCTTTATCCTCCAGCCAGGCGGGCAGGTCGATCGCCTCCAGATGGGGGCTTACCTGAGGGCGATCAAGACGTGCATAGGTCAGCAGCTCATCGATCAATCCCTCCAACTGACCGATATCACGATTGATCGCCGCCTGTTCCCCGGCGCTTAAACTGTCGCTCATAGCCAACCGGTAACGCAGACGTACCAGCGGCGTCCGCAACTCATGGGCAATACCGTCAATCAGCTGCTTCTTGCTGGCGATAAGGGTATTGATATTGTCAGCCATACGGTTAAACGCGACCCCTAAGCGATGCAGGCTGGAGGCGCTGTCAAAGTGCGTTCGCTCCTGCAGATGTCCCTCGCCCAGGCGCTGGGCAGCGTTTTCCAGCCTGAGCAGATCCTGCCAATGGGGGCGCATCCACAGAAATACCGGCAGCGCCAGCGAGAGTCCGATAAGCAGCATCAGGGCAAAATCAAACAGGCGCATCTCATGCAGAAAAAACAGGTAGGGGATTGGTCCGACCGCCAGGACATAGTGGCTGCGCGGAATACGCTGTAAAAAAATATATTCGCTGTCCAATGCGACGATCTCGCCCTCACGCAATTTACGATCCTGTCCGGGCGAGAGGTGGCGCTTGCCGAGAGGCTCGATATGAAACTGAAACGACAGATTCCAGTCGAGTTTGTCGATGGTCTTATTCCAATCGCGCGGTGGGATCTCACGCAGCTGGCTGCGGATCAGATACAGCGAGCTTTTCATCAGATCATCCATCGACTGGCGACCAGCGCGCTCGGCGGTGACCTTATAAACCAGACCGACCAGCATGGCCATAACCAGGAAGCAGACAAACAGCAGCAGGTAGAACTGAATGAACAGTTTGCGCATCGGTACTATTCCCAGGCGTTAGGTGCAAACAGGTATCCCTTATTGCGTACGGTTTTGATGCGCACGGGCTCTGGCCCGGTATCGTGCAGCTTGCGGCGCAGGCGGGAAATAGCCACATCAATACTGCGATCCAGACCGTCATAGCTGACGCCGCGCAGATTCTGCAGCAGGGCGTCGCGATCCATAATGGTACCAGCGTGGGTCGCCAGCTCCCACAGCAGGTCAAAATCGGAGGTAGAGAGGTGCACCTGCGCGCTGGCGAGATGCACCTCGCGGTTGACCGGATCGATACAGAGCTGCCCGAGCTGCAGTGGGTTAAGTCTGGCCGAGGTTGCTGATGTGGAGCGCGTGCTTTCTGGCTGTGGTGCCGCATGTTGGCGTAGGTGCAGGCGCAAACGCGCCAGCAGCACCGCCGGCGGCGTCGTTTTCAGAATATAGTCGCTGGCGCCCATCTCCAGCGACAGGATATGGTTCATGTCGCTGTCGAGCGAAGTCAGCAGTACGATGGGCCCAGCGTAGGCTGGCCGCAAGTCCCGGCATAGACTCATGCCATCCTTACCCGGCAGCATGATATCCAGCAGCACCAGATCCGGCTTTAGCCGAATGATGGTGTCAAAAGCAGTATCGCCGCGCGGCTCCAGCGTGACATCAATGTCATGTTTACCCAGATAGGCGGCAATCAGCTGGCCTACGTCGGGATCATCCTCAACAAATACAATTCTGCTCATCGTCTCTACACCTGGTTAACGCAGGGGACGACCACCGTCTACCCCGATGGTACGACCGGTAATGAAACGACTATTCAACAGGAAGTCAATGGCATTGACAATCTCTTGTTCGCCTGCGGCAATTTTCATCAGTGATTTA
>NZ_AFJI01000047.1 GCF_000264785.1 Edwardsiella ictaluri ATCC 33202 | reverse complement strand
ACCCATTGCTGGGGATCCCTCAGTGCATCGCGGGGTTTTTTATTTTTGTATTATTATCACATAGCCTCACGCTGACTCTACACCCGACGTCGTAAAAATAAATTATTGTAGATATCATCCGTAATTTATTAACTCTGGTTGAAAGGCTTTAAAAGTATTTTTTGTCATTGTGTGAAATGCAACGCCTTATTTCTTGATGTGAAACAAATAGGATAGCAGTGAAATGCGTACTCTTTTTAAGAGAGCTTGACTCAGATCGTGGCGTTGCATAGCCAGTGTATAATTTTAATTATCATGAAATTTTTAGCGTCATCTTGAATGCTCTCAGCGTTATTGCGGGATCGATTTGGAGCCTATTACCTCTTTTCTGCTTTTTTGAGTATGCCGCTATTTCCAGTAGGGAAAGTGGTATTAACCAGTAGAAAGCAAAATAAAAGTGAGCATGCTATGAAAAAAAACAGTCGGACGGCGTTACTGGATGCGTCGCTGAGTCGGCGGAGCGTGGTGAAAGGAGGGGCGATCGGCGGACTGGCAGCGGCCAGCGGCGCGCTGTCATTGCCCTTTGTCCGCCAGACTCAGGCCGCGCCAGCGCAGAATAAGCCGATGGTGCAGGGTGAGAAGGTGATCTGGAGCGCCTGTACCGTTAACTGTGGCAGCCGTTGCCCGCTGCGGATGCACGTAGTCGATGGTGAAATCACCTATGCCGAAACCGATAATAGCGGCGACGATCGCTACGAGGGGCTGCATCAGGTGCGCGCCTGCCTGCGCGGCCGTTCGATGCGTCGCCGGGTCTACAACGCCGATCGTTTAAAATATCCGATGAAGCGGGTCGGCAAGCGCGGCGAGGGAAAATTTAAGCGCATCACCTGGGAAGAGGCGTTCGACACTGTCGCCGTCAGCATGAAGGAGATCATCAAGACCTACGGTAACGAGGCCATTTACCTGAACTATGGCACCGGGACGCTGGGCGGCACCCTGACCCGATCATGGCCGCCGGGGGCGACGCTGCTCGCCCGGCTGATGAACTGCTGCGGTGGTTATCTCAACCACTATGGCGACTACAGCACCGCGCAAATCGCCGCCGGATTGAACTACACCTATGGCGGCTGGGCCGACGGCAACAGTCCGTCGGACATTGAAAACAGCCAGCTGGTGGTGATGTTCGGTAATAATCCGGGCGAAACCCGGATGAGCGGCGGCGGCGTGACCTACTATGTGGAGCAGGCGCGCGCCAAGTCCAATGCGAAAATGATCATTATTGACCCGCGCTACACCGACACCGGCGCCGGGCGTGAGGATGAGTGGATCCCGATCCGTCCCGGTACCGATGCGGCGCTGGCGGCGGGACTGGCCCATGTGCTGATCACCGAGGCGATGGTCGATCAGCCATTCCTGGATCGCTACTGTGTCGGTTATGACGAGCGTACCCTGCCCGCGGGCGCACCGGCCAACGGCCACTATAAGGCCTATATTCTGGGCCAGGGGCCGGATAAAACCGCCAAGACACCGGCCTGGGCGGCGGCGATCACCGGGATCCCGCAGGATAAGATCATCAAGCTGGCGCGGGAGATCGGTCGCGCCAAACCGGCCTATATCTGCCAGGGCTGGGGGCCGCAGCGTCACGCCAACGGTGAGCTGACGTCGCGCGCCATCGCCATGCTGCCGATCCTGACCGGCAACGTGGGAATCAACGGGGGCAACAGTGGCGCCCGCGAAGGCTCCTACAGCCTGCCGTTTGTGCGGATGCCGACGCTGGAGAACCCGGTGAAGACCAGCATCTCGATGTTCCTGTGGACCGATGCCATCGTGCGGGGGGCGGAGATGACGGCTACGCGTGACGGGGTGCGCGGCAAGGAGAAGCTGGATGTCCCGATCAAGATGATCTGGAACTACGCCGGTAACTGCTTAATTAACCAGCATTCAGAGGTCAACCGTACCCACGAAATCCTGCAGGATGACAGTAAGTGCGAGATGATTGTGGTGATCGATAACCATATGACCGCCTCGGCCAAGTATGCCGATATCCTGCTGCCGGACTGCACCGCCTCCGAGCAGATGGACTTCTGCCTGGATGCCTCCTGCGGCAATATGAGCTATGTGATCTTTGCCGACCAGGTCATTGCGCCGCGCTTCGAATGCCGCACCATCTATGACATGACCAGTGAGATCGCCAAGCGAATGGGCGTCGGCCAGCAGTTTACCGAGGGACGCAGCCAAGAAGAGTGGCTACGCCACCTGTACGCCCAGTCGCAGCAGGCGATCCCGGGGCTGCCGTCGTTTGAGGCGTTCCGCAGCCAGGGGATCTACAAGCAGCGAGATCCGCAGGGACACCACGTGGCCTACCGCGACTTCCGCACCGATCCAAAGACGTATCCCCTGAGCACGCCGTCGGGCAAAATCGAGATCTACTCCGCCGCGCTGGCCGAGATCGCCGCCACCTGGCAGCTGGGGCCGGACGACGTCATCGATCCGCTGCCGATCTACAGCCCCGGATTTGAAAGCTATCAAGATCCGCTGATCGCCAGGTTCCCACTGCAGCTGAGCGGTTTTCACTATAAGGCGCGCACCCACTCCACCTATGGCAACGTGGACGTGCTGAAGGCGGCTTGTCCCCAGGAGATGTGGATCAATCCGCTGGATGCCGCTCCGCGCGGTATCGCCCAGGGCGATCTGGTGCGGATCTACAACGATCGCGGCGAGGTGCGCATCAGCGCCAAGGTGACGCCGCGCGTGCTGCCCGGTGTTGTGGCGCTGAGCGAAGGGGCCTGGTATAGCCCGGACGGCGAGCGGGTCGACTACGGCGGCTGTATTAACGTCCTGACGACTCAGCGCCCGTCGCCGCTGGCCAAGGGGAATCCGTCACACACCAATCTGGTACAGGTTGCCAAGGCCTAAGGAGTCGCTGATGACAACGCAATACGGTTTTTATATCGACTCCAGCCGCTGCACCGGGTGTAAGACCTGCGAGCTGGCCTGTAAGGATTACAAGGATCTGACGCCGGACGTCAGCTTCCGCCGCATCTATGAGTACGCCGGCGGCGAGTGGCAGCGCGAGGGCGACGGCTGGCATCATGACGTGTTTGCCTACTATCTCTCGATCTCCTGCAACCACTGCGACGACCCCGCCTGCGTGAAGGTGTGCCCGAGCGGCGCGATGCACAAGCGGGAGGACGGCTTTGTGGTGGTGGACGAATCGGTGTGCATCGGCTGCCGCTATTGCCACATGGCCTGTCCCTACGGCGCGCCGCAGTACAATGCGCAGAAGGGGCATATGACCAAGTGCGATGGCTGCTATGAGCGGGTGGCGCAGGGGCAGAAGCCGATCTGCGTCGAGTCTTGTCCGCTGCGTGCGCTCGATATGGGGCCGATCGCGGAGCTGCGTGCCCGCCACGGTGATCTGGCCGCGGTAGCGCCGCTGCCGGCGGCGCACTATACCCGGCCGAACCTGGTGCTGAAGCCGAATGCCAACAGCCGTCCGGTTGGTGATACCTGCGGCTACCTGGCAAATCCAAAGGAGGTCTGAGATGGGAATGGGATGGCATGAATGGCCGTTGATGATCTTCACGGTGCTGGGGCAGAGCGTGGCCGGTGCCTTTATCGTGATGGCGGCGGTACTGCTGCGCGGGAATCTGGAGGCCGATCGCGCCCTGCGGATCCAGGGGAGGATGTTCTTCCTGTGGCTGCTGCTGGGGATCGCCTTTATGGCCTCGGCGCTGCATCTGGGCTCGCCGCTGCGCGCCATGAACTCGCTGAACCGGATCGGGGCCTCTGGGTTGAGCAACGAGATCCTGTGCGGTTCGCTGTTCTTTGCCGCCGGGGGACTGTACTGGTTGCTGGCGGTATTGGGCAAGATGCCCGTCGTCCTGGGGCGCCTGTGGCTGATGCTGACGATGGCGATGGCGCTGCTGTTTGTCTGGGGGATGAGTCAGGTGTACCAGATCAATACGGTGCCGACCTGGTATAGCGGGTATACCACGCTGAGTTTCTTTGTCACCATGCTGATCGGCGGGCCGCTGCTGGGCTATCTGCTGCTGCGCTCGGTGGAGATGGAGAGCGCCTCGCTGTACCTGCTGCCCCTGATTAGCTGCTTCGCCGCGCTGGTCGGCGTGGTGTCCGCCGGCATGCAGGGGAGTGGTCTGGCCACTATCCACAGCGCGGTGCAGCAGGCCTATGCCCTGGTTCCGGATTTTGCCGGTCTGCTGGCGCTGCGCAGCGTGCTGCTGGCGCTTGGGCTGGGCTGCTGGCTGTGTCCGCTGCTGCGCAGCAGGGCACCGTCGCCGATGACGCTGGCGCTTGCCCTGATTCTGGTACTGGCGGGTGAGCTGGTGGGACGCGGGGTGTTCTATGGCCTGCATATGAGCGTCGGCGTGGTGGTTTCCGGCTGATGACAGAGTGGGGCGGTGCCAGGGCGCCGCCCAATAGCGTAAGGAATGCGTTGGTTATGTTACAACCTGAACAACTGCAGGATATGGCGCTGACGGCGCGGGCGCTGGGGGCCTTGTTATACTGGCCGCCGGACAGTGAGCAGGTGGCTCCGCTGGTGGCGCTGCTGCGTCAGCCACAGGAGACGCTGCGCTGGCCCTATGGCTCGTCGGCGCAGCGTGAACACTGCGCCGCGCTATTGTGCGCCCCTGCGCAGGAGTCGCTGGCCTCGGCTCATCAGCGGCTGTTTATCGGCCCCCATGCGCTGACGGCGCCGCCCTGGGGATCGGTCTATCTGGATCGGGAGAGCGTGCTGTTCGGTGAGTCTACCCTGGCGCTGCGCCACTGGATGGGTGAGCAGGGGATCAGCTGGCAGTCAGACGCCCGCGAGCCGGAGGATCATATCGGTATTTTGCTGCTGATGACCGCCTGGCTGGCCGAGGGGCAGCCGCAGCAGCTTCCGGCACTGCTGCAGCAACATCTGTTGCCGTGGGGCGGACGCTATCTGACGCTGCTGCAGCAGGGCGCGGATCATCCGTTTTATCAGGGGCTGGCGTCGCTGGCGGCGTTGACGCTGCAGGCGTGGCAGCGCCAGCTCGCCATCGCCGACAGCGATGTACGGCTCTATCGCTGATGGGCGGCCGTCGCGACGAACGCTACTATCGCGCCTGGATGATGCACCGTCACGTCAGCCGGCGTGGCCTGCTGCGCGGTCTGCTGGGGGGAGGGCGCCAAGCGCAGCGGCAGGCAGCGCGGATCGCCGAATGCCGGGCCGCGGGGAGGCCGCCTTATGCGCTGGCGGAGGCGGCCTTCTTGGCCAGCTGCGATGGCTGCGGGGAGTGCGTCGCAGCCTGCCCCTATGGACTCATCGCTCTGCACGAAGGGCGCGCCTGGCTGGATATCGCCTTTTGCGCCTGCGACACGCAGCGCTGCCGGGCCTGTGTCGACGCCTGCCCCACAGGGGCGCTGCAGCCGTGGTTCCCCGCGGATACCGCCTGGCGCCCGCAGGTTGGCCCACACTGCCTGGGCCGTTACTCTGGGTGTCGCCTGTGTCAGCGGGCCTGCCCCCGGCAGGCGCTGCACTTCGACGACGCGGGACTGCCGCAGCTTGAGGAGAGCGTCTGCGATGGCTGTGGCCAGTGCAAAATCGCCTGTCACGATGGCCATTTGCAGCTGGTTGCCGCCGTCGCGCGCGGGAGAGGGTAACGCAGTGCCCGTCCGCTGGCTGACCGCTGCTGAGTAATTAACGAGCCATTGACATTTTTGTCACCGGTGGCATGATGCGCACACTTTGTCTGTCTGTGCGGTCACTCTTCCATGCTCTCGCTCTCTCGCCCGGTGCTGCTGCTGCTCTGCGGGCTACTACTGCTGACGGTTGCCATGGCCTTACTCAATACGCTGGTGCCGCTGTGGCTGGATCAGCAGCACCTGGTGACGTGGCAGGTCGGGGTGGTGGGCTCAGCCTATTTTCTTGGCAATCTGGTCGGGACGCTGGTCACCGGGCGCGTGATCCTGTGGCGTGGCTTCAATCAGAGCTACTACTACGCCTGCCTGCTGTTTGCCGCCTCGACGGCGGCGCTGGGGATCGCCAGTGAATTCTGGGGTTGGCTCCTGTGGCGTTTCCTGGCCGGGATCGGCTGTGCCATGATCTGGGTGATCGTCGAGAGTGCCCTGCTGCGCAGCGGTAGCAACGCTAACCGGGGGCAGCTGCTGGCGGCCTATATGACTATCTACTATCTGGGCACCGTACTGGGGCAGCTGGCGCTGGGGGTGATCTCGACGGCGCTGCTGAGGGTGATCCCCGGGACGACGGCACTGATGGTGGTGGCGATGCTGCCGCTGTGTTTTGCCCGTATCGAGCAGCCTCAGCCGCGGCATACGGTGCTGGCGATCTGGCCGCTTCTACGCCGTCGCAGCGTCTGGCTGGGGGTGAGCGGCTGCGTTGTTTCCGGGGCGATACTGGGCACCCTGTATGGGCTACTGCCGCTGTATCTGAGCCATCAGGGGATCAGCGATGCCCGCATTGGCTATTGGATGGCGCTGCTGGTCAGCGCGGGGATCCTCGGCCAGTGGCCGGTAGGGCGCCTGGCCGATCGCTATGGCCGCCTGCGGGTGCTGCGGGCACAGGTTATGCTGCTGATCCTCAGCTGTCTGGTAATGCTGTCGACGCCACAGGGGGCGATGGCTGCGCTGGTTATTTTGGGCGGGGCCGGGTTTACTCTTTACCCTGTCGCCATGTCGTGGGCGTGTGAGCGGGCCGATCGCCATGAGCTGGTGGTGATGAATCAGGTGCTGCTGATAAGCTATACCCTGGGTAGCTTGGCCGGACCTACGCTGGTGGCGCTGTTGATGCAGCATTTCTCCGATCGCTGGATGTTTGTGATAATCGCTGTGATTGCGCTGTGCTATTGGCTGATGTTGTGGCGACGCCCCGAAGGACACTCCGCGCTGCCGACGGCCTAAAGCAAGACACCCTGCGCAGGGCTCAGGGTGTCTTTATGGTGCGGCATAGACCCACCCGCGTGGTGGGACAGGGTTCTGCTGTCAGCGCAGCAGCGTGGCCTGAATTCGGGCCCCCAGCATGTTCTGGCTGGTTGCCTGGGTGAACAGCTCGAAGCCGTTGTTGATCTCCAGCCAGTTTTCGATCCGGCCGTGCAAATCATACAGTGCCTGCTGCGTCCCGGCGGAGAGCGTGATAATCAGGGTCACTTCAGCTCCATCTGGCATGACGACCGGTTTATCACACTTGAGTACGGATGCTTCCCCCTTCTCACTGAGTACCCCATGCTGCGGTTGGGCGAATACCAGCATCACACCTTCGCGTACCATGAAATCCTGCTTGCCCCGTTTCAGTGAGTCGATGATGTGCAGCGGATAATGGGCGCTAATCTTCTTATCGCTGATCAGCGGTTGACAGGCAAGATGGATGGCATGGCGCCAGCTCAGCGGCTGATGGCAATACTGCCAGCGTTGGTCGAGAGTTGCATCAATAGACATAAAATCCTCCGGTAACCTTGTACCTGAAATAATTATCTATGCTGTCCCTAATGATAATTTCATTGAGCCGTCTACAGTCGCAGTGACAATGAGGCGTGGGTACAAGTTCAGCATTAAAATAACGATACATCACACGTAATAGATTGATTAATAATGCTTAATCTCTTGCGGTGTAAAAGCAGTGTATCGACTCAGGTCATAGAAGTCACTGACTAGAAGAATTTCTAATAATCGCGACTATCTCATTACATTACTTAAATTATCGCCATTATATTAGCGTAATAATTCAACAAAAAGAGATTATGTGCGATGAATATCCTAAACGTAACCTAAATAGCATGATAAATGCTATATCGAGTATCGATTGGGCCTGCGGGGAAAATGGCCTCCGGAAAGGAGGCCTCCCACAGAAAATGCTATTTATAAATTTCAGCGGTTGCAGTGGTATTGCTACCCATGCCGGTAGAGCCTATCGAGGTGATCTGGAAGTAGTTTCCCCCCTGCTGCGTGGTTTTCTGCGCCAAGGCATCGACGGCCTGCTCCAGCGTGCCGTTGGGGATCTGGATCCGTACGGCGCCGATACGCTGCTGATCCATGGCCTGACGGGCATCGATCTGGCTGGCGGCGAAAGCGGAGGTGGCGCTGAGCAGCAGGGCCAGGGTGGTTGCGATAGTATAGGTTTTCATCGGATTTCCTTTTTGTTTTTGCAGGTCAATAGCATTGTCTTAATCAGCCAATACGTGATTACAGCGCTGTAGTCAGGTTAATGAGCCACTCCGGAGACAGCACGATGAGCCATTTCTCCAGGGTTTTATCCAGGCCACTCAGCACCAGCAGTCCGACGGTGAGCAGGCTCCAGCCCATGATCTTGCGGCCGGACTCCCCCAGCTGCACCAGCTTAGCGCGGCGCTGCAGGAAAAATCGGCGCGATAGCATACCGATCGCCATCAGCGGCACCAGCGCGCCGAGGCTAAACACCAGCATGACGACGCTGACGCTGAGCAGACTTTCGCCGCGGCTGGCCAGGGCGATGGCGGCGCCCAAGGTTGGACCGATACAAGGGGTCCAGACCAGTCCCAGCAGTAGTCCGACGATCAGCTGTCCGGCGGCGGAGCGCGGTTGAAAGGCGCTGAGCCAGGTCTGCCCGTGTCCAGTCAATGCGCTGGTTTTCAGGCTCATCCAGGCCTGTATCCGGCGGTTCAATAGCCACAGTGCGACCAGTAGCATCAGCAGGGCGGCGCCGTAGCGCAGCGTACGGCCGTCAAATCCCAGGCTGAAGCCCAGCGAGGCGACGAGCACGCCGGTCAGGGTAAACGCCACGGCCATACCGGCGGCAAGGAACAGCAGCCCCCAGCGGCTGCGATCCATCGCCGATGAGGCCACGATAGGCAGGATCGGCAGGACGCAGGGGGAGAGGGTCGTCAGCATGCCGGCCAGCAGGCTGAATCCCAGTGTCAGCAGGCTTATCTCCATGGGATGTCCTCAGCGGCCCAGAAACTCTGAGAGCGCGCTGGGCGACGTTTCGCCAATGCTGCGGCGGATCTCCTGACCGTGACGATAGAGGATCAGGGTGCTTTGCTGGCTGACGCGAAACTGCTGCAGCGCCGTCTTTTGGGTATCGAAGTTGACCTTAAAGACGCGCAGATCGCGCTGTGTCGGCTGGGCAAACAATGGCGTGAGTTCACGCTCCTGTCGTTTGCAAACCGGACACCAGTCGGCGTAGACGTCAATCAGCACCGGCGCGCCGCTGGCCTGTGCCTGGGTAAAGGCGGCGTCGCTATAGGGCTCTACGCTGGCGGCCTGAACGGCCGCTGACAGCAGCAGGGCGGGAATAAACAGTAGGGTGCTCAGGGTTTTCATTATGCTACCTCCGCGGTCGTCGGGGTCTGCATCGCCGCACGGCTGCGCTCGGCAATACTCAGGCTGATGCCCAGGAATGCCAGATCCTTAAACAGGAAAAACTCGGTTACCGGCACTCCGTCGACCACCTTGAATACGCCCGGAGTGGTAAACATGAAGCTCAGGGTGACCAGGAAAATTACGCTGGCGGCAATCCCGGCACAGAAGCCGATGTGCGGTCGCGTGATACCGATCAGCAGCGCGACGCCCACCACGATTTCGCTCAGACCGATCAGGTTGGAGACGGTCTGGACGCTGAATACGCCATACAGCCAGCCCATCAGAAAATGGTGTTCTACCAGTGGCTTGATTGCATCGGCTTCGGTTGGTGTAAATTTGAAGATGCCGAGCCAAATCAGGATCAGTGCCGTTGCCCACAGGCCGATCAGATAGCCGCGCCGTCCGCTGGATTTGCATGAATTCATAATTCCACCTTTTTGTAATGTTCGATACAATATAATATTGTGGTATTGGAAAGTTGAGTCAAGTGTTTTTGTATTCATCGATACAAAAATCGATACGCAGGGTAAAAATGAAAGAGCACAGCAATAAAAAGGCAGGGCGGCCACAGAGGTTTGAGCGTGAGCAGGTATTGGATAAGCTGCTGCATCTTTTCTGGATGCAGGGCTATGAGGGAACCTCTATCGCCGAAATCGTGAAGTGTGCGGGGATTAACCCACCGACGCTGTATGCTTCATTTGGCACTAAGGAGCAGGTGTTTGCGCTGGTGATGGAGCGTTATGTCTCGCAATACCTGAGCCAGGTGATCGCCAGCATCGAGATGCCGGGGCTGTCGGTTCCGGCCCGGCTGGAGCTGTTTTTAACCCGCTTTGTCGAGGTGATCACCCAGCCTGGCTATCCGCGCGGCTGCATGCTGCTGTTTGAGTTGTTCACCTACCACAAAAAGCCTCCGGCGGTCTTTACCGGTCTGTATAGTGCCGGGCTTGCCTTTTTCAACGAATTCTGCATGATGGTGGCGCAGGGGATTGAACACGGTGAGATCCATGGCGCGGGTACGCCACAGGAGACGGCGACGCTGATCCTGGCCTTCGAAAAGGGGCTGGCCATGCAGGCTAAGGCGGGGAGCGATCGCGATATGCTGCTGCATATTAGCCGCCAGTTTGTGCAGATGCTGACGCATTAAGCAGGCTATCGGGTCAGAGAGAGACGCGGCGCCGTCGGCGTCGCGCCGGGAGTGTACCAGGCTTAATAGATAACCTTGTGACCATACTCGGTCAGAATGCCTTTAACCTTCTCCATGATCTCGCGGGAGGGGGGCTTCACGTCGCCCAGCTGATAGGTTTCCCCCATCGCTTCCCACTTGTGCTTGCCAAGCTCATGGTAGGGCAGCAGTTCTATCTTTTCGATATTCTTCATATCCTTGGTGAATTCGCCCAGCAGGCGCGCCGAGGCCTCATCGTCTGACCAGCCCGGGACCACCACGTAGCGGATCCAGGTTTTCTGGTTGCGTTTGGCCAGGTAGCGGCAAAACTCCAGGGTGCGATGGTTGGAGACACCGACCAGATTCTTATGGATATCGTCGTTCATCTGCTTGAGGTCGAGCATCACCAGGTCGGTGACGTCCAGCAGCTCATCAATGACCGGATCGTAACGGCGAACGAAGCCGTTGGTGTCCAGGCAGGTGTGGATGCCCTCGGCCTGACAGGCGCGGAACCAGTCGCGCACAAACTCGGCCTGCAGCATGGCTTCGCCGCCGGAGGCCGTCACGCCGCCGCCGGAGGCATTCATAAAGTGGCGGTAGGTGACGGTGTCTTTCATCAGTTCTTCTACGGTGACCTCTTTGCCGCCGTGGGTATCCCAGGTGTCGCGGTTATGGCAATACAGGCAGCGCATCAGGCAGCCCTGGAAGAAGGTGATAAAGCGGATGCCTGGGCCGTCAACGGTACCGCAGGATTCGAACGAGTGGATGCGACCTGTTACTGACATTGCGGGGTTATCTCCAAAATTGACTGATCAATAGCAGTCATAAAACCATATGAGGCAGGCCGATATGTGGATAGCGCCCTGTCCCGATGGTAGTAACTGTTTTGCCCGGTATCCCTTGGCGTCAGCGTGCCAGAGAGCGACCCGGCAAAACAGTCAATCCTGTTGTTTTTTGGATAGTTTAGTCTGTGCCTGACTCCGGATGATAAAAAGGCCCCACCGGGGTGGAGCCTTTATTTTATGCCATTTTACGCGGTCAGGGAATTAGATGGACTGCGTGAAGGTACGGGTAATAACGTCCTGCTGCTGCTCTTTGGTCAGCGAGTTGAAGCGGACGGCATAGCCGGATACACGGATGGTCAGCTGCGGATATTTCTCCGGGTTTTCCATCGCATCCAGCAGCATTTCACGGTTCATGACGTTGACGTTCAGGTGCTGACCGCCTTCGATGGAGGCTTCGTGGTGGAAGTAACCATCCATCAGGCCAGCCAGGTTGGCTTTACGTACCTCGTCATCTTTACCCAGTGCGTTCGGTACGATGGAGAAGGTATAGGAGATACCATCCTTCGCGTAGGCGAACGGCAGTTTGGCGACGGAGGTCAGAGAGGCAACGGCACCTTTCTGATCGCGGCCGTGCATCGGGTTGGCACCCGGGCCAAACGGTGCACCGGCGCGACGGCCGTCCGGGGTATTACCGGTCTTCTTACCATAAACCACGTTAGAGGTGATGGTCAGTACAGACTGGGTCGGGGTAGCGCCACGGTAGGTGTTCAGTTTCTGAATTTTCTTCATGAAACGTTCAACCAGGTCGCAGGCCATGTCGTCAACGCGCGGATCGTTGTTACCGAACTGCGGGTATTCGCCTTCAATGTCAAAGTCGATGGCCAGACCGTTTTCGTCACGGATCGGCTTAACTTTGGCGTACTTGATGGCGGACAGGGAGTCGGCGGCAACGGACAGACCGGCGATACCACAGGCCATGGTACGGAACACGTCACGATCGTGCAGCGCCATCAGAGAGGCTTCGTAGCTGTACTTGTCGTGCATGTAGTGGATGATGTTCAGGGCGGTGACATACTGCTTGGCCAGCCAGTCCATGAAGTGATCCATGCGCTCCATCACTTCGTCGAAGTTCAGAACGTCGCCTTTGATCGGCTCAGATTTCGGACCGACCTGCATCTTCAGTTTTTCGTCCACGCCGCCGTTGATTGCGTACAGCATGGTTTTTGCCAGGTTAGCGCGGGCGCCGAAGAACTGCATCTGCTTGCCGACAACCATCGGGCTTACGCAGCAGGCGATAGCGTAGTCGTCGTTGTTGAAGTCTGGACGCATCAGGTCATCGTTCTCATACTGTACGGATGAGGTATCGATGGAAACCTTGGCTGCATATTTTTTGAACGCCAGCGGCAGTTTTTCAGACCACAGGATGGTTATGTTCGGTTCCGGAGACGGCCCCATGGTGTACAGGGTGTTCAGGAAACGGAAGCTGGTGCGGGTAACCAGGGTACGACCGTCCAGGCCCATACCGGCCAGGGATTCGGTTGCCCAGATCGGGTCGCCGGAGAACAGCTCATCGTACTCCGGAGTACGCAGGAAACGCACCATACGCAGTTTCATGACCAGGTGGTCGATCATTTCCTGCGCTTCTTCTTCGGTCAGTTTGCCGGCTTTCAGGTCGCGTTCGATGTAGATATCCAGGAAGCTGGATACACGGCCGAAGGACATGGCAGCGCCGTTCTGGGACTTAACTGCGGCCAGGTAGCCGAAGTAGGTCCACTGTACGGCTTCGCGGGCGTTGGTAGCCGGACCGGAGATATCGCAGCCGTATTTGGCCGCCATCTCTTTGATCTGAGCCAGCGCACGGTGCTGTTCAGAGATCTCTTCACGCAGACGGATGGTCGCTTCCAGATCGATGCCGTTTTCCAGTTTTTCCTGCAGAGAGGTGAACTGGGCAAACTTGTCTTTCATCAGGTAGTCGATACCGTATACGGCGATACGACGGTAGTCACCGATGATACGGCCACGGCCGTAGGCATCCGGCAGACCGGTCAGCACGCCGGATTTACGGCAGCGCAGGATGTCCGGGGTGTAAACGTCGAATACACCCTGGTTGTGGGTCTTACGGTATTCGGTGAAGATCTTCTTGATCATCGGGTCCAGTTCGCGGTTGTACGCTTTGCAGGAACCTTCGACCATCTTGATGCCGCCAAACGGGATGATGGCGCGCTTCAGCGGAGCATCGGTCTGCAGACCGACGATCTGCTCCAGATCTTTAGTGATGTAACCGGCGTCGTGCGCGGTAATGGTAGAGGCGATGTTGGTATCAAAATCGACCGGCGCATGAGTACGGTTTTCGATTTTGATGCCTTCCATGACTTTGTCCCACAGGGCAGTCGTCGCAGGGGTGGCACCGGCCAAGAAGGACTCGTCACCTTCATACGGGGTGTAGTTTTTCTGGATAAAGTCACGAATGTTGACTTCGTTCTGCCAGTCGCCGCCGGTGAAACCTTCCCATGCAGCTGCTTGTTTTTCATTAAGTTCGGTCATTTAACACCTACCTTCTAGTGTGGATTTCTTTGTAAACCCGTCCCTGCTCGGGATAAACATTACATTAATGCTTATCGCCGCCGCGCAGATAAATTACCCAGTATGTCAGACCCACCAGCAGGCCACCGCCGATGATATTCCCGAGCGTGACCGGGATCAGGTTGGCCGTAATAAAGTGACTTACTGTCAGGTTTGAGAACTGTTCCGGTGCAGCGCCTACTGCCTGCCAAAACTCCGGCGTTGCAAAATTTTTGATTACGATAGCAAAGGGGATCATAAACATGTTTGCGATGCTGTGCTCAAAGCCACTGGCAACAAACATGGCCACCGGTAGGACCATGGCAAACATTTTGTCCATCAGACTGCGTCCGGAGTAACTCATCCATACAGCCAGACAGACCATGAGGTTAGCCAGAATGCCCAGGCAGACGGCTTCAACAAAGGTGTGGTGCATCTTGTGATCGGCTGTTTGGAGCACATTAAGTCCCCAGCCGCCGTTTGCAACCATATACTCGCCGGCAAACCACATCAGCGCCACGAAAAACAGCGCGCCGATCAGATTGCCGACGTAGACATTCAGCCAGTTTAAACCCAGTTGTTTCCAGGTGACACGGCCGCTGGCTTTGGCGACCACGATCAGTACGGTAGAGGTAAACAGATCGGCGCCACAGACGACGACCAGCATCAAACCGAGCGAGAAGCAGATACCGCCCACCAGCTTGGCCAGGCCAAACGGAACAGTGGCAGTTCCTGTCGTAACGGTGATGTAAAAGGTGAAGGCGATAGAAATGAAGACACCAGCGGTGATCGCTAAATAAAAGGTTTTTAGCGGGTGCTTAGTGGCTTTGTAAACACCGGCATCTTCGGCCACTTTGGCCATTGCTGCGGGTAAAAGTAGGTCAAAGGGGTTGTCAGCTTTCACACTAACTCTCTCTTAAGATTAATCAGCGCCGAGATACTAGCAAAGCAGTATACGGCAAAAATTGACATGGATCATGTTGAATGGCAGTGAATCAGGCAAAAATACCTCAAAAACAGAGGGTTAATAACAAAACTTATTGAAATAGAAAGGAAAAAAAATTTTTAAAATTTACGCTATGAGTTGAAAAAAACCGTTGTGACAGTCGAAAGAAAAGCAGAAATATCGTTATAGAGGTAATGCTATCGTGTGTTTATTGATTTTTTTGTTTTTTTTATGTTGCTCGTGTGAATTTCTTGTTGTAACGCAACGGTAATACTGCCACCGCCCACGGTAATACTGCCACCGCCCGTGACCGCGCGGTGAACAGCATAAGGTGTAAGGCGTGTGCTGTAAACCGGCGATCACCGCGGTGGTCGCCAGCTGCTGTATATCAGGCTTGCCAGAATCGACGCTTGGCTTGCTGTAGTTTTTCATAGGCCGCCAGCATGGCCCGGTGGGCCGGCAGCGCGCTGAACGCGTCGTCGACCGCCGTCAGCCCGTGGAAGCGCAGATCGCCGTTCAGGCTGGCCAGCACCGTCTCAAGGATGTCTGTGCCGTACATGCGCGCAAAGGCCTCCATATATTGGTCGGGATCGCGCTGCTCCTCCATCGCCAGCAGCAGCAGGGTGTGCAGGCAGCGGTAAAACGCGGCGCGCTCGGCGCTGAAGACGGAGGCATTGAACTCCTGGGTCCACTCCGTCCAGATCAGTGCCTGCTCCAGATCGCCGCCGGCCAGCGCCAGCAGCGCCTTCAATTCACCGATACGCAGGGTATGCCAGGCGCTGGTGCTGTCACAGACGATGCCCAGCAGCTCCCGCACCCGGGTAAAGTCATCCATCCCCTCGTCATCCAGGCGCGCCAGCAGCTGCAGGTACTCCTCCTCTTCCCATTCGCTGTCTGGCAGCTGCAGCAGGGTAGTGCGCAGGCCGGCGCCCATGCTGTTGTTGGCCAGCAGCAGATCCTCCGCCGGATAGATGTCGGACATGCCCGGTGCCAGGATGCGGCAGGCGTCGACGCCCAGATGCCGGTAGTCGGCGATATAGACCTCTTGACCATCGCGGGCGAACAGCGCCATCAGGGTGGCGAACTCCTGCTCGCTGCTGCCGCTGAAGTTCCAGTCGACAAACGGGTAGTCGGCATCCGCTTTGAACAGATCCCAAGAGAGGGCGCCGCTGGAGTCGATGAAGTGGGTCTCCAGGTTGGTGTGGTCGGCGACCTCTTCATCATCGAAGGTCGGCGCGGCGAAGACGTCCAGATCCTTCAGGCTGCGGCCCTGCAGCAGCTCGGTGACGGTACGCTCCAGCGCGACGCCAAAGTCCGGGTGAGCGCCGAAAGAGGCGAAGCAGGTGCCGTTGGCCGGGTTGAACAGCACGACGCAGATCACCGGATAGCGTCCACCCAGCGAGGCGTCATAGGCCAGAATCGGGAAGCCTTCGTGCTCCAGGGAGGTGATGGCCTCGACTACCTGGGGATAGCGCGCCAGCGTCTCCGGCGGGATCGCCGGCAGGCTGATGGCTTCGGCGATGATGCGGTTTTTGACATAACGTTCGAAGATTTCCGACATCCCCTGCACCCGGGCCTCGCTGGGGGTATTGCCTGCGGACATCCCGTTGGAGACATACAGATTGCCGATGATATTGACCGGAATATAGACCGTGGCCGAGTCGGACTGGCGGATAAAGGGCAGCGCGCAGATCCCGCGTTCGGCGTTGCCAGACTGCAGATCGATCAGATCGTCGGCGCTCAGATCGCCGTCGGGATCGTAGAAGGTGCGCAGGCTATCGTCCAGCAGCCCGGCAGGCAGGCGGTCATCCTCCGGCAGCGGGAACCATTTTTCGTCCGGATAGTGCACAAAGTCGCCGTTGGCGATGGCGTTGCCCAAATAGAAGTCGGCAAAGAAGTAGTTGGTGGACAGGCGTTCAACATATTCGCCCAGCGCTGAGGCCAGCGCCGCCTTTTTGCTGGCCCCTTTGCCATTGGTGAAGCACTGCGGGCAGTCGCGATCGCGGATATGTACCGACCAGACGTGCGGCACCGGGTTCAGCCAGCTGGCCTCTTCTATATTAAAACCCAGCGCCTGCAGCTGTTGCTGAAAACGATCGATCGAGTCTTCCAGCGCAGCATCTTTGCCGGGGATAAAGGTCTGTGTCATTTGTGTCACTTTATGCGGAGGTCAAAAGCGCATGATACGTTTTTTTAACCTATTCCTCCACGTATTCACTATATCTGTCTGAGGTCACATTTTTTATATGGATGGAATAGATAATTCATACAGTTAATATAAGGAGAATTGGGATGAAGTTAGTCAAGGTTAGCCTGTTGGCATTATTGGTTTCCGGCTTTAGCGGCGCGGCGCTGGCGCTGCCGAGCATCACCATACTGGCGACGGGCGGTACCATTGCCGGCGGCGGCGACTCCGCCACCAAGTCCAACTACACCGCCGGGAAGGTTGGGGTAGAGGCACTGGTGGACGCGGTGCCGCAGCTGAAAAACATTGCCAACATTAAGGGTGAGCAGCTGGTGAATATTGGCTCCCAGGATATGAATGATCAGGTCTGGCTGAAGCTGGCGAAGAAAATCAATGTCGAGTGCAGTAAGACCGACGGGTTTGTGATCACCCACGGCACCGATACGATGGAAGAGACGGCCTATTTCCTGGATCTGACCGTGAAGTGCGACAAACCGGTAGTGTTGGTCGGCGCGATGCGCCCGTCCACGGCGATGAGTGCAGACGGTCCGTTCAACCTGTATAACGCGGTCGTTACCGCTGCCGACCCGGCCTCCGCCAACCGTGGCGTACTGGTTGCGATGAATGACACGGTGCTGGATGGTCGCGACGTGACCAAGACCAACACCACCGGGGTGGAAACCTTTAAGTCCGTCAATTATGGTCCGCTGGGCTATATCCACAACGGCAAGATCGACTATCAGCGCACACCGGCGCGTAAGCACACGACCCAGACGCCGTTTGACGTCAGTAAGTTGACCTCGCTGCCGAAAGTCGGCATCGTCTACAACTATGCCAACGCCAGTGCGCTACCGGTTGAGGCGCTGGTGAAAGACGGCTACCAGGGGATCGTGAGCGCCGGCGTCGGCAACGGCAACATGTATAAGACGGTATTCGACGCGTTGGCCAATGCCGCGCACGACGGCGTTGCGGTGGTTCGCTCCTCCCGCGTGCCGACAGGCTCAACCACGCAGGACGCCGAAGTGGACGACGCCAGGTACGGCTTTATCGCCTCCGGTACGCTGAATCCGCAGAAGGCCCGTATCCTGCTGCAGCTGGCGCTGACGGAGACCAAAAATCCGCAGCAGATCCAGAAAATCTTCAACACCTACGGATAGCGGACGGGGGCATACGTCCCCCGTTTCCCGCCGACCACCCGATGGCGTCCTAGGGCGCCATCCTGCATCTTTCTCCGTCGAATCTTCCGTGTTGGCGACGCTTATGACAGCGGTGCTGCGTCCTCTTGGGGCCATGGCCGACGGCGGCATGGGCACGGCAGGTGATAACCGTTGCGGTGTCTGTTCAGCGGTGATACAACCAAGGGCCTGTCAACCAAACACCTACGGGTGCAATTTAGCGAGAGCGGTGAGTGACATGACTCAGGTTTATAATTTCTGCGCCGGACCAGCGATGCTGCCGGTAGAAGTACTGCGTCGGGCCGAACAGGAGCTGTGTAACTGGCATGGACTGGGGACCTCGGTAATGGAGATCAGCCATCGGGGGGAGGCGTTTATGCAAGTGGCCGCCGAGGCTGAGCAGGATCTGCGCGATTTACTCAAGGTGCCGGCGGATTACCGCATCCTGTTCTGTCACGGCGGTGCCCGCGGTCAGTTTGCCGCGGTACCACTTAACCTGCTGGGTTCTGAGCGGACGGCCCGGGCCGACTATGCCGTCGGCGGCTACTGGGCGCAGAGCGCGGCAAAAGAGGCGCAGCGGTACTGCAATCCCCATGCTATCGATATCGCCCAGCGCGTGGACGGTAAGCTGTCGATGAAGCCCATGGCGCAGTGGGATCTGTTGGAAGAGAGCGCCTATCTGCACTACTGCCCGAATGAAACGATCGACGGCGTCACGATCGATGAGGAGCCTGACTTTGGCGATCGGGTGGTGGTGGCCGATATGTCTTCGACCATTCTCTCACGCCCTATCGACGTGAGTCGCTATGGGCTTATCTACGCCGGTGCCCAGAAGAACGTCGGGCCTGCGGGGATCACGCTGGTGATCGTGCGGGAGGACCTGCTGGGGCGCGCGCGTAGGGAGATCCCGTCGATTTTAGATTATCAGGTATTGGTGGAAAGTGACTCCATGTTCAACACGCCGCCGACCTTTGCCTGGTATCTGTCGGGAATGGTCTTCAAGTGGCTTAAAGAGCAGGGGGGGGTGAGCGAAATGGCGCGCCGTAATCAGGCCAAGGCCGACCTGCTGTATCAGGCGATCGACGGCGGCGAGTTTTACCGCAACGATGTGGCGCCCGCCAACCGTTCGCGGATGAACGTTCCGTTCCAGATGGTGGACAGCGCGCTGGATCCACTGTTTTGGGATGAGGCGCGAAAGGCCGGGCTGCATGCGCTGAAAGGGCATAAGGTCGCCGGTGGTATGCGTGCCTCCATCTATAACGCCATGCCGCTGGCTGGGGTGCAGGCGCTGGTGGCGTTTATGGCAGATTTCGCCCGCCGTCACGGTTGATTTTCTCCGCGTGACGCAGGTCCCGCATCTGCAGGGTTAATGAGATGGTAACCCCACCCTGCCAGCGGTGCGCTGGCAGGGTGTTTTTCTTTTAGGAGAGGCCATCGTGGGAAATACTGTGCTTATTGGTATGATCCCGATAAACCTTCTTTCCGTATTCATTGCCGAATAAGTCAGGTGACGCACTTCTGCGTAAAAAGTTTACGCGCACAACGCTAATGCAGTTTCGGGCAGCGTGCCTGCCCTCAGTTGTTGCCATGGAGGCCTGTGCCGGTGCTCATTTTATGGTATACCGCATCAGCGATATCGGCCATAAGGTAAAACTTATCGCCCTCGCAACTCGTGCGTCCGTTTGCCAAAAGTAATGAAAATGCTTTTGTCGACGCTGAAGCAATATGTGAGGCTGGATCCTGCCCCGCAATGCGTTTTGCCCAGCCCACAGCAGAAGATCAGCAGGCGCTGCGAGTGCTACATCGGGTTCGAGAACCACTTATCAGAGGCAAGGTGAAAACGGCCAACCAAGTCCACGTTTTTTATCAGAGTTTGGGATCAGTCTGCCCATCGGTGATGCAGTAATAAAACGGCTGTCTCTGGTTCTGGCCGAATATGGACTCCCCGGATACCGTAACCGTCTGCTGGTGAAGTTGCATACTCACTCTCTTTACTTTGCCTTGCCTTGTTGAGCCAATAACAACGCTGGAGTCAGAATTAAACCAGTCAATCAAAGCTGATGATGCCATTCAACGCATCATGATAATACCCGGTGTTGGTTTGATTACGGCCCGCCTGCTCTCGCCCCAGCCCGGCGACGGCAAACAATTTTCATACAGCAGGCATTTTGCTGCTTCCACTGGAGTTGTTCCCCAGCAATACGGCACGGGCGGTAAATCGACGTTGGCGGGCATCAGCCGGTGGGGTGATATAAAAATGGGGGGCATAGATTTATTGGTATCTCTGTAGAGAAGGCGCTGGTGGGGCGTCGCATAGTGACAGCGTTCAACAAAAACGGTACAAAAATACCCTTAACAGGAAGCGCGGCCATGATGGCAGCGCTGTTTGCCCAGCAGGAGTGATTTAGCATGTCGTCCGCCCTGACGTTACAACCCGTGCGCCGCTTTAGCGGCGAGATTAATCTGCCCGGCTCGAAAAGCGTTTCCAACCGCGCCCTGCTCCTGGCAGCGCAGGCCCGCGGCGTAACGCGGCTGCATAACCTGCTCGACAGCGACGATGTGCGCTACATGCTCGATGCCCTTAAGGCGCTGGGCGTGCGCTATCAGCTGTCGGACTGCCGCACCCGCTGCGAGGTGCAGGGACTCGGGGGGACGCTGAGCGCCCACGGCGCGCTGACGCTGTTTCTGGGCAATGCCGGCACGGCGATGCGCCCGCTGGCGGCGGCGCTCAGCCTGGGGCTACGCGATGTGATCCTGACCGGGGAGCCGCGCATGAAGGAGCGTCCGATCGCGCATCTGGTGACCGCCCTGCGTCAGGGCGGTGCGCAGGTTGACTATCTGGAGAGCGATGGCTATCCGCCCGTACGTCTGCACGGCGGTTTTAACGGCGGAGAGATCAGCGTTGACGGCTCGGTCTCCAGCCAGTTTCTGACCGCGCTGCTGATGGCGGCGCCGATGGCGGCAGAGGAGACCCGTATCACCATTCTGGGAGAGCTGGTTTCCAAGCCCTATATCGCCATTACGCTGGCGATGATGCGGGCGTTCGGCGTGGAGGTGGAGAATCACGCGTATCGCCATTTCGTGGTGCGGGGGGGGCAGGTCTATCAGGCTCCGAGCGACTATCTGGTCGAAGGAGATGCATCCTCGGCGTCGTACTTTCTGGCCGGCGCAGCGATCGCCGGCGGTACCGTCCGGGTGACCGGAATTGGGCGCCACAGCATGCAGGGGGATATTCACTTTGCCGATGTGCTGGAAAAAATGGGGGCGCAGGTCGAATGGGGGAATGACTATATCGCCTGCACCCGGGATAGCCTGCACGGCATCGATATGGATATGAATGCGATCCCCGATGCGGCGATGACCATCGCCACCACCGCGCTGTTTGCCAAAGGGCCGACGACTCTGCGCAATATTTACAATTGGCGTGTCAAGGAGACCGATCGCCTGGCGGCAATGGCCAGTGAGCTGCGTAAGGTGGGTGCTGTGGTCGAGGAGGGGACGGACTTTCTGCGCATTGAGCCGCCCGCGCAGCTGCAGGCGGCGCAGATTGCCACCTACAACGATCACCGCATGGCCATGTGTTTTTCACTGGTGGCGTTGTCGGGCACGCCGGTGACCATCTGTGACCCCGGTTGTACCGCAAAAACCTTTCCCGATTACTTTCGCCAGTTCTCCGCGCTGTGCCATCCGCGCTAAGCCGCATTAGGATTTTATCTGTAAAGCCGGCGTAGACGTACGCCGGCTTTTTGCTATCCGATTGCACCGCCCTGCAGTGCAGGCAATCGTTTGGGGTTCGTCCGCTCTGCGGCTTTCGCCGTCAGTTTTCCCGCAACCCTCACCTTCAAGGGTAACAGTTCGCCCGGTGACAGCGTATAATACCGGCGTATTCCACGCCTGTCGCTGAGCGTGTTGGGGAATGGCGCGGGTCCAGCGAGGCCGCTATTCCCCAACATGTTTTTCCGATCCACAGGGTCGGAGGTTCCAATAGAGAGGAGACAACAATGACGGCGATAGTCCCGGTCATTACCGTAGATGGGCCCAGCGGCGCAGGTAAAGGAACGCTGTGCAAGGCGCTGGCACAGGCCCTTGGCTGGCATTTACTCGACTCCGGTGCGATTTACCGCGTGCTGGCGCTGGCGGCGCTGCACCATCAGGTTAATATCGATTCAGAAGAGGCGTTGGTTCCGCTGGCGGCGCACCTGGATGTGCGCTTTGACGCCGCCGAGGGCGATCTGCGGGTGATCCTGGAAGGGGAGGATGTCAGTACGGCGATCCGCACGGAAACCGTCGGCAACACTGCGTCGCGCGCGGCGGCCTTTCCCCGGGTGCGCGAGGCGCTGCTGCGGCGTCAGCGCGCATTTCGCGAGGCACCGGGGCTGATCGCCGACGGCCGAGATATGGGGACGGTGGTATTTCCCGATGCACCGGTGAAAATTTTTCTGGATGCCAGCGCGGAAGAGCGTGCTCACCGTCGCATGTTACAGTTGCAGGGAAAGGGTTTTGATGTTAACTTCGAAAGTCTTTTAGCCGAAATTAAAGAGCGCGATTTTCGCGATCGCAACCGGGCTGTGGCGCCATTAGTCCCGGCCGTGGGGGCGCTGCAACTCGACTCGACGAGCCTGTCTATCGAGCAGGTTATCGCGCAGGCATTGGCCCATGCGCGCCAGACACTGGTGTAAGCGGGTATTCACGGCGGTGCGGCATCGCCGCAGTCAACGGGGCAGTGCGTTATTATTTTTACGTGTTGTCTATTGTTGTTATTGATAAATTAGTTCGTTTAGCCGTGAGAAACGTTGTATAATTAGTACCCCTCGCCGCGATGGAATGCAGCTGAGGTATGTTAAACAACCCCGTCTGGCCGGATGCTAGATGGACGTTCAATTAAAGAATCCTGAAGATTATCAACATGACTGAATCTTTTGCTCAACTCTTTGAAGAATCCCTGAAAGAAATCGAAACCCGTCCGGGTTCCATCGTTCGTGGCGTTGTTGTTGCTATCGACAAAGACGTGGTACTGGTTGACGCCGGTCTGAAGTCTGAGTCTGCCATTCCGGCCGAGCAGTTCAAAAACGCTCAGGGCGAACTGGAAATCTCGGTAGGTGACGAAGTTGATGTGGCTCTGGATGCAGTAGAAGACGGCTTCGGTGAAACTCAGCTGTCCCGCGAAAAAGCTAAGCGTCACGAAGCTTGGCTGATGCTGGAAAAAGCTTACGAAGACGCTGCAACTGTTACCGGTGTTATCAATGGTAAAGTGAAGGGTGGCTTCACGGTAGAGCTGAACGGTATCCGCGCGTTCCTGCCGGGCTCCCTGGTAGACGTACGTCCGGTGCGTGACACTCTGCACCTGGAAGGCAAAGAGCTTGAGTTTAAAGTTATCAAGCTGGACCAGAAGCGCAACAACGTTGTAGTTTCTCGTCGTGCTGTCATCGAGTCTGAAAACAGCGCAGAACGCGATCAGCTGCTGGAAAACCTGCAGGAAGGCATGGAAGTTAAAGGTATCGTTAAGAACCTCACTGACTACGGTGCATTCGTTGATCTGGGCGGCGTTGACGGCCTGCTGCACATCACTGACATGGCTTGGAAACGCGTTAAGCATCCGAGCGAAATCGTCAACGTTGGCGATGAAATCACCGTTAAGGTGCTGAAGTTCGACCGCGAGCGTACCCGTGTATCCCTGGGTCTGAAGCAGCTGGGCGAAGATCCGTGGGTCGCTATCGCCAAGCGCTATCCGGAAGGTACCAAACTGACCGGTCGCGTGACCAACCTGACCGACTACGGCTGCTTCGTTGAAATCGAAGAAGGCGTTGAAGGCCTGGTTCACGTATCCGAAATGGATTGGACCAACAAGAACATCCATCCGTCCAAAGTTGTTAACGTTGGTGATGTTGTGGAAGTTATGGTTCTGGATATCGACGAAGAGCGTCGCCGTATCTCCCTGGGTCTGAAGCAGTGCAAATCCAACCCGTGGCAGCAGTTCGCTGAAACCCACAACAAGGGCGATCGCGTTGAAGGCAAGATCAAGTCAATCACTGACTTCGGTATCTTCATCGGCCTGGAAGGCGGCATCGACGGTCTGGTGCACCTGTCTGACATCTCTTGGAACGTTGCCGGCGAAGAAGCCGTTCGCGAATACAAGAAAGGTGACGAAATCGCCGCTGTCGTTCTGCAGGTTGACGCAGAGCGTGAGCGCATCTCCCTGGGCGTTAAACAGCTGGCGGAAGATCCGTTCAACAACTACATCTCTCTGAACAAGAAAGGTGCAATTGTTACTGGTAAAGTCACCGCTGTTGACGCAAAAGGTGCTACAGTTGAATTAGCTGATGGCGTAGAAGGCTATCTGCGTGCTTCTGAAGCCTCTCGCGACCGCGTTGAAGATGCGACTCTGGTTCTGAACGTAGGCGACGAAGTTGAAGCCAAGTTCACTGGCGTTGATCGTAAAAATCGCGTTGTAAGCCTGTCTGTTCGTGCTAAAGACGAAGCGGAAGAGAAAGATGCAATGGCTGCCGTAAACAGCCAGGATGATGTAAACTTCTCTAATAACGCTATGGCTGAAGCATTCAAGGCTGCTAAAGGCGAATAATGATGAGGGCGGCGTTAGCCGCCCTATAACGGTAGTTAAGCTGCATCGTGCGCTCTCCCTTAATGGGAGACACAGCTTGGAGGATATATGACCAAGTCAGAACTCATTGAAAGACTTGCCAGTCAGCAGCCTCATCTGCCTGCTAAGGCCGTTGAGGATGCGGTAAAAGAGATGCTGGAACATATGGCAGCTACGCTAGCCGATGGTGAACGCATCGAGATCCGTGGTTTTGGCAGTTTTTCACTTCACTACCGTGCTCCCCGCATCGGTCGTAACCCGAAAACCGGCGAGAAAGTGGAGCTGGAAGGTAAATACGTTCCCCACTTTAAACCGGGTAAAGAGTTGCGCGATCGGGCAAACATCTACGCTTGACTGCGGATTGAATTGATTAAAATGGCGCCGAATGGCGCCATTTTTCTTTGCCATCCCGCGCCAGTCCTTTCTCCCGTATTTCTTTCCCCTCCCGTCCGTGAACGGAGTAGGTTTGCATTGGCGATGACGCTTTTTGCGCGCCGCTGCGCAGGCGTGTGTCTTGCCGGATTACCCAGAGCGCCTTTACGTGCACACTCCCCGCTTTAACCTGCTGTGGAGTACGAATGGGGCTACCGACAGCGTTATCTTATCTGGCGTGCGGTATGCTGCCGCTGCTGTGGCTGCCTACGCTGCTGTCGGGGCACGCGTCGGCGCTGCTGCTGGGGGTGGCACTGCTGTGTCTGCTGCGGCGCGGTAGGTTGAGTCTGCGGATAGGGCTGCTGTGTCTGGGGCTGCTGTGGGGCAGCGAGCGGTGCCATCAAGCGCTGCAGCCGCTCGTCTATGCCGATCGCGCTGTGACCATCGAGGGGCAGGTGGTGTCGGCGTCGCTGGCGATCGCCGCACAGCGGCAACCGGTCATTCTGCGGGTAACCCGGCTGGGGGGACGGGCGGTAGCGCCGTTTCGTATGCTGCTGCACTGGAACAGCTTACGCTTCCCTTTCGCGGCCGGGCAGCGTTGGCAGGCGGATGTGATGCCGCGAGCACTGCACGGTACCCTGAACCCGGCGGGTTTCGATCGCCAGCGCCATTACCTGTCTCAGAATGTGGTGCTGAGCGCGACGCCGCGCGGCTACCGTCAGCTGGATCCCCGGCGTACGCTGCGCCAGCGGGTCATCGACCTGACCGACCAATATCTGGCCGACCACCCGGCACGACCGCTGCTGCTGGCGCTGCTGTTCGGCGAGCGGGGAGAGATAACGGCAGAATCACGCACGCTGTTGCGTCAGAGCGGGACGCTGCATCTGCTGGCGATCTCTGGGCTGCATATTGCCTTGGTCGCCGTGCTGGCTCACGGGGTCTGGCGCGCTCTGGCTCTGCTTTTGCCGTTGCATTGGCAGACACCGCGCCCGGCTTTGGCGCTGGCGGTGCTGGCCGCCTGGGGCTATGCCTGGCTGGCGGGCATACCGCCGCCGACGCTGCGCGCTGCGCTGATGGTGACACTGTATGCCTTATGGCGCTGGCGCGGGTGTCAGTCTACGCTGCGCGATGTGCTCACGCTGGCCCTGTCGCTGGGACTGCTAAGCGAGCCGCTGCTGCTGCTATCGTCGGGCTTTTGGTTGTCGGTGAGTGCGGTAGCATTGTTGTTGTTCTGGTCCGCCTGGCAGCCGCTGGGGGATCGGCTACGCAGGCCCTGCTGTGCACCGCTGCGATTACTGCACCTGCAGCTGGGACTGCTGCTGCTGTTGTCGCCGCTGCAGCTGGTGCTGTTCCACGGAATCAGCTGGACAGCGCCGCTGGCTAATTTGGTGGCGGTACCGCTGGTCTCGCTGGGTGTCATGCCCCTGGCGCTGGCGGGGCTGCTGCTGACGCTGAGTGGTTTATCGCTGGCGGGAGAGGGGGCATGGCGTGTGGCACTGTGGCTGCTGGAGGCGCTGTTGGCGCTGCTGCGTCGCTTGCCCGATGGCTGGCTGACACCGAGCGGGCTCGCCTTGGTTTATAGCGTGCTGGTGTTGGCGCTGGCTCTGCTGTGGTCGATTCGCCAGGGGTGGCGCGATCTGTGGCTGTTTCTGTTGTGCGGACTGTTGGCCGTCGGATGGGGGCTGTATGGACGCCGCAGTGGCGAGGGGTGGCGGGTCGATATGATGGATGTCGGGCATGGACAGGCTATTGCGATCAGCCGTAACGGACAGGCGCTGCTGTATGACAGCGGTGGACGCTGGCCGGGCGGCGACGCGGCGCAGCAGGTCTTGTTGCCATACCTTCGCTGGCAGGGGCTCTGGCTGAGCGGGATCATCATCAGCCATACCGACAGCGATCATGCGGGGGGGCGACAGACGCTGAGCCAGGCCTACCCCCAGGCCTGGGTCGCCTCGCCAGCGCCGGACGATCTTCCGTGTCGGCGCGGTCTGCATACCTACTGGCAGGGGCTACGGCTCGACTTCCTCTGGCCGCCGCGGGGGGTGACCCGCCCGCGTAACAACGACTCGTGCGTCGTGCGCATCAGCGGGCCGGGGGGCGCGCTGCTGCTGACGGGGGATATTGAGGCCGACAGCGAGCGGGCGCTGCTGGCGGCGGGGACGCAGCTGCACGCCGAGGTGATGCAGGTTCCCCATCACGGTAGCCGCAGCTCCTCCACCGAGGGGCTGCTGCAGGCAGTGCAGCCCGCCCTGGCGCTGGCGTCGGCCGCCCGCTACTCCCCCTGGCGCTTTCCCGCGCCGTCGGTACGTCAGCGTTACGGCCTACGGGGTATCGCCTGGCGGGATACTGCTCACGCTGGGATGATTCGGGTGGATTTTTCCGCCACCGGCTGGCGGGCCAGCACCCAGCGGCAGCAAATAGATCCGCATTGGTATCATGCTTGGTTTGGCGTTGACGGCCATAACGGGTAAAATAATCCGCTGTTTCATTCCTAACTGGTTCATTAAATGCTGAATGATAAAGATCTCTCGACCTGGCAGACGTTTCGTCGGCTGTGGCCGATGATCGCTCCCTTTAAAGCGGGGCTCATCGTGGCGTCGGTGGCGTTGGTGATCAACGCGGCCAGCGATGCCTACATGCTGTCGTTGCTTAAGCCGCTGCTGGACGACGGGTTTGGTAAGACGGGGTCCGACATCCTCAAGTGGATGCCGTTTGCCGTTATTGGGCTAATGGTGCTGCGTGGACTGTCCGGCTTTGTCTCCTCTTACTGCGTTTCCTGGGTTTCCGGCAAGGTGGTAATGAATATGCGCCGCGGCCTGTTTTCCCATATGATGGGGATGCCGGTTTCGTTCTTCGACCAGCAGTCGACCGGTACGCTGCTGTCGCGCATCACCTATGACTCCGAACAGGTGGCCTCTTCCTCCTCCGGTGCGCTGATCACGGTCGTACGAGAAGGAGCCTCGATTATTGCGCTGTTCTGCCTAATGTTTTATTACAGCTGGCAATTGTCGGTGATCCTGATCGTTTTGGCGCCGATCGTGTCGTTTGCTATCCGCTATGTTTCCAAGCGCTTTCGTAACATCAGTAAAAATATGCAGAGCTCCATGGGGCTGGTGACCGCCAGCGCAGAGCAGATGCTGAAGGGGCATAAAGAGGTGCTGATCTTCGGTGGGCAGAAGGTAGAGAGCGAGCGTTTCAACACGGTTAGCAATCACATGCGCCAGCAGAGTATGAAGATGGTGACGGCGTCGTCGATCTCTGACCCGATCATCCAGCTTATCGCTTCGTTTTCGCTGGCTTTCGTACTCTACGCCGCCAGTTTCCCGAGCGTGATGGATACGCTGACCGCCGGGACCATCACCGTGGTGTTCTCTTCCATGATCGCCCTGATGCGTCCGTTGAAGTCACTGACCAACGTCAATTCGCAGTTCCAGCGTGGTATGGCGGCCTGCCAGACCCTGTTCGCCATTCTGGATTTGGAACAGGAGAAGGATGAAGGCAAGCGTGTGTTGACGGCAGATCACGCCAAAGGGGATATCCATTTCAAGCAGGTGACCTTTACCTATCAGGGGAAGGATGTGCCGGCGCTGCGTGACATCAGCCTGACCATTCCGGCCAATAAGACGGTGGCACTGGTGGGCCGCTCCGGCTCCGGGAAGTCGACCATTGCGCACCTGCTGACACGTTTCTATGATATTCAGCAGGGGATGATTCTGATCGATGGACACGATCTGCGTGAATATACCCTGAGTTCGCTGCGCGATCAGGTGGCGCTGGTTTCACAGAGCGTGCACCTGTTTAACGATACCATCGCCAACAACATCGCCTATGCGCGTGATAATACCTACACCCGCGAGGAGATTGCGCATGCGGCGCGCCTGGCCTATGCGATGGACTTTATCGATAAAATGCCGCAGGGGCTGGATACCATCATCGGGGAGAACGGTGTGATGTTATCCGGCGGTCAGCGCCAGCGCATTGCCATTGCCCGTGCGCTGCTGCGTGACTGCCCGATCCTGCTCCTCGATGAGGCGACCTCGGCGCTGGATACCGAATCAGAGCGTGCGATTCAGGCGGCGTTGGATGAGCTGCAGAAGAATCGTACCTCGCTGGTGATCGCCCATCGCCTCTCGACCATTGAGAGTGCCGACGAGATCCTGGTGGTGGAGGACGGCTGTATTGTGGAGCGCGGCAACCATCGTACATTGCTGGATAACGATGGCGTTTACGCCCAGCTCTACCGGATGCAGTTCGGACAATGATCGCGCGGATCTGGTCTGGGCGCTCGCCGCTGTATCTGCTGCTGCTGCCTCTCTCTTGGCTGTATGGCCTGGTGGCGCTGCTGCGTCGTCAGGCCTATCGCCGCGGTTGGATCCGGGTCTGGCGGGCGCCGCTGCCGCTGGTGGTAGTGGGGAATCTGACTGCCGGTGGCAATGGTAAGACGCCGCTGGTTATCTGGCTGGTAGAGCAGCTGCAACGACGTGGCTACCGGGTTGGCGTGGTATCGCGCGGCTACGGTGGCCGGGCCACATGCTATCCATTGGTGCTGGGACCGGATACCCGCAGCGTGGAGTGTGGCGATGAGCCGCTGCTGATAGCCCAGCGCACCGGCGCCCGGGTCGCGGTGGCACCACAGCGTAGCGCAGCGGTACAGGCGTTGCTGGCTCAGGAGCCGCTGGACGTGGTGATCACCGACGATGGCCTGCAGCACTATGCACTGGCGCGCGATATGGAGCTGGTAGTGATCGACGGCGAGCGCCGCTTTGGTAACGGCTGGTGGCTGCCGGCCGGACCGATGCGCGAGCGGGCTGCCCGGCTATGCAGCGTCGATGCGGTGATCGTCAACGGAGGCCTCCCCCGAACCGGCGAGATCCCGATGGCGCTGACTGGCCATACGCTGGTCAATCTGCGCAGTGGAGAGCGGCGTGTGGCGGGGCAATTTGTGACGCCGGTTGTTGCCATGGCTGGAATAGGGCATCCACCGCGTTTTTTTCATACTCTGACCCAGCTGGGAATCCCGCTGCAGGCGACCCATGCCTTTGCCGACCATCAGGCGTATCAGGCACAGGTGCTGGCGGCGCTGACGCCGCAGGCGCAGCCGTTGCTGATGACCGAAAAAGATGCAGTGAAATGCCGTGCCTTTGCCCAAGATAACTGGTGGTATTTGCCGGTCAGCGCTACGCTGCCCGCGGAGGCTGGTGATCGCCTGCTGGCGCGCATCGCCGCGCTGGTTGCAGCCCAGCCGCGCGGGTAGGGCCGTCCGCGGCGGCGGACGGGCTCCGCTGCCCGGGGGCGCCGATCGTTTAGGTAGTGAATATTTAAAAAGGGAAATTTTTAGGCAAAAAACGGCTTGCTCAATCGCGGCGTTTATGCGTAAATGGTCTCGGCCTGTAAAACAGACCCGATTTATGTACGACATGAGAATAAAGCTGTTACTCTTTTAAGACGTTATCCTTGGTGATTCCGCTTGTTCGAGAACCCTCTTCTTAGTGCCACCCATAAGTTAGTTTCTGCATTCGGCCTAACCCCCCCGATGGGGCAATTTCAGTTAAAATTTAAGGTAATTCACATGTCTAAGAAGACTGGTCAGGTAAAGTGGTTCAACGAAAGCAAAGGCTTCGGCTTTATCGAGCAGCATGACGGCGGTAAAGATGTATTCGTACATTTCTCTGCCATCACCGGTGACGGTTTCAAAACGTTGGCTGAAGGCCAGCGTGTAGAGTACACCATTCAGGACAGCCCGCGCGGGCCGGCTGCCGCCAACGTTGTTGCGCTGTAATTACATCGCATAACGCGTGACAATGCGCTTATCGTTAGCGCGGCGATGTGTTCGCCAGTGACGTGCATTGTCTATCAAGAAAGCCCGCCTTTTACGGCGGGCTTTTTGTATCTGTAATTCACCAAGGCTCACGAGGTTTATAACGATAACGTGACAGAGCATGACCACTCCGAGGGCATATGTCCGAGCGGGTGTGCTGATAAGAAGGAATAAATAAAATGATATTAAAAATGGGTTTCGTGAAGTGGTATGACCCGACTGCGGGTCTGGGTGTAATCTCTCCTCTGGACGGCGGTGATGATCTGTACGTCAGCCGGACCGGTATTGCCAGCGCGCACAATAAGCTGCTGCGCGAAGGGCAGCGGGTCGAGTTCTCGACGCCTTGCGGTCGCCGCAGTCAGATGGCGGAAGATGTCATCGCCTACTGATGTACCGTGCAGCCAGCGTTTTCCCTACACGCTTCCACGCTGGCCGCTGATAGCGCCTTTCTTCCTTGCTCATTCGCGTATTTATTCACCTGATTTTCGTCAACAACTTCATGTTTTCAGATTTTGAGATGGCGTGGTACCCAGATTTGCATCATAGTGAATCACGCCTTTGCACGCTGATGCCCGGTGGGTTGCATTCTGCACACCCGGGCTGTGCCCGCGGATGATTAATTCCCCTGAAGGGGGTATGCTAGCACTACTTTTGGATAGCAAAATCAGTAGGACCCTTTACGCATGGATCACCGTTTACTCGAGATAATTGCCTGCCCGGTATGTAACGGAAAGCTCTCCTTTAACCAGGAGCATCAGGAGCTCGTCTGTAAAATTGACCGTTTGGCCTTTCCGCTGCGTGACGGCATCCCCGTGATGCTGGAAAGCGAGGCCCGACCCTTGCCGCAGGAAGAGAATTGATGAGTTTTATTGCTATTATCCCATCCCGATATGCATCGACCCGTCTGCCGGGGAAGCCGCTGGCGGACATCGCCGGTAAACCCATGGTGGTACATGTGATGGCCCAGGCCCAGGCCTCCGGCGCGGAGCGGGTCATTGTGGCGACCGATCACCCTGATGTACAGCACGCCGTGCTGCAGGCGGGGGGCGAGGTGTGTATGACGCGCGCCGACCATAATTCGGGGACTGAACGGCTGGCCGAGGTGGTTGAGCTCTGCGGCTTTGCTGATGACGACATCATCGTCAACGTACAGGGTGATGAGCCGCTGATCCCGCCGCAGATTATTCGTCAGGTGGCTGAAAACCTGGCACGCTGTGACGCCGGTATGGCGACGCTGGCTGTGCCGATCCACGACGCCGCTGAAGCCTTTAACCCCAATGCGGTGAAGGTGGTGCGTGACAGCCAGGGGTATGCGCTCTATTTCTCTCGCGCTGCCATTCCCTGGGATCGCGAGCGCTTTGCTGTCTCGCAGAGCCAGATCGGGCAAACGTTTCTGCGTCACATCGGTATTTATGCCTATCGCGCCGGTTTTATCCGCCGCTATGTGAACTGGGCGCCCAGCCAGCTTGAGCAGATTGAGATGCTGGAGCAGTTGCGGGTGCTGTGGTACGGCGAGAAGATCCACGTGGACGTCGCGCTGCAGGCGCCGGGCACCGGGGTAGACACTCCAGAGGATCTGGACTGTGTACGGGCGATCCTGGCATCGCAGGGACAGAACTGACCGCGTTTGTGGTGATATGAGTCGAAGTGAAAGCGTGCTATTGCACGCTTTTTTTGATCTTAGCGCGTGTGGAGGTGCGCATTCTCGCCCATGATAAAGTAATCCGGTGATGAAAAGGGTATGACGGATGGATCAACTGAAAGCGGAGTTAAGCGCAGCGCTGGGTGAGCCAGTGGGGCGCATGGTGCAAATCAGCGAGCAACCCTATGCTAGTCTGTATGCGCTCTATACCCGTCAGGGTACGGCTATTCCGCTGGTGGCGAAAAGCTACCTGTGCGGTGGCGTGGCGCAGCAGGAGGCCTATAAGCTCTCGATGCTGGCCCGTCAGGGAACTGTCCGCCTGCCCGCCGTATTCGGCGTACTGGTGACACAGCAGAGTCCGTTTCAAGAGGTGCTGCTGATGGAGCGCCTGTCCGGGGTTGCCGCTGAGGCGCCCGCCCGCAGCCCAGCGCGCTGGGAGAGCCTGAAAGAGCAGATCGTTGAGGGGCTGCTGAGCTGGCATCGTATCGATAGCCATGGCTGCGTGGGAAACGTCGATAGCGTACAGGAGAATGGCTGGGCTGAGTGGTATCAGCAGCGGGTGACGGTGATCGGCTCGCTGCTGGACGCAGCACATATGGGGTCGTTAGCGATGCCTGTGCGACAGGCGTTGGTGCGCAGCCAGGCGCAGCTGGCTGCGCTGTTCCAGGACTTTGATGACGGTGCGGTGCTGGTGCATGGTAACCTGACACTGCGTAGCGTACTGAAAGAGAGCCGTAGCGATCAGCTGCTGGCCATGCTGAATCCCGGCATGATCCTGTGGGCCCCGCGGGAGTACGACCTGTTTCGACTGAGTGAGGACGACATGTCGACAGATCTGCTGGGCTGCTATCTGCGCAAAGCGCCGGTCAGTGAGGCATTTATGGCGCGTCGCTGGCTGTATATGTTGTGGGAGGCGGCCAACCGCTATCTGCACACGGGGGTCCAGGAGCAGGCGGTGCTCACCCGGGCGGCGGCGCAGCTGTTGCCGTGGCTGGGGTAATATTATTCTCGTTCATCGGCGCGGATTCACCGCGCCGTCAATCACTTTGATGCACTCTCGCGTTGAAAATGATACGTCGTCTACCACTTTGATAGCGCGACGCAAACGTTTAATCTCACACTCTCCGCGCCGCGCCACTGCCGCCGGCAATAAATGTGACGCCTTCCTCAATTCTCGTTTCATTTTATCCTGAATGCTGTTTTAGACGACAAATGCGCATGCTCTGTGCATGGTGATAACGTCAGCGTCCGACGAGTACGGGGCGCGGCAGATGCCATGATATCGGGGCGCACCATCACGGCGTGCACCTGAGCCAGGGGAAGCGAATGCCTCTCGAATCGTAGCCGACGGCGGACGCCGTCGCGCCGTAAGGAGTGATGAGTCCATGAGCGTCATGAAGAATCCGCCAGCGGAAAGCGCTGCGCAGCCTGTCGATGAAGTTGAGCGTAAGCTGCCTATCGCGCAGCTGTTTACTCTGGGACTGCAGCATGTACTGGTGATGTATGCCGGCGCCGTGGCGGTGCCGCTGGTGATCGGTGGCAGCCTTGGCCTGCCCAAAGATCAAATCGCCTTTCTGATCAGCTCCGATCTGTTTTGCTGCGGCGTAGTGACCCTGCTGCAGTGTCTGGGGATCGGCCGCTTTGCCGGTATTCGACTGCCGGTGATCATGTCAGTTACCTTCGCTGCCGTTACGCCGATGCTGGCGATTGGCGCCGATCCCACCATCGGCCTGACCGGGATCTTTGGCGCGACCATCGCCTCGGGGATTCTGGCGACCCTGCTGGTACCGCTGGTCGGACGCCTGATGCCGCTGTTTCCCAACGTAGTGACCGGGGTAGTGATCACCTCTATCGGCATCAGCATTATGCAGGTGGGGATCGACTGGGCGGCAGGCGGCAAGGGGAATCCGGACTACGGCAGTCCGCTGTATCTGGGGACCTCGCTGCTGGTGCTGGTGTTTATTCTGCTGGTGACCCGTTATGCCAAGGGCTTCCTCGGCAATATTTCGGTACTGCTGGGCATCGTCTTTGGTTTCCTGGTGGCGCTGTGGCTGGGAGAGGTCAGCTTTGACGGACTGAGCGATGCTGCCTGGTTCGCGCCGATCCACCCCTTTGCCTTTGGCTGGCCCACCTTCGAGCCAATCTCCATCGTGACGCTGACGGTGGTGATGCTGATTACCTTTATCGAGTCAATGGGGATGTTTCTGGCGCTGGGTGACATTGTCGGCCGCCCGGCCAAGCAGCACGATATCGTACGCGGCCTGCGGGTGGACGGTATTGGTACCATTATCGGCGGTATGTTTAACAGCTTTCCGCACACCTCCTTTTCGCAGAACGTCGGTCTGGTGAGCGTGACTGGGGTTGCCAGCCGCTGGGTTTGCGTGATGTCCGGCGTCATCCTGCTGATGTTCGGGCTGATCCCCAAGATGTCGGTGATCGTGGCCTCTGTGCCGCAGTTTGTGCTGGGCGGCGCCGGGATCGTGATGTTTGGCATGGTATTGGCCACTGGGATCCGTATTCTGGCACGTACGGATTTCAGCCATAACCGGTTTAATCTGTATATCGTCGCCATCAGCCTGGGGGTCGGGATGATCCCGACGGTATCCAGCCACTTCTTTAGCCAGCTTCCACCCGCCCTGCAGCCGCTGCTGCACAGCGGTATCCTGCTGGCCAGCGTCAGCGCCGTCGCCCTGAACCTGTTCTTTAACGGCTATCAGCGCGATGAGCGGGTCGTCAAGATGCGCGCCGAGCGGCGGGCGGCCCGTCAGGCCGACTCATCACGGGCCTCTTAGCCGCCGCAGGTGTTCAGATGCCGTAGACCGCCGCTGGGGGCTATGGCACCGTTAAATCAGCCGCGGAGCGGCGCATAGCGGATGCGCTCGCCTGCAGAGGGGAAAGCGATGCACACGAAGAAGACGCTGGTGATTAAGAATGCCGATCTGCTGGTCACGATGGATGACCGGCGCCGGGAGATCCGCGGTGGCTGCATGCTGGTGGAGGGATGTCGTATTGTGGCGGTCGGCGGCAGCGAGCTGCTGGCCGCCGGCGCCGACGAGGAGCTGGATCTGCGCGGGCACGTGGTGATCCCGGGGATGGTCAACACCCATCACCATATGTTCCAGACCCTGACGCGTGCGCTGCCTGGCGCTCAGGACGCCGAGCTGTTCTCATGGCTGGAGACGCTGTACCCGGTATGGGGACGTCTGACGCCGGAGATGATTTATATCTCGGCCCAGACGGCGATGGCGGAGCTGATGCTCTCCGGCTGCACGACCTCCAGCGACCACCTGTACCTGTTTCCCAACGGCTGTCGTCTGGATGACAGCATCGATGCGGCGCGTGAAATCGGTATGCGCTTTCACGCCTGTCGCGGCAGTATGAGTCTGGGACGCAGCCGCGGTGGCCTGCCGCCCGATGCGCTGGTAGAGCGTGAGGAGGCGATTCTGGAGGATTCGCTGCGGCTGATCCAGTCCTATCATGATGCGGCGCGCTTCAGCATGCTGCGGATCGCGCTGGCGCCTTGCTCCCCCTTTTCCGTCAGTCGGGAGCTGATGAAAAAGAGCGCGCAGCTGGCGCGTCAGCACGGGGTCTCGCTGCATACCCATCTGGCGGAGAATGATAATGACGTCAGTTACAGTCAGCGCCACTTTGGTATGACTCCGGCGGAGTATGTGCGCGATCTGGGCTGGACTGGCCCGGACGTCTGGCATGCACACTGCGTGAAGCTGGATGCGCAGGGGATCGATCTGTTTGCCCGCACCCAGACCGGGGTCGCCCACTGCCCATGCTCCAACATGCGTCTGGCGTCGGGGATCGCGCCGATCCGCCAGATGGTGGATGCCGGGGTGCCGGTCGGTATCGGCGTGGATGGTTCGGCTTCTAACGACGGCAGCTCCCTGCTGGCCGAGGCGCGTCAGGCGATGCTGCTGCAGCGGGTGGCCAGCGGGCCACAGGCCATGAGCGCGCGTGAGGCTCTGTGGCTGGCGACGCGGGGCGGGGCACAGGTCCTTAACCGTGACGACATCGGCGCGCTGGCGCCGGACATGGCGGCGGACTTTGTCGCCTTTGATCTGCGCGGCCTGGGCACCGCCGGCGCCCGTCACGATCCGCTGGCAGCGCTGGTGTTCTGCAATCCGGGCAACGTGGCTCTCAGCGTGATCAATGGCCGGGTGGTGATCCGCGACGGTCAGCTGCAGACGATCGATCTGTCGCAGGTGATCGCGACGCATAACCGCCTGAGCACGTTGCTGCTGCACCCCGATCCGCTGTAGTCCTAGCGGGCGCGCCACAGCCAGCGGCGGCACAGCAGGTAGGTCGTCGCCGGCAGCAGCAGCAGGCAGGCGGTGGCGGTCAGCAGCGCCGTCGTGGTGCCCAGATCGGTGGTCCAGGCAAAAAAGAACCCCAGCATGCTGACGGTTTCCAGCGGGCTGCCGTTCAGCGCGGCGTTCTGCGGCCTGGCGAGCGCGTCGAACAGCAGCACCTGTCCCTCAAAGGTTAACAGTGCGATGGCCAGGCTGTAGAGGCGGGCGCGCCGCCGCGTTAAGATCCGTAGGTTCATTTCTCCTCCGTCGGTGCCGCCGTGCGCCGATCCTGACCCTGTCCGGTGAGAGCTTGCCAGAGGCGCCCCAGGGTTTCATACCCGGCGCGTTCGCTGTGCCCCAGGTAGAGCGGAGAGGGGAGCCAGCGCTCCCAGGGATTGAGCGGGCTGGCGATCGCCAGCTGGTTGGCCGGTGCTGGAATCGGATCGAGCCCCTGATGATGGAAAAAGCCCAGCGCCCGCGGCATATGGTTGGCCGAGGTGACCAGAATCAGCGGCGCGTTACCGACGACGCCTGCGACGGCCCGCGCCTCCTGGCCGGTATCCCGGGGACTGTCCAAAACGATAATACGCTGTTCATCGACGCCCAGCGAACGCGCCACCTGCGCCGCGACCTCGGCGCTGCTGAGCGGGTTCCCCTGCGCCGCTGCGCCGGTAAAGATAAGCTGCGCCTGCGGGTTCAGGGCGAGCTGGCGAATGCCCTCGGTCACCCGCGGCAGGCTGTTGCCGATCAGGTTGGAGCTGGGCGCCCACTGCGGGTTATAGGTGTAGCCGCCGCCGAGAACCACCACATAGCGGGCCTGATGCGGGCCGTTCAGGGTAGGGTAACGATTCTCCAGTGGGGCAAGCAGGCGATCGGCCAGCGGTTGCATGCTCAGCAGGAGAATACCCAGCCAAGCGAGCGAAACGAGGACTTTTCCTATGCGCTGACGGCGAGTGAACCAGAGCAGCGCCAGGCCGAGAGCGCAGATCGACAGGAGCAGCGGCAGCGGTAATAGCAGCATACCGACAAATTTTTTGAGCTCAAATAGCATGACAACCGTCTCTTTTGGATGAAAAAACGTCATTCGCGTCGAATATCAGGCTGATAATATTCATTCTACGATAGCCTGTGTCAAAATGTACCTTTGATCCTTTGGACCTCGTGCGGCGGCTGACCGCGCGGCTCAAAGGGGGCTGACCAGCCTAAGTCACCCGGCGTGCGGAGTGGGGAGTATGCAGGATCGTAATTTTGACGATATCGCGGAGAAGTTTGCGCGTAATATTTATGGCACCACCAAGGGGCGTATCCGTCAGGCGGTTCTGTGGCAGGATTTGGAAACCCTGCTGGCCGGTTTACCGCAGCGTCCGCTGCGCATCCTGGATGCCGGTGGTGGGCAGGGGCAGATCGCCTGTCAGCTGGCGGCGCGTGGTCACCGGGTGATCCTGTGCGATATTTCGGCGCAGATGTTGCAGCGTGCGGCGCAGCACGCCGAGGAGCAGGGTGTTAGCGCGCGCATGGAATTGGTACAAAGTCCGGCGCAGGAGATGCATCGCCATTTGGCCGAGCCGGTGGATCTGGTATTGTTTCACGCTGTCCTGGAGTGGGTGGCACAGCCACAGGCGGTGTTGGCAGCGCTGGAGAAATGCCTGGCGCCAGGCGGCGCGCTGTCGCTGATGTTCTATAACTACAATGGGTTGCTGATGCTGAATACCCTGGTGGGGAATATGGAATATGTGAAGCTCGGCATGCCAAAGCGCAAGCGACGTTCGCTCTCGCCCGACCATCCGCTGGATCCCGTACAGGTGTATGGCTGGTTGGAGCAGCTGGGACTGACCATCAGCGGTAAGACCGGGGTGCGGGTATTCCATGATTATCTGCGGGATAAGACACAACAAATCGGGGCCTTTGACGATCTGCTGGCGCTGGAGCAGCGCTATTGTCGTCAGGAGCCCTTTGTAAGTTTGGGGCGCTATATCCACGTGATGGCGCACAAAGGTGACATGAGGGATCCATTATGAGCGATTTTTCCCAGACAGTACCAGAGCTGGTTGCCTGGGCGCGCAAAAATGATTTCGCCTTAACGCTGCCGACCGAGCGACTGGCCTTTCTGCTGGCTATCGCTACCCTTAACGGTGAGCGTTTGGACGGTGAAATGAGCGAGGGGGATCTGGTCGACGTATTCCGTCATGTCAGCAAGACATTTGAACAGACGCACGAAACCGTCGCCCAGCGCGCCAACAATGCGATTAACGATCTGGTTAAGCAGCGCCTGCTTAACCGCTTTACCAGCGAGCTGGCGGAGGGGAACGCCATCTATCGCCTGACTCCGCTGGGGATCAGTATTTCCGATTACTATATCCGTCAGCGCGAGTTTTCTACCCTGCGTCTGTCGATGCAGCTCTCTATCGTGGCCCAGGAGCTGCGTGCGGCGGGGGACGCGGCAGAAGAGGGCGGCGATGAGTTTCACTGGCAGCGCAACGTGTTTGCGCCGCTGAAATATTCGGTGGCGGAGATCTTTGACAGCATCGATCTGACCCAGCGGCTGATGGATGAGCAGCAGCAGGGGGTTAAGCGTGATATCGCCGGGCTGCTCACCCAGGATTGGCGGGCGGCGATCTCCAGCTGTGAGCTGTTGCTGTCGGAAACCTCCGGTACCCTGCGCGAATTGCAGGATACCCTGGAGGCGGCGGGGGATAAGCTGCAGGCCAACCTGCTGCGCATCCAGGATGCGACCCTGGGGCAGGAGGCGCTGGGCTTTGTCGATAAGTTGGTGTTCGACCTGCAGGCCAAGCTGGATCGTATTATCAGCTGGGGACAGCAGGCGATCGATCTGTGGATCGGCTATGACCGCCACGTACACAAATTTATCCGTACCGCCATCGATATGGATAAGAACCGGGTCTTCGCCCAGCGCCTGCGCCAGTCGGTACAGGGGTATCTGGAGGCGCCCTGGGCGCTGACCTACGCCAACGCCGAGCGGTTGCTGGATATGCGCGACGAAGAGCTGATGCTGCTCAATGCCGAGGTGACCGGCGAACTGCCGCCCGATTTGGAGTTTGAGGAGTATTCCGAGCTGCGTGAGCGGCTGGCGGCGCTGATCGAGCAGGAGCTGCAGGTCTACCGCCAGGAGCAGCGGCCGCTGGATCTGGGGCGGGTACTGCGCGAATACCTGGCGCGCTATCCGCGCCAGCGCCATTTTGACATGGCAAGAATTTTGGTTGACCAGGCGGTACGCCTGGGTGTAGCCGAAGCAGATTTTAACGGATTGCAGGCCCAGTGGCAGGCGATCAATGAGTACGGAGCCAAGGTGCAGGCCCATGTCATCGACAAATACTGAAAATACTATGCCGGCCAAGCTGGCACAGGCGGTGTTTAATCCGCTGTTTCCCGCGCTGGACAGCCAGTTGCGCGCCGGGCGTCATATCGGCATCGACGATCTGGACAATCACGCTTTCCTGATGGATTTTCAGGAGGAGCTGGAGCTGTTTTATGGGCGCTATAATGTCGAGCTGATCCGTGCGCCGGAGGGCTTCTTCTATCTGCGTCCCCGCTCCACGACCCTGATCCCCCGCTCGGTGCTGTCTGAGCTGGACATGCTGGTGGGCAAGATCCTCTGTTATCTCTACCTCAGCCCGGAGCGGCTGGCCCATGAGGGGATCTTCAGTCAGCAGGAGCTGTATGACGAGCTGCTGACCCTGACCGATGAGAGCAAGTTGCTCAGGCTGGTTAACCAGCGCTCGACCGGCTCTGATCTGGACCGTCAGAAGCTACAGGAGAAGCTGCGCACCTCGCTGAACCGCCTGCGCCGGCTGGGAATGGTGTTCTTTATCGGTAGCGACAGCGCCAGGTTCCGCATTACCGAGGCGGTGTTCCGCTTCGGCGCCGACGTACGTGCCGGCGACGATGTGCGCGATGCCCAGATGCGCCTGATCCGCGATGGCGAGGCGGTCACGCTGGAGCCATCGCTGGCGCTCAATGACGGCGCGGCGGACGACGCGCAGGCGGAACAAGAATCCGAGGATGCAGAGGATGAACAGGAATGATTGAACGCGGTAAGTTTCGCTCGCTGACCCTGGTTAACTGGAACGGCTTCTTTGCCCGGACCTTCGATTTGGACGAGCTGGTGACCACCCTCTCCGGCGGCAATGGGGCGGGAAAGTCCACCACCATGGCGGCCTTTGTGACCGCCCTGATCCCGGATCTGACCCTGCTGCATTTCCGCAACACCACCGAGGCTGGCGCCACCAGCGGGTCACGCGATAAGGGCCTGCATGGCAAGCTGCGCCCCGGGGTGTGCTATGCCGCGCTGGACGTGGTGAACTCCCGTCACCAGCGGGTGCTGGTTGGGGTGCGCCTGCAGCAGGTGGCTGGCCGCGATCGCAAGGTGGATATCAAGCCCTTCGCCATTCAGGGGCTGCCGACGGCGTATCAGCCGACCCAGCTGCTGACCGAGACAGTCGATGGCCGTCAGGCGCGGGTGCTGGCGCTGCCCGAACTGAAGGAGCGGGTAGAGGCGATCGACGGGGTGCAGTTCAAGCAGTTCAACTCGATTACCGACTACCATGCGCTGATGTTCGATCTGGGCGTGGTGCCGCGCCGCCTGCGTTCAGCGGCGGATCGCAGCAAATTCTACCGGCTGATTGAGGCCTCGCTGTACGGCGGCATCTCCAGCGCGATCACCCGTTCGCTGCGCGACTATCTGTTGCCGGAGAACGGCGGGGTGCGTAAGGCGTTCCAGGACATGGAGGCAGCGCTGCGCGAGAACCGCATGACGCTGGAGGCGATTCGGGTAACCCAGTCCGACCGCGATCTGTTTAAACACCTGATCAGCGAGGCCACCGCCTATGTTTCGGCGGACTATATGCGTCATGCCAACGAGCGGCGCAGCCATCTGGATCAGGCGCTGCAGCTGCGTCGCGAACTGCTCGGCGGGCGGCGACAGCTGCTGAGCGAGCAGTATCGCCACGTGGAGATGGCGCGTGAGCTGGAGGAGCAGAACGGCGCCGAAGCGGATTTGGAAACCGATTACCAGGCGGCCAGCGACCACCTGAATCTGGTGCAGACCGCGCTGCGTCAGCGGGAGAAGATCGAACGCTATCAGGGCGATCTGGAGGAGCTAAGCTACCGTCTGGATGAGCAGAGCGAGGTGGCGGCCGAAGCGCAGGAACAGTATGAGTCCTGTCAGGAGCGCAGCGAGGCAGCGGAGGCGGAGGTCGATGAGCTGAAGAGCCAGCTGGCCGACTACCAGCAGGCGCTGGACGTACAGCAGACGCGGGCTATCCAGTATCAGCAGGCGCTGCAGGCGCTGGCGCGGGCGCAGACGCTGTGCACGCTGCCGGCGCTGAGCGCCGACGACGTGGAAAGCTGGCTGGAGGACTTTCGCGCCCGGGAAGAAGAGGCGACCGAGCTGCTGCTGCAGCTGGAGCAGAAGCTGAGCGTGGCCAACGCGGCACACAGCCAGTTTGAGGAGGCCTACCGCCTGGTGGCCCGGGTGGTGGGCGAGGTCAGCCGCAGCGACGCCTGGCAGGCCGGGCGCGCGCTGCTGCGCGAGTGGCCAGCGCTACAGCATCAGGCCCAGCGCGTTGCGCCCATCGGCGCCCGCCTGGCCGAGCTGGAGCAGCGGCTGAATGCCCAGCAGGATGCCGAGCGGCTGCTGCAGGAGTGCGTTAAGCGCAGCGGGCGCGACTGTGACGCGCAGCAGTTGGACGCCCTGCAGGCCGAACTGGAGGCGCAGATCGATACCCTGACCCAGCAGGCGGCCGACGCCGGTGAGCGCAGCATGGCGTTGCGTCAGGAGCTGGAGCAGATCGCCGGGCGGGTCGGCACGCTGAGCGCGCGGGCGCCGGCGTGGATCGCCGCTCAGGAGGCGCTGAATGCCCTGGAGTCTCAGTGCGGCGAAACGCTGGAGGAGAGCCGTGCAGTGACCGACCAGATGCAGCAGTTGCTGGAGCGTGAGCGCGAGTACACCGTCGAACGCGACGAGATCGCCGCCCGCAAGGGGGCACTGGAGCGGGAGATCGAGCGCCTGAGCCAGCCCGGCGGTGCCGAGGATGCCCGGCTGATCGCGCTGGCAGAGCGCTTTGGCGGTGTGCTGCTGTCAGAGATCTACGACGATGTCACGCTGGACGATGCGCCCTACTTCTCGGCGCTGTATGGGCCGTCGCGCCACGCCATCGTGGTGCCGGATCTGGCCGCGGTGCGCGCGCAGCTGGCGGGGCTGGAGGAGTGCCCGGAAGATCTCTACCTGATCGAGGGGGATCCGCAGTCCTTCGACGACAGCGTTTTTGCCGTTGAGGAGCTGGAGAAGGCGGTGGTGGTGAAGATCGCCGATCGCCAGTGGCGCTACTCCCGTTTCCCATCGCTGCCGCTGTTTGGCCGTGCGGCGCGCGAGAGCCGTCTGGAGACGCTGTACACCGAGCGCGAGGCGCTGGCGGAGCGTTATGCCACCCTGTCGTTCGACGTACAAAAGATCCAGCGTCTGCACCACGCCTTCAGCCGCTTTATCGGCAGCCATCTGGCGGTGGTATTTGATAACGATCCGGAGCAGGAGCTGCGCCAGCTACAGCAGCGCCGGGGTGAGATTGAGCGCGAGTTCACCGGCCAGGACGCCCAGACCCAGCAGCAGCGTCAGCAGTTGCAGCAGGCGCGCGAGCTGGCCGGGCTGCTGAATCGCCTGGTACCCCAGGTGGGGCTGCTGGCGGATGAAACGCTGCCCGATCGGGTCGACGAACTGCGTGAGGAACTGGAGCAGGCCCGCGATGCGGCGCGCTATCTGCAGCAGCACGGCGCCACGCTGGCGGCGCTGGAGCCGGTGATCGGCGTGCTGCAGAGTGATCCGCAGCAGCATGAGCAGCTGCAGCAGGATTATCAACAGGCGCTGCAGCGTCAGCGTCTGACCAAGCAGCAGGCCTTTGCCCTGACCGAGGTGGCGCAGCGTCGTGCCCATTTCAGCTATAGCGATGCGGTGGGGATGCTGGGCGAAAACGCTGACCTCAACGAGCGTCTGCGTCAGCGTTTGGAGCACGCCGAGGCCGATCGCAGCCGCAGCCGCGAGCAGCTGCGTCAGCATCAGGCTCAGCTGGCCCAGTACAATCAGGTGCTGGCGTCTCTGAAGAGCGCCTTCGATGCCAAGCGTGACATGCTGCAGGAGCTGCAGCAGGAGATGCAGGATATCGGCGTAGTGGCGGATGCGAGCGCCGAGGCGCGGGCCCGTACGCGCCGCGATGAGCTACACGCCGCCCTGAGTGAAAACCGCAGCCGGCGCAATCAGTTGGAGAAGCAGATCACCATCTGCGAGGCGGAGATGGAGTCGCTGATCAAGCGACTGCGTAAGGCCGAGCGCGATTACCATCTGATGCGAACCCAGGTGACCCAGGCCAAGGCGGGCTGGTGTGCGGTGATGCGTTTGGTGAGGGATAACGGCGTCGAGCGCCGTCTGCACCGGCGAGAGCTGGCCTATATGGATGCAGACGAGCTGCGCTCCATGTCGGATAAGGCGCTGGGCGCCCTACGTCTTGCGGTGGCGGATAACGAGCATCTGCGCGACGTGCTGCGCCTGTCGGAGGACCCGAAGCGTCCCGAGCGCAAGGTACAGTTCTATGTGGCGGTCTATCAGCATCTGCGGGAACGTATCCGCCAGGATATTATCCGCAGCGACGATCCTATCGATGCCATTGAGCAGATGGAGATCGAACTGGCGCGTCTGACGGAGGAGCTGACGGCGCGTGAACAGAAGCTGGCCATCAGTGCCCGCAGCGTGGCGAACATCATCCGCAAGACCATTCAGCGCGAGCAGAACCGTATCCGCATGCTGAACCAAGGGCTGCAGTCGGTGGCCTTTGGCCAGGTCAACAGCGTACGCCTGAACGTGAATGTACGCGACAGCCACGCCATGCTGCTGAACGTGCTTTCCGAGCAGCAGGAGCAGCATCAGGATCTGTTCAACAGCAACCGCCTGACCTTCTCAGAGGCGCTGGCCAAGCTGTATCAGCGCCTGAATCCGCAGATCGATATGGGACAGCGTACTCCGCAGACCATCGGTGAGGAGCTGCTGGACTACCGCAGCTATCTGGAGATGGAGGTGGAGGTGAACCGTGGATCGGACGGCTGGCTGCGTGCGGAGAGCGGTGCGTTGTCAACCGGCGAGGCGATCGGTACCGGGATGTCGATCCTGGTAATGGTGGTGCAGAGCTGGGAGGAGGAGTCACGCCGCCTGCGCGGTAAGGATATCTCCCCCTGCCGACTGCTGTTCCTGGATGAGGCGGCGCGCCTTGACGCCAAGTCTATCGCGACGCTGTTCGAACTGTGTGAGCGGCTGGAGATGCAGCTGATCATCGCCGCGCCCGAGAATATCAGCCCGGAAAAAGGCACCACCTATAAACTGGTGCGTAAGGTGTTCAACCATATCGAACACGTGCATGTGGTGGGGCTGCGCGGCTTTAGCGCCGCGGCGGAGGAGGAGCACATGGCGCAGCCGCTGGAGGATACTCCGGCCTGAGGGAGCACCTTGGCACACCGCGTCGTCGTCTGACGGCACCCCGACGGCCCGCTTTGTGCGGGCCGTGATCTTTTTGGCCGCTGAACGGTGGCAATACGGGAAGTATCTGAAGGCGTGAATGTTCGCTGGCGTTGGGTTATCTGCTGCTAGCATTATGTCATAAAGTGACATAAATATTTGTCTGCGATGCTTTTTCCCTCGTCTTTTTTTTGGAAAAATAGCAACATAGTCATGTTACCTATGTCTGTGGCGTGGGCGTGAGCGGATCGGAATGACGATGGCGCACAGGGCGGTAGCGTAGCTTGTTACCGTAGCGAGGCCGCCAATCGGCGGTTTATTCTGTATAATTTGCATTAGGTGCCCGACAGTATCGCTGTGGGCGAAGAGGGAGCAAGGAGTCATGCTGAGCGCTAAATTCGGTTTTCGCCGGCGTATGGCCGGCACGCTGCTGGCGGTAACGCTGGCGCCTTGGGGTACACCGGCGCTGGCACAAACGGCGCCGCTGCATGCGGAGGCAGCGCCCGCCGTGTCGGTGCTGCAGGCGCAGCTGCCGCCGGGGATCACGCTACGCTATGGCCATGAGCTGGCGGTGATGTACGCGGCCCACAGTGAGCAGCCGATGTGGCAGGACAGCGAGGTGGTGCGGGACTTCCAGCAGCAGCTGGCGGAGCTGGCGCTGTCCGGCGTACAGCCGCAGTTTGCCCGCTGGGCCGATGCGCTGACGGATCCCCGCCTTCACGGCATGGCGCGGGATATCCTGTTGTCTGACGCCATGATGGGCTACCTGCAGTATGTGGCCGGCGTGACGGCCAACGGTGATGCCTGGCTGTACGGTAATAAGAGCTATACGCTCGCAGCCCCGCCCGTCGGGCTGGTCGATAACTGGCAGCGGGCGCTGCGCCAGGGGAAGCTGACGGTCTTTATCCGTTCGCTGGCGCCTTCTAACCCCCAGTATTTGGCGATGCGCTCGGCGTTGGAGAGGCTGTTGGCTGATACGACGCCCTGGCCGCAGATGCCCGGTGGGCCGACGCTGCGCCCGGGCGACAGCAGCCCAGCTGTCGCACCGCTGCGCGAGATACTGCTGCGCAGCGGCGCACTGCCGGCGACAGATGAGGGTGACGGCAATGTCTATACGCCGGCGCTGGTGGCGGCGGTGAAGCGTTTTCAGAGCGGCCAGGGCCTGACGCCGGATGGGGTGATCGGGCCGCGCACCTATGCCTGGCTGAACGTCACGCCGTCGATGCGAGCCTCTCTGCTGGCGCTGAATATTCAGCGCCTGCGTCTGTTGCCCGCTTCGGTGTACACCGGGATCATGGTAAATATCCCAAATTACTCAATGACTTACTTCCGAGAAGGTAAGGATGTGCTCTCTTCCCGGGTGATCGTCGGGCGTCCGGCGCGTAAGACGCCGCTGATGAACAGTGAGCTGAACAACGTGGTGGTCAATCCGCCGTGGAATGTGCCGACGAAGCTGGTACGTGAGGATATCGTCCCCAAGGCCATGCGCGATCCCGGCTATTTTGAGCGCCACGGTTATACGCTGCTCTCCGGCTGGAGCGGTGATGTCCAGGTGATAAATCCCTATATGCTCGACTGGAGCAGCGTGTCGGCGCGCAACTTCCCTTATCGGGTACGCCAGGCGCCGGGGGCGGGCAACTCGCTGGGGCGCTTCAAATTTAATATGCCGAGCCAGGACGCCATCTACCTGCACGATACACCGAACCATGCGCTGTTCAATCAGGATATCCGCGCGCTCAGCTCCGGCTGCGTCCGCATCAATAAGGCATCGACGCTGGCGGATATGCTGCTGGCTGACGCCGGGTGGAGCCCTGAGCGGGTTGCCTCCGCACTGCAGGCAGGCAATACGCAGTATGTCCCTATCCGGCAGCGCATTCCGGTGCGGCTCTATTATCAGACCGTCTGGGTCAGCGACGGTGGAGAGCCCCAGTTCCGCACAGATATTTACAATTATGATCAGCTGGCCCGCAACGGTAGCCGCAGCGTGGCGCAGGCGCGTCAGCTTTTCCATCTGTAGCGGGCGGTTATCCCATCGTGCGGCGGTCAGCGGCACCAGTGGTGGCAGGGCAATTTTTGTAATGGTCCGCGCCGGGGGGCGCAGGGCGGGTTGACGTCGCCGTATGGGGCGGTTAAGGTGCACTGAGTAAGGCGCCGCGCAAGTGCTTTTCGTGCTATTATAACCACGATCGGTCCGGCGGTGCTGGACGCGGGATAACAGGGGGTCGCACTGGCTCCAATCTGCGCGCTTTGGGCGTGTTATTCAGACACTTTTTGGCCGGGTTATATTTGCTCATGGAACCGATAGATTTTCAGCGCCGTAAATGGCTGGCGCTCGGTGGTGCGGCAGTTGGATTTGCCCTGCTGCCAGGCGTTGCTCAGGCGACCCTCTCTACGCCGCGCCCGCGGGTGCTGGTGTTCAATAACTTAAATACCGGTGAGCGCCTACGCGCCGAGTTTTTTGATGGCCGCGCCTATATTCCTGAGGAGTTGGCGCGTCTAAATCACTTTTTCCGCGACTATCGCGCCAATCTGGTTAAGCGGATCGATCCGCGTCTGTTTGATCATATCTTCCGCCTTCAGGTGATGCTGGGCAGTAAGAAGCCGATTCAGCTGGTGTCCGGCTATCGCTCGCCCCATACCAACAGTGAGCTGCGCGGGCGCAGCCGCGGCGTAGCCAAGCAGAGCTTCCATACCAAGGGGCAGGCGATGGATTTCCACATCGATGGCGTGACGCTGGCTAATGTGCGTAAGGCGGCGATGCGTATGCGCGTCGGCGGCGTAGGTTATTATCCGCGCAGTAATTTTGTTCATATTGATACCGGGCCGGTGAGAAGTTGGTGATCGTCGCGCGGATGCGTATGATGGAGTCTGGTAAAGGCGACTGCCGGCCGTGAGCCGGCATTTTTATGCGCGGAGAGTACCATGAAATACCACATCATTCCGGTTACCGCTTTTCAGCAAAACTGCACCCTGCTGTGGTGTGAGACGACACGGGAAGCGGCGATAGTCGATCCCGGCGGTGAGAGTGCCAAGATCCTGCGGGAGATCGGCGCCCGGGATCTGAAGGTGACACAAATCCTGCTGACTCACGGCCACATCGACCACGTTGGCGCGGCGGCGCGTCTGGCGCAGACCCTGTCGGTGCCCATCTATGGCCCGCAGCAGGAGGACAAATACTGGCTGGATCAGCTGCCGCAGCAGGCCGATATGTTTGGCTTTACCGACTGTCAGCCGTTTATGCCGACCCGCTGGCTGCAGCAGGGCGACACGCTGGCGGTGGGCGAGGAGCAACTGACGGTGCTGCACTGTCCGGGACATACGCCGGGCCACGTCGTTTACTTCTGCGAGAGGGCGCGTCTGGCGCAGGTGGGGGATGTGCTGTTTCGCGGCAGCATCGGGCGCAGTGATTTTGCCGGCGGCAACCACCGTGACCTGCTCAACAGTATCTGGACCCGCCTGTTCACCCTGGGTGATGACGTGGCGTTTATCCCCGGCCACGGCCCCATGTCGACCATCGGCGAAGAGCGGCGCAGCAACCCTTACGTACGCGACGAGCTGGAAAACTGGTAGCGGCGTGGGTTGGCGCCGCTTTCCTCAATGAACCGCAAGACGCCTTAGCGCGTCTTTTTTGATCTTCTGGCCGCGGGCGCATTAGATCATCTGCATACCGCCCAAGATCACCGTAAGACGGTCAAACAGGGTCTGCATCAGGTGGTCGACGAAGGGCGCCAGCATTGGCATCAGCATGCTGAGGGTCATCATACCGATGGTGAGGGTCAGCGGAAAGCCGATGACGAAGATGGATAGCTGTGGCGTCATGCGGTTGAGCAGCCCCAACGCGATGTTGAGGGTCAGCAGCAGGGTGATCAGCGGCAGAGCCAGCATCATGCCGCTGAGGAAGATCAGTTTGCCGCTCTGGGCCAGGGCCAGGAACCCGTTGCCGTTCAGCGGGTGTGTCGACAGGGGCAGCGTGTGGAAGCTGTCGGCCAGTAGGGAGATGGTCCACAGGTGGCCGTTGGCGCAGAGAAACAGCAGCAGGGCCAACAGATTAAGCAGTCGCGCCAGAACCGGCATATTGGGGCCGCCGGAGGGATCAAAGAAGGTGGCAAACGACAGCCCCATCTGCATGCCGATTACCTCACCGGCCAGACGAACGGCGGCAAAGGCGAGCTGCATGGTCAGGCCGATGGCACAGCCGATCAGGATCTGCTGGATAGCCAGCCACAGTGCCCCGTCGCTGGCCAGCGTAATGTCCGTTGGCGGTAGCTGAGGGGCCAGCAGAAAAGCCGTCAGCGCGGCCAGGGCGATACGGACCTTGCGCGGTATCACTTTCTCGCCCAGCATCGGTGCGGTACTGTACAGCGCCAGCAGGCGGATGAAGGGCCAGAAAAACTGCCCCAGCCAGAGCGTGAGCTGGGCGGGATCGAAGGTGATCATAGCTAGCCGGTCAGGGTAGGCAGACTGCTGAATAGGGTGCGCATATAGTCCAGCAGCAGGCTGAGCATCCAGGGGCCGGCGACGACCAGGGTTGCGAAGACGGCCAGAATTTTGGGAATAAACGACAGGGTCATTTCGTTGATTTGGGTCGCAGCCTGCAGCAGGCTGATCAGCAGACCGCTGATCAGCGAGGCCAGCAGCAGCGGGGTGGCCAGTGCCAGTCCCACTTTCATTGCCTGATATCCCAGGGCCATTACCGATTCCGGCGTCATGGCATCCTCCTCGTAACACCTATCCCAGTAGGCGTGATTGTTAAAGCGGCGCGACCCCGATGTGGACGGCGATACCGCGATCGATACGGTGTACGCAGGATGCCTATCGGGGCAGGGCGACGGATAAATCGTCTAATGCGATGGGGCGTTAGGTGTAGAAACTTTGCGCCAGCGAGCCGAGCAGCAGTTGCCAGCCGTCCACCAGAACAAACAGCATCAGTTTAAACGGTAGTGAGATGGTGGCCGGCGGTACCATCATCATCCCCAGCGCCATCAATACGCTGGCGACGACCAGGTCGATGATCAAAAATGGAATAAAGACGGTAAAGCCGATCTGGAATGCTGTTTTCAGCTCGCTGGTGACGTAGGCTGGCAGCAGAATCCGCATCGGTACATCTTCCGGCCCCTGCATCTCTGGCTGTTTCGCCAGGCGGGAGAACAGCGCCAGATCGGTTTCACGGGTTTGACGCAGCATAAAGGCCCGCAGCGGTTTGGCGCCGCGATCCAGAGCGGTCTCCATGCTGATTTTCTGTTCGCTGAATGGCTGATAGGCTTCCTGGTAGATCTTATCGAGCACCGGCGACATGATAAAAAAGGTTAAGAACAGCGCGAGTCCCAGCAGCACCTGGTTCGGTGGCGCAGAGGGGGTACCCAGCGCGTTGCGCAGCAGGCCGAGAACGATGATGATCCGGGTAAAGCTGGTCATCAGCAGCAGCGCGGCCGGCAGGAAGCTGAGCGAGGTCAGGAAAACCAACGTCTGGACCGGCAGGGACCAGCTCTGCCCGCCGTGCGCCAGCGGTTGGCTGATAATGCCGGGCAGCTGGGCCAGCGCCGCCGGCGCACACAGCAGCAGCCCCGACAGCAGGGTGTAACGCAGAATACGCCGCATCAGGAGTTCTCTTTACTTCGGCCAAACCGGTGACGTGCAGCCTGGCGTAGCAGGTGCTGAAATGAGGTCGGTTGCCCGGCCGCATCATGTTCTGCTGTTGCTGGCACATCAAAGGTATGTAGATGTGTAATGCTCTGGGCCGTGACGCCAAGCACCAGACACTGGTTGTCCACTTCGACCACCACCAGCCGCTCACGCTGTCCCAGGCTGCAGCTGGCGCGGACGTTGAGCAGTCGCTCACCGCGTGGACGGGCGGCGAATCCCAGACGCTTGACCAGCCAGGCCAGCGCCAGGATCAGCAGCAGAATGCCGCCCAGCGTACCGCCCACCTGGGTTAGCACGCTTTCTGTTGGCAGAGCGGGGGGGGCGGGGATCGCCGCGACGACGCTTGACATATCAGCGGCTCAGACGACGCATGCGTTCTGACGGGGTGATAATATCGGTAATGCGGACGCCGAATTTATCGTTGACCACCACCACCTCACCCTGGGCTATCAGATAGCCGTTGATCAGCACATCCAGCGGCTCTCCGGCCAGGCCATCCAGTGCCACCACGGATCCTTGTGACAGACGCAGCAGCTCCTTGATGGTCATCTTGGTACGACCCAGCTCCACGGTCAGCTTGACCGGGATATCCATGATCAGATCGATATCCTGACCACTGCCGACGCTCAGCGTCGGCGTTTCGTCCAGATTTTGAAAAATATCGCCGTTATTCTGAGCGGCGGTCTGTTGTTCTCCCATTGCTTCCGCCCACAGGTCGGCGGCGTCATCCTGAGCGTCAGCTGACGGCTTGTTGGCGTCACTCATCGGAATTTCCTCGCGAAGTCGCATCTAAAATAGGGTTAATCATTTTTTCTACGCGCAGTGCATACTGGCCGTGATAGCAGCCATATTGGCAGGTTAACACCGGCACACCGTCTACGTTGGCTACCAGTCGATCGGGCCGGTCGATGGGCAATACGTCGCCGATCTGCAGCTTAAGGACGTCGGACAGACGCAGCGGAATGTCGACAAAATCGGCCACCAGCTCCAGCTCGGAGTGTTGTACCTGCTTGCTAAGGGTATCGCGCCAGTGCTGATCCTCCTGTTTGGAGTTCTCCAGCGGCGGGTTGACCAGCAGCTCGCGCAGCGGTTCGATCATTGAGAAGGGGATGCAGATATTGAACTCCCCACTCAGTGCTCCGACCTCAACGGTAAAGGGTGTCGTGACCACGATATCGTTAGGAGAGGTGGTGATATTGGTAAATTTTACCTGGATCTCTGAGCGGACATATTCGATGTCCAGCTTGAAGATGGCGCTCCAGGCATCGCGATAGGCGTCCAGCGCCAGTCGCAGCATGCTCTGGATAACCCGCTGTTCGGTGTGAGTAAACTCACGTCCGTCCACCTTGGTGGGGAAGCGGCCATCGCCGCCGAACAGGTTATCGACCGCCATAAATACCAGGCTGGGTTCGAAGACCATCAGCGCGGTGCCGCGCAGTGGCTTCAGGTGTACCAGGTTGAGGTTGGTCGGCACCGGTAGGTTACGGGCAAACTCATGGTAGGGCTGAATACGTACCGCGCCTACCGTGATATCTGGGCTGCGTCGCAGCAGGTTAAACAGCCCCATGCGGAACTGACGGGCGAAACGCTCGTTGATGATCTCCAGCGCCTGCAGACGTTCGCGCACGACGCGTCGCTGGGTGGTGGGATCGTAGGGACGGACTTCGCCGTCGTGGGTTTCCAGTGACGCATGCTGCTCGCTGGGCGCGGCATCGCTATCGCCATTGAGCAGCGCGTCTATTTCGGCTTGAGACAGAATGCTATCGGACATAACGGTTACCGCAGGATGAACGCTGTGAACATAACGTCATTGACGATCTGTGGCGGCTGGCCGCTGACGACCGGCGCGCGCAGGGTGGATTTAATTTCGTCCATCAACGCTTTTTTACCCTGCTCGGTGGCCAGTGTTGCAGCCTGCTGGCGGGAGAGCAGCATTAACAGACGGCTACGTACCTCGGGCAGATAGTCGTTTAGACGCTTACGGGTGCCCTCATCAGGCAGACGCAGGGTAATGCCGACATACAGGACCTGGTCGCTGTCGTCATTGTTACTCATCAGGCTGACCGTAAACGGCTCCAGCGCCATAAAGACCGGCTGGGGAATCGGTGCCTGCTTGGCGGTATGCTGCTGTGTCTGTTGATAATAGTGCCAACCGAAGTAGCAGCCGCCGGCGGCCAGCGCGGCAAAAAGCACCAACAGGATCAATACCCATTTGCGCCGTTTAGCGGAGCGGTTAGGGAGTGACATATCAGACATAAGGGGGATGATTCCTGTAGCTGTGTGCGCAAAGCACGTGGAAATTCGCTGAAGCTATTATCCCTGCCGTCAGGCCGGAACAATGGCGGGAATAACGTCAAAAAACGGGGCTAATCGGGCGATTGCCCCGTTCTGTTTCTGTCAGGCGCGCTAAACGCTGATATCGACGGCGCCCAGATGGCGGCGTACTGTGGTCGGTACAACCGACTCCAGCGGCGTCGGGATCGTATTGTCGGCCACGATAAACGGCGTGGCGTCCGGATGTGGGGCCTGCCCCTGCTGTTGGCCGTTGCCCCACTGGGATTGGGCCTGGCTGCCGATGCTGCTCTGTCCCAGCTGAATGCCGCTTTCCGCCAGCGCTGTACGCAGGTGCGGCAGCGCGGCCTCCAAGGCGGCACGGACCTGGCTGTGCGCGGCGGCCATATGCAGCTGCGCCTGATTATCGTCCAGGCGCAGAGTGATCTGGACGGCACCGAGATCCTGCGGATGCAGGCGCAGCTCGGCCTGATGCTGGCCGTTGCGGGCAAACATCAGTACCTGTTGTCCCAGCGCCTGCTGCCACTCACCGCTGCCGAGGGGGGCGTTGAGCAGCGGAGCGCTGGTCGTGGCGGCAGAGGCCAGTGGCGTTGCGTTGACCTGGGGAATCGCCGACATCGGCACGGCGTGCAGGGCGGTCGGCGTAATGGCCTGCGCACTGTGGCCCGGCTGGAGGTCATGCGGTAGACTCCGGCTCTCCTGGGTATCCAGACTGACCAGTGAGCTGGCAGTATCCAGCGTATTGATCCCCGGCGTGGTGGGTAGCGCATTGGGCGTGTCAGGGTGACCGCTGCCCAGCAGCGAGGCCAGTGAGCTCTCCGGTGCCCCCCGGTGCGGGGAGATCAGATGCATCAGGCCGTCACCGTCACCTGCGTGCGTGATGCCCGGCGTAAAGGTCTGGGAAGATCCGTCGGCGCGTGGCGGCAGCATGGCCAGCAGGGCGGCGATCGCCTGCTGGGTCGTCACGTCGGGACTTTCCGGCGTGATTTTCTGAGGGTGATCCGACGTCGTCAGCGCCGGGGGCTGGCGCGACGACGCGACAATTTCTGCCGGGTCAAGCTGCAGACCGTGCTGATTCTCCAGGCTGGCCAACAGCGCCTGACGCTGCGTTGCGCTCATCTGCGACAGTCGGCTGAGCAGAGCGCTGTGCGGCCCGGTCGGTATCTGGCCTTCCGGCTGCTGCAGTGCCCGGATCAGCGCCTGCTTGCTGCCCGGTTGGCTGATCAGCGCCAGAATGTCGGCAAACGGGAAGCCATCGCCGGCGTCCGCCGCCGGGCTGTCCGTCGATGCGGAGGCGGTATTAAGCGTGATGGCAACGGGCGTTGTCATGATTTTTCTCTCCTTTGGCTGGCACGCTGGGCGTACTCATCCATCCGTTTTTGATCCTGTTTATTCAGTACTATCTGGCGCTGTAGCTCGGCGCGCTCATGCAGGGCGCTGAAAGCGCTCAGGCGTTGCTGTTTCTGCTGCCAGCTGTGGGTTGCCTGTTCCAGGCGGGAGTGGCACTGGGCCAACTGTGCCCGGTGCTGATCGATGGCCTGCTCCAGCGTCAGGATAAACTGTTGGTAGTTGTACCAGCTGGCCGCGGCGATACCGCCGCTCATCCCCTGATTAAGGCGCCTGCGATACTCGTCCTGATAGTTCAGTAGCATCTCCAGCTGCTGCTGGGCCTGCTGACAGGCCTGACGGGCATGGCCCAGTGCCCGGGTTGCCTGATCGACATCCTGCTGTGCCAGTTCGCGTAGGGTATTTAATGCTGATGACATGTCAACCTCCCCTTATGCCTTGGCGATGGCTATGTGCTGAACAGCGTCTGCAGCGCCGTACAGGACTGTTGATAGTCGCTGCGCTCAAAAATGCCCTGTTGCAGAAATGCCTCAAGCTGTGGATAGAGCGCGATGGCCTGATCCAGCAGTGGATCGCTGCCGCGCGCGTAGGCGCCGACGCTGATCAGATCCCGGTTACGCTGATAGCTGGAGAGCAGCTGTTTGAAGCTGCGCACCCGCGCATAGTGTGCCTCATCGATCAATGAGGTCATGGCGCGGCTGATGGAGGCCTCGATATCGATGGCCGGGTAGTGACCGGCCTCCGCCAGGCGGCGCGACAGCACCACGTGCCCATCCAGGATAGCGCGCGCCGAGTCGGCGATGGGATCCTGCTGATCGTCGCCCTCGGTAAGCACGGTATAAAATGCGGTGATGGAGCCACCGCCGCTGATCCCGTTACCGGCGCGCTCCACCAGAGCGGGCAGCTTGGCGAAGACCGACGGGGGATAGCCTTTGGTGGCCGGGGGTTCACCGATAGCCAGCGCGATTTCACGCTGAGCCATGGCGTAGCGGGTCAGGGAGTCCATGATCAGCAGCACGTGCTGGCCCCGATCGCGGAAGTCTTCGGCGATACGGGTGGCGTAGGCGGCGCCCTGCATACGCAGCAGCGGTGAGACATCCGCAGGGGCGGCGATCACCACAGAGCGCTGACGCCCCTCATCGCCGAGGATGTTCTCAATAAAGTCTTTGACCTCTCGGCCGCGTTCGCCGATCAGACCGACGACGATAACATCGGCCTGGGTGTAGCGCGCCATCATCCCGAGCAGTACGCTCTTGCCGACCCCGGAGCCGGCAAACAGCCCCATGCGCTGGCCGCGACCCACCGTCAGCAGGGCGTTAATGGCGCGTACGCCGACGTCCAGCACCTGGGTTATCGGCGTTCGCTGCAAAGGGTTGAAGGGTTGACTGCTCAGCCCGCCGTGGTCGCTTTCATCGGGTGGCGGCAGGCCATCGAGGGGACGGGCGCTGCCGTCGAGCACGCGGCCCAGCAGGGCGGGGCCCAGGGGAAGCTGTTTGCCGCTGTTTAAGGCGGCGGCTGGAGCCCAGACGCGGGCGCCGGGCACAATGCCCTCGACCTCTTCCAGCGGCATCAGGAATAATTGGCGACCGTTAAAGCCGACCACCTCGGCCTCCACGTCCAGCACCTGGTGGCCGTCGTGACGCTCGACGCGGCAGGTGGCACCGATCGGCAGCTGCAGACCGGTCGCTTCCAGTACCAGGCCGGTGGCGCGGGTCAGCTTACCGTAGCGGCGCGCCTCCGGCAGAGTAGGGATACGGCGCTCAAGGCTGGCCAGCGCACCAAGCCAGGTGTCAAGCCGACTGCTCATAGCGGCAGCTCCGGTGCGGCCAGCTTGCACAGCTCCTGCCAGCGGGTGGCGATGCTGGCATCCAGCTCACCGCCTTCGGCACTGAGCTTACAGCCGCCGCGGTGCAGCTGGGTATCGGCCAGCAGCTTCCAGCCCTGTTGCTCAAGCTGTACCCCCAGATGCTGTTGGACCAGCGGTAAATCCTGTGGGTTGACACGCAACTGCAGACTGCCGCTGAACAGTGGATCCTGGTGGATCAGCTGCTGAATTTGCTGCAGTACCCCACTGGCGTCGCACAGTGGAGTCTGTCCGATGATCTGCTTGGCGGCAGTCAGCGCCAGTTGCATCAGGCGTGCCGCAATGACGCTATCGAGGGAGTTGAGGGAGCGCTGAAATTCGGCTGACAGGGTACGCCAGGTATCCAGCATCGGCTGCTGCTCGGCCATCGCCTGTTGCATCCCCTGGGTGCGCCCCTCTGTCAGTCCCTGCTGGAAGCCGACGTCGTAGCCCTGTTTTTCCCCCTGCTGCAGGCCGATCTGCAGCCCCTGTTGCTGGGCGTCGTGACGCAGACGCTCAGCTTCGGCCTCTTGGGCCGCAGCCTGGGCAGCGGCGCTGCTGGCGGCGCTGCTGCTCTGCTCGTCCGCCTCGATACGTGGACGCAGCGGTCGGCGCGGTGCGGCGAAGTCATGCATTTTCCAGCGTTTCCAGCGCGGATCGCTGGCTTCGGGGCTGCCCTTGGGCAGCACCGGTTTACGGAACGGAGAGTTAGACATAGGTATCCTCGCCGGCGCCAATCACGATCTCGCCGGTTTCTGCCAGACGACGGACGATCAGCAGGATAGACTTCTGCTCCGCCTCGACCAGCGACAGGCGTACCGGACCGCGGGTCGCCAGGTCGTCGCGCAGGATATCGGCCGCGCGCTGAGACATATTGCGCATAAACTTCTCGCGCAGCGCTTCGTCCGCGCCCTTCAGGGCGATCAGCAGCGACTCGTTCTCGACCTCCTGCAGAATTCGCTGGATACTGCGATCGTCGACGTCCACCAGGTTTTCGAACAGGAACATCTCGTCGATGATCTTCTGCGCCAGCTCGCTGTCGTGAGTGCGCATGGCCTCGATGACCGACTCCTCCTGCTGGCTCTTCATCAGGTTGATTATCTCGGCCGCAGTGCGGACACCGCCCAGCTTGCTGCGCTTGAGATTCTGGCCGTCGAGCAGGTTATTCAGCACGTCGGTCAGCTCCTGCAGGGCCGTCGGCTGCACGCCACCGAAGGTGGCGATACGCAGCATGACGTCGTTGCGCTGGCGTTCATCGAACTGCGCCAGAATATCGGCCGCCTGGGCACGCTTCAGGTGCACCAGGATAGTGGCGATGATCTGCGGATGCTCTTCGCGGATGATATCCGCGGCCGCCTGCGGCTCCATAAAGTTGAGGGTTTCGATACCGTTGGCGGTATCGCGCGACTCCAGAATATCCTCCAGCAGGCTGGCGGCGCGCTCCTCGCCCAAGGCCTTGACCAGCACCGAACGCAGGTAGTCGCTGGCATTGACGCTCAGGGCGGCGAATTGCTCCGCCTCATCCTGAAACTCGCCCAATACCTCGGCCAGCTGCTGATGGGAGACCTGACGCATGCCAGCCATGGTGGTACTGAGTTGTTGTACCTCCCGGTTAGAGAGGTGTTTAAACACTTCGGCGGCGCGGTCTTCGCCGATGGTCATCAAAAGTACCGCGCTTTTTTCGGTTGCAGTCAGGCTCATTGTTGTTCTGTGCTCATCCATTGGCGGATCACCAGCGCCACGACGCGCGGATCCTGTTCGGCCATTTCGCGTACGCGCTCGGTCTGCGCTTCGGCGGTGCTGCGCTGCTGCAGCTTACGACGCTGCTGCAGCTCCTCATTGCTCAGCTGCTTGGACGGCTGCGCCGATAGCGGCGGGGTGTCGGCGCGTTGCTGCGCGGCAGCGGCAGCCTGCTGCTGTTTGGTCAGCAGCGGTTTAACCAGCTTGCGCCACAGCAGCCAGGCGACCAGGGCGACCAGCAGATAGCGTCCCAGGGTAGTCAGCAAATCGATAAAGGCTTGCTTCTGCCAGAAGGGCAGTTCACCGCCATTATCTTCCACGCTGTTAAATGGCGTGTTGACGACGCTGAGGGTATCGCCACGGCTTTGGGAGAAGCCCATGGCTTCACGTACCAGATTATTGATCTGGTCCATCTTCTGCTGGCTGAGGGCGACCTCTTTACCCTTGGTGTCGCTGGCATAATTGACAACAACGGCAACGGAAAGACGCTCGATGGTGCCGGCGCGTGCCTTGGTGTGACGAATGGTTCTATCCACCTCATAGTTGATGGTCTCATCACGGCGGAAGTTCTCACTACGGCTGCTCTGGCGACCGTTGTTACTGACGGCATTGCTGCGGTTGGCTGCACCGTTGCCACCCTGGGCACTGCGTGGCTTACCGTTGATGTGGCCGGTGGGGGCAGGCGCCGGTTCATTGGACAGCGCACCCGGGACCCCGCCGCTTTGCAGACCGCCAGACTGATCGCTCTGATTGATCTGTTTGCTGCGTACCGCGGCCTGATTCGGTGGCTGATTCGGCGTGTACTCTTCGTCGGTCTGCTCGCGGCTGGCGAAGTCCAGCTGAGCGGTGACCTGCGCATGTACGTTACCGTTGCCGAGCATCGGTTGCAGAATGGTTTCAATGCGGCGTTGTAAGCGGCTCTCCACCTCTGCGGTAAATTTCAGCTGAGCGGCATTCAGATCACGCCCGGTACCATCAGGCTGGCTCAGCAGATGGCCGTACTGGTCGACGACGGTGACATTGCCCGGGGGTAATCCGGCGACACTACTGGAGACCATATAGACAATGGCGTTGATTTGGCCGTCATCCAATACGCGTCCCGGCTCCAGGGTCAGGGTCACGGAAGCGGAGGGTTGCTTCTGCTCACGCACAAACAGAGAGGGTTTGGGTTCGGCCAGCAGCACGCGGGCGCTGACGACCGGTCCGAGTGTTTCGATGGTTCTGGCCAGTTCGCCTTCCAGAGCCCGCTGGTAGTTCACCTGTTCACTGAACTGGCTGATACCAAATTTCTCCTGGTCGAGCAGCTCAAAGCCGACGGCCCCGCCTCTTGGCAGCCCCTGCTGGGCCAGTTTCAGGCGTGTTGCATACACGTCTGAGGCTGGCACCATCAGCGTGGTGCCGTTATTGGCAAAGCGATAGGGGATATTCATCTGTGTCAGCTGTGTGACAATAGCGCCGCCGTCGCGATCGCTAATGTTGCTGTACAGTACCCGATAATCGGGCGCGCGCGCCCAAAGCGCCAAAACAACCACGATGGCGATGGCGACGGCGCTGGCCAACAGTAAGGGAATTTTGGGATTGGCCCGTACGCGCTCCAGTATGGCTTTAATACTATTCTCAGCGCTTTTTGCTGCGGTGCCAGCGGTACCGGTGGCTGAAGCGTTCATGGGCTTACCTTATTGTTCAGTTGCGTCCGGACTTGAGGCCGGTATGAATGGATGTGTAACAAATCAGACTCCCTGACGCGGCAATGCGAATCGCGGAAAACCTGCAAAAGCAGGCACTTTATTATTGGCGCACGCGGCAAAATCGATGGCGGGAGAAAGGGACATTTTTAGCGTTATTTACCCGCTTTGGGTTTCACGCCTTATGGTAGGTTGTCATGCAATCGGTAGTGTTCAATCATTAAGGAGCCTTTCGTGGCAGTCACCGGCATCGAGAACGTTTTACAGCAGCTTCAGGCCACCGCGCTTTCCGCCGCCAACGGTACCCCGCAGGATGGGGTGGCGCAGGGGACGTTTTCCTCCGAGCTGAAGGCGGCCATCGACCGTATCAGCGACAATCAGAACCATGCCCGTCTGCAGGCCCAGCAGTTTGAGATGGGGGTTCCCGGCGTGGCGCTGAACGACGTGATGCTGGATATGCAGAAGTCCAGTGTTTCCCTGCAGATGGGGGTTCAGGTGCGCAATCGTCTGGTTGCCGCCTATCAGGACATTATGAATATGCAGGTGTAGCTAAGATATTTAGCTGAAATATAAATATATGACCTGTTTTACTTCAATATTTGTGGCGTGGATGGGGGAACGGTGGCACGCCCATGATGCCGGCGGCGTCCAGTGACGTTGCCGCATGGTGCTATCGTATCCTTGACTTCCCCAGGGGATGCACAGCCAATACCAATAACCTGGACCCACCTGACGCCACTCCCGCGACTGTGGGAGTGGCGTGATCACGCCATACTCTTGGTGTAACGCCGGAGGTTCACTTTCCGATAATCCCTGCGTTACACTGATGCCGGCAATACGCTGTAGTCTGTCGTCGAATACGCGCTGAGTGGCTACCGATAGCGGCGCCATTGTAGCACCATCCAGTTACACGAGCGCGGGGAACTACGTCGCCGCGCGATCCGATATATCCCGTAAGGAGAGTATTATGCGTTGGCTCGGCCTATTCGCGCCGCTGCTATTATTGAGCGCCTGCAGCAGCGCGCCGGGGCATTTTGTCCGCAGTGAGGAGGACCCGGTATCGCATTCGCTGGTCTATCGCTTCGATCCCGGGATTGTCGATCGGGCCGCAATGCAGGCCGATGCATTGGCCTATTGCCGCAGACACGGCTTTGATCGTGCCCATGAGGTCGGCCCGCTGAAGCCGAGCGCAACGGGGTTGACGCGGGCGGCCTACCTGTGCGTTTATCAGGCGGTGCGGGCACAGGTCGTGGTGAAAAAATAATCTTATTTTCTGTGTAATCCGTCGCTGGTGAGCTGACGGTAAATGCAATAGGGCTATCACTGTCGTGATAGTTGATGCCGATTGCTCATGGCTACCCGCTCACATTGTTTTTAACAGTCTACTGTACTGTTGTTTTCACTCCCCGCGCTTTTTGGCGCGGTTTTTTTATGGCTGGCGTAAAAGGTGTGGGAAGGGGAGTGACGCCCGGCGTACCACGTATTGTCGTGGTCGAATGTCATGACAATGTGGGACGCCAGCGGGCAAATAAAAAAGATTAGCCAGAGGCAGTGATATCCGGCGAATGATTATAGCTGTTCACCGGGCAACAGGATCCCGCCCGTGAACTGCCCATAGGCGTGGCTTAGCGCCTGCTGACGGCTACCATTACCGATCAGCTGGCGCAGCTCATCCATTCGAGCCTGGAGCCGTTGTTTAACGTGGGTTTCGTTGTACAGGATCTGTTTAAGCATCTGGCGTAGCTCATCCTGCAGTGTTGTGGCTGTTTCGGGCTGTGACATTATACTGGCCGTGTGTGACACCGCCGTCAGGTACTCCACTTCCAGCGCAATCAACGCTTCCCACTCGTCGCGCTGTGCCAAATCGCGCATACGCTCGCTTAAGACCAGAACCTGATGGTAAGCCTGGAGTAGCGGCGGTAGTCCATACATAGTATTTCCCCTACTGGGTGATTTGCGAATTCGGGCCTATCTGGCGCCAGGCATCGGCAATGTTATCGAGTAATTCCGTAACGTGGCGCACGGCCTGCGCATCGTTGTGCAGATTGGCCTGCAGCAGACTGCGGACCATATAGTCGTACAGCGCATACAGGTTTTGCGCCAGCTCGCCTCCCTTTTCCAGATCCAGCCCGGTTTTCAGGCCATTATCAATAATGTTGATAGCTTTGCTGAGAGCCTGCCCCTTCAGGGCAATCTGCCCGGCATCAATATGCAGCGCCGCACGAACCAGGGCGCTGTGCGCCCCGTCGAACAACATTACGATCAGTTGGTGCGGACTGGCGCTCATGACAGCGCTTTCCAGTCCGACCTGTGCATAGGCCTGTGTACCCCTGGTGTTGTACATGGTCGTGGTTACCTTTTCTATTTATCTGATGATTTATTCATCGCACTGAATTGTTGGGTCAGGTAAGAGCTGGTGCCGTTGAGTTTGGACATCAGGGTATCCAGATGGACAAACTGCGCTTTATAACGGCTGATCGTGGCATCAATATTCTGGTTAATGCTGTCGATCTGGTTACTCAGACTCTGCAGGCTGTTGTTGATACTCCTGGTGGTTGAGTCGAGGACGCCGTTGCTTTTGACATAGTCCCGGATTTCCTTGTGTACCATATTGGCAATCCCGGTATCCTTACCGTTACCGATAAAGAGGTTCTGGACCTGTCCCGGATACTCATCAATAACGTGTTTCAGCTTTTTATCATCGATGCTCAGTTTACCGGTGAGCGGATCAGTATTGATGCCCAGGTTACCGATACCCTTGATGTTTCGGTTGTTTTGCTCGGAGCTCAGAGCACCTTTAATGCTGGACTGGATGGCCCGCAGAGTGCTGTCACCCAACAGAGGTCCATTGTTAAAGGCCGGTGCCTGCCCCTGTTTTACCGGGGTGAATTTGGTCAGCGCCTGAAAGGTATCGATGAGCGAGTTATAGCTGTCAGCCCATTCATGAATTTTTTTGCTGACGCCATCACCGTCACTGCTGATCACCAGATTCTGCGGGCTGCCTTTAGGCGTTGTCGTTTTCAGCTCCAGGGTAACGCCCTGGGGAACGTCGGTTATCTGGTTGCTGCTGCGGGTGATTGGAATTCCGTTAAGCGTCAGTTCGGCATCCTGCCCCTGCACGGTTCCTTTCATGCCCGTTTTATTGGCAGGCTCGGTACCGTTATAGTTCAGCATACCGGCCAGTTTGCTGTCACCGCTGACGTTCAGCTTGATATTACTGCTCTTACCGGTCTTATTGGCGGTAATGGAAAGGGTATATTCCTTGTCGGAGATCTGGATGATACTGGCCTTAACATTGGCGCCAGACTTATTGATGGCATCCCGCATGCCACGCAGTGAGGTCTGATCATCAGCAAGTGCGATCCGGGTCTCTTTGGGCGGGGTTCCCACACTGATGGTGAGTTCACGGCTACTGGCTCCGGGCGTTCCCTGTGCACTGGTCTGGCTGTCGGCATGGGTCTGGGCGGTCAGGCTTTGGGCCTGGGCCAGCTGGGAAATACTGATGGAGTAATTCCCCGGTATGGCGTTGGAGGTGGTGGTGACGTTGAACTGGTCGTGCGTACTGGCCTTGGTAATGGTAAAGGTATCAAGTTTGGCCAGATCCTTGCTTACATCATCAAACTTTTCCAATGCGCCTTTCAGGGTACCGTAGGCTGTCAGCTTGGACTGATAGCTGACCTGCTGGTTTTTATAGGGAGTTAACTGCTGCTGTTCGAGCTTGGTCATTTTGGTCAGCAGAGAGTTTAGGTCGAGGCCAGAGCCGATCCCCAGTGATGAAATGGTTGCCATGCGTATTTCCTTTCTTTATCACGAGTACACTGATGTGAGTTATCGGCTCTTTCTGATAAAAGTTTACAGATAAATGGTAAAAAGCGATGGGGCAATAAGAGACAAAAAAAAGGGGGCTTTTTCACCGATTGATTGTGAGAGGTGTGTCATTTTGTGTCATGTATCCGGGGTCGCAAGATATAAACGGCACATTTTGTCGGGAGACCATGGCTTGTCGGAAGGCAACTGTGTTGAAAGTTTTTGGGTAGAGACGAGAGACTCAAGCGCTACTGCACTGATTGATACCTGCTTGTTGATACCAGCCCAATGTTTATCCATTCAGCGGTGACATATCAGGAGGTGTAGCTTTTGCTGCCGTAATAAAAAAATACATTAAAATTTGTATTGGCCATACCGGTAGCATTGCTGTTCACGCCTGTAGGTGGCGTTATCCGTGTGCACACCAGGCGGTAATCGACATGATCGGTATGCGCCCAATATATGTGGCGTAGGGGCACGGTATTCTCCTTAATTAGTCAGCGATATTTAAGGCAAGGATTTTACTTATGGCATAAGAGCCTATCTCAGCAAGAATATATTGTTGCAGCCCGTTTGGACACGGACAGCGCGCAACAACCGGAGCGTACACGCAGTACGTGAGGATGGTGAGCACAGCCCCGGACCGAAATGGCAAATCAAATAGCCTAATGGGATAGGATCTGAGTTTATCAATACCAATATTTTGTCCCTGCTGGCACAGAACGGCTCCAACTCTGAGAGCGATCTGCCGTCCATCCAGGATGAAATCCCCCAGCGTCTGGATGAAATCAACCGTATCTCTATCTCTGCCCAGACCGGCTTTAACGGTGTGAAGATCCTGAGCAAGGATCAGAGCGTCGGTATCTGTCTGAGCAAGATTGATGTAACGACCCTGAAGATGAATACCTTTGATATTACCAGGCCGGTACCGCGCTACTGGCTAAGACCAACCGGCCTATTCAGGACGTACTGTCCCTGCTGAGTTAATGGTAGTCGCCTGCCTGGTGCAGGCATTGTCCGTAGCGATATAAATAACCGCCTTCGGGAAAATACGTTCACTGAAGAGATTGCAGGGTGAACGGGATAGAGCTTTGCGCGCCGAATGTCCTTTCTTAGGGCCGCTTTCCCGGCAGGATGAACCGCTGCACATTCTGGTTTCTCTTTCTCTCTATATTGATACCCGTCTTGCTCCATGGCAGCCATAAGTGATGACATGATCGCAGCGGATCTTCATACCGGTAATCAGCCAGACGATCTTTGGGGGGATCTGGATTTTCGGCTCTTGGTTTTATTCGTGGGTCTGAAGGAGAGTCGGTGAGATGGATGGCGGAGAGGTCTGATCAGCAGAAAGTGTGCCAGATACGTTAAAGTTTTTACGGTAGGTGTCGATAGTAAAAGAGGTATCAGTTAGATGTTATATGATGTTATATCCAGTTGAGGATTTTTATCATGGCACTAGTTATTAACACCAATATTCTGTCCCTGGAAGCACAGAACAATCTGAACAAATCCCAGTCAGCTCTGGGCACCGCCATTGAGCGTCTCTCTTCCGGCCTGCGTATCAACAGCGCCAAGGATGATGCTGCCGGTCAGGCCATCGCCAACCGTTTTACTGCCAACATCAACGGCCTGACCCAGGCCTCCCGCAACGCCAACGACGGTATCTCTCTGGCACAGACCACTGAAGGCGCCCTGAACGAAGTCAACGATAACCTGCAGAACATCCGTCGTCTGACCGTTCAGGCGCAGAACGGCACCAACTCTGAGAGCGACCTGCAGTCCATCCAGGATGAAATCACCCAGCGTCTGGATGAAATCAACCGTATCTCTGCCCAGACCGACTTTAACGGTGTCAAGGTCCTGAGCAAGGATCAGAGCCTGACTATTCAGGTTGGTGCTGACGATGGCCAGACCATCGGGATCAATCTGCGCAATATGGATGTGGGCACTCTGGGGCTGAACTCCTTTAGCGTAATGACCAAGGGCACCCGTGTGGGTGATACCGTTTCTGTTGGTACCATGGTTACCCCGACAGCGGGCGGCAAAATGGTTGCCGTTCAGGCAGTGCCTACGGCTGCTAAAGGGTCAACGGCTTCCCTGGTTTCCGGAACAAGTGCCGCGGGGCAGGCCGGTTACTATATTAAAACCGTTAACGATTCAACGGGTGTGGCAACTTACACCACAGCGACCATTGATGATAAAGGCGTTGTAACTGCAGGCACTAAAGTGACTGACCTGCAGACCCCGCTGGCAACCCTGGATAAAGCGCTGTCTCAGGTTGATGACCTGCGCAGCGGCCTGGGTGCGGTACAGAACCGTTTCGACTCCGTTATCAGTAACCTGGACAGCACCGTCACCAACCTGACTGCTTCCCGCTCCCGTATTCAGGATGCTGACTACGCGACCGAGGTTTCTGACATGAGCCGTGCGCAGATCCTGCAGCAGGCCGGTACCGCGGTACTGGCCAAGGCCAACCAGTCCACCCAGAATGTACTGACCCTGCTGCGCTGATGGGCAGCAGCCTGCCTAGAGCAGGTGCAGCACCGCGCGATATCGCAGCCACCTCCGGGTAAGTGCCATTCACTTAAGCGTGTATGGGGTGAATGGGATATGGTCTCGAGCGTCGAACGGCCCTGTTTTGGGCCGTTTTTTATTGCCGCCGGTAGAGTCTTAGAGCGTGGTGTAAATTCGGAAGGATGGTGAGAGCCATCGGGTTATCCGGTAAGGTAATGGTTAATCAGACAATTATCTTAGAAGGCGTCAACCGATGGCTGACAACAGCATGACATTCAGCAACACCCTGTTGTAACTTGGCGGTAAGGGTTTTCTGCGCAGACTCACCGCGTTTATGCTCAACCGCATCATGGAAGCTGACGTCACTCAGCGCATCAACGCAGAGCCTCACGAGCGCAGCGATGGGCGTGAGACCTACCGCAACGGTTACTGTGACCGTCAGTACAACACCCGCCTCGGCACGCTGGACCTGCGTATCCCGACGCTGCGTGAAGGTACCGACTTCCCGCCCTTCCCCGACGCCCGCAGGCTGTCGGAGAAGGCGCTCAACGCGGTTATCCGGGAGGCATGGATAAACGGCGTCTCGACCCGCAAGGTTGACGCGACTGGTCCAGCCGATGGGGATGAGCGGTATCTCCCGAAGCTAGGTGTCATCCCTCTGCCGCGGCATCGACGAGCGTGTGCAGGCGTTCCTGCAGCGGCCGCGGGAAGGGGAGTGGCCCTACCTGTGGCTGAATGCGACCTACGTGAAGGTGCGCAAGAACGGGAGGGTGGTCAGCGTGGTGGTAATAATCGCCTGCGCGGTCAGCCCGGACGGTCGCCGGGAGATTATCGGGATGGGTATCGGTGAGTCAGAAGCCAAAACGTTCTGGCTGGCCTTCCATTCTATTATTCCATTCCTGCGTTTCTGTCCCTGTATTGCTTCTCGGCTTGTGTCCCATGGTTCACTAACAGTGATGGGGGGCCACGCCGGCATTTCATACCGGTCATCCGTCAGACCTTAAAGGTCTTAAAGGCGGCGGGGATATGTCATTATCAGGAAATGTGCCAAAAACGCTAAAGCTTTTAACGCAGGTGCCGATAGTAGATGAGTATCAGTCATATGTTATATCCAGTTGAGGATTTTTATCATGGCACTAGTCATTAATACCAACATTTTATCTCTGGAAGCACAGAATAACCTGAACAAATCCCAGTCAGCCCTGGGCACCGCCATTGAGCGGCTCTCTTCCGGTCTGCGTATCAACAGCGCCAAGGACGATGCCGCCGGTCAGGCGATCGCCAACCGCTTTACCGCCAACATCAACGGTCTGACCCAGGCATCCCGCAACGCCAACGACGGTATCTCTCTGGCGCAGACCACTGAAGGTGCCCTGAACGAAGTCAACGATAACCTGCAGAACATCCGCCGTCTGGCCGTTCAGGCGCAGAACGGTACCAACTCTGAGAGCGATCTGCAGTCCATTCAGGATGAAATCACCCAGCGTCTGGATGAAATCAACCGTATCTCTGCCCAGACCGACTTTAACGGTGTGAAAGTCCTGAGCAAGGATCAGAGTTTGACTATTCAGGTTGGTGCTGATGATGGCCAGACCATCGGGATCAATCTGCGCAAGATGGATGCGGGCACCTTGGGTCTGAGCTCCTTTAGCGTAATGACCAAGGGCACCCGTGTAGGTGACGCCGTTTCTGTTGGTACCATGGTTACCCCGACAGCGGGCGGTAAAATGGTTGCTGTTAAGGCTCCAGCAGCAGGCACCCTGGTTTCCGGGACAAGTGCAGCGGGGCAGGCCGGTTATTATATTAAAAACACGGATGCCAAAACCGGTGTCGTAAGCTATACCTCGGCTACCATTGGCGCTGATGGCAGTGTAGCAGTAGGAAAGCCGGTCACAGACCTGCAGACCCCGCTGGCAACCCTGGATAAAGCGCTGTCTCAGGTTGATGACCTGCGCAGCGGCCTGGGTGCGGTACAGAACCGTTTCGATTCTGTTATCAGCAACCTGGATAGCACCGTCACCAACCTGTCCGCCTCCCGCTCCCGTATTCAGGATGCTGACTACGCGACCGAGGTTTCTGACATGAGCCGTGCACAGATCCTGCAGCAGGCCGGTACCGCAGTACTGGCCAAGGCTAACCAGTCTACCCAGAACGTGCTCTCCCTGCTGCGTTAATGATAGAGGCCTGCCCGGTGCAGGCGCTGTCCGCAGTAATGGAAAAACCGCCTTCGGGCGGTTTTTTATTGTCTGTTGAACACTCCCAGCTCAGCAGGGGGCTGGTTTGAAGTGGATAAAAGCGCGGCCGTATCTCTAAAACATTCTGTAACAGAATGAATGGAATGACATTGATTTAAAAAAATAGAGAATTTTAATAAAGTTTTGATCAATGCTGCCGATAGTAGGAGGGTATAAACAAGCAAGTACCATTTATTAAGGATTTTCATCATGGCGCAAGTCATCAATACCAATATTCTGTCCCTGCAGGCACAGAACAACCTGAACAAATCTCAGTCAGCCCTGGGCACCGCCATTGAGCGTCTGTCTTCTGGTCTGCGTATCAACAGCGCCAAAGATGATGCTGCCGGTCAGGCCATCGCCAACCGTTTTACCGCCAACATCAACGGCCTGACCCAGGCCTCCCGCAACGCCAACGACGGTATCTCTCTGGCACAGACCACTGAAGGTGCCCTGAACGAAGTCAACGATAACCTGCAGAACATCCGTCGTCTGACCGTTCAGGCACAGAACGGCTCCAACTCTGAGAGCGACCTGCAGTCCATCCAGGATGAAATCACCCAGCGTCTGGATGAAATCAACCGTATCTCTGCCCAGACCGACTTTAACGGTGTTAAGGTCCTGAGCAAGGATCAGACCCTGACCATTCAGGTTGGTGCTGACGATGGCCAGACCATCGGGATCAATCTGCGTCAAATTGATGCGGGGAAACTGGGTCTGAGCACCTTTAGTGTGATGACCAAGGGCACCCGTGTGGGCGATGCCGTTGCCGCTGGTACCATGGTTCCGGCAACAGTCGGCGGTAAAATGGTGGCTGTGAAGGCACCGGCAGCAGGTACCGGTGGTGCGACAACGTCTTTGGTTTCCGGGACCAGCAAAGATGGTCAGGCCGGCTACTACATCAAGACTGTTGATGCCAAGGGTGCCGCAACCTATACCGAGGCTAGCATTGGTGCCGATGGAACCGTGAAGGCCGGGGCGGCAGTTACTGATCTGCAGACCCCGCTGGCAACTCTGGATAAGGCCCTGTCTCAGGTTGATGATCTGCGCAGTGGTCTGGGTGCGGTACAGAACCGTTTCGATTCTGTTATCAGCAACCTGGATAGCACCGTGACCAACCTGTCCGCCTCCCGTTCCCGTATTCAGGATGCTGACTACGCGACCGAGGTTTCTGACATGAGCCGTGCGCAGATCCTGCAGCAGGCCGGTACCGCGGTACTGGCCAAGGCTAACCAGTCTACCCAGAACGTGCTCTCCCTGCTGCGTTAATGATAGAGGCCTGCCCGGTGCAGGCGCTGTCCGCAGTAATGGAAAAACCGCCTTCGGGCGGTTTTTCCATTAATATGACTCATTCATGTCTGTTTGATAAGCAGACGGCATGGTGTATGAATAAAGTTTATATAACCAGCTGAATATATTAGTGATGGTCTGAGAAAAAAAGATAATCTTTATTAAAGTTTTCACTATGGGTGCCGATAGTAAAAATCGCAAACAAATGCGTCGTACAGTATTTCATTAAGGATTTCTATCATGGCACAAGTTATCAATACCAATATTCTGTCCCTGCAGGCACAGAACAATCTGAACAAATCCCAGTCTGCCCTGGGTACCGCCATTGAGCGTCTCTCTTCCGGTCTGCGTATCAACAGCGCCAAGGATGATGCCGCCGGTCAGGCGATCGCCAACCGCTTTACCGCCAACATCAACGGCCTGACCCAGGCTTCCCGCAACGCCAACGACGGTATCTCTCTGGCACAGACCACTGAAGGTGCCCTGAATGAAGTCAACGATAACCTGCAGAACATCCGTCGTCTGACCGTTCAGGCACAAAACGGCTCCAACTCTGAGAGCGATCTGCAGTCCATCCAGGATGAAATCACCCAGCGTCTGGATGAAATCAACCGTATCTCTGCCCAGACCGACTTTAACGGTGTGAAAGTCCTGAGCAAGGATCAGACCCTGACCATTCAGGTTGGTGCTGACGATGGCCAGACCATCGGGATCAATCTGAGCAAGATTGATGCAACGACCCTGAAGCTGAATACCTTCGATGTTACTAACAATAAAAACCGTGTAGGCAGCGCAATTGAGGCCGGTACCTCTATTAATTATACCAACGCAGGTAAAGCGGCTACCGGCTCTTTGGAGCTGACTAAAGGTCAGACTCTGGTTTCCGGTACCGATGCTACCGGTGCTGCAACCTATTATCTGAAGGGTGTTGATGCAGCAACCGGTAAGGTAACCTACAGCTCTGTCAAATTTACTGTCGATGCAAAAGATGCAACCAAAGTTACTGTTGCGGCTGATAAAGATGTCACCAAAGATATTCAGACTCCGCTGGCTGATGTGGATTCAGCACTGGCTCAGGTAGACAAACTGCGCAGCGGCCTGGGTGCGGTACAGAACCGTTTCGATTCTGTTATCAGCAACCTGGATAGCACCGTCACCAACCTGTCCGCCTCCCGCTCCCGTATTCAGGATGCTGACTACGCGACCGAGGTTTCTGATATGAGCCGTGCGCAGATCCTGCAGCAGGCCGGTACTGCAGTGCTGGCCAAGGCTAACCAGTCTACCCAGAACGTGCTCTCCCTGCTGCGTTAATCCCGGCCGGAGACGTTACACGTTTCTGTCAAACCCCGCCATGGCGGGGTTTTTTTGTATCCAGTGTATATGGCCGATTGGCTTCACCTGGAGCAAAGCGGCTAAAAGGCCCCGTTTTTACCGAGTTATCGCAGCATTGGATTGCAACAGAGACGGGATAATAAACGGGCATCCATCAACCCGGGTTCTGTCGACGTGACTGATTTGTATACCGCCGAAGGCGTGATTGACAAAAATACGTTATGGCAGCGCTATGCGCCACTGGTTCGTCATGAGGCGCTGCGTCTGCAGGTTCGCCTTCCGGCCAGCGTAGAGCTGGACGATTTGCTGCAGGCGGGCGGCATCGGGCTGCTGCATGCGGTCGAGCGCTATGACGCTATGCAGGGGACTGCATTTACCACCTATGCCATTCAGCGTATCCGCGGTGCGATGCTGGACGAACTGCGTAGCCGCGACTGGGTGCCGCGCAGTGTGCGGCGGAATGCCCGTGGGGTATCGGCCGCCATGCAGCGCGCCGAGCAGCGTCTGGGACGGGTGCCGGGTGACAGTGAGATTGCCCAGGAAATGGGGATTTCGCTGGCCGAGTATCAGCAAATCCTGCTGGATACCAACACCAGTCAGCTGTTTTCCTATGACGAGTGGCGTGAGGAGCATGGTGACAGTGCTGAGCCGGTCGTTGAGCAGAGCGAAGAGTCCAACCCATTGCACCAGCTGCTGGAAAGCGATCTGCGTGGCCGGGTGATCGCCGCTATCGAGGCATTGCCGGAGCGTGAAAAGCTGGTGCTGACCCTGTACTACCAGGAAGAGCTTAACCTCAAGGAGATCGGCGCGGTGCTGGAGGTCGGTGAATCGCGCGTCAGTCAGCTGCACAGCCAGGCGATTAAACGCCTGCGCACCCGTCTGCTCAGCCAGCGCTGAGCTGCGTTTTGCCCGAGTATCGGACATGCCCGAATCATCCATTTCTCCGTCTGATAACAGACACCGGCCACTGAGCCGCTACCTGAAAGACTTTAAACATGCGCAGTATCAGTGTTCGCACTGTGGGCGCCCGCTGGATCGTATCTCCCTGGTTCTGGATGGCGTATTGCTGAACCGTGACCGTCAGACCCAGATGGAGCGGCTGATCGACGACGTCGGCTGGGCCGCTCTGCAGCAGGGACTGCTGGCACTGTGCCGCTTCTGTAGCGATGTCTATTGCCATGCGCACTGCAGCCGTTTTGATATCATGGGGTTTAAACAGTATCTGTGTGAGCAGACCGATATGCGTCACAGCAGCATCCGCGAATATGTGGTGCGTCTGCGGCGTCTGGACGGGCTGCTGACGTGTCATGCGCCGCCGTCGATGGCGCTGGACGATCTGTCCGAACGCTGGCTGGCGGGGCTGCCCCGGTGCAGCCAGAACAACTATCGTATCGCGCTGCGCAAGTATCAGCAGTATCTTCAGTTCGCACAGACGGCCTGACGCCCGATGTCAGTTATTTCCTAAAATTATTAGCATATTACCTTTTATTCCTTTCCATACTGTCACGCCTTGCTACAGTGACGGCACGGAGCGTCGGCGTACGGCGCGGAGGGGGAGAGAAGAGTGTGAGTGCCATCGAACTGACACAGTTGGTGAAATCCTTTCACCATCAGCAGGTCCTGCACGGTATCGATCTGTGCGTGCAGCCGGGCGAGGTGGTTGCGATCATCGGGCCGAGCGGTTCGGGCAAGAGTACCCTGCTGCGCTGCATTAATCTGTTGGAGACGCCGGACGCGGGGATCCTGCGGGTCGGTGATATCAGCGTGGACGCCAATCGCCCGCTGGTGCGTCAGAAGGCGCAGATCCGTCGTCTACGCCGTCAGGTTGGGTTTGTGTTTCAGAACTTCAATCTGTTTCCACATCTTACGGCGCTGGAGAACGTGACCGAAGGGCCGCGGGTGGTTAACGGAGTTGCGCCCGCAGAGGCCGAGCGTCAGGGACGGGCACTGCTGGCGCGGGTCGGACTGGCCGATAAGGCTGATTCTTATCCCAAAAGGCTATCTGGCGGTCAGCAGCAGCGGGTGGCCATCGCCCGGGCGCTGGCCATGCAGCCGCAGGTTCTGCTGTTTGATGAGCCCACCTCGGCGCTGGATCCGGAGCTGGTGGGCGAGGTGCTCGCCACCTTGCGCGGCCTGGCGCAGGAGCAGCGCACCATGGTGATCGTCACCCATGAAATGCGCTTTGCCCGCGACGTGGCGCAGCGGGTGATCTTTATGGATGGCGGCCGTATCGTAGAGCAGGGGCCATCCGGGATCCTATTCAGCCGTCCCCGCCATCCACGCACCCGCCAGTTCCTCGCCCAGTATCTGGAGGAGATAATGGCACCTGAGTTTGAAATCTAGACCGTGCGCTGCTGCTCTTCATTCTGCCTGGCCCCCAGGGGGAGCCTTATCAGCCCGTTGGGCCGTGCGCTGCGCGCCGGAGACGCTTGAGACACCAGTCCGTACCCCTTTAGTCCACTGTCAGGGCTGAGCTACCCTCTATCCAACGCAGGAATCGCCGTACGCATCCCGGCGCCGTATTGATGTTGACCCTGCCCGAAAATCCTGCGCCATGCAGAAACAGCATTCCGGCATGATAAACACGCTCCTGAACGGAGGTGGCGCCGATGAAAAAGTCACGATCCACCGAAGGGCAGATTATCTTTGCCCTGAAGCAGACTGAGCTGGATACGCCCGTGCCGGATGTCTGCCGCAAGCTGGGTATCTCCGACGCCACTTTTACACCTGACGAAAGAGATACGGCGGAATATCCCCCTCTGAACTCAAACCTATGCGGCAACGGGCAGAGGAAAATCTACGGCTGAAGAGGGAGGCTGGCTATTGATCTCAGCCCCGACAAGGCGATGCTGCAGGGGGTATTGGCAAAAAAGGGCTGACACGGGCACCTCTGTGCGAATGGATCAGGGATTGACAGCGCCGATAGGGGGCCAGCGCAAGACAGGTCTGTTTTGCACTGCGGGTCAGCCGTAGTTCGTTCAGGTATCGTTCCGTTGCTGCCGATGACAGTGCACTGCGCCTGCGTATCCGGGAGAGCACCGAAACGCGAATTCACTGCGGAGATCACCGGGTACACCGGATGCTCCGGCGTGAGGGATGGCATGATAATCGCACACGGATCTATCGCCTCTACCGTGAGCAGGGGCTGTCGCGGCGCCTCAACGGCCACGCCGCCATAAATCAGCCCAGCGGCGGCAGCCGCAGCCTCATGGCCTGTCCCCAAACCAGATTTGGGGCATGGATTTTGTCTCTGATGCATTGTTTGACGGGCGAGGGCTGCGACCGTTGACGATTTCGACCTCTACACCCGCGAATGGCTGGGGATAGGCGTGAGACAGCATCTGCGTCCGACAGAGGTGGGCGGAATGCTGGACAGCATAGCGCCCAGGCGTCCTTTACCGCAGGTGCTGAAAGCCGATAATGGTTCTGAATTTGCGGGGAAAATATTAGACAGAGGGGTGTATGAAAGAGGGATCGGCTTCTCCCGCCAAGGAACACCGACGGACAACGCAGCAGTGGGTCCTTCAACGGCAGGTTAAGGCAGGCGTGCCTGAATAAAAACGGGTTCACCTCTCTGGTGGATGAACGGCGCAAAATCGAGGCCTGGCGCATACACGATAACCAGCGTCGTCCCCATTGTGAACCGGGCTGGATGACCCCCTCAGCGTTGGCTGAAAAATCGGCCGGTTGCCAGAATATGCAGCCAGAATGAGGCCGGTTATTCCAGATTATGAATGGACCACACCATATAGGGAGCGGTTCAAAAATTATCGGTGTTTTTATCGAAAGAGTTTATCTTAACTGATTGGAAGCATAGTTATTTTTCTGTAGAGGATTTTATAAAATCGATCACTGAAATTAATAATGGAGGAACTGCGTGTTTTTGAAAAAAATACAGCACTATCGTTTTTTTGAATAAAAGAATGAGAAAGATTTGACAGGGAAAAATAAGGGTTATAGTTTTAATATAGAAAACATGTGGAATTAACTCAAATTAATAGAATGTATGTTTTCGATAAAGGCGCCGATGACTTTTTGTGAGTCCCGACGGCGCGTGAGAAGTAAATTGTTTTACGTGCCAGTCTCTTGACGCGCTTTCTGAGTGTCAGGTTATTACGCTCGTTGTGTTGCGTTGCGTAAAAATATTGACGTCAGATGTTTTTTCTTCAGCACCTCTTTGGCATAGTTGCTCCAGTTGTCGCTACCCATCATGCCGATACAGAATGGCGTCAGCAGGGGGGCAACTCCCGACGTATCTTATCGGAGACGGCCCGAAGCAGTAGGCCAGTATACTGCCCGTTTTTTGCTCTATGCGTATCAGCGCGCCTTATTGCCAACGAAGTTCCACTGCTTATCGAATTCACAGATAAAAGCAACATCAAAGTGAGTAACGGGAGATGAGGTTATTTGGCGGGGCGAGAGTTTTTTAAAGTCCGTATGGCCGTATTGATACCCGTTTTCAGCATTCTGACGGTATCACGGGAATTTGTTGATTAATAATGGATCATATTGTTTGCTGTCGCTATATTCGGTGGAAAAAGCTAAGCGTTTCAGGAGGCGTGTATCCCTACACGTCCCAACTACATGAATTTTCGTCGCTGAGGTTAGCCACTACATTGAGCTGACAGTATAAGTCTATTGATTCAACAACACCGCTTCATAGCGGTAGGTTGGCGGCAATACTGATAACGGAGGCTCCCGCGTTGAGTCGGGTTGAGGCCATGTCGATAAATTTCATCTGAATAGCAGTAAAGGCATTGAACAGCAACAGTCGCCACGAGCAAACATCAAATGATGACAAAATATTATCAAGCTAATTATTTGAGCGGTTGTCTGCGCGTATGTGAATTAAGTCTTTTTGTAAATGAATGTGTGTATATTTCATCTTTAATATTTCTTTAATGACTTACTGTAGAGTTGGATATATGTGAAAAAGATAGAACTTAGTTACAAACAGTAACGCGTAATTTATGCGGTGCGTCTGTTGAGCTCACCTGCAAGGCACTTGGCATTAAGTAAAATCAATGTCTTCATTGCTGTTGCATACCATAAGTGGATATTTTACATATGACTATGTTAGATAGAACATTAATTTCAGCATTTACAATTCATGTTAAAAATACACCAGATAAAGTGGCGATAAAACACAATGGAAAGCAAACAACCTATAGGCAGCTTGATGAATTATCAACAAATATTGCCAGTTATATCTGGCAAAGAAAACCTGGTCATGATAAGTCCACGTCAATATTAATTTGCCTCGAGCGCAGCGAACTTACTATTGGCGTGATTCTTGCTTGCGTGAAGCTTGGTTTTACATATGTTCCCTTTGATCCAAAAAATCCTGACGAACGCTTGCAATATATGCTTGATGACTGTCGGCCCGCATTGGTTATCACCAGCAAGAAAGATGCAAAAAGGCAAGATGGTTACCTTGAAATATATGTTGAGGACATCCCGCTGCCCACAGCGGAAGTATCTCCTGATTTTCCAGGAGTATCGAATCTGGAGGCGGTTTATATTATGTACACCTCCGGCTCGACCGGAAATCCCAAGGGTGTCGTCATTTCACAGAAAGGAATCCTTCGTCTGGTGCTTGATGCCAAACCATTCCAGTTTTCATCTGATGCCATTATTGCGCAATCTGGGAATATCGCTTTTGATGCGTCAACGTTTGAAATCTGGGGGGCGCTGCTTAACGGTGCTACGCTGGTTATTACGCCTTATGAGACCGTGATTGATAGTGATGCATTGGCGACGTTTCTGTGCGTCGAAACAATCACTGATGCTTGGTTTACCGTGGCACTCTTTAACCTGCTGGTGATGGAAAACCCTGGTGTGTTTGGTTCGTTAAACAATGTCTTAATCGGTGGGGATGCGCTAAACCCCAAATTGGTCCATGCCGTACTCTGTTCTGATACACCGCCTGGTGCACTGTGGAATGGCTATGGTCCGACAGAAAATACGGTATTTACTACGTTGCACCGAATTACGCTGGAAGACTCAACGCGGAGTAGTATTCCAATTGGAATACCGATAGCGGGAACGCACTGCTATGTGCTCGATGCGGATCGTCAGCCTGTTATACCGGGAGAGGAGGGGGAGCTATATACCAGTGGGGCCGGGTTGGCGACCGGATATCTGAACAAGCCGGAAAAAACCGCTGAGGCATTTTTCCCTAATCCTTACTATAAGCTAGAGAAATGCCAGAACCTGCAATCCGCAAGCGCATGGATGTATAAAACCGGCGATCGCGTGAAGATGCTTGCAGATGGCACTTTGGATTTTCTGGGGCGGGTGGATAACCAGGTAAAAATTCGCGGATTCCGTCTGGAACCTGGAGAGGTGGAGTTTCAGCTGTGCCAACTCGCTGATGTGGATCTGGCTGTTGTGACGGTTGTGGAACATCAGGGGCAGAAAAAACTGGCTGCATGGTGTAAAAGCTCCCGGAATGCTAACGAGATTCTGCAACTATTCCGCCAGCAGGTTCCGGCATATATGGTGCCTTCTTATCTTCAGGTGGTAGAAAGCTTCCCCGTAACGGCAAACGGTAAAATTGACAAACGTAGTCTTCCTGCGCCTCAGTTCAACAATCATCAGGCCACACCGCCGCAGACGGCCACAGAAATTTGGCTAAGTAAGACCTGGCAGCAGTTGCTCTCTTTACCACATCCCGTTGGCCGTGAGGATAACTTCTCTTCTCTTGGTGGGCATTCACTGCTGATTGTTAAACTCAAGCAAAAAATTCAAACAGGCCTGAATAAACGTGTTTCATTAACTGAACTATTCAATCTTTCTTCGTTGAGCGACATGGCTGAGTATATCGATACGCTGCCAGAAAGCTGCGGCGTTATCACACTCAACCGGGTTGGTTACGGGGAAAAAATCGCGCTCACAAACGAACAGCTTCGTTTGTGGTTGATTTGCAATCGTGAGCCACAATTACCCCACTACTCTATTCCCCTGGTGTTTCAACTTTCAGGTGAACTTCATCCCGAGCGGCTGGCGCAAGCGCTGGATTCGCTCTGCCAGCGCCATCAAAGCCTGCGCTCGCGTATTTTCAACACGGAAGGGACGCCTTGGCAGCAAGTGGCAGAAATGTCCCCCCAGCTGATTATGGATGAAGTAAAGGATGAAGATACGCTGCAGGAGATACTGCGTCAGGAGGTTCAACGGCCGTTCACCTTTGGGAATGATCCATTACTGCGTATGGTGCTCTATCGCGTAGCTCATAGCCGCTGGGTACTGTTTATTAATATTCACCATATTATTACAGATGGCTGGTCAATGGGCGTTTTTTTCCGTGAGCTTTCATCCCTCTACGCTCAGGATGACGAACTTCCTGCACTGGATTACCAATTTATCGATTATTGTGCCTGGCAGCAGAGGTTGGATCACTCGGCTGATCTGGCCTGGTGGCAGCGACAACTGGAAGGGGTAACGCCTCAGCAACTTCCACTCAGGGGTAAGCCAACAGGAAGGGCAATCACACGCAGTAAACAAATCCCTGCTGCGCTTCACCGCCAGCTCAACGAAGTCGCTATCCAATGCAATACAGGCCTGTTCAACATTACCTGCTCAGCACTGGCGATTCTGCTATCGCGCCTTTGCAACCAGCAGGATATTCAGATATCCAGTATCTGGGCAAACCGCCAGTACCCTGAAGTGGCCGAACAGATTGGTTTCTTCGTTAATACGTTGGTTATGAGAATGCAGGTTGATCCTGAGCGCCCACTGATGCAGTGGCTGAAAAATAACCATACCCTGATTACTGAAGGATTCCGGCATGGCGCCGCGCCTTTAAGCGATGTACTTGCCCAGAGTGGTATTCCCTCAGATGGTCATCAGCATCCCCTGTGTTCAGTACTATTAGTACTGCAAAATACTGAAGGTGGCGATGGTAAAGGGCTACAGCTGACAGGCTGTCACGCGCTACCTTACCCATTGCCGGAAGAACAGGCGAAATGCGACCTGCTTTTCAATATTGTTCCTGAGCCTAATGGCGAGCTGCGCTTGGAAGCGTCCTTCCGCGAGGGGATCTGGCCTGAAGCATTAATGAAAAGTGTGTTGGATTATTATCAGCAGATTCTGATCACTATGACGGAGCATCTTCACCAGTCTGTAGCCAATGCCATGGATATTGGCAATGAGATGCGTCGCCAGCAGTTACTCTCTTGGAACCCAGAAATTAGGGCAAAACATACGACATCGCTACTGACATTTTTTAATCAACAGGTTCAAATCCGCCCTGATGCGCCAGCCGTTTGTGATGTTGAAACACAATTCAGCTATCGCGAATTGAACGCGCGAGCTGATTTATTGGCCTGGCAGCTACACAAACGAGAGGGGAGTTTATACGGTAAACGCGTGGTATTTGCACTCGATCGTAACGCAGATACCATTGCCCTGATTATTGCGATTCTGAAACATGGCGCAATATATGTTCCTTTCGATCCCACACATCCTGATGCCCGTCTGCTCTATATTCTGAAGGATTGCGCCTCTACCTGTCTGATCACGGAGTCCAAATATCGACATCGGCAAACGTTCTGTCCTGAATATGACATTGCGGAGCTACTGGCTGCACCGATTACCGAGGCGATGCCAGGATATGCGGTATCGCAACAGGCGGATGAAGTTGCATATATCATGTATACCTCCGGTTCGACGGGGGAGCCTAAAGGTGTCGAAGTTCTCCATCAGGGTATCTTGCGCCTGGTTGTTGATGCAGCCCCGTACCAGGTACGCCAAAATGCAGTGATGGCACAGACCGGGAATATTGCTTTTGATGCCTCAACCCTTGAAATCTGGGGGGCATTACTTAATGGTGCTCACCTGATAGTCATTCCTTACCACACCGTCATCGACAGCCAGGCATTACCCGCAGCCCTGGCTAAATACCAGGTTACGGACGCCTGGTTTACGGTGGCGCTTTTCAATCAGCTGGCCTGTGAGGATCCCTCCTCCTTTGGTTGCCTGGAGCATCTATTGATCGGTGGGGATGCGTTAAACCCGGCTATCGTCGGTTCTGTGCTGGCCTCCGATGCGCCTCCGGCCCATATCTGGAATGGTTATGGCCCTACGGAGAATACGACTTTTACCACGCTTCATCCGATCACGATTGAGGATTGCTAGGGCGATGCCATTCCGATCGGGCGTCCCATTGCCGGTACAATCTGTTATGTCCTCGATCAGCATCATCGCCTGTTGCCACCGGGGTTTCCCGGCGAGCTGTACACATCAGGATTGGGGCTGGCAAAAGCCTACCTGAATAAGCCGGAAAAAACAGACGAAGCCTTTATCCCAAATCCCTTCTGGCACGAAAATGCTAATGGCAGCATTGCCACGCAGATGATGTATAAAACAGGTGACAAGGTGCGCTGGACAGAACATGGGACGCTGGGTTTTCTTGGCCGGCTGGATTATCAGATTAAAATTCGTGGATATCGTCTTGAACTGGGTGAGGTTGAACATCGCCTGTGTGCGCTGGATATCGTGTCGCAGGCTATCGTGGATGTCCAGATGTTGCATGGTCAGAAGCAACTCGTTGCCTGGTGCGTCAGTGAAGCATCTGCCAGCGATATACTGCGAGAATTTCGTCGGCATGTTCCCGCTTATATGGTTCCAGCTTGTCTGGAGGTTATTGAATCCATCCCGTTAACCCCCATCGGCAAAGTAGATAAAAAACGTTTGCCACCCCCCAATATTCATACGGCAAGTTCGCAAAAAACACTTCCGCAGAATGACACTGAGCGTCTTTGTGCAGAAGTATGGCAGCAGTTGCTACAGACGGACCTTCAATACTACCGGGAGGATAATTTCTTCAATATCGGTGGCCATTCTTTGTTGGTGGTTAAAATGGCTGATTTAATCAGCCGTAAAACCGGGAAGCAGCTCTCCGTTGCTGACGTGTTTAACTGCGAAAATCTTGCCGGGTTGGCTGCACATATTCAGGGTGAGAGTTTTTCTCATGATAATGAGTATCAGCAGATACTGCAGGATAGCCAGCTCGCGCTGGAGGGATTTATTTCTACCCCTGATATTCGTCTGAACAGCCTGCTGTTAACCGGTGCGACAGGTTTTCTCGGTATTTACCTGCTGGCTACACTACAGCAACAATTGCCAGATGCCACAGTATATTGTCTGGGACGAGGAAAAAAAGGGATGGCGCGTTTGCGCAGCACCGCAAAAACCTATCAGATCACGCTCGACGAACGCAGAATAAAATGGATTGAAGGTGATCTCAATCAGCCAAAACTGGGTCTTAACGGGCAAACATGGCAGGCATTGGCAGACAACATTGATGCTATCTATCACTGTGGTGCATGGGTAAATCACCTGCATCGCTATAGCACACTGCGGGCTGCAAATGTCATCAGTACGCTGGATTTACTGATGCTGTGTACATCCGGACGACAAAAACAGTTCTTTTATGTTTCGACACTGTCTGCTGCGGCACGGCAGGATAACCGTCTGCTGGAGCAGGCCATCGCGGATACTCCAGCCATGAATAATGGATACGTTCAAAGTAAATGGGTGTGCGAGCAACTGTTGTCACAAGCTTTTTCGAAAGGGCTACACGGCGGTATTTACCGTATGGGAAATATCACTGGATCAACCAGTAATGGCATATCTAACGTTGGGATCAACCATACTCTGAATCTGATTAAAGGGTGTTTACAGCAAGGTGTTGCCCCCGAATGGCCCGGCTATCATCTTGATATCAGCCCGGTAGACCTGCTGGCGTCTTTACTGGTTACCAGCAGTATTCATCACCCCTATCCAGACTGTGCACTTAATCTGGGACATGTGTGTGCGGTTTCCTGGAAAAGTCTGCTGACGAGCATTGCGAAAGAGGGATATCCCTTACGTTTTGTCAGTGCTGATGAGTGGGCTACCCACTGGGTGCCTGAAATCGGCAGTGAAAATGCGTTATATCTGTTCAAATCGTTTTATTTGACACCACGGTACTATTCCCGCGAGGAGATTGATCACACTCTGGTTACGGATGCTGATTACAGCATCGATTTTCCGAAACTGTTGCGGCTTTATACTGATTTCTGGCTGCAAAGTGGCTTCCTTGTGGCACCGATGGATAAGTTGGCATGATGTCTAATAGCCAATATCTACCCGGAGAAAGTGAATACACTCCGGGTAACATCGGGGGGCCTCCGGGTGTTGAAGTAAACTCATCCGATTTTTTACATGATTACCGCCCATTTCCATTGCCCGACCTCAATGGCGGTATTATCGGCTGCCAGTTCTTCAAACAATATTATGAAGACAGATTATTTTCGGCACTGGGTGTCAGTTTTCCTCCATCGCTAAATAAGGCCCTTCCTATACGCCGGGCGGAGTATCTTGCAGGGCGGGCACTGGCAAAAATAAATCTGGCACAGTTGCACATATTTGACCATCAGCTGCTGCCGGACAGGAACGGGGTCCCACAATGGCCAACGTGTATTAGTGGCTCACTCAGTCATAATCGTGACATGGCGATATGTGTAACTCTGCCATGTGAACAGGCCAGGATGGTCGGGATAGATATTGAAAAACTGATATCACCTGAGGATGCACAGCTATTATGGCGACATATTATCAGTCCTCAGGAGTATGCATTTTTGCTGACCCAACCACTGGACTTTCATCAAATGTTAACGCTGGTTTTTTCTGCGAAAGAGAGCTTTTATAAGCTTGTTTTTCCTAAAACAAGAGCTGCGATGATTTTTCATAGCGTCAAAATTGTCGCCTTTGACCTATCCTCTGGAGTGTTTTCGCTGACGATACCGGATGAGCTGATTGCTCTTTTTCCATCCCGGCGTTATACCGAAGGAAGGTTTTTGTTAATGGATGATAATGTTATTACATTTATGCGTGCATGAATTAAATTTGTTAATGAAATGGTTTCCCCTATATCCTGTGCCACAGTGGGACGATAAATCCTCACTACTTGAGTGGCGTGGTCATCATGAACGTTAAAACTATCGGTATCGATTTGGCAACAGAGGTTTTCCAGGTTTATGGAATTGACGAACACGGCAAGCGATTGTTCAACAGGCTGCAAACGGAGTCTGTAAATAACTCTGTGTAACTGCTATCGTATTAAAAGTGAGTGCTCAGGCGGTCACCGAACTCGATAATAAAAGGGCTCATAGCCAGCCGCCAGTTCTGGATCGGCATACTCCATTTTTTCGCTGCGGCCTGTATCGCCAAATAAATCATTTTACGCACCGAGTCATCCGTCGGGAACATTTTGCGTTTCTTGATGGCCCCTCAGTTCGTCAAGCCCTATGTCAAAACCAGTAAGTATGATGCTGCAGAGGCCGAGGCTATTTGCCGGAGCCGTCACGTGACTCAACATGCGATTCATGCCTGTCAAGAGACCTGAGCAGCAAGCTGTATTGGTACTTCACCGGAGTCGTCAGCGTTTCATCAGGCTACGGACCGCTCAGGCGAATCAAATTCGGGGGGCTATTGGCTGAATTTGGCATCGTCGTGCCCCGGGGGATCCAACGGCTACAACTCCAGTTACCTGAGATCCTGGAAGATGCCGATAACTCATTGCCATCTCTATTCCGTGCACAACTGAGTCTGTTGCACCACCATATGACATATCTGTTTGATATTGTCGCTGCGCCTGATCAGCACATTGAGCAGTGCTACCGGGGTGGGGGCAGTCCAACTATAGGGCAGGATCGTCTACCGGGGTGGGGGCAGTCCACCGCAAAAATGCACTATGTCAGCAAGATCCCGGGCATTGGCCCGATAACCGCCACCGTACTGATTGCAGCTATCGGTAACACCAGCAATTTCGGGAATAGCTGACAGCCTGAGTTCCCGGACTTAACTCTCTCCCATAAAACCGGTACGGTTCAATTTCATTAACAAAGCCTTTGACTTGATGAATCTGCCATTGCGGCATGGACTGACAATGCACAGCCTCAAGGTCGTGGTCAATCGCTTCATGGCACCGATATGGCTATCACCATGTTCCTGATGGTACCGCGGCGTGCTCCTTCTTGCCGGGGACGTGCTTAGGCGGTCTGTTGTACCACAGGCTGCTGGCGGAGCGCAGTGGGCAACCGCCCTGAAATGTTCCATAACGGTTATGTGCCGCAGAGGCAGAATCGTTACGGGACTGCTTGAGTTTGAGGTGTATCGGCGTGATGCGGTCTGCCGCCGTGAACCCGTCGGTATTTATTCCACCACGTGCTTCCACGTCGTGAAGGCAGTGGTAGACGCCATTTGTGAATATATCTCCATGGGTGGGGGACTGCGATCCTGAAGCGGAGTGGGTAATGTGCCCCGCCCTGGGTATGCCGATTTTAGCCATTTTGTTCATTTTCTTTTTAAATCAAGCTGATTAATCTCTCCTTTCCCCAAACATACGACAATTAATCCCCCATAGTTTGATTTTGATCCTGTTACCTCGCTAGGGTTATTTGGCAGGATGGATTCACCTGATGATTAGGTTAAGTCCCGTTGCATGCCGATACTGAGCGCGGTCGCACAACGCTTATTGTAAATAACATGTTAACATCGGGTGGTAAAGTTAACAGGTCGCGCGGTTTTTCTTATCGGGCATCACGGCGATGGCGCTGCGTGGCTCGGTAAATTTATACAAGCTGACGTTGTAAGCGAGAGAAAAATGTCAAATAAACCCTTCCATTATCAAGATCCGTTTCCGCTGCAAGGCGATGACACCGACTATTATCTGCTGAGTAAGGAGCATGTTTCCGTGGTCAGCTTTGAAGGCCAGGAGATGCTGAAGGTCGAGCCGCAGGCGCTGACGCTGTTGGCCCAGCAGGCGTTCCACGATGCCTCGTTTATGCTGCGCCCGGCTCATCAGCGCCAGGTCGCCGCGATCCTTGACGATCCGCAGGCCAGCGAAAACGATAAATATGTCGCGCTGCAGTTCCTGCGTAACTCCGAAATCGCCGCCAAGGGGGTGCTGCCGACCTGTCAGGACACCGGGACGGCGATTATCGTGGGTAAAAAAGGCCAGCGCGTTTGGACCGGTGGCGGCGATGCCGAGGCGCTGTCGCGCGGGGTTTATAACACCTATATCGAAGATAACCTGCGCTATTCCCAGAACGCCGCGCTGGATATGTACAATGAGGTCAATACCGGGACCAACCTGCCGGCGCAGATCGATCTGTACGCCACTGAGGGCGAGGAGTACAAATTCCTGTGCGTCGCCAAAGGCGGCGGCTCAGCCAATAAAACCTATCTGTATCAGGAGACCAAGGCGCTGCTCACGCCGGAGAAGCTGAAGGCTTTCCTGATCGAGAAGATGCGTACCCTGGGCACCGCGGCCTGCCCGCCATACCACGTGGCCTTCGTCATCGGTGGCACCTCGGCGGAGTCTACCCTGAAGACGGTGAAACTGGCATCGACCAAGTACTATGATGCGTTGCCGACCGAGGGCAATGAATACGGCCAGGCGTTCCGTGACGTGGCGCTGGAGCAGGAGCTGCTGCTGGCAGCCCAGGCGCTGGGGCTGGGCGCGCAGTTCGGCGGTAAATACTTTGCCCACGATGTGCGGGTGATCCGCCTGCCGCGTCACGGTGCCTCCTGTCCGGTCGGCATGGGGGTTTCCTGCTCGGCGGATCGCAATATTAAGGCCAAGATTAACCGCGAGGGGATCTGGATCGAGAAGTTGGAGCATAACCCGGGTAAATATATTCCTGAGCATCTGCGCCAGGCCGGCGAGGGGGAGGCCATCAAGGTGGATCTCAACCGTCCGATGAAGGAGATTCTGGCGCAGCTCTCCCAGTATCCGGTCTCCACCCGTCTGTCGCTTTCCGGCACCATCATCGTCGGGCGTGATATCGCCCACGCCAAGCTGAAGGCGCTGCTGGACGAAGGCAAGCCGCTGCCGCAGTATGTGAAGGATCACCCGATCTACTATGCAGGCCCGGCCAAGACGCCGGCGGGCCATGCCTCTGGCTCACTGGGGCCAACCACGGCAGGCCGTATGGACTCCTATGTTGACCTGCTGCAGGCCAACGGCGGCAGCATGGTTATGCTGGCCAAAGGAAACCGCAGCCAGCAGGTCACCGACGCCTGCCATAAACACGGCGGCTTCTATCTGGGCAGTATCGGCGGCCCAGCGGCGGTACTGGCCCAGCAGAGCATTAAGAGCCTGACCTGCGTGGCCTATCCTGAGCTGGGAATGGAGGCTATCTGGAAGATTGAGGTAGAGGACTTCCCGGCCTTCATCCTGGTGGATGACAAGGGGAATGACTTCTTTCAGCAGATTGTGACCAGCCGCTGCAGTGGCTGCATGAAATAAGCGGCTAATCCCGGCAGCGATAGTGGCCGGTTATCCCATTGATCCCCACGCCATGGCGTGGGGATTTTTGTATGGGCCTAGCGCAGCTGATCGCGGGCCGTGTAGAACCTGGCGTAGGCGAGGTAGCCCGCGATGATGGTGGAGAGGCTGGCGGTGGAGATCAGCATAAAGGTCACCATAATCTGATAGCGGATGGCCTTGACCGGATCGATACCGGCGAAGATCAGGCCCGACATCATGCCCGGCAGGCTGACCAGCCCGACGGTTTTGGCGGAGTCGACGGTGGGGATCATCGCTGCTTTGATGCTGGCGCGGATGATCCCCGCCGATGCCTGCTTCGGGGTCGCGCCCAGGCTGAGCATCTCCTGCACCCGCTGACGTTCGTCGTGGAAGCGCTGGCGCAGGTTGTTATAGCACAGGCCGACGGCCACCATGGCATTACCGGCGATCATCCCGGCGATGGGGATCACCTGCATCGGGGTGAATTCGATGGAGCCGCTGACGATCAGGATCGCCAGGGTCAGCGCGGTACCGGTGACGATGGCGATCAGCGACATGGCAAAGGCATTGCTGAGGTTCTTACTGCGCTTTTTCGCGTTCCAGGCCGCGTTGACGCAGATAAACAGCACCATCAATAGGGTCAGCAGGGCGCTGTCCAGATGAAAGATATACTTTAAGACGTAGCCCACCAGGATCAGCTGGACGATGGCGCGGCTGACGCTCCACAGAATGTCCTTGCCGAGTCCCAGCTTTTCCCGCCCACTGATGACCAGCGCAATGGCGACCAGCGCCAGGGCCATGACCAGGGACTGATCGGTAATGTTGTGGCTATTCATGGCGCTGCTCTCCGTTTGGCTGGGTCCCGTCTTCCTCTGCGTCGTCGCTGTCGGCCAGACGTGGCAGGGTTATCACATTGTCGCACTGGGTAATCTCATCGCTGCTGTGAGTGACCCAGATAATGGCGACCCCCTGCTGCTGATTGAGGTGCGAGATGACCTGATGCACGATGGTCCGATTGTGCTCATCCAGCGCGCTGGTGATCTCGTCCAGCAGCAGCACCTGCGGCATATACTGAATGTTACGCAGCAGCGCCACGCGCTGACGCTCGCCGCCGGAGAGATCTTCGATGCGCTGATCCAGCGTGTGCAGCGGCAGGCCAAACTGCATCAGACCGCGGCGGATGCGGTCCATATCCGGCGTGTCGCTGCGGATCTGATAGGGAAACAGCAGGTTGTCACGCACCGTATTACCGAACAGCACCGGCGTTTGGACGCTGTAGGAGACCTGCTTACGGTACGCCTCCGGAGGATAGCTTCCCAGGGGTTTTCCCTGCAGCAGGATCTCGCCGCGCTGCGGCTCCAGCAGTGAGGCCGCAATCTTGAGCAGCGTGCTCTTGCCGCAGCCCGAGGGGCCCGTGATTACTTTGAATTCGCCGGGCTGTAGCGTCAGCGAGACGTCGTGCAGAATGGGGCGTCCATTAGCGCTGAAGTCGATGTGATTGAGCGCCAGTAGCGGTGTTGCGGTCATATTCTCCCTCACGGCTACCAACAAAAAGGCCTGTCCTAAGGGACAGGCCGGAGTAAATAGTGTCCTGAGCCTACGCGCGTACCGACCATCGCAGCGTTTCCCCTGCCAGGAAGGGGGTCAGGGTTTCATCGCCGCTGGCGATGCTGTCGACGACAGACGCAGGCTCCTGTGCCAGCTCAATATACGCCTCATTGGCCGGGAGTCCATAGAAAGCCGGTCCGTTCAGCGAACAGAAAGCCTCCAGATGCTGCAGCGCCTGCTCCTCTTCAAAGACCGTTGCGTAGGCCTGTAGCGCCGTCGGCGCGTTGAAGACCCCGGCGCAGCCGCAGGCTGACTCTTTGCGCCCGCGCAGGTGCGGCGCGGAGTCGGTACCGAGGAAGAAACAGGTCTGCCCGCTGGTGGCCGCCTTGCGCAGCGCCTGCTGGTGCACGCTGCGCTTGAGGATCGGCAGGCAGTACAGGTGCGGGTGAATCCCGCCGACCAGCATGTGGTTGCGGTTGAACATCAGGTGCTGCGGGGTAATGGTTGCCGCCAGATAGCGATCGCCTTCGGCGACAAACTGGGCCGCCTCGCGGGTGGTGATGTGCTCAAAGACGATGCGCAGCTCGGGGAAGTCGCGGCGCAGCGGCAGCATCACCTGCTCGATAAAGCGAGCCTCGCGATCGAAGATGTCGATATCCGCCTGGGTGACCTCACCGTGGATCAACAGCGGCATGCCGCTCTGCTGCATCGCCTCAAACAGCGGATACAGTCCGGGAATGGAGGTGACGCCGCAGGCCGAGTTGGTGGTGGCGTTGGCCGGATACAGCTTGGCGGCGGTGAATACGCCTTCCCGCTGGCCGTGCATCAACGTGTCTACCGAGAGGGCATCGGTCAGATAGCAGGTCATCAGTGGGGTAAACGCGTGCCCCTGAGGCACGGCGTCGAGAATGCGCTGGCGATAGGCGATGCACTGCTCCACGGAGGTGATCGGCGGAACCAGGTTGGGCATCACCACAGCCCGGGAAAAGTGGCGGCTGGTGTAGGGTAACACGCTGTGCAGCATCGCATCATCGCGCAGATGGAGGTGCCAATCGTCAGGGCGGCGGATCTTCAGGGTGTGCTGCATTACGGTCATTACGGACTCCGGCTGGTGGATATGTCTGATGGACTGCGCAGGCTTCTGGCCGCCGCAAGGGCAGGGCGCCAGGGCGCAGTGAACATTTCTGTGCCGGGCGATAAGGATAACGGGAAACGGGTCTGGATGCATCTGATTGTTGTATGGTGTCATCAAATTGTGCGCTTGAGCAGGGCGATGGGGTGATTGAGTGCTGATGGCTCATGTCGCGGGCGGCAAAAACGGGTAAGGTGATCCTGTAGGCATCCGTCGCGTACCACGACGGATGTATTCCAGGCGGTGCCCGCCGCGGTTCAATATATCAGCGCCGTACCGCGGGGCACCCCGGCCAAAAGAGGAGTGTGTTATGAGTGAAGTTCGCATTGTCGCGACGCTGGTCGCATCCACGGGGCAGCAAGAGGCGGTACGCCACGCCGCGCTGCAGCTGGTTGAGCCCAGCCGCGCCGAGGCAGGAAATGTGCGTTATGACCTCCATCAGGAAGAGGGGCAGGCCGCAACGCTGGTGTTCTTTGAGATCTGGCAGTCGCCGCAGGCGTTGGCGCAGCATGAGAAAAGCGCCCATTTTGCCGCCTTTCTGCAGGGGATCGAAGGGCGGTGTGCCAGCGTTGAGATTAAACGGCTGCAACAGATAGCCTAGCGCCGATATAAAAAAACCCGCCTTTCGGCGGGTTTTTGGGGCTGGCTGCATCTTACTCCTGCGGCATGACCGGTTTCGTGGCTGGCGCTGCAGCCTGACTGGTCGCAGCGTCTGCACCGGCGGCACTGCGGCCGTGGAAGTCATACTCCGGGCGAACCCAGGTGCTGACTACCGCTGCCGGTGTGACATAGGCTGGCGCCGGTGCCGTGGTCATCGGCGCGCTGGCGCGACCGTGTTCGTGCGTCGCGGCGTGCGTATCGCTCGGGGCCATTGCCGCCGGCGCTACCATGGGGGCGGCTACGCTGGCTTCGGCTTCGGCTTCGGCTTCGGCTTCGGCTTCGGCCTTGAGTTCCGCTTCAGCAGCCTGCGCTTCGGCCTGGGCCAATGCAGGCAGTGCCTCTTCCAGCGTCGGTGCGGCGGCGGCACAGACGGCGTGCGTGACGCTCTCCTCTGCTGTCACCGGCGACGGCGATGCCGCGATGGCCTCGCAGGCCTGCTCCTCAACGGCAGCGGCCGGGACGATGATCGCCGGCGCCTGCACCACCGGTTCGGCGGTCGCGGTGTCGTTGACGACGGCCTCGGCGATGGCCTCTGGACGCGTGGTTTCAGCCGGTACGGCGGCGAGGGTCTCTACCGTTACCGGGGCGGCGCTCTCCTCCATGACGCGCGGCGTTTCGAGCGCGGCGGTCTCGGCGGCGGCCGGGGTGGCGACAGGATAGCTGATCCACACCTTGCCGGAGGCCATCTCCGGAGAGTATACCGCCAGCGTCAACGGCATCGGAGACTGCTGCGGATAACGCTCGTCACGATAGCGGCGACGGCGCTGCCCACTGACGCGCAGGTGGCGCGGTGAACGGCGGGAGCGGCGCGGCATGCCATTTTCATGGCGCGGCGCGTTATCTTCCTCCGTTGCCGCGGTGGCACTCTCCTGAGGCTGAGCGCTGACCACCGGCAGAGCCGGAGCGGTGGTCGCGTCGGCGACCGGTGCCACAGCGGTATCTGCATCGGTATTGACGACTGCTGACGCGCTATCGCCGATGCGGATTTTCTGGCTCAGCTGACGGCGTTGACGGCGCTGGGCCGGTACGCTCTCCTCTGCGATCTCCTCATCTGGCTGTGTGGCGGAGTCCAGCGCCTTGACCTCTTGCTGGGCCTGGCGCTTCTCTTCCTGACGACGACGCTGACGCTCGTTGCGCTGCTCGCGGCGCTGTTGCTGCTCTTCGCGCTGCTGGGCATTCTCCTCTACGCCGCTCTCTGTCGCCAGTGTCGGCTGAGTCTGGCGGCGGCCACGGCGCTGTTCGTCGCGGTTTTCACGGCCGTCGCGGTTCGCACGCTCCGGACGTTCACCACGCTCCGGACGCTCACCGCGCTCCGGACGATCACCGCGCTCACCGCGCTCACCGCGTTCACGACGCGGATTCTGACGCCGACCGCGGCGCTCCTGCGGGGAGCGGCTCTCTTCACGCGGACGCTCTGCGCTGACGGCAGGTTTATCTTCCTGCACCGGCGCCGGTGCGGCTTCACCGGCGAAGATCCCTTTCAGGGAGGCAACCAGGCGACCAAACAGTCCCGGACGGGTGTCGGCTACCGGCTGCGGGCGCTCAGTCGGTGCGACGTCGGCAGCGATAGGCTTATCCTGCGCGGCGTCGATCGGCGGTGCAGCGACATTCAGGCTAAAGGCCGCCAGTGCAGGCTGCTCCGGACGCTTACGCTCTGCCGGCACCTCTTCATCACCGCAGGCTTCCGCTTCGTGCAGCTGCGGCAGCTTGTAGCTCAGGGTATGGGTCTCTTCACCTTTGCGAACCCGCATAACGGCATAGTGCGGGGTCTGCATTTGCTCGTTGGGTACCACGATAACCCGCACGTCCGGCTGACGTTTCTCAATGGCGTTTACGGCGTCACGCTTTTCGTTCAGCAGATAAGAGGCGACCGGTACCGGCACGATGGCGTGCACTTCACGGGAGTTCTCCTTCAGTGCTTCCTCTTCGATCAGACGCAGAATGGACAGCGCCAGTGATTCGTTGTCACGTACGGTACCGGTGCCGTTACAGCGTGGGCAGACGTGGTGGCTGGATTCACCCAGAGAGGGGCTGAGGCGCTGGCGGGACATCTCCAGCAGGCCAAAGCGGGAGATCCGGCCGATCTGAATACGGGCGCGATCCTGACGTACGGCATCGCGCAGGCGGTTTTCCACCTCGCGCTGGTGGCGTACCGGGGTCATATCGATAAAGTCGATCACGATCAGACCGCCCAGGTCGCGCAGGCGCAGCTGACGGGCGATTTCATCGGCGGCTTCCAGATTGGTGTTGAACGCCGTCTCTTCGATATCGCCGCCGCGGGTAGCGCGGGCAGAGTTGATATCGATGGCGGTCAGCGCCTCAGTGCTGTCGATAACGATAGAGCCGCCGGAGGGCAGACGGACTTCACGCTGGAAGGCGGACTCGATCTGTGACTCGATCTGATAGTGGCTGAACAGCGGGATCTCACCGGTATACAGCTTGATTTTACTGCTGAAGTCTGGACGGCCCAAGGCGGCGATATGCTGCTTGGCCAAGTCGAGGATCTTCGGGTTGTCGATCAGGATTTCGCCGATGTCCGGGCGCAGATAGTCACGGAAGGCGCGGACGATAACGTTGCTTTCCTGATGGATCAGGAACGGCGCAGGGCGGCCTTCGGCGGCTTTCTTGATGGCGTCCCAGTGCTTCAGGCGGAAAGAGAGATCCCACTGCAGCGCTTCGGCAGACTTGCCGACGCCGGCGGTGCGGACGATCAGTCCCATACCGTCAGGGATCTGCAGAGAGGAGAGTGCCTCTTTCAGCTCGGTGCGGTCATCACCTTCGATACGGCGGGAGATACCGCCGGCGCGCGGGTTGTTGGGCATCAGCACCAGATAGCTGCCCGCCAGGCTGATAAAGGTGGTCAGCGCAGCCCCTTTGTTGCCACGCTCTTCTTTATCGACCTGAACAATGACCTCCTGGCCTTCGCGCAGCACGTCCTTAATGTTGGGACGGCCGTGGGCGGAGTAGCTGCTGGGAAAATATTCGCGGGCGATCTCTTTGAGGGGCAGAAAACCGTGTCGTTCAGCGCCGTAGTCAACAAAGGCGGCTTCCAGACTGGGCTCAATACGGGTGATTTTACCCTTGTAAATGTTTGCTTTCTTCTGTTCGTGACCCGGGCTTTCAATATCCAGATCGTACAGTCGCTGGCCATCCACAAGGGCGACGCGCAACTCCTCCTGCTGAGTTGCGTTGATTAACATTCTTTTCATCGTTAACGTACTCGTTTTTTTTGCATTGGCAACTTAAGCTGCGGGCGAAAAGACCTTTCTGACCGGGAGGAAGACCGATGACCCCGAGTCTTATCGCAAAGTCGTCAACCTCACGGTTGTCGCCTGCATAGGGGCGCAATATTCGGTAAGCCTGCATTTCTTTGTGAAAGACAGCGCTGTTTATCAGGATGGCACTGCAGAAAAAGGATGCGGCCAACTGATTCCATGTTGTTGGTCAGACTGCGACCCGCAGCCCGCTAATTACTTGATTTCGCACTACGTCTTACGCCATTGCTGCATTTCTGCGCTATCAGGTAAACGTTGAATCCCACCTCTTTTTTCGCTTTGATGGAAAAAAGTGCAGAAAACGACTCCATTATTTCACTGCAATGACAAATATAGCAAGACGCCATTGCGGGTTGTTTGCAGAAAATTTCCCTATGACGATATGTCACACCATAAACTCTGCTGATGGGTATGTCCGTGCGTCGCCGTGGTGCACGCTATCGCCAAATTATTGCACAGTGGCTGAAAATAGCAGTAGCGCGGCGTTGCGGCGCTCTTTAAAATCGCGCCCATGAATACACAAAATACCTCCGTCAAGTTAGTCACGATCGCCGCCGATGAGGCGGGACAGCGAATTGATAATTTTTTGCGCAACCAGTTAAAGGGTGTGCCAAAGAGTATGATCTATCGCATCGTGCGTAAGGGTGAGGTGCGGGTCAATAAGAAACGCATCAAGCCGGAATATAAGCTGGAAGCCGGGGATCAGGTCCGCATCCCGCCGGTGCGGGTGGCAGAGCGCGATGAGGCGCCGGTGTCAGCCCGTCTGGATAAGGTCGCCGCGCTCAATGGCTGTATCCTGTATGAAGATGACTACCTGCTGGTGCTGAATAAGCCCTCGGGTACTGCGGTACACGGCGGCAGCGGCCTCAGTTTTGGCGTGATTGAAGGGTTGCGCGCCCTGCGCCCGGAGGCCCGTTTCCTGGAGTTGGTGCATCGGTTGGATCGCGAGACCTCCGGGGTACTTCTGGTGGCGAAAAAGCGCTCAGCGCTGCGCTCGCTGCATGAGCAGCTGCGCGAGAAGGGGATGCAGAAGGATTACCTGGCGCTGGTGCGCGGCCAGTGGCAGTCGCACTGCAAAGTGGTGCAGGCGCCGCTGCTGAAAAATACCCTGCAAAGCGGCGAGCGCGTCGTGCGGGTTAACGCCGAGGGCAAGCCGTCGGAGACCCGCTTTAAGGTAGAGGAGCGCTTTGCCAACGCCACGCTGGTGAAGGCCAGCCCGGTGACCGGGCGGACCCACCAGATCCGCGTCCATACCCTGCATGCCGGCCACCCGATCGCCTTTGACGATCGCTATGGCGATCGCGACTTCGATCGCGAGCTGGCGGATACCGGCTTAAACCGTCTGTTTCTGCATGCGGCGGCGCTGCGCTTCGTGCACCCGCACAGTGGCGAGACCCTGCGCGTAGAGGCGCCGCTGGACGCCGCGCTGCGCCACTGCCTGAACGCGCTGCGCGCGCGCAGTGCGCTGAGCTGAGGCGGCGCGGGCGCGACAAAAAAGTAGGCCCCGCGTTAGCGGGGCCTACTGCGTTGACGACGGTTTAAAACTCCGGACTGACCCCGATATGGTAAGCGGCAGAGCCGCTGCCAAAGGCGTTGCTCCCCTTGGTGGCGAAGGTTTCGTTGACCCGGCAGCCGACGGCGGCGGCCTGCTCATCCTTATATCCCCCATGGCCGCCGTCACGGTGACCTTCCCGACCCCATAGGGCTGGCACAGCGCCTTACGGCTATCGTCGACCCCGCGACAGAGAAGGCTGATCTGCCGTGGGGAGCCCGCCGCTGCAGATTGGCATCATTACTCTCATCAATGGCCGTTTTTAGCCTGGCGATATAGCTCCTGAGCGTCGCGGGGAGCGCCGTTCCGTCATCCTGTGCGCCGATTATCTGGCGGCCAGCAGCGGATTCACGCCGTGGCGCTGTAGCAGTGTGTTCAGCGCGATCAGCGGCAGTCCGATCAGGGCATTGGGGTCACGCCCCTCCAGACGCTCGAACAGCAGAATCCCGGCCCCTTCGCACATAAAGCTGCCGGCACAGCGGAGCGGTTGCTCCAGCGTTACATAAGCGTCGATTTCGGCATCGCTCAGGGGCCGAAAGTGAACATGAAACGGTTCACACAGCGTATGGCAGGCGCCGCTGGCGCTGTTGAGCACGCTCAGGCCGCTATAAAACGTGATGCGTTGTCCGCTGGCGGCGCGCAGCTGGGCGCAGGCGCGCTCATGGCTTAAAGGTTTCCCGGTGATCTGTCCGTTGAGTACGCAGACCTGATCGCTGCCGATGATCAGGTGCGCCGGATAGTCGGCGGCCAGCGCGCGCGCCTTGGCCTCTGCTAGGCGACAGACCAGCGCCTGGGCACTTTCATTGGGCAGCGGCGTTTCGTCCGTGTGTGGCGCTGCGCAGATAAAAGGCAGCGCCAGCTTCTCCAGCAGTGCACGGCGGTAGGGCGAGGTCGAGGCAAGCAGCAGGGGTAACATATTTTTTCCCGAAAGCATGGCGTTAATGATGGCATCATTCTAAACTGTCCGCCGCTCAGGAAGCGAATATTGGGGGAAAGGGGCGCGAGAGTGGCCTTTTCCTTTGACTCTATGGCTTTACAAAGTTAATATGCGCGCCCTATGCAAAAGGTAAAATTACCCTTGACCCTTGATCCGGTACGCGCTGCGCAGAAGCGTTTAGACTATGTTGGTGTCTATGCTTCCGGGCAGTTAACGCGCTTAGCTGAATCTGTGGTCAGCGTGGACAGCGATGTCTCCGCTGAAATGTCCTTTTCAATCGACAATCAGCGGTTGGCTGTGATCCGTGGGCATGCCGACGTTAGCGTAACGTTGCAGTGCCAGCGCTGTAATCAGCCATTCCAGCATCACCTCCACGTAACGTATTGTTTCAGTCCGGTCGCCAATGACGAGCAGGCTGAAGCATTGCCGGAAATTTACGAGCCGATCGACGTCAATGAATACGGCGAAGTCGATCTGCTGGCGATGGTCGAAGATGAAATCATCCTCGCCTTGCCGGTGGTTCCGGTGCATGAATCTGAACACTGTGAAGTGTCCGACGCGGACATGGTGTTCGGTAAGCTGCCTCCCGAGGCGGAAAAACCGAATCCATTTGCCGCACTAGCCAGTTTAAAGCGAAAGTAATCAAGGAGTAAGGTCCATGGCCGTACAGCAGAACAAAAAAACCCGCTCTTGCCGTGGTATGCGTCGTTCCCACGATGCGCTGACCACTGCAACCGTCTCTGTTGACAAGGTTTCCGGTGAAACTCACCTGCGTCACCACGTCACTGCGGATGGTTTCTACCGCGGTCGCAAGGTCATCGCTAAGTAATACAGCTCTGTATTAACAAGGCGATACCTTGACTCGTCTAACCCTTGCGTTAGATGCGATGAGCGGGGACTTTGGTCCCTGCATCACAGTGCCTGCCGCGCTGCAGGCACTGACTTCAATTTCGTCACTGTCCCTTTTGTTGGTCGGCCAGCCCGACGCTATCGCGCCTTACCTTTCCGCCGCAGACGCTTCACTGCGCTCCCGGCTACGGGTGGTGGCAGCCGAAACCGTGATCCCCAACGACGCCAAGCCGTCACACGCCATCCGCAACAGCCGTGGCAGCTCAATGCGCATTGCGCTGGAGCTGGTGAAGCGCGGCGAAGCCCAGGCGGTGGTCAGTGCGGGAAACACCGGCGCACTGATGGGGCTGGCGACGCTGTTGCTAAAACCGCTGGAGGGCATCGACCGTCCGGCGCTGGTGACGGTGCTGCCCAATCAGCGTAAGAGTAAGACCGTGGTGCTGGATCTCGGGGCCAACGTGGCCTGCAGCAGTGCCATGCTGGTACAGTTTGCCGTGATGGGCGCGGTGCTGGCGGAAGAGATTGTCGGTATCCCGGCGCCGCGCGTCGCGTTACTGAATATCGGGGAAGAAGAGTGTAAGGGACTGGACAATATCCGCGAAGCCGCCGCTGTGCTGAAGACAACGCCGGCCATCGACTATATTGGTTATCTGGAAGGCAATGACCTGCTCAGTGGAAAAACCGATGTATTGGTGTGTGACGGCTTCGTGGGTAATGTTACGCTGAAAACCATGGAGGGAGTGGTGCGTATGTTCCTCTCCCTGCTGAAGCCGGCGGGCGATAAACCGCGCAGCGCCTGGTGGCTGCGCTGGCTGGGGCGCTGGATACAAAAAAGAGTGGCGAAGCGTTTCGGGCATTTGAACCCCGACCAGTATAATGGCGCTTGTCTGTTAGGATTACGTGGCTCTGTAATCAAGAGCCATGGGGCGGCAAACCAACGGGCGTTCGCTGTCGCCATACAACAGGCTGTGCAGGCGGCGCAACGGCAGATCCCTGAGCGGATCGCACTGCGCCTTAAGGCTGTATTACCCAAGAGTGACTAATCGTACATGCATACAAGAATTCTCGGTACGGGGAGCTACCTGCCCGTACAAGTACGCACCAATGCTGATTTAGAGAGGATGGTGGAGACCTCTGACGAGTGGATCGTCAGCCGTACCGGTATCCACGAGCGTCGTATCGCCGCGGCGGACGAGTCCGTCGCCACCATGGCATTTGAAGCGGCCAAACACGCTCTGGACATGGCTCAGATCGACAAGGACGATATCGGCCTGATCATCGTGGCGACCACCTCGGCCAATAACGCGTTTCCCAGCGCCGCCTGCGAAGTTCAGAATATGTTGGGGATCCGTAACGGATCTCCGGCCTTCGACGTCGGTGCGGCCTGTGCCGGGTTCACCTATGCACTGAGTATCGCCGATCAGTACATTAAAGGCGGTGCGGTACGCCACGCGCTGGTGATCGGTTCGGATGTGCTGGCGCGCACCGTGGATCAGCAGGATCGCGGCACGGTGATCCTGTTTGGTGATGGCGCCGGAGCCGTGGTGCTGAGCGCCTCTGAGCAGCCGGGGATCCTGTCGACCCATATTCATGCTGACGGCCGCTATGGTGAGCTGTTGACGCTGCCTAACCGTCCGCGCCATACCGAGGATCAGGCGTACCTGACCATGGCAGGGAACGAGGTATTCAAGGTGGCCGTGACCGAGCTGGCGCATATCGTGGATGAGACGCTGCAGGCTAACCAGCTATCCCGCGATGATCTGGACTGGCTGGTGCCGCATCAGGCGAACCTGCGTATCATCAGCGCGACCGCGAAGAAGCTGGGCATGAGCCTGGATAACGTGGTGGTGACGCTGGATCGTCACGGTAATACCTCGGCGGCCTCGGTTCCGGCGGCGTTGGATGAGGCGGTACGCGACGGTCGTATCCAGCGTGGCCAGCTGATTTTGCTGGAGGCTTTCGGTGGCGGTTTCACCTGGGGCTCCGCACTGGTTCGTTTTTGATTTTTTTGTTCAGGAAAACACTCATGTCTACATTTGCAATGGTATTCCCCGGGCAGGGGTCACAGACCGTGGGTATGCTGGCCGATTTAGCCGCACAGTATCCGGTGGTCGGGCAGACCTTCGCCGAGGCCTCCGAGGCGCTGGGCTACGATCTGTGGCGCTTGGTGCAGCAGGGACCAGCCGAAGAGCTGAACAAGACCTGGCAGACCCAGCCGGCGCTGCTGACGGCCTCCGTCGCGATTTACCGCGTCTGGCAGCAGAACCATGGCAAACAGCCGGCGATGATGGCCGGACACAGCCTGGGTGAGTACTCTGCGCTGGTCTGCGCCGGTGTACTCGACTTTACGCAGGCGGTACGCCTGGTCGAGCTGCGCGGTAAGCTGATGCAGCAGGCGGTGCCGGCAGGTACCGGTGCGATGTACGCCATCATTGGTCTGGACAACGACGCCATCGCCGCCGCCTGCACCGGGGCAGCGCAGGGGCAGGTGGTCGCGCCGGTCAACTTCAACTCGCCGGGGCAGGTGGTAATCGCCGGTGAAAAAGAGGCCGTCGAGCGTGCCGGGGCAGCCTGCAAGGCCGCCGGTGCCAAGCGTGCGCTGCCGTTGCCGGTCAGCGTGCCATCCCACTGCGCGCTGATGAAGCCGGCCGCGGACCAGCTGGCCGGGGCGCTGCAGGCCATTGCGTTTCATGCGCCGTCCTGCCCGGTGATCAATAACGTCGACGTGACGGCAGCGACCGACGCCGATGCGATCCGCGATGCGCTGGTGCGCCAGCTCTACAGCCCGGTTCGCTGGACCGAGACCGTACAGCTGATGGCCGCCGAAGGCGTTGACCATTTGCTGGAGATGGGCCCGGGCAAAGTGCTGACCGGTCTGACCAAGCGTATCGTCGATACCATGACCGCCGCTGCGGTAAATGACTGCGCATCCCTGAGCGTTGCTCTCGAACAGTAAGACGAGGAAAACATGAGCTTAGAAGGTAAAATTGCACTGGTAACCGGTGCCAGCCGTGGCATTGGCCGCGCTATCGCCGAGACTCTGGCCGCCCGCGGTGCCCGTGTCATCGGTACGGCTACCAGCGATAAGGGCGCAGAGGCGATTAGCGCTTATCTGGGCGATAACGGTATGGGAATGGCGCTGAACGTGACCGACGCTGCCTCTATCGACAGCATGCTGGAGCGCGTGCGCGCTGAGTTTGGCGAGATCGATATTCTGGTCAATAACGCCGGGATCACCCGCGATAATCTGCTGATGCGGATGAAAGATGATGAGTGGCAGGATATCCTGGACACCAACCTGACGTCGGTGTTCCGCCTGTCAAAAGCCGTCATGCGCGCGATGATGAAGAAACGTTGTGGGCGTATTATTACCATCGGCTCCGTGGTGGGTACCATGGGGAACGGTGGGCAGGCGAACTACGCGGCGGCGAAAGCGGGTCTTATTGGCTTCAGCAAGTCGCTGGCGCGTGAAGTCGCCTCCCGCGGCATCACGGTTAACGTGGTGGCACCTGGGTTTATCGAGACCGATATGACGCGTGCGCTCTCCGATGAGCAGCGCAGCGGCATTCTGGCTGCGGTTCCGGCCGCTCGTCTGGGGGATGCCAAAGAGATCGCCTACGCCGTTGCCTTCCTGGCCTCGGATGAGGCGGCCTACATTACCGGTGAGACGTTACATGTCAATGGCGGCATGTACATGATCTAAAAATCACGAAAACTATTTGCCTTTATTGAGCAAAACACCGCAAAATAGAGCAAAATCGTGGTTTGACCAGCCGGGATTTGGTTGCATCTTTTTCAACTTTCAATACACTACGAAAACCATCGCGCAAGCGAGTTTTGATAGGAAATTTAAGAGTATGAGCACTATCGAAGAACGCGTTAAGAAAATCATTGTTGAACAGCTGGGTGTTAAAGAAGACGAAGTTGTGAATTCAGCTTCTTTCGTTGACGATCTGGGTGCTGATTCTCTTGATACCGTTGAACTGGTTATGGCTCTGGAAGAAGAGTTTGATACTGAGATTCCGGATGAAGAAGCAGAGAAGATCACCACTGTTCAGGCCGCTATCGACTACATCGAAGCTGCAAACAAGTAAGTGAACTCATCTAGGCGGTCATTCGACCGCCTACGTTTTTCCTGCATTCATCAAGTATCACTTCCCTCCCTGGAGGACAAACGTGTCTAAGCGTCGAGTTGTTGTGACCGGACTGGGCATGTTGTCTCCTGTCGGCAATACCGTAGATTCCACATGGAATGCGATTCTTGCCGGTCAGAGTGGCATCAGCCTGATCGACCATTTCGATACTAGCGCCTATGCAACGCGTTTTGCTGGCTTAGTAAAGGATTTTAATTGCGAAGAGCATATTTCGCGCAAAGAGGCGCGGAAGATGGATCTCTTCATTCAGTACGGGATCATGGCCGGTATTCAGGCCTTCCAAGACTCCGGGCTGGAGATTACGGAAGAAAACGCCCCGCGTATTGGCGCCGCTATCGGCTCCGGGATCGGCGGCCTCGGCCTGATCGAAGAAAACCACAGTGCGCTGATGCACGGTGGCCCGCGTAAGATCAGCCCGTTTTTCGTTCCATCAACCATCGTCAACATGGTGGCCGGGCATCTGTCCATCATGCTGGGGCTGCGTGGACCGAGCATCTCGATTGCGACGGCCTGCACCTCTGGCGTGCATAACATTGGCCACGCGGCGCGAATGATCGCGTATGGCGACGCCGATGCCATGCTGGCTGGCGGCGCAGAAAAGGCGAGTACGCAGCTGGGCGTCGGCGGATTTGGCGCCGCGCGTGCGCTCTCGACCCGCAATGATAACCCGCAGGCGGCGAGCCGTCCGTGGGACAAAGATCGCGACGGCTTCGTGCTGGGCGATGGCGCCGGCATTCTGGTGCTGGAAGAGTATGAACATGCCAAGGCGCGTGGTGCCAAGATCTATGCCGAGCTGGTTGGCTTTGGCATGAGCAGCGATGCCTATCACATGACGTCCCCACCGGCCGATGGCGCCGGTGCGGCGCAGGCGATGGAAAACGCCTTGCGTGACGCGGGTGTGACGCCGGCACAAGTCGGCTATATCAACGCCCACGGCACCTCTACGGCGGCCGGCGATAAGGCGGAGACCCAGGCGGTCAAGAATGTCTACGGCGCCGACGTGGCCCGTGTGATGGTCAGCTCGACCAAGTCGATGACCGGCCACCTGCTGGGTGCCGCTGGCGCGGTAGAGTCCATCTTTACCATTCTGGCGCTGCGCGATCAGGTGATCCCGCCGACCATTAACCTGGACAACCCGGATGAGGGTTGCGATCTGGACTTCGTTCCGCACGAAGCCCGTCAGGTCAGCGGCCTGGAGTATGCGCTGTGCAACTCCTTTGGCTTCGGCGGTACCAACGGCTCCATTATCTTCCGCAAGGTGTAATGGCGTATCGTTGGGAAATGGCTCCTTCGGGGGCCATTTTTTTATCCCGGCGGTTAGAATAGGGTGATGTGCACGAACGAAGGGAGAGGCGAATGTATTGGCTTGATGGAGAAGAGTGCCAGCAGATCGACCTGCGCGATCGCGGGCTGCAGTATGGCGACGGCTGTTTTACCACGGCCCGCATCGTCAATGGCCGGGTCGACGGGCTACAGGCGCATCTGACCCGGATGCAGCGCGCCTGCGAACGCCTGATGATCCATGGTGTGGCCTGGCCGCGCTGGCAGGCCGAGGCTGAGCAGTATGCGGCGACCCGCGATGAGGGTGTCCTGAAGGCGATCGTTACCCGCGGCTGCGGTGGCCGGGGCTATGATCCTACCGGGAGCCATTCGCCGCGCCGGATCTTCAGTACAGCACCGCTCCCTTCACACTATCCGGCGCTGCGTGAGCGGGGGATAAACCTGATCGTGAGTCCGGTCAGACTGGCGCATCAACCGTTGTTGGCGGGGATCAAACATCTGAATCGGTTAGAGCAGGTGCTGATCCGGGCCAGCCTGGCGCAGACACAGGCGGATGAGGCGCTGGTGCTTGACACTCAGGATAACCTGGTGGAGTGCTGTGCGGCCAATCTGTTCTGGCGCAGTGGTCAGCAGGTGTTTACCCCGCGCCTGACCCGCTGCGGCGTGGATGGGCTGATGCGTCAGCGCATCTGTCGGGTGCTGGCGCACAGCGGGTATCACCTTGCCGAGGTCGATGCCGGTCTGCCGTCCCTGCTGGCGGCCGATGAAGTCGTGGTGTGCAATGCGCTGATGCCGTTGCTGCCGGTGCGCCGGGTGGCAACGCAGGTTTTCAGCGATCGCACGCTGTATCAATTTTTATTACCGCACTGCCTGCAGGTTGAGGCATAGCGGTGTGATGGCGGTTGAATGAAGAGAAAATGGATAGCCTGGATTGCGGCGTTGGTGCTGCTGTTGCTGGGCGCTATAGGTGTGATGGGGTATCACCAGGTGGAGCGCTTCGCCCGCACCCCTTTGCCCCTGAGCCAGGCGACGCTGTTTAAGCTGCCTTCCGGCAGCGGGCGGGATAAGCTGCAGGCGCTGTTGATCCGCGATCGCCTGATCCACAGTGGACGCTATTTGCCCTGGCTGCTGCAGCTGGAGCCGGATCTGGCGCAGTTTAAGGCCGGTACCTATCGGCTGACACCCGGGATGACGGTGCGCGACATGCTGGCGCTGTTCAGCAGCGGCCGAGAGGCGCAGTTTGACGTGCGCTTTATCGAGGGCACCCGTTTCAGCGATTGGCTGAAGGTGCTGGCCGATGCCCCACAGGTGCGGCAGACGCTGCGTGGGGAGAGCGAGGCGCAAATCGCCCAACGACTGGGGATCACGGCGGGGCAGTCTCTGGAAGGGGGGTTATACCCCGACACCTACCGCTATACCGCCGGTACCAGCGATCTGATGTTGCTGAAGCGCGCACACGCCCGGATGGAACAAGAGGTGGCACAGCAGTGGGCGCAGCGTGACGTCGCGCTACCCTATAAAACTCCGCAGCAGATGGTCACCATGGCCTCAATCATAGAGAAAGAGACCGGGCTGGGCGAGGAGCGTCCCAAGGTGGCTTCGGTATTCATCAACCGCCTGCGGATCGGGATGCGTCTGCAAACCGATCCGACCGTGATCTATGGCCTGGGAGATGCCTATAATGGCAACCTGACGCGGCGTGACCTACAGCAGCCGACGCCCTATAACACCTACGTTATCGCCGGTCTGCCACCGACGCCCATCGCCATGCCGGGCAAGGCATCTCTGGATGCGGCGGCTCACCCGGCCAAAACGCCCTATCTCTATTTTGTGGCGGACGGTAAGGGAGGGCATGTATTCAGTACCAACCTGCAGAGCCATAATCAGGCGGTGCGGGCCTATCTGCAGGCATTGAGGGATAAGAATGGAAAGTAAGTTCATCGTGATTGAGGGGTTGGAGGGCGCCGGTAAGACGACTGCGCGCGACGTGGTGGTGGATGAGCTGCGCCGTCACGGCATTCCGGAGGTGGTCTTCACCCGTGAGCCGGGCGGAACGCCGCTGGCCGAGCATCTGCGCACGCTGGTGAAAGAGGGGGTCGATGGCGAAACGCTGACCGACCGCGCCGAGGTACTGATGCTGTATGCTGCCCGGGTTCAGCTGGTCGAAAATGTGATCAAACCGGCGCTGGCCCGCGGAGCCTGGGTAGTGGGCGATCGTCACGATCTGTCCTCCCAGGCCTATCAGGGCGGGGGGCGGGGTATTGATACCCATCTGATGCAGACCCTGCGCGATACGGTGCTGGGCGACTTTAAACCCGATTTGACGCTGTATCTGGATATCCCGCCGCAGCAGGGGCTGGAGCGGGCGCGCAGCCGCGGTGAGCTGGATCGCATTGAGCGGGAGTCTCTGGCTTTCTTTGAACGCACCCGCGCCCGCTATCTGGCGTTGGCTGCCGTGGATGAGACCATCGTAACTCTGGATGCCGGGCAGCCGCTGGAGCAGGTCAGTGCGGCGATCCGTCAGGCGCTACGGGCGTGGCTGGCCTCTCAGGAGGCGCAGGTGTGAACTGGTATCCCTGGCTCAACGCACCGTATCGCCAGCTGCTGGCACAGCATCAGGAGGGGCGTGGCCACCATGCGCTGCTGCTGCATGCCATCGACGGCATGGGTGAGGAGTCGCTGGTATACGCTCTGGCCCGCTGGTTGCTTTGTCAGCGCCCGCAGGGAGATAAGAGCTGTGGCGAATGCCATGCCTGCCGCCTGATGATGGCGGGCACCCACCCTGACTGGCACGTGCTGCAGCCGGAGAAAGGGAAGTCGACGCTGGGTATTGAACCGGTGCGTCAGCTCATTGAGCAGCTGCAGAGCCATGCCCAGCAGGGGGGAGCCAAGCTGGTGTGGATCGCCCGCAGCGAGCAGCTCAGCGAAGCGGCGGCCAATGCCCTGCTGAAGACGCTGGAGGAGCCGCCCGCACGGACCTATTTCCTGCTGGGAACCCGCGAACCGGCGCAGTTGTTGCCGACGCTGCGCAGCCGCTGTTTCTACCTCTATCTCGCTCCGCCGGCCGAGGGCGTCAGCCTGCGCTGGTTGACGCAGCAGATGCCGGGGGATGCGCAGGCCCAGCGCAGTGCCCTGCGCCTGAGTGCAGGCGCACCGGCAGCAGCGCTGGCGCTACTGCAGCCGCCGCGCTGGACCCAGCGCGAGGCGCTGTGTCAGGCGCTGTATCAGGCGTTGGAGAGCCGCCAGTGGCTGACGCTGCTGGGCGTGTTGAACCATGACGACGGTAGCGAACGGCTGGGCTGGCTGTGCGCCCTGCTGCTGGATGCCCTGAAGCTGTGCCACGGCGCCGCGGCCAGCGTCACTAACTGTGACCACCTCCCGTTAATCCAGCGGCTGGCGACGTGTCTCGGCGAGGCCGATCTGCGGCGCCTGCTGCAGGCATGGATCGCTTGTCGCCACCAGTTGCTGGCGACGCCGGGGGTAAACCGTGAATTGATGCTCATGCGCCAACTTTGCGTATGGGACGCACCCGCACCGGCCCACCCGTGAGCCGGTCATAGACAGACTGTAGGTTTCTTATGTATCTAGTGGATTCGCACTGCCATCTTGATGGCTTGAACTATGAGACGCTGCACGACGGCGTCGACAGCGTGTTGGCCGATGCCCGTGCGCGCGGCGTGGGCTTTGTGTTGGCGGTCGCGACGACGCTGCCGGGCTATCGCAGCATGCGTGAGCGGATCGGCGAGCGGCGCGATGTGGCATTCTCCTGCGGAGTCCATCCGCTGAATCTGGAGGAGGGCTATGACTACGGGGCGCTGCGCAGCCTGGCGGCGCAGCCGGGCGTAGTGGCGCTGGGGGAGACCGGGCTCGACTACTACTATCAGCAGGATAATATCGTCCTGCAGCAGGATTCGTTTCGCCAGCATATCCGTATCGGCCGCGCGCTGGGCAAACCGGTGATCGTGCATACCCGCGACGCGCGGGATGATACGCTGGCGATCCTGCGCGAGGAGGGGGCGGAGGCGTGCGGCGGCGTGCTGCACTGCTTTACCGAGGATCGTGCGACGGCGGCGGCGCTGCTGGATCTCGGGTTTTATATCTCCTTCTCCGGCATCGTGACGTTCCGCACCGCGGACGCCCTGCGTGAGGTGGCCCGCTATGTGCCGCTGGATCGCCTGCTGGTGGAGACCGACTCGCCCTATCTGGCGCCGGTGCCGCACCGCGGAAAAGAGAACCAGCCAGCCTACGTGCGTGATGTCGCTGAGTACCTGGCGGTGCTGAAGGGTGTCGATCCACGGCAGCTGGCCGCACAGACCAGCGCCAATTTTAGCCGTTTGTTTGGAGTGACACTGCCAGAGGCGGATTAATATATTTCATCCTGTGTAAAAATGCCCGGCGATGGGCATTTTTAGCCGGATAAACGGCGGGTAAATTGGATAATAACGCAATAGAATGGTTAATGGAAGTGTATTTTCTTTATATAAATGTTAAATAAAATGCTGTAATGTGTGAAATGTGACAGCCATCAAACATAACTCAACCTATTTATTTTACCCTGCGTAAAAAATACAAGGGTGCATAGACACCCGACGTCCGGGGCTCTCTTCCCTGCGGCGGTGCGCTGTTTCCGGCGCGGATAAAAAGAGCATTTTTACTCAGGAGCACACTCAATTATGTTTAAAAACGCATTTGCCAACCTGCAAAAGGTTGGTAAGTCACTGATGCTGCCCGTATCAGTCCTACCTATCGCAGGCATACTGCTCGGCGTCGGATCGGCAAACTTTAGTTGGCTTCCCGCGGTGGTTTCCCATGTGATGGCTGAGGCCGGTGGCTCGGTATTTGCCAATATGCCGCTGATCTTTGCCATCGGCGTGGCGTTGGGATTTACCAATAATGACGGGGTATCAGCCCTGGCCGCCGTGGTTGCCTATGGCATCATGGTGAAAACCATGGCCGTGGTGGCACCGCTGGTGCTGCATCTGCCCTCGGAAGAGATTGCCGCCAAGCATCTGGCGGATACCGGGGTGCTCGGCGGGATCATCGCCGGTTCTATCGCCGCCTATATGTTTAACCGCTTCTACCGCATCAAACTGCCGGAATATCTGGGCTTCTTTGCCGGTAAACGCTTTGTGCCGATTATCTCCGGCCTGGCAGCGATTGCGCTGGGCGTGGTGCTCTCCTTCATTTGGCCGCCGGTTGGCTCCGCCATTCAGCATTTTTCCCAGTGGGCCGCCTATCAGAACCCGGTGGTCGCATTCGGCATCTATGGTCTGGTAGAGCGTGCACTGGTGCCATTTGGCCTGCACCATATCTGGAACGTACCGTTCCAGATGCAGATCGGTGAGTATGTGAATGCGGCGGGACAGGTGTTCCACGGCGATATTCCGCGCTATATGGCCGGCGATCCGACGGCGGGTAAACTCTCCGGTGGCTTCCTGTTCAAAATGTATGGCCTGCCGGCGGCGGCGATCGCCATCTGGCATTCGGCGAAGCCGGAAAACCGTACCAAGGTGGCCGGGATCATGATCTCCGCGGCGCTGACCTCATTCCTGACCGGGATCACCGAGCCTATCGAGTTTGCCTTTATGTTCGTGGCGCCGATCCTGTATGTGATCCACGCGATTCTGGCCGGTCTGGCGTTCCCGATCTGTATCCTGCTGGGGATGCGCGACGGAACCAGCTTCTCACATGGCCTGATCGATTTTATCGTTCTGAGCGGCAACGGCAGCAAGCTGTGGCTGTTCCCGATCGTCGGCCTGTGCTACGCGCTGCTGTACTACGTGATCTTCCGCGTGCTGATCGTCAAGCTGAACCTGAAGACGCCGGGCCGCGAGGAGAGCAGCAGCGAGCAGAGCGCGCAGAGCGGCAACGACATGGCTGCGTCGCTGGTACAGGCATTTGGCGGTAAGGAAAATATTACCAACCTGGACGCCTGTATTACCCGCCTGCGCGTCAGCGTCGCCGATGTCGCCAGGGTGGATCAGGCCGGGCTTAAGAAGCTGGGCGCTGCCGGGGTGGTGGTGGCGGGCTCTGGGGTGCAGGCCATCTTTGGTACCAAGTCCGATAACCTGAAGACCGAAATGGACGACTATATTCGCAGCCATTGATGCAAGTGCGTGATACGCCTTTGACAGGGTGGTTACGTTAGTTCGCCCCCGTTTTTACGGGGGTTAATGAGATGGTCACCCCCCCACCCTGTGAGCGGTACGCTGGCAGGGTGTTTTTCTTTCTGGAGAGGCCATAATGGAAAACATTGCGCTTATTGGTATCGCTCTCGGTAAACACTCTTTTCATGTTCACTGCCAGGATAAATCTGGTAAGGCGCTTTTGCGTAAGAAATTCACGCGCACGAAGCTAATGCAGTTTCTGGCAACATGTCCGTCCGCAGTTGTTGTTATGGAAGCTTGTGCGGTGCGCATTTTATGGCGCGGCGTATCAGCGATATTGGCCATAAAGCAAAACGTATCTCTCCGCAATTCGTGGGTGGTGACTCCAAATTAGTGTCGTGGTATTATCCACCC
>NZ_AFJI01000046.1 GCF_000264785.1 Edwardsiella ictaluri ATCC 33202 | reverse complement strand
ACTGGAATGCCTGCGCTATCAGAGGATGCGTGATCTTATCCTTCAACTCAGCAAAAGTTCGATTTATTCAACAAAGCCTATCAAAACCGGTAATGCTCAACCTTGCAAATAGATCACGTTGCGGCTAATACATTTTATCAGAAGTACAGAGACTTAGATCCTACCCCAGTAAGAAGATATTGTTGCAGCCAGTTTGGATACGGACAGCGCGCAACAACCGGAGCATACACGCAATACGTGAGGATTGTGAGCAGCGTCCCGGACCAAAATGGCAAATCAAATAGTTTAATGGGATAGCCTCTTATGTAACTGTACTTTTGATAATTAAACGCCAGATGATATAGTCGCCATGATATTCACAACAAATTATTTTGCTGTTGCGTCAATCATCGCCATTACTTGCTTAAACATCTCAGTCTCTGGATTAGCAAGGGTATTTACTAAGGTAAAGTGGTTATGCTGATGATCCTCAATAAACGTCACATTCAGTTCGTTTTCACGACAAGCTTCATAATAAGCTTGTGTCTGATGTTTAAAGCCTAATGTTTCTTTACCACCGACACTCAGCAAAATTTTGGGTGCATAGTTTTTTTTCTTTGGCAAAGAAAAAATAGTGCTAACACTTTTTGTCTGCTCTGGTGATAAGCGCAACCACTCATTACTAAAAATATCGCACAGTGGGCGAAGATCATAGATGCCACTCATCGCCAGCACGCCTTTTATCGCATCAGCCGGAAGTTGGTAACGCTCATGCCAGCCTGCGGAGACCAGTGAACTGCACAGATGGGCACCGGCTGAACTACCGATGATAAAGATACGTGCCGGGTCGATACCAAATTGTTCCCCATGGTGATATAGCCAAGATACGGCGCTACGTACCTCATGCATAATTTCTGCCACAGTTGCTAGCGGAGCCAGAGTGTACTCCAGGGTAGCAACAGCTACCCCATGGCTGGTGAACGAGGCAGCCATCGAACAGGCATCCTCTTTGCGTTGTGAACACCAGTATCCACCATGAATAAAAATCACTAATGGGGCTGGTTGAACGCTTGCCGGGAATACATCAATTCGTTCAGCCGCGGCCATACCATAGCGGAGATCGTAAATACCTGGCGTTTGTAGCCTGGCTTGTTTAGCCAGCTCAGCATACTCCACCATGCAGGCATCAAAATCTTCTACTGAAGCCCGTGCATTATATTGAACTGCCCGTTCATCAGCATTGTTAAAATTCAGATCAATATTCATATATTTCTCTCTATTTATTGAACTTTATCATCAAGGTAATAGGCAAAGCTGTTGTATTATTTATGCACAATAGAACTCATACACCACAATCGGCTGTATAAATGCATAAAACACCAAATTAGCGAATGCACATTACATCTTAACATTTAATTATGCAGCGCATTCAGCACTTGTCTTATTTTTAGGTTGCTAACGTTTTTTTATGATTGCACCAAGATAAGAAAATTGTTTGTTTATTCATGCTCAATTATTTTTATCTGATATGAAAGATATTTTTACATTTCCAATAAATAGCAAATACAATCAGCACCCTACACCATAAACTCAAGAAAATACGATGCAAGGGAAATCCTGCACCCAGCGGGCGCAATGGTAACACCTACCTCTGGAGAGGTGTTGTAAGCATCGCGATTTCACTTCTGTTTATTTTTAAAATAATTTAACACTTACCCATAGCGATGCCATGCAAATCCGGGATTCTGTCAATTTGCCAAAGCCCGGATACACGCCGCCGGGGTCTAATTATTTAGTGATACATATTATCGTCACCCGTTATATTTCTTCCGGCAGCACCCGATCTTCTCCCGCATCGATTCCCGTAACAGGAGCCTTGGCACCTTCAGACATTCACCGGCTTGTTCAATAAAGTGGATTTTTTAGCTAAGAGCCTATCCCAGTAGGGATATATTATTGCACCCAGTTTGGAAGCGGACAGCGCGCAACAACCGGGGTGTACACGCAGTATGTAAAGATGGTGAGCACGGCAAAAGACCCAAATGGAAAATCAAACAGCCTAATCGGATAGGCTCTAAATCCCATAGTCAGCTGCTGCAATCAGGGAACAGACACGTTTTCTGGCATGTCCGGCTGCATAATTTTGCTCAGGGCGCACGCGATGGTCAGAGCCTCTGCTGCCTGGCTGCCATACCATTGTCACGCCGCGCCACCCAACCACAGTTTAACCCGTTACATTGCCGTTGCTGCCATCGGCGGCGGTTATCCTCTGTTGCCCATTTCCACCGGACATGACTCCCATTCAGCCGCAGATTTGCAGCGGCACGGTTGCGCCCGGCCTGCTCACCCTCTTATCCCGCCTCTTTAGGGGGGAGATAAGAGCGCGAGTGTTGTTGCGGCGCAGGTTTATCGTGACATAACCGGGTGTCATAAGCGCCATCCGCTGCACCAGGGCTGATTTGTCGATGGTCCTGTCGGATGTGTCCGGGGAGAGTCTCCGCACCCATGGTATTGTTCTGCGACGGGGCGTGCGGACAATTTCATGTGTGTCAGCATCCGCGGCCAGATGCCGTTTTGCCAGATACCGTGCCACGCTTTGCCTTTTTTCTTCACCCTTCTCTCACCTTCACCGGAAACTTTCAGCCCGCAGGCATCAATCATCCGGTGTGCAATTTCACCCCGTAGAGGGTCAGCCCAAGCAACTGACTGTCAAGTTGAGGACAGGGCCAACAGGGCCAACAGGGCCAACAGGGCCAACAGGGCCAGCAGGGCCAGCAGGGCCAGCAGGGCGATAGGCAAAGCCCCGCTCATTTAACGATGCAACAAAAGTCTTCCACCACCGTGCGATTTCACATATTCTATCCCGCTGGATTTCTCCCAGCGAAAATTCGCAGAGACAGCCATGAACCGCAAACATACGCCGTTCACATCCCTCTCACGCCGCAAACGCTGGGCTCACACGCTCAAAATCAAAGCCCTTATCAACCGTGAGCGAGAAACCCGGGGTGGCCTCTTCCACGATGAATGCGATCATGCCACCGTCGCTGCCAGCAGGCGCTGGGTCTGGAGCGATAGCGTTTTTCCCGGAGATGACCCGGCGGTCTTCTGGAATGCAGAGATCATCACCGCTCATGTCGCTTTTGCCGATGCCGTAGCAGAAGCGGCCTTCAATGAAGCCCTGCTTCGGCTGAAAGTCGCTGGCAGGCAGAGTGCAGAGCCCGCTGATTACCGCCATAGCCAAACCATCGGCTATACATTGATTGATCGAGGGACCCGGGCAAACATATTCGATATTTAACGGATTAACCTTCGATGATTTTATCGATAAATGGGAGCAGGAGATTGCCCGGGATGATCCCCCGCTAATTTACTGCGGCTACCGCATATTACCGGGTTTCGCTTCCGGAATTGGCTTGAGGATGATCGTTGAGGCTGACGTCTTGAGCCAGACGCTGATCGAAGCAACCCTGCAGGATTTTCTTGCCCGTGGAGAGCGCAACGGGATCGCTGAGGTGCCCTCTCCGTCCTGCGATACGGGTAAGATTATCGGTAACCGGCTTAACGCTAAAAACTGAACCTCTACGGGAGGCCATTCTGAACAACAAAACGGCAATCCTCATAGCCGCGCGGTTAATGGCCGCGCTCAATATGAGGAAAAATCATGGTACGAACCCGTGCAGAAAGACGTCACCATCTGCGTCGAATGAAACAAAGACGGCGGCATGACAACGCGGTTGGCGACGGTTGTCCAAAACAGTTGGGCCGTCATTATCAAACCCCGTGTCGCTGTTCCTGCTGGATGTGTGGGCACCAACGTTACTGGTATGGGCCAGGGATTCAGGAGCGACGCGCACGCGCAAAAAATACCTAAGGAGGGCATATGAGGTAACTATCCATGAATAGGAGCCTGAAATGTCTGTTTTTAATACACGAAGAGACCGTGAGCGGAACGGGAAACCAAAACCGCATTACCATGTTGGTTATCCTGGATTCGACGGCAAGATGATGCACCATCGCGATCGCATCTCTGGACGCTGGCCTGACTGGAACACCTGTCATTGCCCGTCAGCCTGGACACGTATATTCATGACCCGGCCACGCCGGGCAAAAGAGTCCATGGCTATCAAGCGGATCATGAAAGGCGCCGATCCCGACGGGGTCCTCTTCCCTCACCGCACAAAGCCGTATCTATATTATTACTGAACCCGGCCCCCTGACGGGGGCCAATCAAATGGGCACCCCACCCTGTGTGCGCTACGCTGGCAGGGTGTTTTTTATTGGGATCTGCGCTGGCGGGTCTGGATCGGCAGAGGGTCACAATCCGGGTAGAATGGGCCAGAGCGATTACAGCGCTGGCACCTGTTCTAAAACCCCCTGCGTCTCTGGCTCAACGCCGATCCGGGTAGCGCTTTTACCTCTATGCATAACTCAAAAACGTAATTATATAATAGCCGGGGCTGGATCAGCCCCGGCCACTTTATCTCCTTAAATCGCTCAACGATATCTTGGCCCGCAGCATAACGCAGTGAGCGCCCCCATGATGAGGGCTGATAACCCATTCCACCGGGGTCTGACAGCACGCGCGGGAGATTGGCAGCGTGCCATTCTGGCCGCCTAGAATAGCGGTAGCTCGGCAAGCAAAACAACTCTGTCGCGATAGGTACCGCTCGTCAGCCGGGCTTTATCCTGATTAAATTGAAAGGTCAGGTTCAAAGGAATTTGATTGATGTTGTTTAAACTGGCTATCTCGATGGGCGCCGTACCGGCCGCATCCTTATTTAAGGGATACTGCCGTGTCCCATGGTTCAATACTGCCTGATAAGATATCTTTCTGCCATCAGCATTACCCAGGGAGAACTGATTATCAGAGCGCAGGCTAAAGCGTATCCGGCCAAAGTTAGGATCGAATAAGCCCTGTAAAATCAGCGGTGTGGAGGCGTAGCCTACCACCTGGTCCTGGGTATAGCTCGTGTTGAATGCCACATTGGTTGAGGGCACGGATAGCCCGCTAAAATAGGCCTGCTTGCGTATCGAGACGGTGGTGGTGGTATTTAGATCTTTAATTCTGCCAGTACTGATATTACTCATGTACTCCAGATTTAAACTGACGCTACCGTTATAAATATCAGGCGGCAGCGATTGCCAGGCATCACTGGCTGTCAGGGTATCGATATCCAGCCATACCACTCTGGCATCCCCAAAGGTAAACACAGGACGAATATCGATATCCCTATAAATACCAGAAAGGGTCTTTGCGCTACAGTCCGCCGTAAAATCATGGCTGCCCGGGTCAATAAAAATAAATTGACCGGAGCCCTGCAGTAGATTTTTTGTATCCCGCGGCTGGATATTGGCACACCCATTATTCTCACTGGTATTTCCTACGATAATGGCTCGTAAATAAGAGTCATGTCGGTAGATCGTCTTACCCAGCTTGGCCCGCAGGGTTATCGACCTGCCGTAGCGCGCCCCGGTCAGGGTGACGCTGAACAGGCTGGTTCTGCGCACCAAGTTGCTTCGGTTTGAGCCGAGATCCGACAGAACAAACCCCGATAACTCAGGGTAATTATCCTTAACTTGCAGCACACCGTCGCTCAGGATCTCTGGAGAGTCTCCAGAGTCAATCCGTATCTCCTGATTATTATAAATGGTGAGATTCACCCCGATAGCATGGCTTTTTGCCATCAACGACAGCGCTAAAACGCCATACATCAGATAACGCAGCAGCCTTTCCCCTATTACGCAATACATACTTCCTCCTGACATAACATCACACCGCCGGCTCAGGGCCGCGATACCTCTCAGAGCGGCACGCTCACCAGCAGGGTAACCTGCCCGCTGCAGACGATCGGCACCCCCACTCCGCCCACGGGAACCTGCGAGAGTTCCGGCAGGACCACGCGGAGATAGAAGTCCAGAGTAAAGCGGTTTGCCGTGATACCCGCCACATCCCCCGCGCGCTGCCACTCTCCCGGCTCAAAACGGTGCTGGCGGGGGCCAGAGCTATCCAGCCGGGCAACCGACCGCCCCCCTGTTTCGACGCCGTAGCGATATCCCTGGTTGACGGCCGCCAGCGTAAACGGCGTGTACAACACCTGGGAGAGGGACGCACACTGGTACTGGTCGTTCACGATCTCCAGCAGCAGCGGCTGGCTGTTCTGTTCGCCTATCGCCCGCAGGGCGATACCCATATCCTCAAAACGATGGCGCCGCGCGTCATACGCCACCTGCTGAACCAGGGGCGTCTGACTTATCAGCTGCACCGGCTGCACCACATGGCTGCCCATATCGATGTGCGCGCTCAGCTCCAGGCTCTCCTCCAGCGTATGGCCGCCATTGCTCACGACAAAGCCCTGCGCC
>NZ_AFJI01000045.1 GCF_000264785.1 Edwardsiella ictaluri ATCC 33202 | reverse complement strand
TAACAGCAAACACCAAGTTAGGTAGAAAACCGTGCCTTATATCTCCGCCCTGAAGGACGGGGTTTTACGGCGCACTGGATAAAAAATGCTCGATAACGAGCCTGAATGACACTGTTTGTGAGCGAACGCCAATAATCGGCAATGGTGATTGCCCGTTACCGGCTTTGGCGCTATAGTCAGTCTGCTTATTCTCAGGGCGGGGTGAAAGTCCCTACCGGCGGTAAATTGGTACGCTTCGGCGTCACTGAAAGCCCGCGAGCGCCCGCATGATCATGTGGGGTCAGCAGATCCGGTGTAATTCCGGGGCCGACGGTTACAGTCCGGATAGGAGAGAGTAACGATATCTGCCGGGATTAACCTGCTCGCGTTATTTTAGCCGCGCCGCTGCGTGTGCTGCTCCTCAAACTTGCCCTGATTCTGGTAATTCATACAATTATTGATGAGGTTTTTACCATGAATCAGATTCTGCTTTCCGATTTCGGTACCCCGATGGAGCGCGTAGAGCGCGCCCTGTCCGCACTGCGCGATGGCCGTGGCGTCATGGTGCTGGATGATGAAAACCGTGAAAATGAAGGCGACATGATCTTTGCCGCCGAGAAGATGACTGTGGAGCAGATGGCGCTGACTATCCGCCACGGCAGCGGTATTGTCTGCCTGTGTATCACCGAAGCGCGTCGCCAGCAGCTGGATCTGCCGATGATGGTGAGCAATAACACCAGCCATTATGGCACCGCCTTCACCGTGACGATTGAAGCGGCGGAAGGGGTAACCACCGGGGTTTCCGCACAGGATCGCCTGACCACGGTACGTGCGGCTATCGCCGACGATGCTAAGCCGGGCGATCTCCATCGTCCGGGGCATGTTTTCCCGCTGCGCGCCCGTCCTGGCGGCGTATTGGCGCGTCGTGGTCATACTGAGGCGACAATCGATCTGGTTTCGCTGGCGGGTTTCCGTCCTGCCGGCGTGCTGTGTGAACTGACCAATGATGACGGTACGATGGCGCGTGCTCCGCAGGTGATGGCCTTTGCGCGCCAGCATGAGATGCCGGTGGTGACCATTGAGGATCTGGTGGCCTATCGTCAGGCCCGTGAGCCGCAGGAGCAGGCCGACTAATTCGGCAGCGCTTCGATGCGAGTGCATATCATAGAGGGATAGCCAGTAGCTATCCCTTGCGTTTTTATAGCGGCGTCGCCTGCAGCAGGGCCAGACTCAGCCCCATGACGGTCATGCCACACAACACCCCGCGGCTGGGATTGCTGTGTGGATCGATCTCCCGCGCCAGCGGCATAAGCTCATCTACCGACAGCGCGACCATGATCCCGGCGACCAGCGCCATGATCGCCGCCATCCCGACCGGTGACACCGCCGACCCCAGCAGGGTAAAGGCCAGCAGCCCACCGAGGATCTCCGCTATGCCCGACAGGCTGGCCCACCACAGCGCGCGCAGGCGCGAGCCGCTGGCGGCATACACGGGGCCCGCGACGGCCAACCCCTCTGGAATGTTATGAATGGCTACCGCCAGGGCGATGCCCATGCCCAGCTCCAGATCGGCGCTGGCGGTGACGTAGGTGGCAATGCCCTCGGGAAAATTGTGCAGGCTGATGCCCAGCGTAAGCAGCAGCGCGGTGCGTTTCAGATTGCGTGGCGTTCGGTTGCCCAGCGCGACCATATCGTGGGCGTGCTGGTGGGGTAGCAGACGATCTAATAAAAAGTATCCAACCAGACCGAGAATAAACATCGTATAGCCGAGCAGCGGCGACATATTTGGCGTATTCAGCGCCGCGGGCAGCATCTCCATCAGCGAAATAAGCAGCATGATCCCGGCGGCAAAGCCGAGGGAAAAGGCCAGTACACGATTGGAGGGCCTTTGTCCGATGATGGCCAGCAGAGCCCCAACGACGGTGGCACCGCCGGCAAGCAGCGTCAGAAGCAGGGGAATGGACATGAACACGCCTCGTAGTTGATGATAATGATTTTTATTATTTATTAAGTGTGAGCAGAAGTAAATAAATGTGAGCGTGTTATATACAATTCCACTGATTGTCTGTGCCTATTCTATGCTTCTGACTATCAAGCTGGAGGCTGGCACGTATTTTGTGCGTGGAGCCGTTTTTTTATGACAGCCGCCGCGAGCGGCGGGCGATCACTACGAGGCAACACCATGAACGATGCGACGATGCCGGCGCTATTTCTGGCGCATGGGAGTCCGATGAACGCCATCGAGGATAACCCGTTCAGCGCCCTGTGGCAGCGTCTGGGGCGTGAGCTGCCACGGCCAAAGGCCATTGTGGCGATCTCGGCTCACTGGTGTACTCAGGGGCTGTGGGCTACGGCGATGGCGCAGCCGCGTACCCTGCATGACTTTGGCGGCTTTCCGCCCGCGCTCTCTGCGCTGCGCTATCCGGCGCCAGGCAGCCCGGCATTGGCCCGGGAACTGCAGTCTTTACTGGCGACGCAGTATACGCTGTTGCTGGATGAGAACGGCTGGGGACTGGACCATGGAGCGTGGAGTCTGCTGGTTCACCTGTACCCTCAGGCCGATATTCCGGTGATACAGCTCAGCCTCGATCCGCGTCAGCCGGCGGCGTACCACTATCAATTGGGGCAGGCGCTGGCTCCGCTGCGGCAGCGCGGTGTCCTGATCTTGGGCAGCGGTAACGTAGTGCATAACCTGGGTACGCTGCGCTGGGAGGCGGAGGTCGAACCTTATCCCTGGGCGCGGCGCTTTGAAGAGGTTGTCCGCCAGGGGCTGCGTGAACGTGGTGAGGATGCTGCATTACTGCGGTTTACCGATGATCCGGATGCTACGCTGGCCAATCCGACACCGGAGCACTTCCTGCCGCTGCTGCCTGTGCTGGGTTGCTGGGATGGCACGGAGCCGCTGCGGGTGTTTGAGCAGGGGATCGTCATGGGATCGCTGAGCATGCTGTCGCTGCAGATAGGCTAAGCGCCGCGTAGAGGCGAGGCTGCACGGAGCGAGGCTATCGGTGATATATATCGATGGCGTCGGGTATAATTGACGTCGTTGGATCTCTGGATGGGGCGCGATAGCAGGATAGTCAATGATGGGGATCAGACGTAAAAGTAAAAATAGAGAGATGAGGAAAAGCAGAAGTGGTGCGAAGAGAGGGACTTGAACCCTCACGTCCGTTAGGACACTAACACCTGAAGCTAGCGCGTCTACCAATTCCGCCACCTTCGCACACGGGTGTTGCTGATTGTCGCTTATCGGCTTTGGTGCGAAGAGAGGGACTT
>NZ_AFJI01000044.1 GCF_000264785.1 Edwardsiella ictaluri ATCC 33202 | reverse complement strand
GTCAATGTTAAACCACTGGACTGTAGCTACACTCATCTTAGATGAAAATTTCTCAACGCTCTGTGCTGTACAAACGGCGTAAAACCGATTAATTTGGCTATCCAGATGTCTAAATGGACAAGGTTTGCCTTTGATCGTCCAGGAGAGCGTTTATGCCAATCAGGATCCCTGACGCGTTGCCCGCCGTTAATTTTTTACGTAATGAAAATGTCTTTGTCATGACCGATTCCCGGGCAGCGGTGCAGGAGATCCGTCCGCTGAAGGTGCTGTTGCTGAATCTGATGCCAAAGAAAATCGAGACTGAAAATCAGTTTCTGCGTCTGTTGTCGAACTCGCCACTGCAGATCGATATTCAGCTGTTGCGCATCGATCGGCGTGAGTCAAAAAATACGCCGATGGAGCATCTGAATAACTTTTACTGTCATTTTGAGGATATTCAGCAAGAAAATTTTGATGGTCTTGTCGTGACCGGCGCGCCGCTGGGACAAGTAGATTTTGGCGATGTTGCCTACTGGTCGCAGATCGTGCAGGTTATTGAGTGGGCGCGGGCGCACGTGACATCGACCCTGTTCGTCTGCTGGGCCGCGCAGGCGGCGCTTAATATTCTGTATGGACTGCCGAAGATGACGCGGGCGCAGAAGCTATCCGGGGTTTATGAGCATCAGACGCTCAATCCGCTGGCGCTGTTGACCCGTGGCTTTGACGAAGGCTTTTTGGCGCCGCATTCGCGCTATGCCGACTTTCCGCCGCAGGCGATCCGTGAGCATACTGATCTGCAGATCTTTGCCGAGTCTGCGCAGGCCGGCGCCTACCTGTTTGCCAGCGTCGATAAGCGAACGGTGTTTGTTACGGGCCATCCGGAATATGATGCCCATACGCTGGGTGCTGAATATTGGCGCGATCTGCACGCTGGCCTGACACCGGCACTGCCGTTTAACTATTTTCCCCAGGATAATTCGGACGGTACGCCGTTGGCGACCTGGCGCAGCCACGGTCACCTGTTGTTCAGTAACTGGCTAAACTACTGTGTTTACCAGATAACTCCTTACGATCTGCGTCAGATGAATCCCACCTTGGAGTAAGATCTACGCGCCATTTCCCCGGGCTAGCAGTAGACGGGGGGAATGACAAATAACCCTCACATTTCTCTGCCGTAATGCGTATAATCGCCGCCCTGATCCTGATGATTTGTTCACCAGACCTGCCTGTTTTATCAATACAAGAGTACCGTCATGAGTAGTGTCAGCCTGATTCAACCGGAGCGCGATCTGTTCTCCTATACCCCTTATTGGGCCGAATGTTTCGGCACCGCGCCTTTTTTACCGATGTCGCGTGCAGAGATGGATAAATTGGGCTGGGATAGTTGCGACATTATCATCGTGACCGGGGATGCTTACGTGGATCATCCCAGCTTTGGCATGGCGATTGTTGGACGCATGCTGGAGGCCCAGGGGTTCCGGGTAGGCATCATCGCCCAGCCGGACTGGACCAGCAAAGGCGATTTTATGCGTCTGGGTAAGCCGAATCTGTTTTTTGGCGTCACTGCCGGGAACATGGATTCGATGATTAACCGCTATACGGCCGATCGTAAGCTGCGCCACGATGACGCCTACACGCCAAACAACGAAGGCGGCAAGCGCCCGGATCGCGCCACGCTGGTCTACAGCCAGCGCTGCAAAGAGGCTTTCAGTGATGTACCGGTGATCCTTGGGGGGATCGAGGCCAGCCTGCGCCGTGTGGCGCATTATGACTATTGGTCGGATACGGTACGCCGCTCTGTGTTGGTGGATGCCAAGGCGGATATGCTGATGTATGGCAATGGCGAACGCCCACTGGTCGAGGTCGCGCACCGTTTAGCAGCGGGGGAGCCCATCGCCTCTATCTGCGACGTGCGCAATACTGCCGTCATGCGCAAAGAGGCCCTGCCGGGCTGGAACGGGGTGGATTCAACCCGTATTGATATGCCGGGGCGCATTGACCCTATTCCGAACCCCTACGGTGATGATTTGGCCTGCTCGCCCAAGGCTGCAGATGGGGCGATGCCGATCAGCGTACGCGCCCCTAAGCCAAAGCCATGGGAGAAGACCTATGTGCTGCTGCCGTCGTTTGAGAAGGTGAAGGGCGATAAGGTGATGTATGCCCACGCCTCACGTATTTTGCACCATGAGACGAACCCCGGCTGTGCCCGTGCCCTGATGCAGAAACATGGCGATCGCTACGTGTGGGTCAACCCACCGGCGATCCCGCTGAGCACCGAGGAGATGGACAGCGTCTATGCGCTGCCATTCCAGCGTGTGCCGCATCCCACTTATGGCAAGGCCCGCCTGCCGGCCTATGACATGATCCGCTTCTCCGTCAACATCATGCGCGGCTGTTACGGCGGCTGTGCCTTCTGCTCTATCACTGAGCACGAGGGCCGCATCATTCAGAGTCGCTCTGAGGACTCCATCATTCGTGAGATCGAGGAGATCCGTGACAAGGTGCCTGGATTTACCGGTATTATCTCCGATCTGGGCGGCCCGACCGCCAACATGTATATGTTGCGCTGCCAGTCGCCGCGTGCGGAGCAGACCTGCCGCCGTTCCTCCTGCGTCTATCCGGATATCTGCCGCCATATGGACACCAACCATGAGCCGACCATTAAGCTCTACCGGCGCGCCCGCGATCTGCAGGGGGTGAAGAAGATCCTGATCGCCTCCGGGGTACGTTACGATCTGGCGGTACAGGATCCGCGCTATATCAAAGAGCTGGCCACGCATCACGTCGGCGGCTATCTGAAGATCGCGCCGGAGCATACGGAAGAGGGGCCGCTGTCCAAGATGATGAAGCCGGGGATGGGCAGCTACTATCGCTTTAAGGAGCTTTTTGATGCCTATTCGAAGCAGGCCGGGAAAGAGCAGTACCTCATACCCTACTTTATCTCCGCGCACCCGGGGACCCGGGATGAGGATATGGTCAATCTGGCGCTGTGGCTAAAGCAGCACCGTTTCCGCCTCGATCAGGTGCAAAACTTCTATCCGTCACCGCTGGCCAACTCGACCACCATGTATTACACCGGCAAGAACCCGCTGGCCAAGGTGGACTATAAGAGCGAGGATGTGGTGGTGCCGAAGGGTGAGCGCCAGCGCAGGCTACATAAGGCGCTGCTGCGCTATCATGATCCGGCCAACTGGCCGATGATCCGCGCCGCGCTGGAGGAGATGGGGCTACAGCACCTGATCGGCAATCGTCGCGAGTGTCTGGTGCCTGCGCCGACGCTGGAGGAGCAGCGCGCCGCGCGCCGCGGTTACCAGCGCACTATGGCGCCGGCCATGACCAAGCATACCGGCGCGCCTCCTCAGGGTAGCGGACGACCGGCAACGCGCGGGGCCGCGCAGCCCGCCGCCCGCCCGGGCGGAAAGGGAAATAATGGCCGTCCTGTTCGCCCCGAAGGGCGCAACGCCCGTCCGGCGCGCCCTGCCGGGCAGGCCAAAAAGCCGCGCTAACGCCTTTTCCGACAGCCCTGATGCCTTAGCATCAGGGCTGCGCTCACCGCCTACAGGCGCATATAGGTGGCGGGATCGGAGCCTAATCGCTTGCCGCACTCCAAGCGGGCGATCTGCGCCCGTTCGCTCGTCTCCAGCGTAAAGTCAAATACGGCGATATTTTCCCTCAGGCGCATCGCCGAGACCGTTTTGGGGATCACTATCCTCCCGCTGTCCAAATGCCAGCGGATCACGATCTGCGCCGGTGTCTTGTTGTATTTTGCCGCCAAACGATGGATCAGTTCCGCGTCAAATACGCCCTTTCCCCCCTGTGCCAGCGGGCTCCAGGCCTCTGTGGCAATGCCGTTGTGGCTATTCCATGACTGCAGCTCCCGCTGCTGCATCAGCGGGTGTAGCTCAATTTGGTTGATGCTCGGCACCACGCCGGTTTCATCCAGCAGGCGCTGGAGATGGACAATATTGAAGTTGCAAACCCCGATGCTTTTCACCAATCCCTGGCGCCGCAGGTCGATCAGCCGACGCCAGGCATGAACAAAGGTATCCTGCAGCGCCATCGGCCAGTGGATCAGGTACAGATCAACATACTCAAGGTGCAGCTTGTGCAGGCTGTCGTGAAACGCCTTATCGACCGCCATATGATCCGCATTCCACAGCTTGGTGGTGATAAACAGCGAATTCCGGGTCAGGCCACTTTGCTGCAGCGCCTGGCCGACGCCACTCTCGTTGCCATAGATCGCGGCGGTATCAATGGCGCGATAGCCGATGCGCAGCGCCTCGCCGACCACGTTACGGGCCAGCGTATCACTGACCTGCCATACGCCGAGTCCCAGCTGGGGAATGCGGTTACCATCATTCAGCGTAATAAAGGGAGGGATGGACATGGGGCATCTCCGTTGCGGATGGGTAGGGAATAGACCGTCAGATTTGCACCTTAGCATATTCATCTCAGCTATGGAGCCGCCGCGTAGAGGTGGTGCACCGAGAGCGTGCCCCCGCTGGTATTTTCACTTCGGTTAAGGGTATGTTATGACGTGGAGTGCACCGACGTGCTGCCACGGCCTGTGCTGGGCTGGCCGCCGGTGACGGATCCCTTACCGTAGGACCACGCCAACAAGGAGCCCCTCGTGTTTGAACATGTAGATGACTATGCCGGTGATCCGATCCTCTCCCTGATGGAGAGCTATAAGCGGGACGCCCGCGCGCAAAAAGTGAATCTGAGCATCGGCCTGTACTATGACCTGCGGGGTGAGGTGCCGATGCTGGCCTCTGTCGCCACGGCACTGGCCCGGCTGAACGCCGCGGCGCCGGCGGCCCCGCTTTATCTGCCGATGGAGGGGATGGCAGATTACCGCAGCGCGGTGCAGTCGCTGCTGCTGGGGGCAGATCATCCCGCGCTGCGCGCGCGGCGGGTGGCGACCATCCAGACCCTGGGGGGCTCCGGCGCGCTCAAGGTAGGCGCGGACTTTCTGCGGCGATATTTTCCGCGGGCTGAGGTCTGGGTCAGCGACCCGACCTGGGATAACCATGTCGCGATTTTTGAGGGTGCGGGTTTCCGGGTACATCGCTACCCCTATTTTGATCCCCAGACGCTGAGCGTTTGCTTTGGTGCCATGCTGGAGACGCTGGAGTTGCTGCCGCCCTACAGCATCGTGCTGCTTCACCCCTGCTGCCATAACCCTACCGGTTCGGATCTGACATTGGCGCAGTGGGATAGACTGACATCGCTGCTGCGGCGACGGGCGCTAATCCCGTTTCTGGATATTGCCTATCAGGGTTTTGGCAGCGGCATGGATCAGGATGCCTATGCCATCCGGACGATGGCCGCCGTAGGGCTGCCATGCCTGGTTAGCAACTCGTTCTCTAAAATTTTCTCGCTGTACGGCGAGCGTGTCGGCGGTCTGTCGGTCATGTGCAGCGATGAGGCTGAGGCAGGACGGGTGCTGGGGCAGCTGAAGGCAATGGTGCGGCGCAACTACTCCAGTCCACCGCTGCACGGCGCTGCCTTGGTGGCTGCAGTGTTGAATGATACCGATTTGCAGTGTCAGTGGCGTGAAGAGGTGGAGGCGATGCGCCTGCGAATCATCGCCATGCGTGGCCAGCTGGCGTCACGCCTCAACCTAGCGCTGCCGTCGCGCCGCTTTGACTACCTGTGCCAGCAGCGGGGCATGTTCAGCTATACCGGCCTCAGTGCACACCAGGTCGGCGAGCTACGCCGGCACGACGGTGTTTACCTGGTCGGCAGTGGGCGCATGTGCATGGCGGGACTCAACGAGAGCAACCTCGATCGCGTGGCCGCTGCGCTGGTTCGCGTCATGGCGCTGCAGTAATAATATCTGGGACTATGTAGATTCTACGTTTAGTAACGCGTATCTCCTCTTGTCTACGCGTTACTGACGCGGCGTCTGACTATCTTTACAGAACTTTCCGCTGCGTTTTCTTGCCGCTGACTGTACAAAGAATATACTTGTCGGGAGCACCGCAAGATGTGGTATCAGTATACCTTGGTTCTACGGGCGAGACCGCGTGGTTTCTACCTGATTACTGCTGAAATGATTGTTGGCCTGCCCGTGTGGTGTCAGGTGCCGGTAGAACTGTTGCACCTGCTGTTACAGCACACCTCTGCGTCGCTTACCCTCAATGAAAGCTGTGATCCATCAGTGCGCTATGACATGGACGGTTACTTTTCGCGTACGGCAGCGGACGCTACTCCCTATGCGCACGGCGATGAAGGTGCGGATGAGATGCCTGCACATATAGTGTCGTCCCTACTGGGCGTCTCGCTGACGGTGTGTCAGGGGGCGGGCGTTGCAGCTTGAAACCTGGCAGGGTATTTGGCTTGGTGAACACCGCCTACAGGGCAGTGCGCGCCGTATTGTAGCAACCATACAAGGGGATAGGATTGATGAATGATTCGGCTTTTATGCAATACTGCCTGTCAAAGCCTGGCGCGCAGCAGAGCCTGCAAAACCGCTGGCGGACGCATCAGGCTCGTATCGGTGGTATTTTGTTCGCCATGGTTGAAAACGGTGAAGGGCGCCCGGCAGTCGCGGTGAAAACCAGCTGCGAACAGGCTGCCCGCCTGCGCAGCCTGCATAAAGATATCGTGCCCAGCCGTCGGCTGAACAAGGCGCACTGGAGCACTGTATTTCTGGACGGCGCTATCAACGACTCGCTGCTGTATCAGCTGGTGGATAGCTCCTATCAGATGGCGCTGCACCAGGCCGGCGATGCGCACTTGCTGCAGTAGTGCTTCTCTCTGCACACCTGCCGCCGGTACGAGGCATCCGGCGTAGGGATGATGACGGCGTGTTTCTCCACGCCGTCAGGTTCCCTTAGGCATTGTCCAGGATCGGGCGCAGGAAGCGGGCCGTATGGGAGGTCTCACTACGGGCGACGGTTTCCGGCGTACCGGCTATCAGGATCTCCCCACCACCGTTGCCGCCCTCCGGACCCAGATCCACGATCCAGTCTGCCGTTTTGATCACGTCCAGATTGTGCTCGATAACCACGATGGTGTTGCCCTGATCGCGCAGTTGGTGCAGTACCGCCAGCAGCTGCTGAATGTCGGCAAAGTGCAGACCGGTGGTCGGTTCATCCAGGATATACAGCGTTTGCCCTGTACCGCGTTTGGAGAGTTCGCGTGAGAGTTTGACCCGCTGGGCCTCGCCGCCGGAGAGGGTGGTGGCCGACTGTCCCAGGCGAATATAGCCCAGGCCGACGTCCATCAGGGTCTGCAGCTTGCGCGCCAGCGCAGGAACGGCGTCAAAAAAGCTGCGCGCCTCCTCAATGGTCATCTCCAGCACCTCGTGGATGCTTTTGCCCTTGTACTTGATCTCCAGCGTCTCTCGGTTATAGCGCTTGCCCTTGCACTGGTCGCACGGCACATAGATATCCGGCAGGAAGTGCATCTCAACCTTGATGACCCCATCGCCCTGACAGGCCTCACAGCGCCCACCGCGCACGTTAAAGCTGAAGCGTCCCGGGGTATAGCCGCGCGCCCGCGACTCCGGCACTCCGGAAAACAGCTCGCGGATCGGGGTGAAGATGCCGGTATAGGTCGCCGGATTGGAGCGCGGGGTTCGCCCAATGGGGCTCTGATCGATGTCGATCACCTTATCGAAATGCTCCAGCCCCTCGATGCTGTGGTAGGGGGCCGGTTCGCCCAGTGTGGCGCCGTTCAGCTGGCGCTGGGCGATGGGGAACAGTGTATCGTTGATCAGGGTGGACTTGCCGGATCCGGAGACGCCGGTGATGCAGGTGAACAGCCCGACCGGCAGGGTCAGGGTCACCTCTTTCAGATTATTGCCGCACGCGCCGCTCAGCTTGAGCACCCGTGTCGGATCGGCGGCGATCCGCTGGCGGGGCACGGCGATCTTCCGCTGACCGCTGAGGTACTGGCCGGTCAGGGAGGCCGGCGTCGCCATGATCTGATCCACGTTGCCCTGGGCGACGATCTCGCCGCCGTGAACCCCGGCACCCGGGCCAATATCGATGACGTGGTCGGCGGCGCGGATGGCGTCTTCGTCGTGTTCGACCACGATCACTGTGTTGCCCAGGTTGCGCAGGTGCATCAGCGTATCGAGCAGGCGTTCGTTATCGCGCTGATGCAGACCGATGGAGGGCTCATCGAGCACGTACATCACCCCGACCAGTCCGGCGCCGATCTGGCTGGCCAGACGAATGCGCTGTGCTTCGCCGCCGGACAGGGTCTCGGCGGACCGGGACAGACTCAGGTAGTTCAGGCCGACGTTGACTAAAAACTGCAGGCGTTCGCCGATCTCTTTCAGCACCTTCTCGGCGATTTTGGCCCGCTGTCCCTCCAGCGCCAGAGCGTGGAAAAAGCGTAGCGCAGCGCCGATGCTGAGATCGGCTATCTGCGGCAGCGTGGTATCTTCAATAAAGACATTGCGTGCTTCTTCGCGCAGGCGCGTCCCGCCGCAGGTGGCACAGGGACGGTTGCTGATGAATTTGGCCAGCTCCTCGCGTACCGCGCTGGACTCGGTCTCTTTGTAGCGACGCTCCATGTTGTGCAGTACCCCCTCAAAGGGGTGGCGACGTACGGTGGTATCGCCGCGATCGTTAATGTACTTGAACTCGATCTCGTCTTTGCCGGAGCCGTACAGTACTACGTGACGTACCCTGTCATCCAGGGAGTCGAAGGGCGCCTCAATATCAAAATGATAATGGTCGGCCAGTGAGCGCAGCATCTGGAAATAGTAGAAGTTACGGCGATCCCAGCCGCGAATGGCGCCGCCCGCCAGCGAAAGTTCACCGTTTTGTACCACCCGCTCCGGATCGAAATACTGCTGTACTCCGAGGCCGTCGCAGGTGGGGCAGGCGCCCGCCGGATTATTGAAGGAGAACAGCCGTGGCTCCAGCTCCCGCATGCTGTAACCGCACAACGGGCAGGCGAAGTTGGCGGAAAACAGCATCTCTTCAGCCTGGGGATCATCCATATCGGCAACCACCGCACTGCCGCCGGAGAGCACCAGGGTGGTTTCAAACGACTCTGCCAGACGCTGGGCCATATCGGCCTTTACCCGGAAGCGATCGACGACCACGTCGATACTGTGTTTTTTCTGCAGCTCCAGCTTCGGCGGATCGGAAAGATCGCATACCTCGCCGTCGATCCGGGCACGGATGTAACCCTGTGCCGCCAGGTTCTCCAGCGTCTTGCTGTGCTCCCCTTTGCGATCCTTTACGATCGGGGCCAGCAGCATCAGGCGTTTTCCCTCCGGTTGAGCCAGCACGTTGTCCACCATCTGGCTAACGGTCTGCGCCGCCAGCGGCGTGCCGTGCTGCGGACAGCGCGGCTCACCGACGCGGGCGAACAGCAGACGCAGGTAGTCATGAATTTCTGTGATGGTTCCCACGGTGGATCTCGGGTTGTGGGAGGTTGATTTCTGCTCAATGGAGATGGCCGGAGATAGCCCCTCGATATGGTCGACGTCCGGTTTTTCCATTAGCGACAGGAACTGGCGGGCGTAGGCAGAAAGGGATTCGACGTAGCGCCGCTGCCCTTCGGCATACAGCGTATCGAACGCCAGAGAGGATTTGCCGGATCCGGACAGGCCAGTGATGACCACCAGTTTGTCGCGAGGGATAATCAGGTTGATATTCTTGAGATTATGGGTGCGAGCACCGCGTATTTCTATTTTATCCATTGCCTACTTCCCGGATTAACAGTTACCGATCTCACCGTGCACAAGCTGGATCAATGATTATGACATATCCGAAACTGAATGGATATCCAGTATTCAATAACCGAGATGGTGCTTCTTAAACGGGATCCCGAGCGCCTGCACAAAACGATGATGAGTGCTCAAGCGCCGCTGGCGTGTTAGAATTTACGGTTTAGACTGAATAAATTTACTTAATCGGGAGAGTCGACATGGCCAGCAGAGGCGTAAATAAAGTGATTCTTATCGGGAATCTGGGTCAGGACCCGGAGGTCCGCTATATGCCGAACGGCGGCGCCGTTGCCAATTTGACGCTGGCAACCTCTGACAGCTGGCGTGACAAGCAGACCGGTGAGCAGAAAGAGCGCACCGAATGGCACCGTGTTGCGCTGTACGGCAAGCTGGCGGAAATCGCCGGTGAGTACCTGCGTAAAGGCTCCCAAGTGTACATCGAAGGCCAGCTGCGTACCCGTAAGTGGCAGGATCAGAGCGGCCAGGATCGCTATACCACGGAAGTGGTGGTCGATATCAGCGGTTCCATGCAGATGCTGGGCGGCCGCCAAGGCGGCGCGCCGATGGGCAACCAGGGGCAGCAGGGTGGCTGGGGTCAGCCGCAGCAGCCGCAGGGCGCCGCATTCAGCGGCGGCCAGGCGGCACCGCGTCAGCAGTCACAGCAGGGCGGCTATTCCGCGCCGGCTCAGCCGGCAGCGCCGCAGAGCAGCGAACCGCCGATGGACTTTGACGACGATATCCCGTTCTGATTGCGCGCGGGTATTCCCCCTTAAGGCCCCGCAGCGCGGGGCTTTTTACTATTATTGTCGCCAGAGAGCGGACACCACCCGGTATAACCGTTTCCGTAGAGACGGGCATCATGGGATGAGGGAAAACATATGGTATTACGACGGCTTTCCTGGATGGTCGGCAGCGGTGCCTGGCTGATGCCCTGGGTACTGCTGCTGTGGCAGTGGTTGGAGACAGGGCAACATCAGGCGACGATCTCGCTGCAGGCCTACAACGGTTGGAGGATGACAGTGCTGCTGGCCGATACCGCCTTCGCCGGTGCACTCTCGCTGCTGGCGCTGTTGGTCGGTGCTGTAGCGCTGGCGCGAACTCCACCGGAGAAGCTGCGCCCGTTGCGGCGAATGGCGGAGCTGCCGGTGTTGGCGTTGCCGCTGCTATTCTGTCTGTTTGTCGTCGGTCTGTTCTGGGTACACGGCTAGGTGACCGGGTAAACGGGCCGCCCGGTGTATCAACCTGCCGTTAGCTCGTACTTCTTTATCTTGCGGTAGAGGGTGGCAATACCGATACCCAGCTCCTCCGCCGCCTGCTTCTTGTTGCTGTAGCGCGCCAGCGCCTCGCGGATCATCTGCTTTTCCATCTCCTCCAGCGCCGTGCTGCCGTGATCATCGCTGCAGGCTATGCTGCTCTGATAGGTGCTGTTATCCTCCCGATAGTTCAGGGTGACCTGCCCGTTGATCAGGTTGGGCGGCAGCAGTGCGGTGTCGATCACCTCGCCGCTGGGCACGACGTTGATTAGGTACTCCATCAGGTTACTCAGCTCGCGTACGTTGCCCGGCCAGCGATAGCGCTTGAGCAGCATCATGATCTCTGGCGAAATGCCGGGATAGACCAGACCGATGCGCTTGGTGTGCAGATTAAGAAAGTAGTGGATCAGGAGTTCGATGTCGCCCTGCCGCTCGCGTAACGGCGGTAGGGCCATCGGGATCACATTCAGGCGGTAGTAGAGGTCTTCGCGAAATTTACCATCGGCGATGTACTGCTTCAGGTTCTGATTGGTGGCGGAGATAATGCGGATATCGACGGCGATGGGGCTGCTGGAACCGATGGGCTGAACCTCTCGCGACTCGATGGCACGCAGCAGTTTGGCCTGTAGGGTCAGCGGCATGTCGCCGATTTCGTCCAGAAACAGCGTTCCGTGGTTGGCGGCCTGGATCAGCCCCATTTTGCCGTTGGCAGAGGCGCCGGTGAAGGCGCCCTTCACATAGCCGAATAGCTCGCTCTCCAGCAGCTGATCCGGAATGGCGGCGCAGTTGATAGCGATAAACGGCTTGTTATTGCGATCGCTGAGCTGGTGGATAGCGCGTGCCACCACCTCTTTACCGGTGCCGCTCTCGCCCATAATCAGTACGCTCGACGGGCTGGGCGCGATGCGGCTGATCAGCCGCTTCAGGTTACGCATCGGGCGGCACTCTCCGACCAAGTGTTCGATACGTGGATCATCAGGATTCAGTTCGACGTTCATCGGTGAGTGGGACTGATGGAACGCCATCAAAAATAGCTGGTGGTCCTGAATATCATGCAGCTGGCCGATAATTAGTTCCTGATGGCTATCGAAAGAGACAATATGCTGCAGGTGACCGCTGAGATAGTTCTGCTGATAGGTCAGCGGCCGAATATTAAATGCCTTACCAATAACTTGCTCATTAATTGCATTCAGCTGTTTTAATGCAGTGGCATTGGCAAACTGTGCCTGGTTATTTTCATCCAGGACCAATACGCCCTGATCCATACTCTCGATTAAGCTGAGTAGTATTTTGCTGACGCCATCGTTGCCACCCTGGCTTTCCAAGAGTTTAGAAACAAATATGTTGGATATATGCCTAACATAATCTGAGAACTCATGTAGGTTATCCTTTATTCGCGCCTGCTGCTCCTGGGTAAAGGCCACCAGGCTGATAACGCCGATGCAGTTACCCTGGAACAGGATCGGCGTTCCGAGAAAGGCCTTTTCCTTACAGTTATCCTTACTGTTGCATCCCTCGCAGACCGGATCGAAGCGGGAGCGGATCACCACCTTTTCTTGCTTGGTATCTAGCACATAGCGCAGCAGACGTGAGTTGCTGTTGAGCTTGCGGCCAAAGAACTTACCATAGGGGCCGGTGCCGGCGACGCGCGTCATAGTGGCATCGACGATCTCGACTTCCAGTTGCAGTACGCTGGAGAGCATTTTGGTAAAGCGCAGGATAGTGGGTTGGATCTGCATTAAAACGGATTGAGTGTTTGCGGGTGTCATAATTGAACCTTTCTTTAGCACTTAACCAGTTACCCTGCATTACGGGTATGTTGGCTGATGTTAGAACCTATTCCATTAGGTCATAAGCGTGTTCTTTTATCGCATGATACTAACTCAGCAATATTGAAGTTTGATAAAGAAGCGTTTCTTTTCACCTGCGATACGACAAATATGTAAGAGTCATCACACTTTATTATCAAAATGAGAGGTACACCCATAATGTTATCAATATGGGTTGAGGTCAGTGGGGGAATAGCGCAGAGATATTCCACGCGTGGCCATTCTTTGTATATTTACGCTGCTGATAATATGCATTCAATAGATAAAATATGCCGTTTATCCATGCTTGTGAACGCTATTTTGTGATGACTCTCGCACAATATCATGGGATCTCCGCTGGCCCTTCTGTAGAAAACAAATTTGGCACAGTTATTGTTTAAGTATTGCCAGTCGCTGTTATCGACTGTTTGCAGGCCGGAGTCTCACCGCCTGTGCGGCGTAGCAGGTTAGTCAGGTAGTCAGTCATTTAATCATTAGGGCCATACGATGAAAACTGTTAATGAAATTATCAAGGATATCAACGCGCTCAAGTCTAATCTTCATGACAAGGACTTTCTGCTGACCTGGGAGCAGAGTCCGGAGGAGCTGAAACTGGTACTGGATGTTGCCGAGGCGCTGAAGACCATGCGCGCTGAAAATATCACGACCAAAATCTTTAACAGCGGGCTGGGTATCTCCGTGTTCCGCGATAACTCGACCCGTACCCGTTTCTCCTATGCGTCTGCCCTGAATCTGCTGGGGCTGGCCCAGCAGGATCTGGATGAGGGTAAATCCCAAATCGCCCACGGTGAAACCGTGCGTGAGACCGCCAACATGATCTCCTTCTGTGCCGATGCTATCGGTATTCGTGACGATATGTTCCTGGGCGCCGGTAACGCTTACATGCGTGAGGTCGGCGCAGCGCTGGATGAGGGGTACGAGCAGGGTGTTCTCCCGCAGCGTCCGGCGCTGGTCAACCTGCAATGCGACATTGACCACCCGACGCAGTCCATGGCCGATCTGGCCTGGCTGCGCGAGCATTTCGGCAGCCTGGAAAACCTGAAGGGCAAGAAGATCGCCATGACCTGGGCCTATTCACCGAGCTATGGCAAGCCGCTGTCCGTGCCGCAGGGCATCATCGGTTTGATGACCCGCTTCGGGATGGATGTCACGCTGGCCCATCCGGAAGGCTATGACTTGATCCCTGATGTGGTAGAGGTCGCCCACAATAACGCCAAGGCGTCCGGCGGCAGCTTCCGCCAGGTGAGCTCGATGGAGGAGGCTTTCAAGGGGGCGGATATCGTTTATCCCAAGTCCTGGGCGCCTTACAAGGTGATGGAGCAGCGCACCGAGCTGCTGCGCGCCAATGATCACGATGGTCTGAAGGCCCTGGAGAAACAATGTCTGGCGCAGAATGCTAACCATAAAAATTGGCACTGTACCGAAGAGATGATGAAGCTGACCCGTGGCGGTGAAGCGCTGTATATGCACTGCCTGCCGGCCGATATCTCCGGCGTCTCCTGTAAAGAGGGTGAGGTAACTGAAGGGGTATTCGAGAAATACCGCATCGCCACCTACAAAGAGGCCAGCTGGAAGCCATACATCATCGCCGCGATGATCGTGGCACGGAAATTCCCCAAACCGGGTCTGGTGTTGGATCAGCTGCTCAAGGAAGCCCAGAAGCGTATTAAGTAACACTGTCGGCCGGCCGAGTGGGCCGGCCTTTCCGCCAGCGCGGATTTCTTATTCGATGGATGAGGTTGGGTTATGTCTGTTTTCTCGCTGAAGGTGGATATTGCGCAAAACCGTTTCTTCAATGGTGAAACGTCGCCACTGTTCTCCCGCGCCGAAGCGCAGAAAGCGCGGGCCTTTCATAAAAAAATCACTGGCTACCGTCCTACGCCGCTGTATGCCCTGGATGAACTGTCACACCTGTTTGGCATTGGCAAGATCCTGGTGAAGGATGAGTCGCAGCGCTTTGGCCTGAACGCTTTCAAGATGTTGGGTGGTGCCTACGCGATTGCACGTCTGCTGTGCGAAAAGTATCACATGGATATTAATGACTTCTCCTTCGAGAAGCTCAAGTCCACTCTGACCGAGCGGATGACCTTTGCCACCACTACCGATGGCAACCACGGTCGCGGCGTGGCCTGGGCGGCAGCGCAACTGGGGCAGCACGCCGTGGTGTACATGCCCAAGGGATCGGCGCGCGAACGTGTGGAGCATATCCGTAACCTGGGCGCTGAGTGTATCGTCACGGATATGAACTATGACGATACCGTGCGTCTGACCATGAAGACGGCGCAGGAGCGCGGCTGGGAGGTGGTACAGGATACCGCCTGGAAGGGTTATACCAAGATCCCGACCTGGATCATGCAGGGGTATGCCACGCTGGCGGATGAAGCGGTAGAGCAGATGACGCAGATGGGTATTGCCCGTCCAACCCACGTCTTCCTGCAGGCCGGCGTTGGTGCCATGGCCGGTGGAGTGCTGGGCTATCTGGTCGACGTCTACGGGGCACAGAATCTGCACTCGGTGATTGTCGAGCCGGATCTGGCGGATTGCGTGTTCCGCTCCGGTGTGAAGGGCGAGATCGTCAATGTCGGCGGCGACATGGCCACCATCATGGCAGGTCTGGCCTGCGGAGAACCTAACCCGCTGGGCTGGCCACTGCTGCGCAATTGCGCCACCCAGTTTATCTCCTGTCAGGACAAGGTGGCTGCGCTGGGCATGCGCGTTCTGGGCAACCCGCTGGGTCAGGATGCCCGCATCATCTCCGGCGAGTCGGGCGCCGTCGGCCTAGGGATTCTGGCCGCCGTCCATCACCATCCGCGCCGCGAAGAGCTAATGAAGGCGTTGGGGCTGAACCGTGACTCCGTAGTGCTGCTGATCAGTACTGAAGGGGATACCGATGTGAAGCACTACCGTGAAGTGGTTTGGGAAGGAAAATACCCGGCGTGTGAATAAGCGCGGGGGCATCGTTGAATTCATGTTCCCCGCCCGGCGGGGGGATCACCACTGGAGAAGAATATAATGGCTAAGCAAGTTCCGTTCGATATGATTCTGGAGAAGGCGCATCAGTATAAAGATGACATGTCCCGTTTCCTGCGCGATATGATTGCCATCCCCAGTGAAAGCTGTGATGAAAAGCGCGTGGTGCAGCGCATTAAAGAAGAGATGGAGAAGGTGGGCTTCGATCGGGTCGAGATCGACCCGATGGGCAACGTACTGGGCTATGTGGGCCACGGTCCGCACCTGATCGCCATGGATGCCCATATCGACACCGTCGGCGTCGGCAATATCAAAAACTGGACCTTCGACCCTTATGAGGGGATGGAGACCGATGATCTGATCGGCGGACGCGGCGCGTCGGATCAGGAGGGCGGCATGGCCTCCATGGTGTATGCCGGCAAGATCATCAAGGATCTGGGGCTGGAGGATCAATATACCCTGCTGGTGACCGGTACCGTTCAGGAAGAAGACTGTGACGGCCTGTGCTGGCAGTACATTATCGAGCAGTCCAAGATCCGTCCGGAGTTCGTGGTCAGCACCGAGCCGACCGACTGCCAGATCTATCGCGGCCAGCGCGGGCGCATGGAGATCCGTATCGACGTGCAGGGCGTCAGCTGCCACGGCTCCGCGCCGGAGCGCGGCGACAACGCCATCTTCAAGATGGGGCCGATCCTCAACGAACTGCAGGAGCTGTCGCAGGGCTTGGGGTACGACGAGTTCCTTGGCAAGGGAACCCTGACGGTATCCGAGATCTTCTTTACCTCGCCGAGCCGCTGCGCCGTGGCCGACAGCTGTGCCGTCTCCATCGACCGCCGCCTGACCTGGGGCGAGACCTGGGAAGGGGCGCTGGAGGAGATCCGCGCGCTGCCGGCGGTGCAGGCGGCCAACGCCACCGTCTCCATGTATAACTACGATCGTCCCTCCTACACCGGGCTGGTCTATCCGACCGAGTGTTACTTCCCCACCTGGAAGGTCGAAGAGGATCATGTCACGGTGAAAACCCTGAGCCAGGCCTACCAGGGGCTGTTCCATAAGCAGCCGGTGGTCGACAAGTGGACCTTCTCCACCAACGGCGTTTCCATCATGGGCCGCCACGGTATTCCGGTGATCGGCTTTGGTCCGGGTAAAGAGCCGGAGGCGCACGCGCCGAACGAGAAGACCTGGAAGGATCATCTGGTGACCTGCGCGGCGATGTATGCCGCTATCCCGCTGACCTATCTTGAGCAACTGAAGAAGTAATCCATACGTTATCAACCCCGGCATCGTGCATGCCGGGGTCTCTTTGCGGAGCCTCGATGATGAAAAGCCTGATCAAAAACGGCACGGTGGTGAATCACAACGGCGAACGGCGCGCGGATGTGTTGATCGAACACGGTATGATCAGCTGTCTGGAACCCGGCCTGTCGGAGGACGAGGTGGACGAAGTGATCGATGCCGAAGGGTGCTACGTGATGCCCGGCGGAGTGGATGTACACACCCACTTTAATATCGACGTCGGCCTGGCCCGCAGCTGTGATGATTTTTTTACCGGCACCCGCGCGGCGGCGTGTGGCGGTACAACAACCATTATCGACCATATGGGCTTTGGCCCTAAGGGCTGCTCTCTGCATCACCAGCTGGCGGCCTACCACGGCTACGCTGCGGATAAGGCAGTGATCGACTACGGCTTTCACGGTGTGATCCAACATATCGACGAGGCGATCCTCGACGAAATGGCCTCGATGGTGCATGACGAAGGAATCAGCAGCTTTAAGCTCTATCTGACCTACGGTTTCAAGCTTGACGACGATGCGGTGCTGCGCGCGTTGCGCCGTCTGCATCAGGTCGGCGCGCTGACCACGGTGCACCCGGAGAACGATGCCGCCATCGCCCAGCGGCGCGCCCATTATCTGGCCAACGGTCAGGTGGCACCGATCTTCCATGCCCGCAGCCGTCCACTGGAGTGCGAGGCGGAGGCCATTGCGCGCATGATCAATCTGGCGCAGCTGGCCGGGAACGCGCCGCTGTATATCGTTCACCTTTCCAATGGGCTGGGACTGGACTACCTGCGTCTGGCCCGTGCGCGCCATCAGCCGGTGTGGGTCGAAACCTGTCCACAGTATTTGCTGCTGGATGAGCGCAGCTATCTGCGTGAAGACGGCCTGAAGTTTATTCTCAGTCCACCGCTGCGCAACCTGCGCGAACAGGACGCCCTGTGGTGCGGCATCAGCGATGGTGCTATCGACGTAGTGGCCACCGACCACTGTACCTTCCCCTACAGCCAGCGGCTGGCGCTCTCCGGCGGTAACTTCAGCCGCTGTCCCAATGGCCTGCCGGGGGTTGAAAACCGGATGCTGCTGCTGTTCTCCGCCGGGGTGATGACCGGGCGTATCTCGCTGGCGCATTTCGTGTCGTTGACCAGCGCGACCCCGGCACGCCTGTTCGGTCTGTGGCCGCAGAAGGGAGTCATCGCGCCGGGCGCCGACGCCGATGTGGTGATCATCGATCCACGCCGGACGACGACGCTGCGCCATAGCGACTTACATGACAATGCCGACTACAGCCCCTATGAGGGCATGGTATGCCGGGGGGCCATTCGTCATACCCTGGCGCGCGGCGAGCGTATTTTCAGTGAGGGTGAGTTTAGCGCTGAGCCGGGGCGCGGGCGTTTCCTGAAACGGAAGGCGTTTCAGGCACCGGTATAAGCAGTACGGCTGCGCCCGCATACCGCCGGGAAGCTTGCGCGACGGGATGCAGTCCGGTCCAACAACATACGAGTGAGGATATGATGAAGAAAAAAATCGTGCTCGCGCTGGGAGGAAACGCACTGGGCGAGGGGCTGGCCGAACAGATGAAGGCGGTGAAGACCACGGCGCGGGCGATAGTCGATTTGATAGCGCAGGGGCATCAGGTGGTGGTCACTCACGGTAACGGTCCACAGGTGGGGATGATCAACCAGGCGTTTGAGGCGGCGGCGAAAACCGAGGCTCATACGCCGATGCTGCCGATGTCGGTCTGCGTCGCGCTCAGTCAGGGGTACATCGGCTACGATCTGCAGAACGCGCTGCGCGAAGAGCTACGGGATCGCGGCATGCAGACGCCGGTGGCGACGCTGATCACCCAGGTGGAGGTCGATGGGAAAGATCCGGCTTTCCTCAATCCGACCAAGCCGATCGGCTCCTTTTTTACGCAGCAGGAGGCAGAGCTGCTGACGCGCAATGGCTACAACATGAAGGAGGACGCCGGGCGCGGCTATCGCCGGGTCGTTGCGTCACCGAAGCCGGTAGACATTATTGAGAAAGAGACTGTCAAGGCGATGATCGACGCCGGCCAGGTGGTGATCACCGTCGGTGGCGGCGGGATCCCGGTGATCCGCGAGGGCAATCATCTGCGCGGTGCCAGCGCGGTGATCGACAAGGATTGGGCCAGCGCCAAGCTGGCGGAGATGATCGATGCCGACATGCTGATCATCCTGACGGCGGTGGAGAAGGTGGCCATCAACTTTGGTAAGCCGAACCAGCAGTGGCTCGATCGCCTGAGTCTGGCGGACGCCCAGCACTTTATCGATGAGGGGCACTTTGCCAAGGGATCCATGTTGCCGAAGGTAGAGGCAGCACTCTCCTTCGCGCGTACCCGGCCGGGGCGCGCGGCGCTGATCACCGTACTGGATAAAGCCAAAGAGGGGATTGAGGGGAAAACCGGTACCGTCGTTTGCCAGTAATCGCAGGGAAAACAGAAAGGGGCGCCGGGCGCCCCTTTTTAATGTCCTGGTGCCCGGACTGCATCAGGGCTGCGGGTTTAGCTTCATCATGGCTTCCAATACGGCGCCGCCGATGGCACGCGCTTTGTCAGAGACGGTCGTAAAATCGGCCTGTGCGCCGCGCGGATCGACATCACCGATTTTAAATCCGGCGCTGACCTCCAGCCCTTCGCTCAGCAAGCCGCGTACCATACCCTGCAGCGGGGAGAGCACCGGGGTCGTATCGATATGGGCGATGATATCGCCCTCGTTGACCAGATCGCCCAGCTTAACGCAGCAGTGCATGATACCGGTGTGCGGGGCGCGTATCACCCGACGGGTGGTGTGACCGTTGATGTTGCCCGGGATCCCGGTATTGGCCTGGGCAAAGCCTCGGTAGATCACCCGTCCAAGGTGATGCCCGCGGTTGGTTTCGATCACCGCATCGCAGTCCTGTCCTGCCTCGAAGCCGGGGCCGAGGGCGACGGTCACCGGAGCCATATCGCGGCAGGTTCCCAGATTCTGCTTGGCCAGAATGGCATCGACCAGATAGTGTGGCTGCAGCGCCGCCAGCGTGAGGCACTGCGGATCGACCAGCACCGGGATGATCCCCTGCTCAATCAGGCTGAAGGCTTGCTCAGTACCATCGGCGCGGCGGGCGGTGACGCCCTCGACCGTGCTCTCCCCATCGAAGATGGCCTGGGCAAAGGCGACGCTACGGCGGATCACTGTCGGCTTGGCGACCTCCAGCATCAGCACCTGAAACCCGGCATGGTACAGCCTCAGCGCCACGCCGGTGGCAATATCACCGGCGCCGCGGATCGCCACCAGACGGTTGCGCTGCAGACGGATATTCTGTTTCATCAGGCCGCCGGCGGCGCGGTTTTTGATCTGCAGCACCTCGGCCAGAATACTGATGGCGATCTCCTCCGGCGTTTCGGCGCCGATGTTATAGCCGATGGGGGCATGCAGACGCGCCAGCTGAGCTTCGTCTGTGCCGCTCTGGCGCAGCTGCTGACAGAAGGTCTGTACCTTGCGGCGGCTTCCCAGCAGGCCAAGATAGTACAAGGGCTTCCCGATCAGGCAGTCGAGCGCCTCTTTGTCCTGACTGTTGGTCGCGATGATGACAAAGCTCTCCTCCTCGATCTGCATCGCGTTAATCAGCTGGGTAAACGTGTCTCCGTGGTGCAGACGGGTGCCGGGGGGAAACAGCGCAGGATCTAGGCTATCCTGATAGGCATCGGCGACGTGGATGTCGAAGCCCAGCGAGGCCGCGGCGTGGGCGATGGCCCGGTTGACGTGCCCGGCGCCGATCAATACCAGGCGTGGGCGCAGGCCATGTACGTCGATATAGACTGACATAGCGCCACCGCAGTCGGAGCCGACGGCGTCTTGGCCGCTGCGCGCCATACGGCCGTGGAATACACGCGGCTTACGCTCGGCCAACGCCAGCATGGCCTGCTCAATAACCAGCCGTTCGATCATGCCTCCGCCGATGGTGCCGATGATGCCGCCGTCTTTCATTACCAGCATCTGCGCCGAATGACGCGGTGTGGAGCCACGGCTCTCGATGATTTGAGCCATGGCGAATGGGCGGTTTTGTTCCTCGAGTTGCGCAGCTTGTGCAAAGATATTCATAACGACCTCAATGTCGACTGCCTTGTTGTTATTCCCGGCGCGGCGGCGGGCCTGCGCGGGTATCGTTGTTGTCATGGCGCTGCAGAATGCGCGTAATGGGGGGCTGTTCACGGACGGCGCCGAGCCAAACGGCGTCCAGCGCACCATCGTTAAGCAGGGCATACAGACTGGCGTCCGTGACATTATCAGATTGATAAAATCGGTTGATTAGCCAGATTTTATGCGCCTTGGTCGGCGTGCCTTTGAACATCCCTAGCGGATGGCGGATAAAACGGCCCATCGCCGTCATATCCAGGCACTCTCCCTCTGTCAGGCCGCTGCGGGCGGAAAACAGCGGCCAACGGTGTACACAGTGCCCGCCGATCGGATGCCCTAACGTTTGTCCCCCGCTGACGGCAATCACGCAGTGGCTACGCTCAGGGATGCAAGGTTCGTGCCCTGCCGGCGCCTTCAGCGGCAGCTGGTGGGCGCCATCGGCCTCCACCAGGATCACATCGACCAGACGGCGCTGGGACAGGGCATCGATCTGGGCAGGGGTAAAGCCTCGCACCTTACCCTGGACAGGGTCCCAGGCGGCGAAGCAGGCGGTGATCGCCGCGCGCAGTGCCGTGGCGGGGAGTGAGGCCGGATGACGGCAAAACAGGGTGGCTAGGGTATCCGGCAGATACATGCGGGTGGTGGTGGTGACCATTACCCGCAGGCCGCGTTCGGCAAATGCGCGCGCCAGCCAGTGCAAGGCGCTGGTTTTTCCGCCGGCGCCGATCAGGCTTATCAGCAACGGGCCGGGCTCCGCATGGCGGGTTCTCAGCAGTCCCTGCAGTTCGGGTATCATGGCGTTCGGCATATGTGCTATTAATAGAACCGGCTCCCCGTGGCCATTTTTATTCATCGTGTTGCATCCGTTCCCGGACGCCGTGTTTGGCGTCAATATTAACGGCTGCAATTGCGATCATGATGTCAACAGGGTACGGCGCTACTGCTCCTAATCCATTGGGAAAATAGAATGATGCAGCTAACAGAGAATATTATTCCCAAGGCGGTAGATGGAATCATTACCGCCGCGGGACTCTCCTCACGGATGGGGCAGTGGAAAATGATGCTGCCCTATCGCGGTGGCACCCTTCTGGATGCCAGTATTAATAACGCATTGGGGTTTTGTCAGCAAATTATATTGGTGGTTGGTTATCGTGCGGATGAATTGTTGCAGCGCTACGGTAACCATCCGAGAATTCGTACGGTGGTTAATCCAGATTATCACAGAGGGTTATTCTCTTCCGTCCACTGTGGCGCCGCGGCGGTACAAAGCGATTACTGCTTTATTAGCCATGGCGATATTCCCTGTTTGACGCCAGCGCTGTTTTTCCGCCTGTGGCAGCAGCGTGGCCCTTATGCCCTGATACCGCGCTATCGGGGGATCCCTGGCCACCCTGTGCTGCTACCGCGTGTGCTGTTGCCACAGGCCGGGCAATTTTATCCCCAGCGCAGCATGCGTGAATATTTGTTAGCAAAGGATTATCGTTATCTTGATATAAATACGCCTGAAATTATTCTGGATGTCGATACACCGCAGGCTTATCAATTGCTATTGGGTAAGTAAGAGGTTTGCTTTTTATATTTAAGCGATTGCGCTCACAGTTAAAATAATTATCGAAGAATTCGCATATCAAAGTGATACGGCCTCTCTTTTTTTGATAATCTCATCGTTGCTGAATAAGCGGTGTAGAGGCCACCGCGGTTTATTGATTTATATTCTCATTTGGCTCGTGTGAGCCATTTCACAAATAGATAAAACAATTAGATATTACTCACGATTTTTATCATCCAAGGAATAGGAATAAACATCTGGCGTGATTGTTGCTGATGTCTGGATAGCCGCCGGTGTGCGCGGGACGCACCCCGGTAAATCGATATCAGCGTTATGTCGCAGCAAGGAGAGAGTCATGGGTGATATTATGCGTCCTGTTCCGTTTGAGGAGCTTCTGACGCGCATTTTTGATGAATACCATCAAAGCCGCTCTATCTTTGGTATTCCCGAGCAGCAGTTTTACCGTAAGGATAATCAGCGCCTGATCAAGGTGTTCGGTGAAACCTGTGAGACCCCCATCGGCCCTGCCGCTGGCCCCCATACCCAGCTGGCGCAAAACATTATCGTCTCCTGGCTGACCGGTGGTCGTTTTATCGAACTGAAAACCGTACAGATCCTCGATCGTCTGGAGCTGGATAAACCCTGTATCGATGCGGAGGACGAGTGCTTCAACACGGAGTGGTCCACCGAGTTCACGTTGCTGAAGGCACACGATGAGTATCTGAAAGCCTGGTTCGCCCTGCATCTGCTGGAGGAGATCTTTGATCCGCGTACTCAGGGTGAGGCGAAATCATTTATTTTCAACATGAGCGTGGGATATAACCTCGACGGTATCAAACAGCCGCCGATGCAGCAGTTTATTCACGACATGATGGACTCTGCCACACATCCCAAGTTTGCTGAGTACCGCCGCATCCTGGCGCGCTGGGTCGGCGATGAGTCCTTCCTGGCCCGGCTGGGGCTGGCTGAGCGGCGCGATCGTCTGGCGGCGCTGGCTGCGGCTATTCCCGCGGACATGGCGCACGGCGTCACCCTGTCGACCATGCACGGCTGCCCACCGGACGAGATTGAAGCCATCTGCCGCTACATGTTGGAAGAGAAGCAGCTGAACACTTTTGTGAAGCTGAACCCGACCCTGCTGGGCTATGCGCGGGTGCGCGAGATCCTCGATACCTGTGGCTTTGACTACATCGGCCTGAAAGAGGAGTCCTTCGATCACGATCTGAAGCTGGCGCAGGCGCTGGAGATGTTGAAGCGCCTGATGACGCTGGGGCGGGAGAAGCAGCTGAGCTTTGGCGTTAAGCTGACCAATACCCTGGGCACCATCAACAATAAAGGCGCGCTGCCCGGCGGAGAGATGTACATGTCCGGTCGCGCGCTGTTCCCGCTTTCCATCAATGTGGCGGCGGTGCTGTCGCGCGCCTTTAACGGCGAGCTGCCGATCTCCTACTCCGGTGGCGCCAGTAAATTCAACATCCGCGATATTTTTGAGACGGGTATCCGGCCGATCACCATGGCGACCGACCTGCTGAAGCCGGGCGGCTACCTGCGGCTGACCGAGTGCATGCGTGAGCTGGATCGCTCCGAATACTGGGATATGCCGAAGGTGGATGTCGCCCGGCTGGAGGCACTGGCCGCCCGTGCTGTCAGCATGGAGTATACCCAGAAGCAGTGGAAGTCCGATGATCGCATCGACGCCGGCGGCCCGCTGCCGCAGACCGACTGCTATGTGGCGCCCTGCGTCACCGCCTGCGCCATCAAGCAGGACATTCCGGAGTATATCCGCCTGATAGGCGAAGGGCGCTACGCCGATGCGCTGGCGGTGATCTATCAGCGCAACGCGCTGCCGGCGATTACCGGCCATATCTGCGACCACCAGTGCCAGTACAACTGTACCCGTCTGGACTATGACAGTGCGCTGAATATCCGCGAGTTGAAGAAGGTGGCATTGGAGCGCGGCTGGCAAGAGTACAAGCAGCGCTGGCACAAGCCGGCCGGCTCCGGGAACAAGCACCCGGTGGCGGTGATCGGTGCCGGTCCCGCCGGCCTCTCCGCCGGTTACTTCCTGGCCCGCGCCGGGCATCCGGTGACCCTGTTTGAGCGCGAGGCCAACGCCGGTGGGGTGGTGAAGAACATCATTCCGCAGTTCCGCATCCCGGGCGAACTGATCGCCCACGATATCGAGTTTGTCGCCGATCACGGCGTGAAGTTTGAATTTGGCTGCGATCCGCAGCTGACGGTCGAGCAGCTGCAGCAGCAGGGTTTCGCCTATGTGCTGGTCGGGGTTGGGACCGATAAGAATAGCGGCGTGCGTCTTGAGGGCGACAACCGTAATGTCTATCGCTCTCTGCCGTTCCTGCGTGACTACAACAACGGCGTCGTGCTGAAGCTGGGCAAACATGTGGCGGTGGTCGGCGCCGGTAACACGGCGATGGACTGCGCCCGCGCCGCCCTGCGTGTGCCGGGGGTCGAAGATGTCACGGTGCTCTACCGCCGCACCCTGAACGAGATGCCAGCCTACCGCGAGGAGTACCAGGAGGCGCTGGAGGACGGGGTGAAATTCATGTTCCTGACCAACCCGGAGCGCTTCGAGCAGGACGGCACCCTGGTAGCGCGCGTCATGGCGCTCGGCGAGCCGGATGCGCAGGGGCGTCGCCGTCCGGTCGCGACGGACCGCACCGTGACGCTGCAGATGGATGCCCTGATCACCGCGATCGGCGAGCAGGCTGACTGCGAGCGCCTGGCGGCGATGGGGGTTCCATTGGACGACAGCGGCTGGCCGGCGGTGCGCGACACCAGCGGTGAAACAGCACGTGAGAATGTATTCCTAATCGGTGATGTGCAAAGTGGACCGTCGTCTATCGTAGCTGCCATCGGTACCGCCCGCCGGGCAACAGATGCAATTCTGGCGCGGGAGAGCATTGCGAGCAGCTACGGCGATAAGTACTGGAACAACGTCGATCCGGCGCGCATCTACCAGCGCAAAGGGGCGATCTCTGTCACGCTGGTGGACAAAGATGACCGCGACGCCTTCGTGGCACAGGAGGCGCAGCGCTGCCTGGAGTGTAACTACGTCTGCAGCAAGTGCGTGGATGTCTGTCCGAACCGCGCCAACGTCTCCATCGCAGTGCCGGGATTCCAGAACCGTTTCCAGACCCTGCATATTGACGCCTACTGCAACGAATGTGGCAACTGCGCCCAGTTCTGTCCGTGGCAGGGGAAACCCTATAAAGACAAGATCACCATCTTCAGCCTGGCGCAGGATTTTACCAATAGCACCAACCCCGGATTTCTGGTTGAGGGATCTCAGGTGAGCGTGCGTCAGGATGCGCAGATCTGGCAGCTGCGCATCGACGAGGCGGGCGAATTCGCCGAGGTGCCATCGGCGCTCAGCGACATGTGCCGCATCATCAGCCACGTTCATCGCCATCATCACTATCTGCTGGGCCGGGTGGAGGAATAACCATGCTGATTCTGAAAAACGTCACCGCCGTACAGTTTGAGCCGGCGCGGGTCCTGGAAGGGGTTGATATCGCCATCGACGGCGCGGAGATCCGCGCCGTGGGTGACAACCTGCGCACGCAGTACCCCGAAGCACGGGTTAAGGAGATGCACGGGCGTCTGGTGATGCCGGGCATCGTCTGCGCCCACAACCATTTCTACTCCGGTCTGTCGCGCGGCATCATGGCCAACATCGCGCCGTGCCCGGACTTTATCTCCACTCTGAAGAACCTGTGGTGGCGCCTGGATCGGGCGCTGGATGAGGAGTCGCTGTACTACAGTGGGCTGATCTGCTCGCTGGAGGCGATTAAGAGCGGCTGTACCGCGGTGATAGACCATCACGCCTCGCCCAACTATATCGCCGGCTCTCTGGCAACCCTGCGCCAGGGATTTCTGAAGGCCGGTCTGCGTGGTATGACCTGCTTCGAGACTACCGACCGCAACGGCGGTACTCGTGAGCTGCAGGCGGGGGTTGAGGAGAATATCCGCTTCGCCCACCTGATCGACGACGCCAAGGCGAAGGGGAACGAACCCTACCTGGTGGAAGCACACATCGGTGCCCACGCGCCGTTTACTGTCTCCAACGCCGGTCTGGATATGCTGCGGGAGGCCCTGCGCGCCACCGGGCGTGGGCTGCATATTCACGCGGCGGAGGATCGCTATGATGTATCCCATGGCCACGATAAATATGGGCAGGATCTGGTGGTGCGTCTGGCCGAGTATGACCTGATTAACGATAAGACCCTGTTGGCCCACGGGCTGTATCTCTCTGATGAGGACATCCGCATCCTCAACGAGCAGGATGCTTTCCTGGTGCACAACGCTCGCTCCAATATGAATAACCACGTGGGCTACAACCAGCGTCTGGCGCAGTATCGCAATCTGGCGCTCGGTACCGACGGCATCGGCGCGGACATGTTTGAAGAGCTGAAGTTTGCCTTCTTTAAACACCGCGATGCCGGCGGCCCGCTGTGGCCGGACAGCTTTACCCGCTTCCTGTACAACGGCAACCAGCTGCTTGGCCGTAACTTTGGCGCCCGCTTTGGCCGTTTGGAGGCGGGTTATAAGGCGGATCTGACCATCTGTGATTATCCGTCACCGACGCCGCTGGCGGCACAGAACATCGGTGGACATCTGGCCTTCGGCCTGGGTTCATCCAGCGTGCACAGCGTGATGGTCGAAGGGGTGATGGTGTATGAGAATCGCGCATTCCCGTTTGACGTTGAGCCAATTTACGCCGAAGCCCGCAGGGTCGCCGCCAAGATGTGGCAGCGTATGGATGCACTGAACTGAGACCATAAAACCGCGCGGGCTTTGGCCCGTGCGGTTTTACACAAAGAGGGTGGAACATGATTGAGCAATTTTTCCGGCCGGACTCCGTAGAGCAGGCGTTGGAGCTTAAGCGTCGCTTTCAGGATCGGGCTGTTTACTTCGCCGGAGGAAGTAAATTAAACGCCACGCCCACGCGCACCGAGAAGACGGTGGCTATCTCCCTGAAAGGGCTAGGTTTGGATCGGGTTACCTGGCATGGCGGCGCGTTGCACCTCGGCGCTCTGACAACGCTGCAGCAGCTGCGCGATACGGCGCGGCTGCCCCAGGCGCTGCAGGATGCACTGGGCTTTATCTATTCACGCCATCTGCGCAACCAGTCTACGTTGGGCGGCGAGCTGGCGGCCTGCCAGGCCGAATCGGTACTGACGCCGGTGCTGTTGGCGTTGGATGCCCGTCTGCAGAGTGCCGACGGCGCGGTGATCGCGCTGGAGGATTACCTGGCTGCCCCGGATGATCGTCTGTTAACGGCGGTGATCATCGACGATCCCTTGCGCTGCTGCGCTACCCGTAAGGTGAGCCGTTCGGCGGCGGGCTGGTCGGTGGTGACGGCGGCCGTCGCGCTTCCGGGCGATGGGGGCCGACGTATCGCCCTGGACGGCGTCGCCTCTCGGCCGCAGCGTCTGCGCGACGTGGAGGGGCTGGCCCTGGAGGGCGAGCCGCTGGCACAGGCGGTTGGTGCCGCGATCGCGCCGGGCGCGGATCTGGGTGGCAGCGAAGCGTATAAGCGCTATATCGCGGGCGTAGTGGTGGCTGAACTGTTGGCGGACTGCCAGCAGATGAGGGAGGAAGCAAAATGACAATTCGCTTTACGCTGAACGGCACCCCGCGCACGCTGGCGTGTCAGCCGGGCGACAATGTACAGCAGCTCTTGTTTGGACTTGGCATGCACTCTGTCCGCAACAGCGACGATGGATTCGGCTTTGCCGGCTCCGATGCCATTATCTTCGACGGGGTGGTGATCAACGCCTCCCTGCTGATCGCCGCCCAGTTGGAAGGGGCGGTGGTGCGTACCGCCGAATCGCTCGGCGCCTGGAATCTGCTGAGTCCGGTGCAGCAGGCGATGGTCGACGTGGGCGTGGTGCAGTCCGGCTATAACGATCCGGCGGCGGCGCTGATCCTGACCGATCTGCTGGAGCGTATTCCGTCGCCGAGCCGTCAAGATATCGATGATGCCCTCTCCGGGCTGTTCAGCCGCGATGCCGGTTATCAGCAGTTTTACCAGGTGGTGGCGCTGGCGGCGGCGCGAATGCGCGATCCGCTGTATCAGATGGAGGTGGCACCCGAGTTTCGCGACGATCTGAGCGTGGTCGGTAAAAACTGTCCAAAGGTGGATGCGGCCAAGATGGTGCAGGCCAAGCCCTGCTACGTCGAGGATCGCATCGCGGCGGACGCCTGCGTGATCAAGATGCTGCGCTGTCCCCATCCCCATGCGCTGATCGTTCGTCTGGACGTCAGCCGGGCTGAGGCGCTGCCGGGCGTGGTGCACGTCATTACCCATCTGAACTGCCCGGATGTCTATTACACCCCCGGTGGACAGAGCGCCCCGGAGCCGTCGCCGCTCGATCGCCGCATGTTTGGCAAGAAGATGCGCCACGTCGGCGATCGCGTCGCCGCCGTGGTGGCGGAGAGCGAGGCTACCGCGCTGGAGGCGTTGGCGCTGATCGAGGTGGAGTATCAGATCCTGCGCCCGGTGATGTCCATTGACGAGGCGATGGCCGACGATGCCCCGCAGATCCATGATGAGCCGATCGTGTATGTGAACGGTGCCCCCGGCGATCTGGAGGTGCAGAATCGGGGCTCGGCGCAGCGCGGCGAGCATATGATCATCAATTTCCCGATCGGGGCGCGCCCGCATGACAATATTGCTGCCAGCGTGCACGGTCGTATCGGGGACGTGGAGCAGGGCTTCGCACAGGCGGATGTCGTCATCGAACGCACCTATGAGTCTACCCAGGCTCAGCAGTGCCCGACCGAGCCACACATCTGCTACACCTATATGGACGGCGATCGTCTGGTGGTGCATGCCTCCACCCAGGTGCCGTGGCACGTGCGCCGCCAGGTGGCGCGCATCGTCGGGATGAAGCAGAACAAGGTCCACATCATCAAGGAGCGCGTCGGCGGCGGTTTCGGCTCCAAGCAGGATATCCTGCTGGAAGAGGTGTGCGCCTGGGCGACCTGCGTCACCGGGCGTCCGGTCTACTTCCGCTATACCCGAGAAGAGGAGTTTATCGCCAACACCTCGCGCCACGTCGCCAAGGTGAAGGTGAAGATCGGCGCCACCAAAGAGGGGCGTCTGACCGCCATCGACATGGACTTCCGCGCCAACACCGGCCCCTATGGCAACCATTCCCTAACGGTGCCGAGTAACGGCCCGGCGCTGTCGCTGCCGCTCTATCCCTGCGATAACGTCAACTTCCAGGTCACCACCTATTACAGCAACATCTGCCCGACCGGGGCCTATCAGGGCTACGGGGCGCCGAAGGGGAACTTTGCCCTGACCATGGCGCTGGCCGAGCTGGCCGATCATCTGGGCATTGACCTGCTGGATATCATCGAACTGAACCGGGTGCATGAAGGACAGGAGCTGAAAATCCTGGGCGCCATCGGCGAAGGCAAGATGCCGACCTCGGTCCCCTCTGCCGCCAGCTGTGCGCTGGAGCCGATCCTGCGCAAGGGGCGTGAACTGATTGACTGGGATGCGCCGAAGCCGGCCGAGGGTGACTGGCGTGTCGGACGCGGGGTGGCGATCATCATGCAAAAGTCGGGCATTCCTGACATCGATCAGGCCAACTGCATGATTAAACTGGAGTCTGATGGCACCTTTATCGTGCACTCCGGCGGCGCTGACATCGGTACCGGTCTGGATACGGTGGTCAACAAGCTGGCGGCCGAGGTGCTGATGTGTCCGATGTCAGAGATCCATGTTATCTCCGGCGATACCGACCATGCGCTGTTTGATAAGGGGGCCTACGCCTCTTCCGGCACCTGCTTCTCCGGCAACGCGGCCAAGAAGGCGGCGGAGAATCTGCGCGAGAAGATCCTGTTCCACGGCGCGCAGATGATCGGCGAGCCGCGTGAGGATGTCACCCTGGTCGCACCGGGGATCGTGCGCGGCAAGCGGGGCGAGGTGAGCTATGCCGATATCGCCCACAAGGCGGAAACCGGCACCGGCTTCGGTACGCTGGTGGCAACGGCCAGCTATATTACGCCGGACTTTGCCTTCCCCTATGGGGCCAACTTCGCCGAGGTGGCGGTGAACGTGCGCACCGGCGAGATCCGATTGGACAAGTTCTATGCCCTGCTGGACTGCGGTACCCCGGTGAACCCCGAGCTGGCGCTGGGGCAGATCTATGGCGCCACCATGCGCGCCATCGGCCACAGCATGAGCGAGGCGATCCGCTATGACCGCGAGGGGCGGCCGATCACCCGCGATCTGCGCACCTACGGCGCGCCGATGATCGGCGATATCCCGCGCGATTTCCGCGCTTTCCTGGTACCGAGCGACGATCAGGTTGGCCCATACGGTGCCAAGTCGATCTCTGAAATTGGGGTGAACGGCGCTGCACCGGCCATCGCCACCGCGATTCACGACGCCTGTGGGGTTTGGCTGCGTGAATGGCACTTTACTCCGGAGAAGATACTGAACGCGTTAGGGAAACTGTAAGACCGCGTGCGGGCCGCCCCGTTGGGGCGGCCCTGCGCTAACGATTCAATTAGCCGTTGGATAATGAATATCTGAACTGCACAGCCATAGACGGATTAATGGGGAAAACACTCTCAGGGGCGTCCCTTGCCGCGCGGCGGGAAAATGGGTAGGCGGATATTTATTAATTGGATCAGATGATCAAATTTACCAGGGGAGTAAAGGGATGTCTGATATACCGCGTGCTGGATCCGATCTTATTTATCAACTCGAGGATAAACCGCCATTTCACCAGCTCATGGTGGGTGCGGTGACTCACCTGCTGGCGATTTTTGTCCCCATGGTGGCACCGGCGCTGATTGTCGGTACCGCGCTGGGCCTTTCCACCGAAATCACCGCCTATCTGGTCTCCATGGCGATGATTGCCTCCGGCGTTGGCACCTGGCTGCAGGTCAACCGCTATGGCTGCGTCGGCTCTGGCCTGCTGTCTATCCAATCGGTCAATTTCTCCTTTGTTACCGTGATGATAGCTCTGGGCGGCGCGATGAAACACGATGGCCTGCATGAGGAGCTGATCGTGTCGACTCTGCTGGGGGTCTCCTTTGTCGGTGCCTTCCTGGTGGTGGGCGCCTCGTTTATCCTGCCTTACCTGCGCCGGGTGATCACCCCGACGGTGAGCGGGGTGGTGGTACTGATGATCGGCCTGAGCCTGATCAAGGTTGGCATCATCGATTTCGGCGGTGGCTTTGCCGCCAAGAGCAGTGGCACCTATGGTAATTATGAAAACATCGGCGTCGGCCTGCTGGTACTGCTGGTGGTTATCGGCTTTAACTGTGCGCGTCATCCCTTACTGCGGATGGGCGGCATCGCCATCGGGCTTATCGTCGGCTATATCATGGCGCTGTGTCTGGGCATGGTGGATTTCAGCGCCCTGCGCGACCTGCCACTGGTTACCGTTCCGGTTCCCTTTAAATATGGTTTTACCTTTGACATGCACGCTTTCCTGGTGGCTGGCACCATCTATCTGCTCAGCGTGCTGGAGGCGGTGGGAGATATCACCGCGACGGCGATGGTCTCGAATCGCCCCATCGAAGGGCCTGAGTATCAGTCGCGTCTGAGCGGTGGCGTGCTGGCCGATGGGCTGGTGTCGGTCATTGCTTCTGCCCTGGGCTCATTGCCGCTGACCACCTTTGCCCAGAATAACGGGGTGATCCAGATGACCGGCGTGGCCTCACGCTATGTCGGTCGGGCTATCGCCGGGATGCTGGTACTGCTGGGGCTGTTTCCGGTCATCGGGCGCTTTTTTACCACCATTCCGGCTCCGGTATTGGGCGGCGCGATGACGCTAATGTTCTCCATGATCGCTATCGCCGGGATCCGCATCATTATTTCCAACGGATTGCGTCGCCGCGAGACCATCATCGTCGCCACCTCCCTTGGGCTGGGGCTGGGTGTCTCGTACGATCCGGCCGTGTTCCGGGTATTGCCAGATTCGCTGTACGTATTGGTAGAGAATCCCATTTGTGCCGGTGGTCTGACGGCAATCATCCTCAACTTACTGATTCCGATGCGCAAGAAAGCGGAGGTCCGTCGGGAAGAGGATGAACCGACAGGCACATTGTCTGCAGAAGAAGAGATGGACTGAGTCGATGTCTTGGCTGATTAGGAGTTAATCATGGTTTGTGAACATACCCTCAAGGCAGTCCGCGGTAGCATTCTGGATGTCACCCGTACGGTGACCGATCCGCAACAGGTTGAATCTGCACTGCGTTTTATTGAGGACGGTCTGTTATTGATCCGCAATGGGAAAGTGGACTGGTGCGGCAGCTGGGAAGAGGGGCGGGGGCGCATTCCCGCATCGATTCGGGTGCGGGACTACCGCGGCAAGCTGATCGTCCCCGGCTTTGTCGATACCCATATTCACTATCCGCAGAGCGAGATGGTCGGGGCCTATGGCGAACAGCTGTTGGAGTGGTTGAACAAGCACACCTTTCCCACCGAGCAGCGCTATAACGATCTCGATTACGCCCGCGAAATGTCTAACTTTTTCCTTAAACAGCTGCTGCGTAACGGCACCACCACCGCCCTGGTGTTCGGCACCGTGCATCCGGAGTCGGTGGATGCGCTGTTTGAGGCTGCCAGCCATATCAACATGCGGATGATCGCCGGCAAGGTAATGATGGATCGCAATGCGCCGGACTATCTGTTGGACGATGCGCAGAGCAGCTACGAACAGAGCAAGGCACTGATCGAGCGCTGGCACAAGAATGGCCGCCTGCTGTATGCGGTGACCCCGCGCTTTGCACCGACCTCCAGTCCGGAGCAGCTGGCGATGGCCCAGCGCCTGCGCGAAGAGTATCCCGACACCTATTTGCATACCCATCTGTGTGAAAACCGCGACGAGATCGCCTGGGTCAAGTCGCTGTACCCGCACCATGACGGCTATCTGGATGTGTATCACCAGTATGGCCTGACCGGGAAGAACTGCGTGTTCGCCCACTGTATCCACCTGGAGGAGAAAGAGTGGGACTGCCTGAGCGATACCGGTTCTTCGATCGCCTTCTGCCCGACCTCTAACCTGTACCTCGGCAGCGGCCTGTTTAACCTGCAACAGGCCTGGCGCAAGCGGGTGAAGGTGGGGATGGGAACCGACATCGGCGCCGGGACCACCTTTAACATGCTGCAGACGCTGAATGAGGCTTACAAGGTGATGCAGCTGCAGGGCTGCCGCTTGTCCGCCTATGAGGCGTTCTACCTGGCAACCCTGGGCGGCGCGGCCTCTCTGGGGCTGGACGATCGCATCGGTAACTTCCTGGTCGGTAAAGAGGCCGACTTTGTGGTTCTGGAGCCGACGGCGACGCCGCTGCAACAGCTGCGTTATGACAACTCGGTCTCTTTGGTGGATAAGCTGTTTGTCACCATGACACTGGGCGATGATCGCACCATATATCGTACCTATGTCGATGGTCGTTTAGTGTACGAACGCACCTAAAATGTCGCGTTTGTGGGTTGAAATGACGAGGTATTAGGCCAGATAATCGTTTGCCTTTTGCTTCTGTCCCATTTTTACCCGAATTTGGTTACAGGATGTAGTGGCAGGGAGTAGCGGCTGTCCACGGGGACAGCCGGATGGGGCGGAGGGCAGATACAGCGTTATGGGCCGCTCTGCAATAACATACGTAATCGATTACGTTACAGAAAAGTTTTTTAAATCACTCAGAGGACATCATCATGTCTAGCGATTCTTCTCAGGTATCAGCGGCAGGGAAGTCACGGGGATCACTCGATACATTTTTTAAGATCTCAGTGCGTGGTAGCAGCGTGCGCCAGGAAGTGCTCGCCGGTTTAACGACGTTTTTGGCGATGGTTTATTCGGTGATCGTGGTACCGGGCATGCTGGGTAAGGCTGGGTTTCCACCGAGCGCCGTATTTGTGGCGACCTGTCTGGTGGCCGGTTGTGGCTCTTTACTGATGGGGCTGTGGGCCAACCTGCCGATGGCGATTGGTTGCGCCATCTCCCTCACCGCCTTTACCGCCTTCAGCCTGGTGTTAGGGCAGCAGATCAGCGTGCCGGTGGCGCTGGGTGCCGTATTCCTGATGGGTATTCTGTTTACCGCCATCTCGGTGACCGGGATACGGACCTGGATCCTGCGTAACCTACCGATGGGGATTGCCCACGGTACCGGTATCGGTATCGGTCTGTTCCTGCTGCTGATCGCCGCCAATGGCGTCGGCCTGGTGGTGAAAAACCCGTTGGAGGGGCTGCCGGTGGCGCTGGGCGCCTTCACCTCGTTCCCGGTGATGATGTCCCTGCTGGGGCTGGCGGTGATCTTCGGTCTGGAAAAGCTGAAGGTACCGGGTGGCATTCTGCTGGTGATTATCGGTATCTCCATCGTCGGTCTGATCTTCGATCCCAGCGTGAAGTACCACGGTCTGGTCGCGATGCCGAGCCTAGCTGGCGCTGATGGCCAGTCGCTGATCTTTAGCCTGGATATCATGGGCGCCCTGCAGCCGGTGGTGTTGCCAAGCGTACTGGCCCTGGTGATGACCGCGGTGTTTGATGCCACCGGAACCATCCGCGCGGTGGCTGGTCAGGCGAATCTGTTGGACAAAGATGGTCAGATTATCAGCGGCGGCAAGGCGCTGACCGCGGACTCCGTCAGCTCGATCTTCTCTGGTCTGGTCGGCGCAGCGCCGGCGGCGGTGTATATCGAGTCTGCCGCCGGTACCGCGGCTGGTGGGAAAACCGGTCTGACCGCCGTGGTGGTCGGGGTACTGTTCCTGCTGATTCTGTTCCTCTCGCCGCTCTCTTATCTGGTCCCGGGCTACGCGACGGCGCCGGCGCTGATGTATGTCGGTCTGCTGATGCTGAGCAACGTCGCCAAACTGGACTTCAACGACTTCGTCGATGCAATGTCCGGTCTGGTGTGCGCGGTGTTTATCGTGCTGACCTGTAATATTGTTACCGGCATCATGCTCGGCTTTAGCACCCTGGTGATCGGTCGCGTGTGCTCCAAAGAGTGGAACCGTCTGAACATCGGTACCGTGGTGATCGCGGTGGTGCTGATGGCGTTCTACGCCGGTGGTTGGGCGATTTAAGCGGCTCTGCCATTCCCCTGAGGAAAAGCGCCTGCGGGCGCTTTTCTGCTGTCGGGGCATCGCAAATATCAACGGCGTCGCTACCGCAGTGCATTTTCAGTGTTATCTCTGCTCCTTAGGGTAGATTTCTCTTCGGCTCAAAATTCATAAGATGATATTTTGTAAAGCGTTGCGTTAGCCCTGTTGGCGTTGAGTCTGAAAGAACATGGAAATATTCTTCACAATCCTGATCCTGATTTTGGTGGTATCGCTCTCCGGCGTGGTAACGCGCCTGCTACCGTTTCAAATCCCGCTGCCGCTGATGCAGATCGCCATCGGGGCGCTGTTGGCCTGGCCCCACTTTGGACTGCATGTGGATTTTGACCCTGAGCTGTTCCTGGTATTGTTTATTCCGCCGCTGCTGTTTGCTGACGGTTGGAAAACCCCGACGCGGGAGTTTTTGTACCACGGCAGGGAGATCCTGGGGCTGGCACTGGTATTGGTGCTGATCACCGTGGCTGGCGTCGGCTACTTTCTGCATCTGTTGCTGCCGGAGGTGCCGCTGGTGGCGGCCTTTGCGCTGGCTGCCGTGTTGTCGCCCACCGATGCCGTGGCGCTTGGTGGTATCGTTGGCCAGGGGAGGATACCTAAAAGCATCATGGGGGTGCTGGAAGGGGAGGCGCTGATGAACGATGCCTCCGGCCTGGTTTCCCTGAAGTTCGCTATCGCGGTGGCGATGGGCACCATGGTGTTTACCGTCTCCGGTGCGACGTTGGAGTTTCTGAAAGTGGCGTTGGGCGGTCTGCTGACCGGCGCGGCGGTCACCTGGCTGTACAGCAAGTCCCTGCGGATGATGAGCCGCTGGGCGGGAGATGATCCGGCGACCCAGATCGTCCTTCTGATGCTGTTGCCGTTCGCCAGCTATCTGATCGCAGAGCATGTTGGCGTTTCCGGTATTCTGGCGGCGGTGGCGGCGGGGATGACTATCAGCCAGTCCGGAGTGATCCGCAATGCGCCGCTGACGATGCGCCTGCGTGCCAACAGCGTGTGGGCGATGCTGGAATTTGTGTTTAACGGCATGGTGTTTATCATGCTGGGCCTACAGCTGCCGGGGATCCTGGAGAACTCGATTATTCAGGCCGACCTCGACCCCAATATCGAAACCTGGTATCTGTTCGCCGACGTGGTGCTGGTGTATGCGCTGCTGCTGGTATTGCGTTTCCTGTGGCTGTGGGGGATGAAACGTATCAGCCTGCGCTTCTTTAAGCACAACCCGCTGCAGTTTGCCTCCTACGGCATACGCGATCTGTGGATTGCTTCGTTTGCCGGGGTCCGTGGGGCCATCACGCTGGCCGGTGTGCTCTCCATTCCCCTGTTCCTGACCGACGGTACGCCGTTCCCCGGTCGCTATCAGCTGGTGTTTCTGGCCGCCGGAGTGATCCTGTTTTCCCTGCTGGTGGGAGTGGTGGCGCTGCCGCTGCTGCTGCGCGGTGTCGAGATCACCGATAGCGTGGCCTACCGAGAGGAGGAGCTGATGGCGAAGTCGGTCAGCGCCGAGGTGGCCATTGAGAGCCTGAAGAAGATGCAGGAGCGCCTTGAGGCTGATACCGAGGAGAACATCGATCCACAACTGCTGACCGAAGTCAGCTCGCGGGTTATAGGCAGTCTCAGGCGGCGGGTGATGACCAAGGAGAACGCCGACGAAATCCGTGAGGTGGAGAATCTGGAGCGCCGTTTTCGCCTGACGGCGCTGCGCGCTGAACGCGGCGAGCTGTACCACCTGCGTGCCACCCAGAAGATCAGTAACGAGACGCTGCAGAAGATGCTGCACGATCTGGATCTGCTGGAGGCGCTGCTGGTCGAAAAAAGCTAAGGGTTAGCGTTGAGCTTTTCCGCCCCGGAGGCCGTGCTTCCGGGGCTAATGAGATGGTCACCCCCACCCTGTGAGCGGTACGCTGGCAGGGTGTTTTTCTTTCTGGAGAGGCCATCATGGAAAACATTGCGCTTATTGGTATCGATCTCGGTAAACACTCTTTTCATGTTCACTACCAGGATAAATCTGGTAAGGCGCTTTTGCGTAAGAAATTCACCCGCACGAAGCTAATGCAGTTTCTGGCAACATGCCCGTCCGCAGTTGTTGTTATGGAAGCTTGTGCCGGTGCGCATTTTATGGCGCGGTGTATCAGCGATATTGGCCATAAAGCAAAACGTATCTCTCCG